>CP070730.1:953724-1010680 GCA_020351305.1 Candidatus Bathyarchaeota archaeon
GTGAAGGATGTGCTTACCAGTATGGCAAAGTTGGTGTTGTCAGTTCTATGCTCTGCATAGCTCTGACCATTCACAGTTAACACGCCATTATAAGATTCCGTAATAACCTCACCATATGGAGCGACACAGAAGGTCCTAACATAATCGTCAAAGAATTTTGAGTAATAAACAAACTTCGGTTCATACAAAACATCAGTCAGCTCTTCTAAGACTGGTGCTTGAACCTCTACACGAACACCCACGTCAACTGGGTTATTCAGCGTTTTCAATCCTAAAGCCTGAGCTTCAGCCTTCAACCATTCGGCACCGCTTCGTCCAGGCGCGACGACAACGCACTTTCCTAGAATCCGTGTGCCATCAATTGTTTCAACGCCTTCAATGCTTCGATTCTTGACTATGAGGCCCTTCACCTCAGACTTGGTTCTTACATCGACCTCATTCTCTAAAAACTTCCTCATTTTCAGAAGAGTTTCAGCACACTTCTCAGTTCCCATGTGGCGAACTTTCTGTTGGACTAACTTCAAGCCAGCAAGGGAAGCTTTCCTCTCTATATCTTCTATTCGATCCATGTCAGTTCCGTAAAGGTTGTTAGGAGCACCAAACCTTGTGTAAATCTTGTCAACATAGTCAACCAATTCGAGAAGTTCCTTTTGGTTGATATATTTTCCAAGTAGCCCACCCACCTCTGTAGAAAGAGTGAGTTTTCCATCACTAAAAGCTCCTGCACCCCCCCATCCATGAAGAACATTGCATGGATCGCAGTTGATGCACCCAAAACCTCTACTAGCGGGGCACCTACGTTTGTCAATATCCACCCCTTTATCCAACATAAGAATTTTCAATGATGTGTTTTCCACAAGTTCTAAAGCCGAGAATATGCCAGCAGGGCCCGCGCCCACA
The DNA here is from genome assembly GCA_020351305.1 of Candidatus Bathyarchaeota archaeon. Lineage (GTDB taxonomy): Archaea > Thermoproteota > Bathyarchaeia > Bathyarchaeales > SOJC01. The sequence continues at coordinate 954,625 of CP070730.1, forward strand.
ATTATCACGTCATATTTCAAGAGGATTGCCCTCCAAGACCCTACACAAATAGCCTATCTGCAATATATCTCTATAGCCTTAAAAATTCATGAACTAGACGCAGCATGTCCATTAGAAAAATGCTGCAAGCGCCAATCTTTCACGCACTAAGTTCCATGAAATCTTGCATTCCACTAATCTTTGATTGCTTCCAGAAGGCTCATCACATTCCAGAGCTTCACTCGCGTATATGGCGGCATGTTCGGATCTTGGAGAATATCGTCCAGCACAGAAATTGCATTAGAAGCCTTTACCGCCGGAGTCAATTCACCAGTCTGAAGCGAATCCATCGACTCTTTAGCAGCTCGTCTGATATTACGCGGAGTCGTCGTGTCCTCAGAAATCTGACCTAGCACCATCATAGCTTGCCCTATTCTTTCCTCATATTCTTTCGACTTTTTCTTGCTTACCAAAGTTGTACCTCCACTGGGCAAAATTGAGTACAAGCCTCAAATTATTTTTGCACATAATATGAATGATTGAGGTTTTAAACTTGTCTGGAAACTCATATAGAACAAGGTCGCATGCTGGAACACTCAGATTGTAGTTGTGTCCTCTGAGTGTTGGTAATCATCTAGGCATTTTAATATTAACCATACACCAAATATGTAGCGGTTTAGATATTGTCGGTGATCATTAGATGTGTGCAACGAGGTTTTAGGCTTGTCTGAAAAACCAAAAGGTATAGACCATATGGTGGATCTTCTGAAGCAAGGTGCAACACTTACGGAGCTCGCATGCCCAGCATGTGCTTCTCCTCTATTTAGATTTAAAAATGGGGAGTTATGGTGCGCTAAATGTGAAAAACGAGTCATAGTAATAAAAGAAGGGGAAAACGCTGATAAAGCAATAGGGCAAGCGCAATTAAAGGCTCTGAAAAACACGATACTTTCGAAGATACAAGCAGTAGAAAAAAGAATTAGTGAAGAAGATGAGGTAGAGGAACTACAAAAACTTAATTCGGTTTTGGCTTCGCTTCTGGAAAATCTTGAAAAGGTAAGAAAAATTAAGGAAGCATAGGTGCTACTCCTGCTGGGTCATTATGAGAACTTTCCAAATACAATCCATGGTATAGCCCGTTTCACTTATCGAGTTCAACAAAAGAAAATCCAGCAGGCAATCATTTCAGCCTTTCATCAATTGAATCTGGAAAAGCGGAAACTTGAGGAAATCACCTTCTCTTCACCAAATTGTGAATTATCATTCGAGCTTGGTGTCGGGGAAGATGATGTGTTCACTTTTCTAGATAAAAATGAGGTGGACATTTTGGATTCGGCGGTAGCTAAGAAAAGATTGACATTTCTTGATTTCTTATGTATTCTAAAATATCATGTTGTTAATAGTGTAATGAAGCGTACACCTTTGAAGTTTGATTACTATTTATTAAGATTCGCATTCAGTAAGAACTATATGGAGCTCTTAATTTGCCATGAGCGAGGACCACGCCATGTTCAAGTAGAGGCCATTATGGATTTTTTAACAAATCATATTAGGAATGAGTTGGCTGAACGTTATTCTATAACTTTTAAGCTTCAAAGTGTGTGGACAGTTTAATGTTTTTCTAAAAATCTTAAGACAATGTTCTCAATGGTTTTGGCTACCTGGTTTATTGAGTGGTTTCCATCAACCATTTCAAGGTGTTTTTCCTTGACTAGTTTTAGATAATTCCTCCTGACTTTTTTCTGGATGTGGGGAGTCTCCATTACCGATTTTCGCCGTTTCATGCGCTTGAATACAATTTCCGGTGGCACATCTATGTATATTGCCAAATCAGGCTTGATAGCGTATCTATTGATTTGCTCAATCCAACCCAAGTTGATGTTAGACGCTCCCTGATATGCAATAGAAGAATAAACATAGCGGTCGCAGACGACGATTTTTTCTGCCTTAATGGAAAGCTCGATCTCTTTTTCAATGTGATCAACCCTGTCAGCTGCAAAAAATACAGCTTCGACGATTGTTGGAACCCGGAGGCTTCCTTGGAGCATATTCCTGCGTATCATTTGGCCAAGGATACCATTACTGGGCTCTGTGGTGTAGATGGCATCATAAGCTTTGATTTTCAGGGTTTCAACAAGGAGATGCGCTTGAGTGGTCTTCCCACTGCCATCAATCCCCTCAATGCAGATGAATACACCTTTGCGCTTCCTTGGCATCTCTCGCACCGACCCTTGCCTCCTAACATCATTCGTTCATGTTTATTAAATTGCACGAGCGCGCATTTTCACAACGCAGTTTTGTAATCCAGTGTGTGCGTAGTCATAATTTTATTTCAGGGCATCTACGGTATCTCCTTTCTTTCCTCGGGGAATCGTCTATATTCTTTGTTATCGATTATTGCCTTCAAGTGTTGGCCGATTTCCCAAACTTCATGGAAAGTATTGTAGAGTGGTGTTGGAGCTATTCTTATCACATTGGGGGGTCTGAAATCAGAAATTACGCCTCTTGTTTGCAATGCTTCGCTTATCCTCATTCCTTCCGTATGTTCAACCGCGATGTGCCCGCCTCTTTGTTCCGGTTCTCTTGGGGTTCCAATTGAAAAATCATATGGGTCCATGGAGAGAAGCTCATCAATTAAGTAAATAAGGTACGAAGTCAGCTTCAATGATTTCTCTCTAATAGCATCTATTCCAGCCTCAAAAATTATTTTAAGAGAGCCTTCGAGAGGAGCTGAACTCAGAATGGGTGGTGACGAAATCTGCCATCCTCCTGCACTCTTAGAATGCTCAAAGTCGATGCACAGGTCAAATTGCCTTTCTTTGACATACCCAAACCAACCTGCAAGTGCAGGCTCCAGGTCGAAGTGATCTTTGTTAATGTATATAAAGGCAGTTCCGCCTGGTCCACCGTTTAGATACTTGTAGCTGCACCAGAGGGCAAAATCCACGCTCCACTTGTCAAGGTGATGAGGCACGACACCAATTGAATGAGAGCAGTCAAAACCTATCGGTATTCCCCTTTCATGCGCTTCTTTTGTGAGCCGTTGCATATCAAGTAGCTGCCCACTTCTGTACAACACTGATGGGAGAAAGACAAGAGCAACATGACTGTCCATCATTTCAATAATCTGATCTTCATTCAATATCCGGCCTCCCTCGGCTGGAGCGAGAATTAGGTCTCGATCTGAATTTCCTCTCAACCTCACCACACTTCTTAGAGCATATATATCCGTGGGAAAGGTCAGTTCATCCCCGAGTATCTTTCTCCTGTTTCCTTCGGGCTGATAGAAAGTGTTCACAAGTGAGTGTATGTTGACCGTGGTTGTCCCCGTAGCCACCACCTCCTCGGGTTCTGCCCCTACAATCCTAGCACACATTGAACCAAGTTCTTCGGCGAAGTAGAACCATGGAAGCTTTGCCTTGGTCCAACCCTTTATACCGAGGATCTTCCACTCGTCCAAAACACGGATTATCGATCTTTCAGACTCTACTGAAAGAAGACCCAACGAATTGCCATCCACATAAATTGTTTTATCAGGGATATAGAACCGTTTCCGAAATCTTGCGAGAGGGTCTTCAAGATCAAGTCTGCACGCAAAATCTTTGCTCGTTTCAAATCTGAAATCTACCATTGAGCCTCACTTCTGTCACTGTAAGCTTCGCAAGTTGCTTATATTTTCGTACTGCATGCATAAGAAGGAATATAAACAGACTGGGCCTATGTTACAATTCTACTTGCGCGCGCTACAAATATAACTGAAGAGCCACATGCCAATCAAACAACAACTCCAATAGTTTTGTAATTTTGCCCATTTTTCTTCAAATTTTTTTCTAAAATTTTTCTATTTTTTAACATCATTGAAAAGACCATGGATTATTATATTATAAGGCAAAAATTTGTGTCACATGACCTATACCAACGACCACTCCCATTTTTATACCACACTTGATACATGGACTTTTCACCTAATTTAAGGGTCAAATGAAAAATCTAGGAAAAAAATGAAAAATTCTTTCTAAATATGCGTGCATCAAAATTCACAATAGTTTGCTTACGCTATAAGATTGAATTTTTCTCATTGGTTTCCATTTATGGGGCTTTAATCCCATCTCACACACAAACCAACCGTTTAAAAAGTCTAGTACAGGCTGTTCTAAAGCGTGGTATTATCTATAATGAAGAGAACTTTAAAGCTAGGCTAAGACCATGAGGTTTCGTTTCAAGTATCTTCCAACAATTGTGATATTGATTATCGCTGGGATTCTGAGTGTTTGGTACTTCTATCCAAGTCCTAATCCTGCTTTTTATGAAGAAGATTTTGAACAGGGTCTAGGGGATTGGCTGAAAGACGCTGATCTGCCTCTAGATCCGAACAATCCTGGGCACTCTGTGACTTGGAACATCTCTAGAGTGACTAAAATATCCTCTTCTGGACAATATTCGCTAGAATTGCATATTGATGGGAGGCAGGACGATGGCACAATTTGGTTAGAGAAAGAAATACAAACAAAGAACAACTCGCAAATTCACGTTACGATCTCTTTTGAATTCTACAGTGAACAAGAGAGTTTCAACATTATAGCTGGCGTGTGTGCTTATGCTGGAATTTCCAATCCAACACTTGAAGAAGACTTCACTGTTCTTGGCCCTGCCAATGAAGTAGAAGGATGGAAACGCTATACTCACAAAAAAACTCTGATAACGGATTCTACTGGAAAAGTGTGGGTTGCTTTAGGAATTACTGTAAGATGGGAAACTGAAATGACCTATAATATAGACGATATAAAGATAATTATCGACTAGAAACTCAGTATGGCAAGCAAGCATATGCGCACGCATGTTCCATTTTTTCGATAGTTATTAAAAGCGCGTACAAATAGCTTCATGCGTGCAATCATAGTTTTACGCCATCAATTCTGGTTCCGCAATAAGGACATTTAGAGTTTTTAACCATATTTTTCAGGATTCGATAACCATATCGATGAATGAGTGGTTTCCCGCATTCATAGCAGTAGGTGTTTTCCCCAGCTTCACCAGGTACATTTCCCTCATAGACATATCTTAAACCAGCATTCAGACCAATCTCTCTTGCTTTACGAAGAACTGTGATAGAGGTGTGAGGTAAATATAGGAGCTTATATGTTGGATAGAACTGACTGATGTGCCAAGGTATTTCCTTACCAACTGTCACAATAAACTCAGCGATTTTGGACAGTTCTTTTTCCGAGTCATTCAAAGTAGGGATGATCAGAGTTGTGATCTCAGTCCAAATTCCTAAGCTCTTGTGAAGCCGGATAGAGTCCAAGACAGGATTCAAGCTAGCACCACAAATCTTGCGGTAAAAATCGTCATTAAAACTCTTTAAGTCAATATTAGCAGCATCTAAATAGGGTTTTATCTCAACCAGGGCTTCCTCGGTGATATACCCGTTCGTAACAAATACATTTTTTATCCCCTCCTTTTTTGCAAGTTTTGCTATGTCATAGGCATATTCAAAGAAAATGGTGGGTTCGCTGTACGTGTAAGCTATGCTTTCACAGTTTTGATACTTTGCAGCCATAACAACCTCTTCAGGAGGCGTGTCACATCCGGGCATAATGGTTAGCTCTTTTGGTATCTGAGAAATTTGATAATTTTGACAGTGACTACATTTGAAGTTGCATCCAGCAGTAGCGATGGAGTAAGCCCTTGAACCAGGGAGGAAGTGGAAAAGAGGTTTTTTCTCTATAGGATCTATTGCGCTGGAAATTGTCTTTCCATATACTATGCTATAGAGCACTCCTTTTCTATTCTCTCTAACTCGACAAATTCCCCTCTTCGAATCAGGGATTCGAGGGCATCTATGACTACACAAATTACATTTAACAATGTTATCGTCAAATTTCTCGTAAAACATTGCTTCTTTCATTCAGAAATCTTCCACATTTTAGAAGGACATAACTCCACTTAAACATTAAAAAAATCATTCATACACACCTATAAAATAATTCAGCAACAAATTCTTGCCAATTATTCAGTGCATTTTAACACAGCCTTATATAGCGATAGCCAAGATAAAACTGCGTTGAAAAAGGCATGGATCAACGCTGGGGTGAAATAAAAGATCCAGTTTATGGTTATGTTTACATAACCAAGACCGAAAAGGATATCATAGATTCTTTTCCGATGCAACGTCTCCATAGACTTCGTCAACTTGCAGGAGCAGAATATGTATATCCAGGAGCCAACCACACTCGCTTTGAACATTCTATAGGCACTATGTATCTAGCTCAGCGACTAACAGAGAACTTCAATCTAACCCAACATTTATCAAAAGAAGAGATACAAATGATCCATTCTGCAGCGCTGCTTCATGATGTGGGACATGGCCCATTTTCCCATGTTTTTGAATATTTGCTTGAGAAATATTTGAACAAAACTCACGAAGAAATGACAGTTTGGGTAATCAGGAAATCTGAGTTAGGCGATATCCTGGAAAGGGCAGGATATGATGTTGAAGCGCTGGCTAAACTTGCTGTAGGTTCGCTGCAGCGTAAAGGGAAAGCATTTATGGACCAAATAATTCAGAGCGCTGTCGATGTCGACAAACTCGACTTCATCGTTAGAGACACACACCACACTGGCGCAGAATATGGCAACGTAGACATATTCCGTCTGATCCATATGCTAGATGTATTAGATGAGAATCTAGCAGTAGATTTGGGAGCACTTTCTGCGCTCGAGTCTTTTATTCTAGCTCGTATAGAGTCCTTCAAAAGCATCTATTTTCATCGTGTGAGTAGGGCAACCCAAATAATGCTTGCCATGGCTATGGAAAGAGCAAAGGATGAACTGGGGCTTGTAAGTTTTGAGTCTACTGAGGAATATTTAGCCTTAAACGATTACACAGTCTGGACGATGTTGAAACTTTGTGAAAAATCTCGAAGTCTTATGGAGAACCTAGAAAGACGACGACTGCTCAAATGTGCTTATGACCAAACATTCCATGTCAAAGACAAGACAGTCTCAAAGTTGTTTAGCACCGAGGAAATCCGCAGCGAGATGAGAGACAAGATTGCGGAAAAAGCTGGTGTAGAGTTAGAATCTGTAGTTATTGATGTGCCAACATTACCTTCTGTACCCTACAGGCATTCTAACCTCATGGAACCAATGGAAATTCCTATCTTCTATAAAACAAAAGATGGAAAGAGAATCTCTCAGCGCCTTAGCGAAGTCTCAAGAATCTTTGAAGCATTAAAAGGTTTCATTAATGTCGTTCGCGTCTATACCGAGGAAAAACATCGAGCAGAAGTTGCTAAAGCAGCCGAAAAAGTGTTAGGTGAACTCCCTTATTCAGCAAGAATATCCTTCTAACAAAAATTGGAATCTGAAAGCTCTTTAAGCACATTAATTCTTGGACCTTCATTCACTCCCTTAACAGAATGCTTTAAAGCTGATTGGCCATTACAAAACTTGTCAAGTTAAAAGAGGTGGAAGACCAAAATGGGAGTTAACCAGGTTGGAGAAAAGTACGTGTGTAACATCTGTGGTAACGAGGTTACAGTGACTAAAGTTGGTGGCGGAGTCCTTGTCTGCTGTGGACAACCTATGGATTTGATTGAGTAGAAGGGTTCATCATATCTAGCGCGCGCAGAAACTTATTTAGTTTCTAGGCCCTTCATTATTTTTTCGCAAGGAACTTAAATAGAACTGACTCGATTTCCTTTGGGCTTGAAAGTACCGTAAGTCCTTTCATTGATCTTAATTTTTCAGCATTCTTCACATCTATGTCACGCATGTTAAGCGTGATTCTTTTATTACTAGGTAAGATTGTCTCGACTTTTCCCAATTTCTGGTCCACAGGGAAAACGTAGACATGTACTCCCGCTTTCATCGCCTGTGCGACACAATTTGTAAGCAATGAATCAGCTATTCCATGCGCTATTTTAGCTGTCGTGTTGGATGTAGTGGGGCATAGGAGCAAGAGGTCATACTTTCCTAGTTGTAAGGGACCAACTAGAAAAGGTGTGTTTGCAGTGCTTTCGATAAACACTTTGTCGAAATCCTGTTTTATTTTGCCCCAGAGTTTGTACCATGTTACAACCATTTCTCCGGCTTTAGAAAGTATGACATCCACGTCCCAGGCATGTTTTTTCCTTAAACTGCTCATTACGTCTATACTTTCGGTTAGTTTGTCACCTGATCCGGTAATTCCCCAAGCGATTCTTGGAGTCATGGCTAATTCACTCTTTCCTGAGATTTATTGCTAGGTCCATCAATCGGTAAATAGTTTTTTTGACTGTTCTCAAGCCTTCAATGTCTGATTGGGCTCCTTTTCTACCCAAGTCGCGGGACCAAACGGTACCTCCTAAATTTGCTCCAAATGGGCCACCACCCGTTGGTATCATCTCATTGGCTAAAAAGAATGAGTGAATCGTTAGTAGCGCTAGCTCTTGACCACCAAGGCGATCTCCCCCAACCGCTACACCAGCTCCAACTTTGTTTCTTAGAGCGCTAGGATGTTTTGTAACTAAAGCTCGACATCGATCAAAAAAGGTTTTCAGTTGCCCACTGACTGATCCGTTGTAAACTGGAGTGCCTATGATGAAAGCGTTCGCAGTTTCCATCTTATCGTACGCTTCAACCATATTATCTTCAGTAATACATCCCTTCTTTTCTCGTTTACAGAAGTCACAGTGAGTGCAGAAACCTATGTTCTTGTTTTGCACAGAGAAATAATCAGTCTGAACTGGAAATTCCATTTCTGCATAGTTTAGCGCTTCTTTAATCACAAAAGCTGTAGCTGCGTCGCGAGGGCTACCTGAAATGCCTAGAAGGTGCACTGGATTATTCTCCATATCACTTATCACTCCTTTATCCCTTTTGCCCCGTGGATATTTACGTATTGCCTGCCTGTGCACGATCAAAAAAGTAGCTCCGAAAGCTTCTGATGGGCACTTCCTTTGCATAGTTCCTGACAGATAGCTTTATTCGAATGAACCGTTAATTTGGAATATGCTCCGTGATTGGGCTCCGGTAGAAGCCAATATCTGCCGAGTATAGCCCGGTTAAGTATTCCGGCCTTTCGAGCCGGAGACCCGGGTTCGAATCCCGGCCGGAGCACCATCAAGGTTCAAAATCTCTGATCAAAATGCGATGAGTAGAAGTGTATTCCGATAAACGACTGATGCTATTTTGATTTTACTCATACCTTTTCAGATAGAGTGGTTTGCTTGCTTCTTGAATTTTTTCTTCGCGGCTTAAGTTTTTAAGGCTAATCTTTATTGTAAACTTCTCAAGGTCTGCCAGGTTTTTTTCACCTAAGTCCTTTTGAACTCTCTCAAGAATTTGAGAGCTCGCTTCATTTTCTCCCAATCCAAACTCCCTCAATATTCCTTTGCAGATGATGACTGGCTTTCTCTTATTTGAGCCTGCTTCGAAACCAGTGAGTGCTTCTCACCAGCTTCCTTAACTTCTGGTAAGGTTTTCTTTAATTTCTCGAAGTATTTCTGCACTTGTAGCGTCTTAAATACTGCTGAACCTCTTTCCGTAATAGCATAGACAGTTTTTCTTTTCTCCGAATGATGTTCCTCAACGAGATTATTTGAGATTAAAAAGGTCAGGTACTTTCGTAGCGTTGTGCACTCTATGTTTGTTTTGTATGAGATGCTATCAAGCCTTGAAGGTCTTGGAACCAAGACTTCGAGTACGCTGAGATACTTTTCCAGTCTCGAGCGGGGCATAAGATTTTCTCACCGTTCTAAGGTTAGATGATGAGAATAAATCTCTTAGGAAGTCTAGATAATTATTCAGAATTCATTTTATAGCAAATGGTATTCAATATTGCTGAATGTCTTGACAAATAGACAATCAAGATTTATCCAGTGTGTGCATGGCAGACAGTATGATCCACGACGAAGTTGCCAAAGATGAAATAATTTCGGGTACAGCGATTCCGCTTTGGTAAATCCCTGCTAAATATAACACCCATGAACCGAAACTAATCATGAATGCCATTGTTGCTATCTTCGATTTCCTCTCGACAGCATATATTAAGGTTGCAAAGTTTAGCGATATGAAGAAAAATATTGATGCCAAAAAATGGAGGAACCCATATACCTCATCGAAAGTAGCTACTAATTGAAGGAGCAAGGCTGAGGTGAGTAGGCAAAAGCTTGTGTATTTGGCATGGTTCTTTAATGCCGTTATTGAATATATCGTAGTGAAGAATCCAGCCATTAATAAGCCAAAATTGAATAATTGGGCGACTTCACTTCTAACAGCATGTCCAAGGTCGCTTAGGGCATTGTAGTGCCAACTGAACCAGGGGGATAACGTTATGGATAGCCCAATGAAGAAAATTGCTGCTAGAGGTCCGAGGATGCCGAATAAAGAATATTTTCGCGTATTCATTGTAATCATTTTAACAGTGTATTCGCTATAATTGTTCAACGATGGCAATAATAAGCTAAGATGGAACTGTCTTTGTTGCTGTCTATTCTTACAAAGCCAAATCGCTCAAATTGTACGATTGTATCAGCTTTTTGTTTTCTGCAACTTTCTTCCACTAAACCATCAGCAGTCGATGCATCAGGCATTATAACCTGGCATCTCACACCTGTTTTCTTAGGAATCCAGTGGATTAATGGTGCCTTAACTGCCTTCGCTTCTTCGTACTCTTCACTGTGAAACATCGCTGTGATAGCGTCTCCTTCAGGCGTGTTTACATTGTCTATTCTTATGTTGAAGAGCTCCATAAACCGGATTACTTGACCTTTCTTCATTTTCTCAATGTCCTTTGTTGAGACCCAAAACTCTGCAGTGCTATTTTTTGGTTTGATGTTGAATAGGCGAAATCCTCTTTCTGGATAGTCAGGGTGTAAAAGGATTTTTGCTGTAAACGTTTTTGTAAGGTTATTTATGATAACCTTCTTGGGATTATGCACGAAAAAATAACGGTTCGCCTTAGGTTCAATTATTCTTCGATTGTGTGCATAGAGGTTCTCCCAACTCAACGTCAAGTCTTGAGTCTTGGGTCCAACATCTATAATTAGACGTCTTATTGCGTCTGCTTGCACACCTCTACGTCTAAGTGCTGCAAATGTAGCCAGCCTTGGATCGTCCCAGCTCGTATAGAGGCCTTCCCGCATTTCTCTCAGCATTTTCGACTTGCTTAAAGAAGCTCCTGAAATCTTCATGCGACCATAATGGATAGCTTCAGGATAGATCCAACCGAAGTAGCGATACATAAACTCCTGACGAATCTGATTAGTCAAGTGTTCTTTGCCGCGGATTATATGAGTTACACCCATGAGATGATCATCTATGCCGCATGCCAGGTTGTAAAGAGGCCAGACCCGATATTTACAACCAACTCTAGGATGGGGATATTTCTTAATATCTACTATACGCAGCGCTGGCCAATCTCGAACGGCTGGGTTCGGGTGGGTGAGATCTGTCTTAATGCGAGCAACAGCCTCACCTTCTTTATAAGTACCATCAAGCATTTTCTGCCAACGTTTCCAATGTTCTTCAGCTGTCAGATTTCGACAGGGACACGGCTTCTTAGCCAAAACAAACTGATTGAAGAATTCGGATTTGCAAGTGCAGATATAAGCATGCCCTTCTTGTAGTAAACGCTCTATATGCTCGTAATATATTAGCAAACGATCGCTTTGAATGAAATATTCATCCGGCTCACAATTCAGCCATTTCAAGTCCTTTTTTATGGAAGTGTAAAATGATAACTGTGGCCGCTTAAGTTTCGGATCAGTGTCTTCGAACCGGACAAGGAATTTTCCTTTATAAATCTGTGCATATTCGTGGCACAAAATTATAGCTCTTGCACTGCCTAGATGTATTGGACCATCAGGGTTTGGGGAGAACCGGGTTATAACAACTTCATATTTATCTACGTTAGATAATGGTGGAAGCGTTTTCTTTTCGTCCTTTCTTTCTTTGATCAGAGATTCAGGCCAATTCTTTCCTACGATTTTTTTCTGTCTCTCAAAGCTGAGGCCATTGACTTCTTCGACGATTTCCATCACAGTTGGCTCAATTTCTTTAACCTTCGCTTTCAGGCTTGGATCGTCAGCTAGTAGTTTGCCGATAACTGGTCTTTTCTGGGCTTTTCCTTTATGCGTGACTGCATTTATAAGTGCGATTTGCCTTATTTTCTTTCTAAGTTCTGCATTTGAAGACAACGAGGTCACTCAAATTCTTAGATATCTCTTTCAACAAGGTAGTCGACAAAGGCTCTTAATTTCCTTTTTGCGTCTGAATCAGGCAGCAGTTTATCAACGTCGTTCCAGCTTTCTCGTACAATTTTGCGCGCATATTCCTTTGCAAACTCAATGGCGTTATACTTCTTCATGATTGCTATGGCTTCATCACGCAAATCCTGTTCTTTTGTATGAATGTCCAATATTTTTTGAAGTTGCTTTCTGTCTGCGGGTGTTGCGTTTTGTAAGGTGTAAATGACCATTAATGTCCGTTTTCCTTCAGAGATGTCCATTCCTCTTGCTCCTTTCTTTTCAGCAAATGTCTCTCCAGTCAGGTCTAGAACATCGTCTTGAATCTGAAAGGCTACACCGATGGATTCTGCGAAACGCCCTAGGTTTTCGATTAATTCGTCTTCAGCGTCTGATAGAACTGCTGCTAACTTAGCTGCTATTCTCGCTAGAGTCCCAGTTTTGTAGGCGCACATCTGTAGGTAATCCTTTTCACTTGTCATGTCTGCATCCATCAGCCCTCGATGCCATGCAATGTCCATGGCTTGGCCTAAGCTGAGGTTAATCATTTCTTGTACATAGATTTCGTAAATTCTATTCAATGTGACGGGTGAGATTCTGTTGCGGTTTTTCACAAGGGACAGGAGTGGAAAATAGTACATGGCGTTTCCAGAGTTTATGGCGATGTCTTGGCCGAATAGCTTGTATGTACAAGGTTTGCCCCTACGAAGTTCGGATTGGTCTTCAATATCGTCAATCATCAATGTTCCATTGTGTATGACCTCAGGTATTATAGCATATTCTAGGAAGTCTTTTGCATCCTTGCCCAAGGCTTCACAGATCAATAGGAATAGGCTGGGTCTCCAACGTTTCCCGCCACGGTCAAGAAACTCCCAAATAGGCTCTGCGATTGCTTTGTCTAAAACTTCTAGATTGTAAGAGTATCTTGGCTGGCTGAGTCTGAAGATAATCGCATCTTTTTCAAATCTTCTTGGGATATATTTTTCAATTGCTTCGTCAATACTGGCGACTTGTTCTTTTAAAATATCTTTAATTTTCATAGTTACCGCCTTGCATACATTTCGGGTTTGAAACCTCGTCTTTCTAACCATTCAGCCATTTTTCCAATCACCATAACTGGGGCTTTCTTTAACTCCTCAATGGACTCTGCGCCTACAAGGAACATGGTGTTTCTCAGCTCTTCAATGATGAGTTTCAAGGTTTCCTTCACTTCGCTGGTGCTTTTTGTGGCTGGTCTGAGGAGAGGGGTGGACATGCTAGTTAGACTCGCTCCCAAAGCCAATGTTTTCGCCATGTCCAAGCCTGATCGTAATCCGCCTGACCCTATGATGGTGAGTTTTGTTGATTGGCTAACTTCGATTATGCTTATTATGGTTGGTATGCCCCAATCCCAAAAACTCCTGCCTAATCGTTCATGAAACGTATCATTGGCAGTTCTTGCTCGATGATGTTCTACAGCTGCCCAGCTTGTTCCACCAGCACCGGAGACATCAACACCTTCTACCTTTATTCTCTCTAGTCTCTTCGCGACCTCTGCTGAAATACCTGCGCCTGTTTCCTTTGCAATAATTGGTATCTGTAGATTTTGTGTTAATTCTTCTATCTTCTCAAGGACCCCTGCATACTGTGCTTCTCCTTCAGGCTGGATTGCCTCTTGCAGAGGATTTAGGTGAATAGCCAAAGCGTCAGCTTCAATCATCTCTACTGCTCTTGATGCTTCTTTCACTCCGTACCCCCGTACAAGTTGAGAAGCACCAATGTTAGCAACTAAAAAGGCATTTGGTGCTCTCTTTCTGACAATTCTATAAGTTGATTCTAATCTAGGTTCGTCGATTGCTGCTCTTTGACTGCCAACTCCCATCCCTAGATTGAGCTCTTCAACTGCTTCAGAAATAGAAGTGTTGATTTTTTTGGCTTTCGGTGTACCTCCGGTCATTGCACCAACAATAAACGGAGCAGAAAATTCATGATTAAAGACTTTGATTTTGAGATGAATTTTTTCACGGTCAATCTCAGGCAAAGCTTTGTGAACAAAATGGACGTTTTCAAAGCCCGGTGTGATATATTTCGCTTGAACATCTTCTTGCATTGAGATTCTTATATGATCGGCTTTTCTGTTCTCTGTTGGGCTTGGCAAATTGGTTCACTCTTTGTCAATTAAAGTGCCGATTACTTTTTCTCCCTTAAGAGCTTTGTATATATTGCCTTCTTTCATGGCATTAACTATTATCGTTTTTATGTTGGCATTTAACGCAGGTGTAAGCTCTAAAATCTTCCCTTTCATGCCTCCTGTCACGTCATTCCCCTTTGCTTCTCCAATGTTATGCATCAGAGCTTTCAAATTATGCGATGGGATGTAGGGTATTAGCTGTGCAGAATCATCAGATGGATCAGCTGTGTACAACCCATCTACATCAACTCCTATGATTATCTTGTCTGCTTTGAATCTTATTGCTAAAGCTGCGACCAATTGATCGCCAGAGAGTATAGTGAATCCTAAGGTGTTGTCTAGAACTGCGTCCCCAAAAAGCACTGGTATAAATCCTGTATCCAAAAGCTTTGTTATTATGCTATAGTAGAAGTCTTGGATTCGACCAGCTTTCGTAGCTATGCATGATGAGGGAGAAATGGAAAAGGCAGCTATATTATGCCGTATTAGAGCATCTACAACATGCTGGTTTAATTCAAGCATAGCTTGATGTGTTTGTGAAAATCCTTGGATTTGCAATTGTTCTTTGAATCCTTCTTTTATCTTGAATTGCTTTGCTATAGGGTGGCCAAAACTGCCACCACCGTGCACAATAATTAGGCGCCCTAACTTTGCGTCAGAAATTTCTTTTGCAATTCGATTTATCACGTCTTTATTGGGAGTCTTGGGGATTTCCTTATTAGTTATAACAGAACCGCCAAGTTTCAGCAATACTAATTTTTCGTGAGTTTCGTTCCCCAATTTTTTACACTTTATTTGATAGTGACGACATTATCTTTGATAGAAATGGTGTCTCCGGTTCTTATTTGTGAGATATTAATTTTATCTATACATGGAATCTCTGAGATTATTGCCCCCACAGCAACTACAGTCTCACATTCCTTATTTATGATTCCCGCTGGAGCCAAGCCACTTTTTTTCAATCTATACAACGTATAAGAACCGACTGTGGATCCTTTTCCATTTGGAAAAACCAAGATTTTTGCTTCAATCTTTTCTCCCTGCAGTTCATGCCCTTTTTCGATAATCTCGCTAGTTGTCGGGTTAACTCCCCCATAGAAGGAAATCGGTTGTGATGTACTCAGGGCTTCTCCTTCAGCAGTCCCTCTTGAGATAATTCTCCCTTTTAATTCCATTTTCCTTTCACTGCAGCCGCTATACATTCATCCAGCCCTCCCATTTTTGTCATCATGGAGTTATGTCTTGAGTAGTAGCATCCTTTTGCGGAGGTTGTCATTACTGATCTGAATCTTCCTTTCAGTGGGGCTACTGCCATACATGTGTCACAAGCGAATTTTGCCCCTGCTTTCTCAATGACATTGGTATAACCCCTTTTATCAGCCATTTGCTTCACAAGTCTTGAGCATGCTATCCAGAATTCAACATTGGATGATATTTTTCTATTTTTTAGCAATTTGGCTATTTCAGCAATTTCTTTTATTGAGCAATGGGGGCATCCAACACAGATTAGATCAATATCAGAAAAGTCGTCATTAATGCTTTTATACGCATTTTTGATGTCGATATTCCTAATTGTTATAGTCCTCTTGGGGGGTTTGTGTTTTTCGGATTCTGGGGTTATACCCTTAATGTGGAAAATAGGTTTTGAGCCATAGGTCACTGTTGAAGCACAGAGAGATTTTAATTCATCCAAAGTGGCGTTTTTTATCCCAGTTACATAAGGAATCTCGTTTTGTGCTTTTTTTCCAATGCAGTAGCCAAGAGCTCCCCAATCAGAGATTTTCAGCAAATCAGCTGCGACATTTACATGGATATCTGGTTTTCTATTTTCATCTAGGTGGAGACCGTAATAGGGTGTTTTTCCTACAAAAGCTGCAGCAAGCGCAGAGGGTCCACCTTCTCTATTTGTTCTTGCTCCAATTACTGAGTTTGCAAAAGTAACTGCAGAGGATTCTGACCAAGCAATATGCTCTCCATAGATTGGTAAGTTACCTATTAGGTATGGGGCGCAGGTGCATGAGATGATGATACCCATCCTTTCGAAAGCATCAATCACTAAATTCTGTTTTTTTGCGAAATTTTCATCGATTCCGAGTTTCTGCCAATTCTTCAGATCCATTCCTGCTGGATTCAATGTTGTGAGAACTTTCACCTTTCCATCTCTGGCGAGTTCTTTGAGGTACTCCAATCCAGCGTCTCCTAGATTATGATATGAAACACCTGCAACTTGGACTGAGCCCACCTCTATTAACTTCTGTGCTCCATAGATGCTTCCTAATGCGACTAGGATTTCCATGGATTTTCTAACTGCGAAGCCTTCTTCACCTTTGAGCAGGCGCTTTTCCTCTTTTGTTAAAAACATAAAATCACGAAACTGATTCTAAATTGACCTTTTTATATTCTTTTTTCTTGAATCCTTTTCCTGTTTGTATGAGAGGTATCGTCGCATCTATTCCCATCTTACAGGTTGTGGCTTTTTTACCTTCAGTTAAATCCCCAGAGGGGTCCAGAGAGGAGCCTCTTTGATTTGGCATAATGACTGCTCCCTTGTTTGCCTGAAACCTTGTTGCAATTGCCCATTCGACATCATTTGGGTCATAGATGTTTATATCGTTGTCCACAATAATACAATGTTTTAATGATCCATGACCTTCAAAGGCGGCCTTAATTGCTTTTTTTCCATCATCTGGGCTCTTTTTTATAATCTGTACAATTGCATGAAGCCAGCTGCAGCCACCTTCAGTTATATGAACATTTGTACACTTACAAACTTTGTTCACTTCATTGAAAATTGTTGGCTCCTTGGGCATCCCCATTAACACTCTATGTTCTTTTCTCCCAGCTAAAATAGTCTGGTAGATCGGGTCTTTTCTAGTTGTCACGCAACTTATTTCTACTACTGGTTGTAGTCGGACCTTGTCAGGGATTCCTGTAAGATCAAGGAATGGTCCTTCAGGAGCCCTTTCCTTTGTTATCACTCCTTCCAATACAATCTCACTATCTCTTGGGACTTCAAGGTCAACAGTTTGACACTTCACAAGCTTTGTCTTTTCAAGCGCGTTGGCCATCCCCAACTCATCTACACCCTTGGGCAAAGATGTAGATGCAGCTAAGAGGACAGCTGTCGAGTTTCCTATACAAAAAGCTACCTCAAGTTCTCCACCAGATTTTTTAAAAGCGGTGTCAGTTCCTCGACCTTCAACGATTCTCGCCACAAATCTCTTCGGATCCATCAGCATCAACCTATGGAAACACATATTTCTACCCAATTCAGGATCCTTTACTATCGCTATAGCTGATGCCACATATTTACCCCCATCTTTTTCTGTATACCTCATTATTGGAAGTCTTGTGAGATCGACATTCTTCTCGATGACTTGTTGGCACTCGCCCCCCTTCACAACCTCAGGAATCGGAAAAGGTTCTTTTATTGCATTAGAAAGTTCCTTCATCAAGTTGCTTTCCTCTATGTCCAAAGCTTCTGCAACTAATCCTCTTGAAGAGACGAGTCCTGCTACAACTGGAATGTCCCCTTCTTTCACCCTCTCAAAAAATATTGGTTTTTCTTTTACAGCATCTATAAATCCAGCCATCTCAAACTCGGTGGAAACTTCTTTTTTTATTCTCACAAGCTCTCTATTACCGTCTAATTGCTCCAAGAAATGTCTAAATCCCAATTTTTCTCCCCTTCTCCAGTTTGGTTTTATGCATTATTTAAATCCCTATTCTTGTTTTCAAGACTTGAAATCCCTCATTTTTCATCGTGGTCGCAATCTCCTCTTGTAATTTCTTCCCCGGAGTTAATGCTACCATGCAACCTCCGCCCCCACCACCGGTGAGTTTTGCTCCATAGGCTCCTTTTTCTCTTGCCAAGTTTACTAGATAGTCGAGTTCTTCGCAAGAGACGTTAATTTCCTGCAGTAACTGATGATTTTCATTCATTAAGACCCCGACCTTACGAAGATTAAAGTCGATTAGATTGATTCTTGCTTTGAACGCCAAATCCTCTGCTTGTCTAAACAGCTGATCGAATTTCACCGGGTTGCGTTTCTTCCTTGCTGCAACCCCTTCAACCATTGCTTTAGTGTCGGCTACAATTCCAGTGTTTCCGATTATTATTTCAACTGGCTTTCTTAGACTTAATTTCTCGATGGTATTTGATCTTCCTATTACCGATTTTCTAAACCAGATTAACCCGCCATAAGTGGCGGCAGTGTTGTCAATGCCTGAAGGATTTCCAGCATAAGCCTTCTCAGCTTCATAGGCTACACCATTTATTCTTTCTTTTGATAAGCCCAAGTTATACTCATCTACGATCGCTCTAACAATAGCGACGCTACTAGCAGCCGACGCGCCAATTCCACTAAAACCAGGGAGCTCCCCTCCTAATAAAATCTCTAAAGATGCTAGTTCGGGTTCTAAGCCCAGAGCTTTGAGTATTCGGCTAATCGAATCCTTTTGCTGGGTCAGCTTCTTCTGTGTGTATCCTATTGCTCCTTTTCTCTCATCCTTTATGTTAATTCCTTTTTCTGTTCTTCTTACCTCAGCAGAAGCAGTAAGTTCAATTGCAGAGACAACTCCGGGGATTCCATACACTACAAAGTGTTCGTTAAAAAGGATAGTTTTTCCAAAACCAGAGCCATGTCCCATGTAAACATCCCTAAATAAGGATTAGTAGCAGGAAACAAATTAACACTTTCTAGAGGACCAATAGGAAAGCTAGCTAGAGAGCCGCTTCAGTCAGTGTATGCCTGCAATGGTTAAAATGGATTAATTCCTAATACACCGCGTGTTATTTAGCCCTTATTTTAATGTGAATATCGCTGAAGCATAGCCAACCACGCTTGAAAAGTCTCCAGTGATGTCTCCACTGGTTTTGTAACAGAGGACTTGACATTTCTCTGCTCCAAGATGTTTTGCTGAAGCAGTAAGTGCTACAACAGGTCCGTATCCACATGCAGTTATGTGGTAGCTTTCAACGATCGAATAAAATTCCCTCTCATCTAATTTTTCCAAGGCATCAAGCGCTTTCCTATCTTTTTTTTCTACTGTTTCATAGGGCTCATAGTGACTCATGTCTGTAGATGCAATTATCAGTGCATTTTTCCCCTTTAAGACTTCGGCAACTGCTTGACCTACTTCGCAGCTAGATTCAAAATCTTGCATTAGAAAGCTAATGGGTACGAATTTTAATGCTGAGCCGTATAGATATTGAAGAAAAGGAAGCTGAACCTCAATTGAATGCTCATGTAAATGAGCCAAATCATCTACATCGATGATTTTTGATTGGTGTAAGATTTTCTTTGCAATTTCTTCGTCAATCTGCACATCTCCTAGAGGCGTTCGCCAAGCTCCTTCAGTCATAACAGCCAGGCCACTCCCTTTGCCAAAATGGTTTGGTCCAAAAATCACAATGACATCTGGTTTACCATCAGCAGCTAATCTATGATATGAATGGGCGGCTACTGGACCTGAATATGCGTATCCAGCATGAGGACAGATTAGACCAACAATGTTCCTTGGCCCTTTTTGCGCAATTGGAGTTTTCCCTGGGCCTAGTTTATGTGTGAAACTGATTTCTATCTGCTTTTTCAAGTCATTTGCATTATCTGCATAGAAGCTCCCAGCTTGACTGGGATGTCTCACTTTCACGTGAGTGCCCTCACATTTCTACTCGAGATATTTTTGCTTCAAAGTCATCAATAGACAAATCTATATCCTTGTCAGGTGCCAACTCTTCCCTCTCACGAAGCACTTGCCTAGCAAACATCCAATATATGATTGCTAAGGCTCTTCTGCCCTTGTTGTTTGTTGGGATTACGAAGTCCACGCCAGTAAATTCATTATCGGTGCTGCACAACGCTATAACCGGTATGCCCATAATTCCAGCTTCCTCCACGGCTTGGGCATCAGCCTTTGGATCAGAAACGATAATAACTGCGGGTTCAAGGCGATTTGAATATAAAGGATTTGAAAAGAGTCCTGGGACAAATCTTCCAACAATAGGTGTTGCCTTCGTTACTTCGCAGAACTTCTTCGCTGGATAACGCGCATATAATCGAGCTGCTACAACAGCAATTCTGGCTGGCTCGAATCTGGAAAGAAACTTTGCTGCAATACGTATTCGCTCATCTGTCTTCTTGACATCTAACACAAACAGACCGTCAGGTCTTACACGATAGATGAAATTATCCATATCTTTTGTTCTCATCCTTGTTCCAATGTGAATTCCAGCAGAAAGCAAGGTATCGCGTGGTAGTAGAAGCTCTTCTTCATCATCTGTATCCAAAATTTCTTCGTCGCTTTCTTCCTGCAAACTCTTTTCTGGATTGCTCTCTTTTTTTGATATATCGATTTTATCTGACAATGATGTTTTTCTCCTTAAATGGAACTTCAGCCATTCTCGATCTTTTTCCAAGAGTGTCCTCTATCCTAATGAGCTCGTTGATTTTGGAAATTCGAGCCCCTTCAATGACGCCTGTTTTTATAATTGGACAGTGAAAGGCTACCGCTAAATGGGCAATCTCAGCATTCACGGTATCGCCTGATCTGTGTGATAAAATAGGTATATAAAGTGCCTCTCTTGCTGCTTTTGCAGCTTCCCAAGCATCCGTGAGGGTTCCAATTTGATTAGGCTTTATTATTATTGAGTTAGCTGCACCTACTTTTATGCCCCTCCTTAGTCGTTCCACATTTGTAACGAATAGATCGTCTCCACAAATAAGGCAATCCGTGGCTGTCTTTGCCAACCAAGCGAAGCTTCCAAAATCCTCTTCGTGGAAGGGGTCTTCCACATATATTAGGTTATACTTTTCTATTAATCCCAGAACATATTCCGCCTGTTCTTCAGGTGTTCTTTTCATTTTTTCATGAGTATAAACATAACATTTTTGCTGGGAGTTCCAGAGTGTTGAGGCAGCAATATCCATCCCTATTCTACACTCAAATCCGAGTTGCTTTGAGACTTCATCGCATGCTTGCACCATTAGTTCAAGGGCGTTAACATCATCTATATCCGCAATCCATGCGCCTTCATCGCTTCTTCCACTTGTGAACGTTCTCTTGGTTTTACGGAGGATTTCTCCAACTTCTCGATGAAAAGTTACATTAGCCTTTGCAGCATCCCAGAATGACTTTGCATTAATAGGCAGTACTAAAAATTCCTGGATGTCGGGAGCTCTACCATGCGCATGTCTTCCCCCGCTCAAGACATTTCCCAAAGGAAATGGGAGCTCATAAGCAAGATAACCTCCAAGATATTAATATAACAGTTCATTATAAGAGTCAGATGTTGCCTTGGCAGCACACAAGGAAATGGCATAAGCAGTGTTTCCTCCTATTCTTTTGAAATCCTTGGTTCCATCGATTTCGTGAAGAAGAGAATCGATTTCTTCTTGTTGATTAGCCTCTAGGCCAACTAGTTTCGGTTCGATTGATTTCTCAACAATTTTTATAGCTACGTCTATGCCGCCTTTTGGGTAATACGCAACTTCCGCGAAACCCTTACTCGCCCCAGCTGGCGCTGCTGCTCGTCCAAAGCCCGATTTTGTCTCTATGTCCACTTCAATTGTTTCTTCCCCGCGGCTATTGAAAATTTTACGAGCCACGACTTTTTCAATTTGTGTGGACAAACCTCCGCACTTCTCCTCTTATGGTGGTCTCAAGTTTTTTCCAGCTTCGTGAAATTTGATGATTTCATCAATAATCTCTACATGAGAGAGAAGCATTCTTCTGCAGCAATAACGGTTTATGCCGAGATCATCTAAAACTTTGCTCGCGTCTTCTCCTTCTCTTACTCGTCTCGAAAATTCCTCCCATTTATCGCCAAGGAGTTTACCACATGTGAAGCAACGGACAGGAACAATCATTCTGAATCACCCATTTTTCTATCTATAGCTTTTCTGGCGTTTTGCACGTGCGCCAGGGCCCCCAAATTTTTTAGGCTCCTTTCGTCGTGGATCGCCAGCAAGCATTGTTCGATCATATTCTATAAAAGATGACTGCAGATGCTTGCTTTTTGTCCATCGGAAAAGTGCCCTTGCAATAGCCATCCTTGCAGCTTCTGCTTGCCCCATATAGCCTCCTCCTGAAACTCTTATATCTATATCAATTTTTGTTCGAATTTCATCAGCAACATGAAGAAAAGGTTCTGTCATTTTTGATCGAGCAATTTTAGGCTCGAAAACTTCAAGAGGAAAGTTGTTTACCCGAATTCTCCCTCTGCCAGCTCTTATTGTTGCACGGGCTACCGATGTTTTTCTTTTCCCGCTGATTATTATGACTTTTTTTGAGACTGCCATATTATTCACCTGTTGAGACCCATCCAATTTCCTTGGCTAACTCGCCTACTGTTATATAAGGACATTTTAGCTTCTCAGCTTTTGCACCTGATATTGTTTCCACTGGTTTGTCTCTAAGCTCTTGAGGGACTCCGATGAAAACACGCAGCCTTTCATATGCATCCTTGCCTTTTGGCTTTTTCCGAGGAAGCATTCCCCGGATTGTGCGTTTCACGAATCTGTCGGGTCGTCTAGGGAAAAATGGACCCTTTCTAGGGTGACCGATCTCCAATTTTTCCTTTGCTTCTTTTACTCTGCTAAGTCTTTTTCCAGATATTATTGCTTTCTCAGCGTTAAGTATTGTTACAATTTCGCCTTGAAGAAGACGCTTTGCCACAACAGTTGCCATTCTACCAAGTATCAGATTGTTCGCGTCGATAATAGTATCAATTGCATTTTGCGATTTCATAGTTTCTACCTGATGACTTTAATGTTTGAACCTGTAGGATTTTCTTTCACTAATTCTGGAAGCGTTAGGCATCTACCTTTAGCTATTTTTATTTTTTTCTCTGCTGTAACTGAAAATTCGAAAGCTGCAACTGTTACGGGATGACGAATTGTTCCAGCACCTAGCACTTTGCCACCAACCGCTACTACTTGGTCTTTCTCAGTGTGACGGTTTATTTGGCTTAAGTTTATTGATGCTCGTCTGTTTCTTGGCTTCGCTAAAGTATTAGCCACATAACTCCATATTGTTGCATTATTTTCCTTCGCAGCCTTCCTGAGAAAACGGATAAGCTTTAGGAGATGAGGGTTACTAGAACTTATTTTTCTCAAAATTATTTCACTACCAACTGATCTAAGAATTCCTTTAACTTTCCTTCTAGAATACTGAGGGCCCCCTTTAGAATTCTCTCTGGAGTAAGAACCCCCGTGGATTCAATTTCAAAGATAAACGAGTTTTCGTTCCAACTTACTTCTAGTGCTTTGGGGTTCTTTTTGCAAGCATCGATACAGTCTTGACATAAAGTACAGTCAAGAACATTTCGAATTTCAATCTTGTCTCCTGCTTTAGTCAGAATGTTTTTTGGGCATATCTTTATGCAGTCGCCACACAAATCACAAAGTTTCGTGTTTACAATAACAATGGGTAAATATTTATAGGCACACATGGAGACAGGTTGCCATCTTGCGTGGTCTTTGCCCTTTCCGAGTCGCGCATAGGCCTCCAGCCTAATTTTTTGTGATGGTGCCAGCTTTGCAATAGGAATTCTGTCACTTACTGGGACTACTACTGGATTCTCTGATTTGAAGTGGCTGGAATAGACTGTTATTGTATGGTCTTCTGTTTCCGCTTCTAACGCCAACGAGACACGACATAGGTTGCATCCAAACTCGCTTTTACATGTACAGTCTTCAGGTAAATTGTAAGTGTCTAAATCTGTTTTCAATGGTACAAGTCCAACTCGATGAGCAAGGAAATCATCTTGAAGCGTGGATGAGTTCTCTATGATAACTACGTCATCTATCGCCATAGAAGGTACCTCGGAAGTTACTATTCTTCGCAATGTATTCATGAAGGCAGCGTTGGTGTCCTCAATAAGTAAACGCAAGGAAATGTCATTCTTCTTTATGATTTGTATGTTCACAAGGTCTACAATCCTTTCTCAACGCAATTATACCCTTCTTCCTCTTCGACCACCTTTTCGTCGGGTTCCATCATGCGGGATAGGTGTGTCCTCTTCAATGCGACCTATGCGAAATCCTGCCCTCGCTAAAGCACGTATTGCTGCCTGCGCCCCTGGACCGGGTGTTCTAGCGCTTGAACCTCCTGGGGCTCTTACTGTAATATGTATAGCTGTTATACCCTTTTCTCTCGCGGTTGAGGCAGCTGCGGTTGCAGCACGCATGGCAGCATAAGGTGAAGATTCCAACCGATCTGCTTTTACAAACATGCCTCCGCTGGTTCTAGAAATTGTCTCTGCTCCTGATATATCTGTCACATGGACTATTGTGTTGTTATATGAGCTGTATATATGAACGACACCCCATTTTTCAGTTCTTCTACTCATGATGTGCTATTCTCCTGGAGATTCTTCAGTTTCTGTTGTGGAAGGTATACTCATCAGACTCCTACGTAACGGATGATTTGAGTTTATGAGTGCACTAGTAGGGGAATATTCAATGTGAGCTATCTCCTCTCTTAAAACCAAATAGCTTGGGGAGTTTACTTTTCTGCCACTTATGGCTATGTGCCCATGCGTTATGAGTTGACGAGCTTGATATACTGATTTAGCTAGACCTTTTTGGAATACAAGCGATTGCAGTCTCCTTTCGAGGATATCTTCTATCATTAAATCCAATACATCATCTAGAACAGCTGTTTCGGGGAGTATTCCGAGTCTGTCGAGTCTGTTTAGAAGCTGTTCTTTCGATTTTGCTCCTTCTCTCTCGGGCATGCCCAATATAGAGCGTGCTGAGCCTCGGAATTTTGAGAGCATTGTTTTGTGGCGCCACAATTCTCTTTTATTGCGAAGACCATATTGACCAAGCAGCTTAAGCTCGGATCCTAGTATATCTGTTCTCCATGGAAACCTAGGAGTTTCGAATTTTTTACGTTGTTTTTTTGGATCTCCCAAAGCCTTTACCTTCCCATTGGTCTCCTTTTCTTTCTAACGCCTATGGCTTTCCCTTTTCTTCCAGTTGTTTTGGTTCTTTGCCCACGTGCCTTAAGCCCATAAGAGTGACGGTAGCCTTTCCATGATTTTGTAGTTTTCATTAGGTCTATGTCTGTTTTTTTCTGAAGAACGAGGTTGGATCCTGTGAGATGCAAGTTTTTTCCCGTTTCTAAATCTTTTTGACGGTTGAGTAACCAATTGGGAAAGCCATATTTGACTGGATTTTTAATTATATCTTCTAGTTTTTCTAAGTCCTGCTCTGAAAGAAATCCTAGCCGGCTTCCTAAGGCTACTCCACTTTTTTTTGCGATTGCACTAGCCATGCTAATTCCTATTCCTTTGATTTTTGAGATTGCTCGGGTTACCTCGAGGGCACCATCTAAGTCTGTTTCGGCTATTCGAGTGATGTAGCGAAATTCCTTTGACATCTTGAGTCTCCGCGTGTTTGAAACTAACTACCGAAAGGGATGCACAATTTATATAAACTTTCCTTTAGAATTGCTTCATCGTTAAGAGTAAGAGTAGTAGTTGTCTTCGTTTTGAATAGCTTCTGTTTACTAATGGCCAACATGTCTGGTGCCTAGTGAGTCAGATCGGCTGTATGCATTCCTTTATGGAACAAGAATAGTCAGTGATGTTCTCGTGAATCAAATTGATTGATCGATCAAGGTCTAGGTTAAGCTTAGGCCTGCAGACTCGCCGCATTAATTACATTAAATGAAGCGTTTGGGCCTTATCGATACGCAGAATAACTTTATTAGAATCAAGCAAAATATGACGAACATTCATTGGGGAATATGTCTTGGGGAAGTCGACAACTGTCTCTACAAAGATTCCTGAGGAGGTTTACAAAGAGTTCGTTTTGCGTGTCTCTGAAGGTGAAAGAAGTGCCTTTATTAGAGACGCTATTATGGAAAGGTTGCAGAAGGTCCCGAGACCCGACAAGATTTTAAGGCTTGAAGAACGGGTGAGTAAACTAGAAGCTGATTTTTCTGAAACTATGAAATACCTAGCAAAACTTGAAGTACTCACATATGATCAGGGAAATATCAACCCTCATGCTTTCTGCATTGATGATATGGATCATAAAATTGTTGATTACATTTCACATTACAAAGGTGCAACAACCACTGAGCTTGCTGAATATTTAAAAACCAATCGATGGTTTATCCTCAATAGACTCCGAAGAATTCAAAAGCTTTCACGGAAACAGCTTGGAAAGCCAATAGTCCAATATTGCCCAAGAGAGAAAATGGGGAAAAAGAAAGCATGGTGGATGAACGAAGAGATTACTGGAGTCTAAACTAACATGGCAATTTTTCTCGATTCATGATTCAATACATGAGAGGCCCGTAGCCCAGTCAGGATTAAGGCACCGAACCTCTGACGTGGTGTGTAAGCCTCCGGTCTAGCAAGAGGGTGAAAGCCGGAAACCTGGGGTTCAAATCCCCACGGGCCTGCCATACTTTTGCTACTCGAAATAAAGAGAGTTCAGGTTCACTCATTCATTTCCTTAGCCACTTATGCCCTTTGACTGTATCGGTTGTGGAAATATTTTGCAATTCGTAAATATGGATATATTTTCTTCATGTCTCCGTATATATTGAAGGGTACAGAAGATGCGTAAAAACTTGCAGATTCAATTCTGTTTCCCGCCAATTTATGGTATTTATGACACAGGCAACGGAATGATCTATATTTTTGGTGACTCTGATGGTAACATCGAAGACATCTTGGGTCATGAAGTGCTGCACTGGGTAGTACAAAAAACAGCTGGAAAAAAGGCAAGCCTAGGTTTGGACAACGTCCCCTCAAGGTTGCTGAGGACATAGTTAAAGAACCGCTGCTTGATTGCGAGTTTTCATGATTAGTCAAACGATTTATTAGCCACGGTATAAGAGGGTTTTCAGCAAAGTTTGTGAGACTGTTAGGCTTTCGCAAGTGTTGAGCCATGGTATCAACTAACCCTTATAACGACTTTCTGAAAGAATGCCAGATGGCGCTACAAAATTCTATTGCAACGCTTCACCTCTCTATCCCTGCTATATCGTTCTCTTTGGATGCCCCACCTAGCCCTGAGTTTGGGGAATTGACCTCAACAATCTCCTTTGAAATCGGAAAAAAAATAAAGCAACAACCGCGAAGCTTAGCAAAACAAATAGTGAGTTCCATTGATGTGAAGGATTTTCCGCTAATGAGTGCAGCTAAGTTTGCGGGTACAGGATATATCAATTTTTATGCAAACTTCGCTGAGCTTTCAAAGATAACGATAGATTCCACTTTAGCTCTTAATGATGCTTATGGTCATGTCCAAACAGAAAAACCAAAAAATGTCATCGTTGAGCATACAAGCGCAAATCCAATATCTCCGATTAACATTGGAAAAGCGAGAAATCCTATTTTAGGGGATGCTCTTGCACGTATACTAGCCGCACGTGGACACGCAGTTTTCCGTCATTTCTATATAGACGATGTGGGTCGCCAAACTGCCGTGGTTGCCTATGGATATAAAAAGCTTGGAAGACCTTCTCTTAAAGAAAAGCCAGACCACGAAATTGGCCTGATATACACCTTGACTAGTTGTATTATTGAGATAATCAGACTAAAACTAGCACTGGAAAAACAACGGAATGTATCCACCGAAATCAAGCAAAAACTGCAAATGCAACTGGAAGATTGGTCATCCATTGCTGCTGAACTGAAGGGAAAGCACCCAAGACTTTTCACTGAGCTTCTAGAGAAGATAAGTGAAGATAAAGACACTGAAAATCTAATCAACAAACTCAATCAAGCCTATGAAGCTGGCGAAGAAGAAGCCAAAGGATTAGTCCGTGAGGTTTGCCAACTTTCGTTAGATGGCATAAAGGAAACTCTTACAAATGCAGAGATTTTTTTTGATTCTTGGGATTGGGAAAGCGAATTCACCTGGAATAGCGATGTTACCAAGACCTTGAAGGCCCTTAAAAAAACTGGCTACGCTTTTCAGGAAGGACCTGTCCTGGAATTTGACGCCGACAAGGTTGCAGAAGACTACAAGTTGAAACATATGCTTGGCATAAAAGATGATCATGAGATCCCTTCTCTAACGTTAACAAGAGCCGATGGTACAACACTCTATACAACCCGAGATATCCCATATTCCTTATGGAAGTTCAGAAAAGCTGATAAAGTTATCAATGTTGTCGGTATGGAGCAAAAACTACCTCAACAACAATTAAAACTGGCGTTATGGGCATTAGGATACGCTAACCATGCAAAGAACTTAACTCACTTTGCCCACAATCTCGTAACACTCCCTGGATATAAAATGTCTAGTCGTCGAGGTCGCTACATAACTTTTGACGAAGTAATGAAAGAAGCAGTAAAGAGAGCTCGTGAAGAAGTTGAAAAACGATCTCCTCAACTCTCCAAAGAGGAAAAAGAGAGAATTTCGAGGATAGTTGGAATTGGAGCTCTCAAATACGCTCTTATTGAAGTTGATCCCACAAAACGAGTGGTTTTTACGTGGGATAGAGTAATTAATTTTGAAAGAAACAGCGCACCTTATATCCAGTATTCATATGCCAGATCTCGCAGCATCTTAAGAAGAGTAAAAGAAACACCGAAAAAATTTGATTACTCTTTGCTTACAAAACCATTGGAACATGATATCATTTGGGAGTTAGCGCGCTACCCAGAGGTTTTCATTATTTCTGCGGAAAATTTTAAACCCAATACTATCGCTGATCATGCTAACCTTTTGGCGGACAAGTTCAACAGCTTTTATACTGCCTTCCCCGTGATAAAGGCAAAACCTGAAGCATTAAGTGAGGCTAGATTAGGTTTAGTTAAGGCGGTCAGTATAGTACTTAGGAACTCGCTGAGCTTACTAGGCATTATTGCACCTGAAAAAATGTGATTTTTATGAGTTTAGCGATTTTTGGTCAACATTAAATAATATCATATTCTTATAGTGCGTAGGAGCTCTCCAACCATGAAAAGTAAGGTAGTTCTAATTCTGCTATGCCTTTCTATACAATACCTTGCATGGAATTCTCTGCCAATATCCTCATTTGATACCCAGAACAATCGCGTAATATACATTCCCAACAACTATACTACAATACAAGAAGGCATTAACGAAGCAGTCCCAGGTGACACAATTTTCGTGCAAAGTGGGGTATATAATGAGCATGTAGTTGTAAACAAGTCTATCTCGCTAATAGGGGAACAAGCGGGAACCACCGTTGTTGATGGGGGAGGTAGTGGCTCAATTATATCCGTGACTGCGAGCAACACCCAAATCATTAATTTAACCACTCGAAATGGCACTTATGGAATTCTTGTTGAAAACGTCTCCAACGTTAGCATTTGCAGAAACAAAGCTCTCAACAATATAGATGGCATCGTGCTTTACAATTCTGAAAATTGCACTGTCGCTGAAAACAACTCAACTGCTAACAGAGATCGAGGCATCTTCATTAACTCATGTCGGAGCTCCATTGTCTACAAGAACATTGCAACCAACAACCCAAATCAATATGGCATTAGCGCCAATGCTTCTCGAAATGTTGCGTTAGTCCAGAACACTGCAGTTGAGAATGGTTTCTTTGGCATGGGGCTGCAAAGCTCAATTAACTGCATTCTTTGGAGGAATAATGTCAGTAGAAATAATATATTCGGCATCTGGTTTGACTCTTCAAACAACAGTATTGTTTACCATAATATCTTAGTTGACAACACCGTTGCACCTAACACTACGATCAATGCCGCAGCAGCGAACTCGGATATATTTTGGGATTCTGGCTATCCCTCTGGTGGCAACTATTGGAGCGACTATAACTTCACTAACGCGGATATTTATCATGGAATATACCAAAATGAAACTGGAAGCGATGGCATAGGCGATACTCCATATGTAATTGAATTGCCTTACCATCAAGACAAGTATCCTCTTATAGCACCACGAGCTAATGGTAGTGCACTATTCCTGGCAGTAAGAACCAAAACAATCAAGCCAGGGGCAGACGCGTTAATATATGGTGCTCTATGGCCAAAATTACATGGAGTTAATATTACTATTCATTGTCGCCCTCAGGGCGAGGAAATTTGGCAAACGCTTGAAACAGTTCCCACACATCCAGATGGGACATATTCTTACATATGGGTGAAGCCAATGGAGGGGACATATGAGCTTAAGACAGATTGGTCAGGGAACTCGAGTATCCTCGCTACAGAGAGCCTAATAGAGACGCTAATAGTCCAGAAGCTGTTTAGCCGAATTTCTATGAAAGTTGAGCCTATAGTAATGCATGTTGGTTCAACAGTAACTATAAGTGGATATATCGAACCAATGCGACCCTTCGTGAATGTAACAATATGGCATCGTTCTACTAATGAGCCGTGGACAATATTACGAGCAATTCAATCCTACGAGAACAGCTCTTATTCCTTTGAATGGCTAACCACTAAGGCAGGGAACTTTAGAATCAAAGCAGGCTGGTTAGGAGACGAAATAACTAAATCCGCAAACAGCTCCGAAACGTCCATAATTGTCATAATGAGAAATCCAAGCAATCTTTCTATCAATGTGGATCATACAACCGTTTCAATAGGCTCAAATATAGTGATAAATGGAACTCTTAATCCTGTACGAATAAATGTCAACGTGACAATTCAATATCGACCCTTGAATGGAACATGGACTATTTTGGACACAGTTGTCACTACCATAGATGGTGGGTATTCTTACACTTGGAAAACTACAGATGTAGGGGAGTATGAGATAAAAACTTCTTGGCCAGGTGATTTAGAGACGCTACCTACAGAAAGTGGTATTATCACAATCACCATCGAAGGAGAGTGGCCCTCAATCTATATTCTTCTGGCTGTTTTCATTACAGCCATATTAATTATAATTACATCCGTAATGTATCTTCGAAAAAAACAAATACACTAGTCGCCTTTTCCACCCTTCTCTCAGGAACTGCACAATTCAGGCATGCATGTATTATTTTAGAAGATGGAAATAGCAGTCTGCATAAATACATTTATTGAAAGCCTATTGATATCTCAAACTGATTGTTTTTAATGAAAGTTTTATATAGAAGTTAGCTATAGAACTTAGTTCCACTTGGGGGTTGTGGAAGGCAGTATTCTCCTTTCTCCTTTCGCAATGATTTTAGTGAGTAGCCAGCCACAGCCACCACTTTTTATATAAAGCAAGTATGTATCGCCACACAGGCATAAAGCTAGTCTGTTTGATTAACTTTTTTCTTAAGGTCTTCAACTGTTTCTGGGTTCATCAAAGTTGATACGTCGCCAATCATTTCACCCTTTACCAAGGCTTTCAGAATCCTCCGCATGATTTTCCCGCTTCTAGTTTTTGGTAATGCGTCGGTCAACACAATTCTTGCTGGTTTCGCAGTAGGTCCAATTACTCTTACAACTTGGTTAAAGAGCGCATTCTCAAGTGTATGTGAGGGCGATACATCTTGCTTCAAAACAACAAAGGCAATCGGAACTTCACCTTTTACATCATGGGGCGCAGCAACTACAGCACATTCTGCAACCGAGATATGTTGGGTCAACGCATTTTCCACCTCAGCTGTTGAAAGCCTATGACCTGCAACCTTCATCACGTCATCCACTCTTCCCGTTAGCCGAATATTACCCAAATCGTCCCACCATATAGCTCCATCACTTGTATAGTAAATCCTGTCACCGTATATGCTCCAGTATTGCGCCTTGTATCTTTCTGGATCTCTATATATTCCTCTTAACATTCCTGGTGCGAAAGGGCTTTTCTGAACAAGATATCCACCTTCACCGATCTTAACTGGTTGCCCAGTTTCATCTAAGATGTCATGAGTTGTGCCAGGGAAACTTCTTCCTGCAACTGTAGGAATAAAAGGACCAATACCTGGCAACGCGTTGATAAGTGTGGCTCCTGTTTCAGTTTGCCACCATGTATCTATGACAGGACATCTTCCATTACCAATGTGGTTGAAATACCACATCCAAGCATCTTGGTTGATTGGTTCGCCAACAGTCCCAAGGAGACGTATGCTTTTGAGATCATGTTTCTTTGGCCACTCCTCACCCCACCTCAACATCATGCGTATCGCTGTAGGTGCGGTATAGAATATCGTGACCCCATATTTTTCAACAATTTCCCACCATCTATCAACTTCAGGAAAGTTCAGCGCACCCTCGTAGATTAGGATAGTTGCACCATTAAGCAGCGGTCCATAGCAAGAGTATGTGTGTCCCGTTATCCAACCTATGTCAGCAGTGCACCAGAATATATCATCATCGTGAAGATCGAAGTCCCATTTGGCTGTCAAATATGCAACTGTCAAGTAACCACCTGTATCATGGACTATGCCCTTCGGTTTTCCAGTAGTACCACTTGTGTACAGGATGAAAAGTGTACTCTCACTATCCATCACTTCAGGTTCACAATAAATTGGAGCCTCTTCCATCAATTCGTGCCACCAAAGGTCTCTCCCTTCAACCATGTTGACTTCATTATTCGCCCGTTTGAAGACAATGACATGCTTTACCAGGGTGTTTCTTACCCCAATGTCAGCATTGACTTTGAGATTGATAATTTTGCCTCTTCGATGATAGCCATCCGCAGTGACCAATATCTTTGCCTTTGCATCCACCATTCTGTTGTTCAGGGATTCTCCGCTAAAAGCCGAAAAGACTACACTGTGAATTGCTCCTATACGGGCACAAGCAAGCATGGCAATCTGAACTTCTGGAATCATAGGCAAATAGATTCCAACACAGTCGCCTTTTTTGACGCCTAAGGTTTTCAGAACATTGGCGAACTTATTTACATCACGATAAAGATCTTTATAAGTTAACACTCTTTTTGGCTCGTTTACTGGTTCTGGCTCCCAGATAATTGCTGCTTTGTCTTTTCGCCATGTTTTGTTATGGCGATCCACAGCGTTATAGGAAGCGTTTATTTTACCATTAATAAACCATTTATAATGTGGAGGATTCCATTGGTATGTTTCTGTCCATAATTGGATCCACTCTAACCCCTTTTTTGCTCTTTCAGCCCAAAAACTCACAGGGTCTTTTGCTGCTTCTTCATAAATTGATTCATCGCTTATCCAGGCTTTTTTCTTCATTTCCTCACTTGGCCAAAAGACAAACTTGTTATTAGGATCTTCTTTTACCCACTTGGTTTGTTTTGACATTGCTCTACAACTCTGATTCAGGGTTTTAGGAAGAGGAAGCCTTCAGAATAAAACTTTCCCTTTGTTGACCCTTCTTCGCAGATTTTAACGAAATCAATGCATTTAGGCTATCCATGATTAGTGAGGCGCCTAAAGAAGCTCCAAAGGAAATAGAATGGATCGCATTATTAATGAGGAGGATGCGAGATTTTTCGAAAATGTTAAAAGGATGATGATGGTCTTGAAGCTATCTAAAGGGGAAACAAATTATGGTGTGGATTCTAATTGCACCCATAGCAGCTTTGGCTGCTGTCTTCTTTTCCGTGTATCTGTACTTCTACGTCAATAGTAGAAGCACTGGAACGCCCAGAATGCTAGAAATCTCGGAGGCGATTAAGGAGGGTGCTAGGGCTTTTCTTAGAAGAGAGTATATAGCTTTAGCCATCTTTGTGGTGATCATGGCTGTGATTTTAACTATTGCTATCGGGATTTTTCTAGGTAAGGGGATTGAGATAGGCCCGGCTTATATTTTTGGGTCAGTTTGCTCTGCTCTCGCAGGTTTTCTAGGCATGGAGGTCGCCATTCGAGCTAATGTAAGAACTGCTTATGCTGCTCGAAAAGGTTTGAACAAAGCTTTCCCGATAGCCTTTCGAGGTGGAGCAGTCATGGGGCTCTCTGTAGTGGGTTTAGCTCTCCTGGGAATATCAGTTATTTATTTTTCCACAGGTAAACCTGAACTTGTACTAGGTTTTAGCTTTGGAGCAAGCGCAATGGCTTTATTTGCTAAAGCTGGAGGTGGCATCTACACTAAAACAGCTGATGTAGGTGCGGACTTGGTTGGGAAGGTTGAGATGAGTATCCCAGAAGACGACCCACGAAATCCTGCGGTAATCGCAGATAACGTTGGGGACAATGTGGGTGATGTGGCAGGCATGGGTGCTGATCTGTTTGACTCATATGTAGCTAGTATAGTAGCGGTAATGATCTTGGGTGAGGGGCTTAGTCTAGTCACTCCACGCGAAAACCTCGTGAGTCTACCTTTGATATTCGCTGGCCTAGGTGTTATAGCTTCTCTTATTGGAGTAGCCATAGTGAGAGTGGGCAAGAAGGGCAATCCAGGAAAGGCTCTTAATTGGGGAACATACTTCACCTGCGTCGTTCTAATCGGTCTCACATTTATAGTCACCTATGTCTTGGAGTTTCCTTTAGCGATTTGGGGTGCCCTTACAGTGGGGTTGGTTGCAGGCATAATAATTGGTATTACAACCGATTACTTCACTTCTATTGACCGAATGCCTGCAAAAAGAACGGCAGAGTCGTCTCAGACAGGCGCAGCAATTAACATAATCTCGGGATTCTCCTATGGATTAATCAGCATGTTCCCTCCCCTTTTAGGTATAGGTATTGGATCTGCAGTGGCATTCTTCATTTGTGAACTCGGTATTGGGCCAGGATTTGGTGTATACGGAGTAGGGATGAGTGCTGTTGGAATGTTGTCGATAGTCGGTATGATCGTAGCTGGTGATGCATATGGTCCAATAGTTGATAATGCTAAAGGAATCGCTGAACAAGCAGGAATGGAAGAAGAGGTGATTGACATTGCAGATCGCCTTGACGCTGCGGGTAACACAGCTAAAGCTATAACAAAGGGGTTTGCTATAGGCGCAGCTGGACTTACGGTCATATCGTTACTTGCTGCGTATCAGGCAATTGTCCAACGAGAGGCTGGCATAATTATTTTTGACCTTATGAACCCATTTGTTTTCACTGGTGCTCTCATTGGCATTGCTATGCCTGCATTGTTTTCTGCTATGGTAATGCTAGGTGTTGGCAAAAACGCCTTTCGAATGATAAAAGAAATTCGAAGACAGTTTAGAGAGATCCCGGGTTTGAAAGAGGGAAAAGAAGGAGTAAAGCCGGATTACGCGAGATGTGTGGATATTGCAGCAAAAGGAGCGTTAAGGGAGTTGTTGCCTCCTAGTACTATTATCATCGTTGCTACTTTGGCAGTTGGCTTTGTTGGCCAATTCATTGCAGAGTCAATAGGCCCTCCCTACGAATTCGGGGGCATCCAGGCTCTTGGGGGTTATCTGGGTGGCAGTATTTTCTCGGGTTTAATCTTTGCTCTATTAATGGCTAACTCAGGCGGATTATGGGACAATGCCAAGAAATATATCGAGGCTGGAGAGCTGGGGGGGACGGGCTCAGATGCTCATAAAGCCGCGGTCGTGGGCGACACTGTAGGCGATCCATTCAAAGACACCGCTGGTCCCTCGCTGAATACGATGATTACAGTGATGTCACTTGTGGCGTCGGAATTTGCACCTCTCATTGTTGCCTTCGCTCTTTTATATTAATGAAAATAATAAGGGCGAGATGCGGATTTTTTTCTAGCTTTCATTTGGGAGCTATGCCTGTAATTTTGGCGATCAGTTTTATTCAAGTATATGAAACTGTGATGAGCTTCCAAGATTGACAAAGCTTTACTAAAGGCCAAATCACCAAACATGTGAGGGTGAAAACATTGGCAAGAAGAGCGGGTGTTTACAAGAAAGGCGCTCTGGGACTTTATGATATTATTCAAACCGCTAAAGCAAATAAAGACTTCCACAAAGCGGGGGGTATTGCATTATTCATTGGTTTTGTCAGGAATGAAACCAAAGACAAAAGAAAAGTCAAGAAGTTAGAATTAGAGGCTTACGAGGAGAAAGCAAATGAAGTTCTAGAAAGAATATGCAACGACCTAAATAGAAGAGATGGGATAATCGATGTGCAGATTCATCATCTACTGGGTGAATTCAATGTAGGCGAAGAACTCGTTTATGTATTGGTGGCAGGTGCCCACAGAAGAGAATTGTTCCCCATTTTGCAAGAAGCAGTTGAACTATATAAAAAAGAAGCTCCTATCTTCAAGAAAGAGTACATAATCAACAAAGAAGGTAAAACTGAATCTTTTTGGGTTAGTGAGCAAGAAAGAAAAGACGATTAGTCATCGAGAAATGCTTCTCACAAGGAATCTGTGTTATCGATGATCTGTCTGCCAACGATGCCATATAATCCTGTTTCCGCAGCTTACGTTTTCTGGAAAGTATAAAAGGGGTTGCTAATAAATCAATGAGTTTTTGCCAATTTGATCCAATCAGCGATTTCTTCTAAGGTTGGCTTTTCTTTTTCTTTGATTTTACCCTCTTCAATATAAAGTTCAGCAGTCTTCGAAATTCTAGAGCCAAGGTTGAAAGGATCCTGAAGTGATAGTTCCTGTTTGGAACTCACACCACTTTTCATGAGAAGTATGGCGTCATCATATTGAACCCCAGGCGTCATTAATAATTGTATTATGCTTTGCAAGCTTTTAGCCTCAGTCTCAGACATGGCTTTTGTTAATGCTACTTCCAAAGGGCTTTTTAACAATAGGTCTTCAATTGTCTTAATACCACATCGTTTTAACCGTTGAACTGTACTTCGCTTTAATATATTATTCTCAAGCACCTTTATTCCATCAGTGCTAAGCAAGTAAGGCTCCGGAACAGCGTTAATCTTCGTTATGATGGCTTGGATGTTCTTCAGTTCTTTTTTAACTGACTCCATCGCGAATATTTTTTTCTTTAATTCTAGTAACTCTTTCTGGATCTTTTCAATTTTGCTTATCTTGCGTTCGATGCTTAGAAGCTTCCTTTGTGTTGCGTTGAGGGATTTTTCATTTTCACTCATGTTCTCTTTTAGCTTATTGTTCAACTCACTGAGTTTTTTTTGTAAGACTTTCATGCTTTGGTTTAGTTGAAATTCTTTAAGGCCTAATTTTGTTAGAGCTTCATCAGTTGAACCTTTGATGTCCTCACCTTTCTGATCAAGTATCTCTTTAAAGTCCTTACCGAGTTGATATAAGTGCAAATCCATTGATTCCCCGTGAAATATTGTGAAACAAATTGCGCCCATTGAAAGCAAAGCACCTGCTAGAGTTCCAATGAAGTAAGTAGTAGTTTCTATTGAGATCCAAAAAATGTCAATCCTGTTGAGGCCTCGAATCTGCCAAGAGATCCAAGCATGTAAACCGCCTAAGATGGATAAGAAGGCGAAAATTGTGAGAACCCAGATTTTTATAGCTTTTTTTGATGTCAATGCTCGTCGTTAGATATGGTGTTGAATTGAACAATTTAACGTTATGAAGTAATAATAATGACTATCACTATCTTGATCTGGTGTGCATAGCTGCTGAAAAGTTCAATCGTTGATGTTATGAATGCACGAGCTACAGGCATATTTACTATGAGGGCATCTTATTGCCCTATAGGATTGACTGTCGCTGGTCTTCTTGTGGAATAGGTGTATCTTGCGTTTTACAGCATTCATCTAATTTTTTCCGTTCCTGGTCTTTCATTTGGCTCGTTGAATCATCCAATGAATGAATTTTCTCTATCTGAGGAGCATGCTCAGAATCCGATGCCGGGTTTCGGCTTCTCTTATAGATATGCAAAGTAACGACTATTGATAGAGTTATATTTATCCAACATAGGGCAAAAACTAATGCTGAGAATACCCAGTAATGTGTTGCCCAAATGCGGCTGAATTGTAGCCCATAGTTATAGAGATCACCGTGTACTATGTAGTTGATCTGGTTTAGACTGAGCATAGTGAAAAGGGAGCCTGCGGCCAATAATATTAAAAATGCACTCACTGCTGTGGGGTTAATATTAGTCTGCAAATAGGGAACCTTAATAGTTTTAGGTTGCGAAAAGACCATTAAGCATTGTGGTTTTGAAATCAAGCTCTGAAATATGCAAAAATTGCTGTGGCTTTCGATCTGTACTTTGCTGCCCATCGCTAATTTTGAAATGAGGTAAAGAAGGGCGTGAATTCATTTTGAATCTTAAATTACTCCTGGCAATTGGGAATAGGTTAAACACAAGTTGGGCATTCCAGGCTGAAATCTGCAACGGTTCCCTGGCTTTCTATAGGTCGGAGAACTTGTTTCTCTCGGCTTCCATGTCGATAGACAGTTATGCCTTTGCATTTTAGCTTATAAGCAAGCCAATAAGCGTTGTCTATGTCGTCTGGTGTGGCCCGGTTAGGAAAATTTATAGTTTTTGAAACTGCATTGTCGGTATACTCCTGGAAAACTGCTTGCATACGTACATGCCATTCAGCGCTTATATCATGTGATGTAACGAAATTTCTCCTCACGTATTCTGGGATCTCTTTTACATCCTGTATTGAAGTCTTTTTTGCGATTTTTTTTATCAATTTTTCATCATAAAACCCTTCTTTCAAAGCTGTGCTTTCGAATAAAGGGTTCACCTCAATGAGACTTCTACCTAGACTTTCCGCAACTTCGCGAACATAGACTATTGAAAAAAGTGGTTCGATTCCTTGTGAGCAGCCAGCAATTATACTTATAGTGCCAGTCGGAGCAATCGTTGTAACCGTGGCGTTTCTCATCGTTTTGAATTGATTTTCCCAGATGCTTCCATGGAAGTTTGGAAAGCTTCCCTTCTCTTCACCTAAATCTGAGCTCATCTTTTTAGATTCAGTGTTTATAAATTTCATGAGTTTTTCTCCCATCTGCAAGCCTTCTTCAGTGTTATACTTAATCCCCATTTTAATGAGCATGTCAGCAAAGCCCATAACCCCTAAGCCAATCTTCCTGTTCCCTTTAGTAATTTCCTCGATTTTGGGTAATGTGTACACGTTGGCATCGATTACGTTATCTAAGAACCTTATGGCTAATCTCACTGTTTGCTTCAGTCTTTTCCAGTCCATTTCGCCTTTTTCGTTAACGAATTTACTGACATCGATGCTTCCCAAGTTGCAGGATTCATATGGTAGAAGAGGTTGCTCGCCACAAGGATTAGTGGATTCGATTTGTCCTTTTTGAGGTGTTGGGTTATGTCTGTTTATTGTATCCAAGAAAATTATGCCAGGTTCACCATTTTTCCAAGCCATCATTATCATGAGATTCCATATTGCTCTTGCCTTCAATGTTTCTACTATTTCATTATCTCGTGGATTTATTAAATTGAAGTCGCCATCTTCTTCAACTTCTTTCATGTATTTATCGGTGACAGCTACGGAGATGTTGAAGTTTTTCAGCACTCCTTCCTTTTCTTTTGCAACAATAAAATCCATTATTTCAGGATGGTCGACATTTAGTATCCCCATGTTAGCACCTCTGCGACGACCACCCTGCTTCATTACCTCTGTTGCGATGTCGTATATTTTCGCAAATGAAATCGCCCCAGACGCGATGCCTCCTGTTGTTCGGACGACATCACCTTTGGACCTAAGTCGTGAAAAGGAGAAGCCAGTTCCACCACCAGTTTTATGGATCATTGCAGCTGCTTTCAAGGTATCGAATATGCCTTCAATAGAATCTTCCACAGGAAGGACAAAGCAGGCGCTAAGTTGCCTGAACATTGTGCCTGCATTCATTAGTGTTGGGGAGTTGGGAAGGAATTCAAGGTTTGTCATCATATGGTAAAATTCGTCTTCAAAGCTTGCTACATCGTTGTCAGTTTTCCCATATTGTTTTTCAACTTCCGCTAAGCATTTTGCGATTCGCCTGAACATTTGGCTTGTAGATTCAATAACTACATCTTTCTCATTTTTCTTAAGGTAACGCCGCTCCAACACTAAAATGGCGTTAAGAGGAAGTTTGATCTCGTCTATGACCCCTAGCAATGCTTTTGTCCTTCTAATTTTCGCCCGTTTCTGTCGATAGAGAATGTAAGCTTTTGCCATTCTCGCATATCCCTTCTCGATAAGTGTCTTTTCTACGAGATCTTGCACCTGTTCCACACTAGGAATCTCGCCTTGCTTGAGTTGATTTTCTAATTTCTTAACAATTTGATTAGCAAGGTTTGTGGCAACTGATCTATCTTTTGCCCCTGCAACCTTTGCAGCCTTCCAGATTGCTCTAGCAATTTTTTCGGAGTCAAAACTAACGATTCTACCATCTCTCTTCGTGATTTTGTTGATCGTGACCATGTATGACACCATTGTTATGAATGCAAGCTTTACCTCTTAGCTATTAAGCTTTGGGCGAGCTTCGCACTTGTAATTCAGAAAAGGCTTTAAACCAAAAACTTGTTTTCTCTTCTACTTATCATCCTTGGTGGTTTGTGCCCTCATGAACAAAAGGGTGTTAGTAGCCTTAGGTGGAAATGCAATCTTACGGCATAAGGAAAGGGGAACGGCTGAAGAGCAGTTTGAAAATGTAAGAAGAACATGTAAACATCTTGTCAGGTTGATTCAGGATGGATACAGACTGGCAATAACTCATGGTAATGGTCCTCAAGTAGGAGATATTCTCCTTAAGAATGAACGATCTATGGATGCCTTGCCCTCGATGCCTCTAGACATTTGCGTAGCTCAAAGTCAAGGTATGCTTGGATACATGCTTCAACAATCAATGCAAAGCGAGATGAA
This sequence comes from Candidatus Bathyarchaeota archaeon, assembly GCA_020351305.1. GTDB lineage: Archaea > Thermoproteota > Bathyarchaeia > Bathyarchaeales > SOJC01. Next base: position 995,557 of record CP070730.1, read on the forward strand.
AAAAGCTGGTATAAACACACCAGTTGTATCCCTCATCACACAAACCATAGTTGACAAAAACGACATTGCTTTTAAGAATCCCTCAAAACCCATAGGGCCATTCTACTCTGCTTCAGAGATCGGGAAACTGAGAAAAGAAGTGAAATGGACTATAATGGAAGATAGTGGGAGAGGGTTTAGACGAGTAGTGCCTTCCCCTAAGCCTAAGGAAGTTGTGGAAAGGGATGCTATTAAAACGCTGTTTGAAAGCGGTGTAATTGTAATCGCTGCAGGTGGTGGGGGTGTTCCAGTAATAATCAAAGATGGTGGAAACTTAAAGGGCGTAGTAGCTGTGGTTGACAAAGATTTGGGTGCCCAGATCTTCGCTAGTATCATAGAAGCTCAGATTCTTCTGATGTTAACTGATGTTAGCAAGGTCTCTCTAAATTATGGAGAGCCCAATCAGGTAGATCTTGATGTTATTACAATCACTGAAGCTAGGCAATATTTGCAGGAAGGACACTTTGCTCCAGGAAGCATGGGTCCAAAGGTTGAAGCAGCTGTAAAATTCCTGACCTCTGGAGGAGAAAGGGTGATTATAACTTCTTTGGAAATGGGAAGAAAAGCGTTAGAAAGTAAAGCTGGGACAACGATTATGAGCTGAGATATGCAAAGAGACCAGCTGGTTGAGCGCACTTCCTTTCAGACTAATACACATTAGATTGAGGCATTGAGAATCAGAAAGCAATTTTAAAAATTCCACTAAAACCTGCGCCCACTTAATTCAGTAGCTAATTTCGAAATCACAACTGCAGGGTGTAAGCATTCAATCCAAGACTCCTAGATGCAGAGAGATTTAGTTATTGGAAATCAATTTTTTTCTCTAATAAGTTTTAAATAGAGAAAAACTAGAACAAAGGGGATAGGTGAGATTCTTGAAAAAGCTAATAGCAATTACTCTGGTCTTAGCGATGCTTTCGATTGCGTTGGTTCCTGCCAAAGCACAGGTGATTGTTTATGTGAGTTTAGATAAAGTACAGTATGAGCCTGGTGGAGAGGGAACGATCTCTATTGTCATAAGGAATCTAGAGGATGAACCAATACAAGTCTATAACGTAACTGTGGAGTTCCATAGTTGGATGATGTACACAGTAGATGGCTGGGACGAATTAGGCAACCAAACTATCGATTACAGTCATCTTGACCAATATGTTGGTATCGATGAATCCGTTGCACTTGATGATGTTAAATTCAATGTACCGACTGACGGAAGGGCAACTTCAACCATCGTATACATAAATATTCATACCACAAAGGGTATTCTGCGACCTGAACCTAAATATGTAAGCGTTATCGGACTTTCCACACAACATTTGCAAAGAGCTATGGATAACATTGTAACTCTTCTAACTGTAACGGCGATATTAGCAATCGTCAGCGCTATTATAATAGCTGCAGCTGTGTTTCTTTCGGCTCGTAGACCTAGTACCATGTGGAAAAAAGAAGAATAAATATCACAACCTCTTTTCTTTTTATGCCATTGCGTTTAATTAGGTGAGAGAGTAACATCTCTTTAAGACTCACATATTATGGAGGTAAATATACTAAGCAAAATCGTGGTCACATGCGCATGGCCCTACATTAATTATGTGCCCCATTTAGGTACCTTGATAGGTTCTGTCCTTTCAGCAGATGTTGTTGCACGCTATTACCGATCGATAGGTGATGAAGTAGTTTTTGTAAGCGGTTCAGACGAACATGGGACACCTATTGAAATTGAAGCGCTTAAATCAGGACTTCACCCGAAAGAACTCACAGATAAAAATCATTTGAAAGTAGTTGATTTATGGAAAAAATGGGGCATTTCTTTTGATAACTACACACGAACTGAAAGCACTGTGCATAAGGAATTTGTCAAGGATCTATATTTAGAAATACACAAAAAAGACCACATTTTCATTCAAGAGGTCAAGCTTCCCTATTGTTTAGACTGCAACCGTTTCTTGCCTGATAGATTCATAGAAGGGAAATGCCCAGAGTGTGCCAATGAAGAAGCTAGAGGTGACCAATGCCCCACTTGTGGAAACCTCCTTGACCCCAAAGACCTCATCGATCCATATTGCATTATTTGTGATTCATCACCACACATAAAAATTGTGAAACACTGGTACTTTGACTTGTCAAAATTCACCAACCATCTTCGTTATTTCACAGAAAACAATAAGAGGCTTTCTTCAAACGCTAAGAAATTCAGTTTAAATTTAATCAAAGTAGGACTCAAACCTCGAGCAGTGACTCGAGATAATAGGTGGGGAATCCCAGCTCCATTTCCGGGTGCAGGGGAAAAGACGATTTATGTTTGGTTTGAAGCTGTTTTGGGCTACATCTCAGCAACAATCGAGTATTTTAAAGAACGTGGAGAGGAAAAAAGGTGGAAAGAGTTTTGGTTAGATAAAAACACAAAAACATTATACTTCATAGGCAAAGACAATATCCCATTCCATACTATTATTCTTCCAGCTCTACTTCTTGCAACAGGAAAGGACTATAATTTGCCATGGAGCATTTCTTCAACAGAATTCCTGCAGTTTAAGGGTGAAGCATTCTCTAAAAGCCGTAAGATAGGCATATGGATAGATGAAGCTTTAGAATTATTCGAGCCTGATTATTGGCGCTACTACCTCATCTCCACTCGCCCAGAAAAAAAAGATACAAATTTTTCGTGGGAACTATTCATTGAAAAAATCAATGCAGATCTTAACAGTAATCTAGGCAATTTCATTCATAGAGCTTTAACATTTGTTAATCAAAACTTCGCAAGTTCCGTGCCTAAAACGCAAGCACTTGACTCCTACGATAAATCCATTCTTCAGACTGTGGAGAAATCAGTAGCAAAAGCAGAACAAGATCTGGAGAGCTGCAAACTGCAAGCAGCTTTGCGAACCATCATGGGTATTAGTCGCATTGGAAACAAATATTTAAACGAAAAAAGACCATGGAACCTAATCACCACAAACAAGCAAAAAGCTGCAAGTACTTTATATGTAGCCATGCAACTTGTCAAAACTCTAGCAATAACACTCGAGCCATTTATTCCTTTCACTGCAAATGAGATCTCATCACTCCTTAATCTGCCTGATCAAGCGAAGAAATGGAGTGAAATAACTAAGCTTTTGCAGCCAGGTCACAGAATAAAAAAATCAAAACCTTTATTTAATAAAATAGAGATCAGCGGAAAGGAGCTGCAAGACAGATTGGAAAAGGCAAAGGTTGCATCATCAATAACGTTCGAAGAATTCGAAAAGTTAGATCTACGCGTTGGTAAAATTGTCAAAGCGGAGAGAGTCCTAAAATCAAAGAATCTTGTGAAACTTACTATTGACATAGGAACCAGAGAAACGAAACAAGCCATAGCAGGAATTGCCCAGCACTACGAAACCAAACAACTAGAAGGAAAGAACATTGTTGTCCTGGTGAATCTCCAACCCAAACGTGTCTTCGGTTTAGACTCTGAAGTAATGATTCTAGCAGCAGAAGATGACAAAAGCATTTCAGTGATTCAACCCGACAAGTCCATCGAGATAGGAAGCAAAATCAAGTGAATGGCTTTTGTGTTTAAAAATTGACATGCACGTACATACAAGATATTCCCACGATGCGCTTATTACATCAAAAGAACTGAGCATCTATGCAAAAAACCAGGGTTTAGATGGAGTTGCTATAACAGATCATAATGAAGTACGTGGATTGCGGGAATTTTCCAAGATTAAAAGCTTACTGGTTATTCCAGGGATTGAGATATCGACAAAGCAGGGTCACGTTTTGGGAATTAATATTAGCACGATCATACAACCCGATCTATCCTTCGCTGAAACTATCGATGAAATACATGATGCTGGTGGATTGGCTATCATCGCTCACTCTACTGCATTCTTCAAAGGAATCCAAGAAGATCAACTTGATGAAAACTTTGATGCAATAGAGGTCATAAATGCTTCAACAATACCATTCTCCCTTTCAGTTCAAAAGAACCTAAAGGTAGCTGCTCGACTTAATCTCCCTCAAACTGGTGGGAGTGATGCTCATTATGCACCTGAGATTGGAATGGCATATACAACCATTGATGCTGAGATAGATGTTGATGAAGTCGTTAAGGCAATAAAAAATGGCGCCTCAACAGCTTTCGGTAAACCAATACCTTGGAGTGTGAGGTTGAAAAGAAAGCTCTTGACGTTAAGAAAGAAAAAAGGACGACTCTGAGATATAGATCAATGCTGATAAACTAATGCGATTGACTAGTTTAAGGCTGCTCTTCTTTCAAACAACGCTTATCCTGACTTTAGATGACTTCAGGGATCAAAATCTTCCAATTGATACAAGCCAAGATCGATTGGCAATTTTTTCTCGGGTTCAAAGCTAGGTTCCAAGTCAAATAACTGAGATTTATTTAAACTGAATTTTCCAATTACATCTCGTAGGCTACCACTTGTCATTATCAGTGTTACTCTAATTTTTCCGTTCAGTTCCGGATTCACCCTTGCGCTCAAGATTACCTTGACATCATTACTCATTGTTTCTGTCACAATTTCTCCGACTTGACTAACCTCTTCAATTGTCATACGACTATCACCTGCTATGTGGACTAGTGCACCAGTGATTCCTCTGTATTCAGTGTCCCACAAAGGATTTCTTATAGCATTATAAACTGCTTCTTCAGCGCGATGGGGCGCTGCAGACTCCCCCATTCCCACTGCTGCAATACCACCATTCTCTACAATGCTTTTCAAATCTGTAAAATTCAGACTGATAAGACCTGGTAATGAAATTGTCTCCACTACAGTTTTTATTATCTTCGCTGACGCTTCGCTTGCAATTTCGAGAGCTTTATCGATTGGAATCTGCGGTGCAACTTCAATAAGCTTATTGTTGTCTACTACTATTATTGTGTCGCATTCTTGGCGGAGTTCATTTAGTGACCGGCTGATGCTTATCATTTGTTCTCTTTTGAATTGTGCCACTTGTCCGAACTTAGTAACCACCCCAATTGAAATCGCACCTTTTTTCCCAGCGATTCTTGCGACGATTCGAATTGCCTCTGATTCGAAGCCACAATCCAATGCAGCAGCAATAAACACAATATGTGTATTCGTTAAAGCTTCCTCAATTAGTTCCTGGGATTTTTCTAGGGGAGGTTTTCCGATGGCATAGCCATTGGATGCACTTTTTCCCTGAGTCAGTTGCTGATCGATCAATATCTTTTGACCTGCCTTTGATTTTGCTAGTTGAACAGCGCTATTATCAATAGCTATAGTGTGTATACCTGTTAGTCGCATTCTTGCCAAGTGCATAATTGTATTATTTCCAACCCTTCCAATACCGACAACAGCAACTCGGAATTCTTTGGACTGCTCTACACCATCAGTTGAGCTTGAAGTCCCTTGCCAGGATAGCTGAAGTGCGCTATTAGTTGACTTTTCGCCAACCATTTTTTTTCCTCTCCCAAACCTCGGTAGTTAACATATCTCTGATTGCTTCTCGAATGGCTTCAGCGCGGTTTGGATAGAATTGTTCAGTTACAAGTTGATCTAAGGCTCGAATGTAAGGCTCAGGGAGATGTAAGGTAATAAGTTTCATTGTTTCCAATACCTCCTTTCTATCGATTGAAAGTCTACATAATCGTTTCACAGTAATAGCTCTATATAATATGATATAAATATGAGTTAAACATGTTAGCGCTTTTATTTTTAAATGTTTCTTACACACTCTTTCGAGTTTATGTTAAAGACCCAGTCTTGAAGAATGCTTATGTCTTTGTTTGTAACTTAAACTTGTGTATTTCTTATGATGGTGCCCTAATGCGAGTATACATTAAAGGGTTCGGCTGCTCAAGCAGTTTTGCAGATAAAGAGGTCCTAGCAGGTTGTCTCCAAGCTGCTGGTCATACAATAATAGAAAATCCCCAAAACGCTGAGGTTGTGATTTATAACACATGTGCGGTAAAAACTCCCACTGAAAACCGCATGATAAATTTATTGAAAAGAGTACCAAAAGATAAGAAGCTCATTGTAGCTGGATGCCTACCACTTATAAATTTAAAAAGACTAAAGCAAGAAGTCCATTTTGATGGCGTCATTGGTCCAGCTTTTGGAGAAAGAATCGTTGAGGTTATAAGAAAGGTCTCTAGGGGAATTCACGTCGTAGAGTTGACAGAAGCAGCCATGAATATGCCGCGACTCGACTTACCTTATTTAAGGATTAATCCCAAAACAAGCATTATACCAATAAGTTATGGGTGCACGGGCTCATGCACTTACTGTTGCGTTCGTTTTGCTCGTGGAAAGCTAAGGAGCTATCATATTGAGGATATTGTTAACAGAGTTGAAAGAGATGTTAGCGAGGGTATTTGTGAATTTTGGCTGACATCACAAGACACAGCATGTTATGGAAAAGACAGGGGATTTACGTTAGCTGAGCTGCTACAATGTGTCTGCAGTGTAAAGGGGAACTTCTTTATAAGAGTTGGAATGATGACCCCAGATAATTTCCTAAATATTATTGACAGGTTGTTAGAAGCATTTCGACACAAGAAGGTGTTTAAATTTCTACATCTACCTATCCAAAGTGGGGATGATGGTGTTCTAAGGAGGATGAACCGTCTCTATTCAGTAAAAGATTTCGTTAACGTAGTAAAAAGATTCCGTAGAGCATTTCCTCAATCAACACTTGCTACAGATGTGATTGTGGGATTCCCTGGAGAAACAAAGGATGCATTTAATCGCACATGGAAGCTGATTGAAAATATTAGACCGGACATCACGAATATTTCGAAATTTTTTTTAAGGCCTGAAACGTCAGCTACAAATCTTAAGCCATGTATTCCACCTCTAGAAGTAAAACATAGAAGTGCACTTTTAGCAAAACTTGCTCGACATATTGCTTTTGAGCGAAATAGTATTTGGAAAAATTGGAGCGGGGAAATACTAATTAATGAAATAGGAAAGGCTGAGTCAGTTATAGGGCGAAATTTTGCTTATAAGCCTGTAGTGATTCGACATATAAATGGCAGTAAATGTGCACGTAATTTATTGGGGAAATCTGTCTCCGTAAGAATTATAGATATTTTTCAGTCATACTTAGCTGGTGAGATTATGAAAAATACATGTTAAAGCTCTGTTATATTCACTCTTTTTACTCGCTTCGTTTGATGATTTTGATTAAAGAAGGTTTAAATATTTTCGTATATCTATAACAAATATTGTAGGACACGAGAAAGGGGCTCAGGTGAAGAGAATTTTGGTCCAAACATTGAGTGAGACCAAGTCATCGCACCGAGGTCGGTTGGACATCATATCAAACATACTTGTTTCTGCCGTTGGAGGGGTAAGGAAAACCACGATTATGTACAAGTGTAACCTTAGTTTTCGGCAGTTAGAAACCTACCTAGGTTTTCTTTTAAAGAAGGATCTTTTGAGAGTTTTTATCAAGAGTGAGAGTTCATCTAGCAGGTTCTTTGAAACAACAGAAAGAGGAGTAGATTTTCTAAGAGCTTATCGAAACTTAGCTGCTCTTATGACAACAAGCGTTTAATTATTATTTTCTTTTCTGATAAAATCAGCGAATATCTTTGATAATTTTGCCTTCATTCTTGGCCTATCAAACTCAAGAAAAGAAAAATGTGCAAGGAAATCAGCTATAATTTTAATTTTAAATTCATGTAGGTTGCTTCTCTTACTGATCTCGTCAATTGCATGCCACTTGCCATCCTTGAGTATGTCAAGAACATGATCAATTTTTTGCATTCAAGTGGCCTCTTTATAAGGATTCCATGATGTGAGCTTAAAAATTTTCTGAGGAAAAAATTCAGAAGATTATTCTAGAAATTAGTAGGAAGACATGTTCAACTTGATTATTTGATAGAACAACAGTAAATCTTTTATAGATTTTAATAGGCTAATATATCCCTGCTTATGCAACAGTTAATAAAATCAGAGGTCGACATCGATGACTCGGAGAAGTAGGATGGAGGTAATAATGGATGTCCTTACAGAAACTTTGAATGGAGCAAATAAAACCAGGATCATGTATCGTGCTAACTTGAATTTCATGCGGTTTAATCATTATCTTTCCGAGATGCTTGATAATGGCCTTTTAATGAAAGAAAACAATGGCGATGGGCGATTCGTGTATAAAGCGACGAAGGATGGGAGAACTCTTCTGGAAACTTTAAAGAAAGCTAAGCAATTCATATCAATTTAATCTATTCGATCATCCCTATAGCAAGCTCAGCCAGCTTCTCATCAACTCGCATACTCAGTTCCAGTTCATTTTCAGTAAGATTGGTCACATGGATACCCTGGATATCCACGCTTCTTTTTGCGGGCAACACGAATGAACCTACAGTAGCTCTTCTACGTTTTTGACCCTCGGAAGTGTTTCTCAGAATTTGTTGCCATTCTTTCGTGATTCTGACTTTGTCTTTTTGACTTTCGTATTTCAATAATTTCGTTTCGGACAACAGTCTTGAAAGCATTTTGAGCTGCTTTCTAGGAATTTTCGAGTGTTCTGAAATCTTTTTGAGACTATGCCAAGCGCCATCTTCGATTAGATTTAGAAATTGATCAAGTCTCTGCAAAACAATCAAAAAGAATGTACGTTATTGAATTTATTAATTTTGAGAAGCTTTGGACCAGTCTTTTTTGCGACAGGTTCTATGAAAGATGGGTAATAGTTCTATACTATTAGTCCAGAACAATTAACCTACTAATTTTATAAATTGCCGCTCCATGTTCTATTTCTGAATCTGCATGCTGGAGGCACTTTAGAAGTTCATTTTTATCAGGAGAAAGGTAAGGCGATGAGTGAGTCTTGTCCGCTTCCTTCAGGGAGGGATTGCATAGCTTCCACCCCAGTTCAAGGTGCTATGGAGTGGGAAAGCTTTGTGAAGGAGCTCAGACGGCAGTGGGGGCTTTTATGGAGGATGAGGATAGATGACAAGGTTAGAGCTGAAGGGATTGCCAGCATAGATTTTGAGTTGTTGTTTATTGATCGTGGCACTGTGATTATTGCTACAAAGTGTTACAAATATTTAGATTTCAAGGAAATTCTGGATCAGTATGAAGCACCCTACGAAGTTAGAATTAAACAAGAGAAACCATTACCGAATGTTGGCGGTTGGAGAAAGTTTGGAAAAAAAATGTCCTCCAGTCGGAAAAAAGTGAACAAAAGACGAATGCGGACTTATTCGGAAAACAGAACAAAGAACAAAAAAAGGAACCTGCAGTTAAAGAAAGGTGGAAGGGGATGGCTGCACTTCAGAACTGGTTGAAAACATTTCTTGTTTGATTTCCCAGTTTTTCAAGCCAAATTTATGAAGGTTTTATCAATGAAATATAGAAGCAAACTTCAGATTATAGCAGAGATCCTGGATGTTGTCAAGAGCGGTGCCCGAAAAACGCATATAATGTATAAAGCCAATCTAAGCTACAAGCTTTTGTGTAAGTATCTCGACGAAGCTCTTGATTGTGGATTTGTACAGACCAATAGAGAGAACGGTTATGTTGTGGCTCCAAAGGGAGAGAAGCTATTGAAGAGATTACATAGGTACATGGAGCGCAGTGAGCATGTAAAGAAGGAGATGCGAGAAGTTGATGAAGAGAGAGCATTGCTTGAGAATATGACTACAAGCTTGAAGACCAACCGTTCAAGAAAAACAAAAAAGTCAATAAAATATTAGGGGCACAGTAAAATAGTGTTACTTAATGTTAAGCTTGCACCAGTAATCATGATTTTATTTCTCATGACTTCGATTGGATATTCTAGAGGCTCTTTTTTTGAAGCTTCTGAAAGTGAAGCAGTCGCAGCTTTGACAGCTGCTCAGGCAAAGATTGCAGTTTGCTATGAAGCCTTTGCTAAGGCAAGCTCAGCTGGGGCAAACATGACAACTTCGCAAAGTGTTCTAAACGAAGCTGGGGAACTCTTGTCAAAGGCGGAATTATCATATTTCGTGAATGATTTTAATTCAACCGTTGACTTTGCCATTCAAAGCCAAGATGTATTGGATGATTTTCTGTCTAAAGTCGAGGTTTTGAATGAGAATGCAGTGGCAGCATACTATTGGGATTTCTTAGTCAAGGTTGCTTGGTCTGTTTTCGGAGTTCTACTTGTTGGACTTGGTAGTTTCATTGCTTGGCGTTTTCTTAAAATGCAGGATTGGGGGAACGATACTACATGAGTTTTGATGAGCGTAAGTTATTGTTTTTCACAGCCTCAGGGATTCTGATGCTACTGGTGGTTTCCCCTGCACTTAATAGGTTTTTTATTTTCCCAAGAACTGAGTTTTTTACAGAACTTTGGCTTCTAGGCCCAAATCAAAAGGCTGAAGGCTATCCTTTCAATGTGACAGTGAATGAAAAATATGAAGTCTTCTTAGGAATGGCAAACCATTTGGGGTACGCCGCATATTACAACGTAGCTGTGAAATTTCGCAATGAAACCCAACCATACCCTGATAATTTAAACTACACACCGAGTAGCTTGCTCCTTTCCAATATTTACGCTTTTGTCCTAGACAAAGGGATTTGGGAGTTGCCCCTGCGGTTTTCTTTTAGCTATACATATAACGAAACGCTTTCCCAGGTTAAGTTTCACACTATGCAGTTAAACGATGCAGTATTAGGGATGGAGAATTACGTATTATTCTGGAATTCAGAGAGAAAAGGTTTTTTTGGCAATTTATTTTTCGAGCTTTGGATTTATAACACTACAGCACGTGGTTTTTTATATCATGGACGTTTTGTCAGTTTATGGTTCAATCTAACGTCCACTAAGGTCGGTATGATCAATGGATATTCTTGAATACGAAAGCTTTGATGAGCTTGAAGATCGGGAGATCAGGTGGAATCAACTACTTTCGAAGAGCTTAGACAATAACCCCTTCTTGACTTATGAGTGGCTTACAGCATGGTGGAGACATTATGGAAAAGGAAGGACCATAAAAATCTTCATAGCGAAAACAAGAAAAAAAGGAAAGGTTACACTTATTGCTCCCACAATGTATTCAACATATAATATCCTTGGTGTGAAACTGCGGAAATTAGAATTCATTGCCACTCCAGCATCCGACTACCATACTTTTCTTCTAATGAACTTCATAGAATCTACAAAAGTAGCCAAACCACTTATGGAGAAAATCGTTGAGAGCGTAACCGATGCAGAGTGTATAGAGCTTAAAGAAATTCCAGAGGATTCATACACCTCAAAACTTCTTGCGCACTTGCACATCAAAACTAATAGCTGTGAAACTAATAGCAAAGTGCTTAGCCGTTGTCCATATGACATCCTGCCAGAAAATTTCGAAACAGTCTTTCAAACATTAGGATCAAACATGAGAAGAAACCTGAAAAGATGGAAAAAACAAGCATTAAGAGACTACAAGGTTGAATTTGTAGCGTATGATGAGATTGGAACAGTTGAAGATGCGATGGAAATCTTCTTTGAACTCCATCGAAAACGTTGGAAGGAGAAAAATGAGCTTGGATCATTTTCAAACGATGTTTCCAAGAATTTTCATATCGAAGTGGCAGAGGCTTTTGCCAAGAATGGTTGGTTGGCTCTTTACTTCTTAACATTCAACGATAAGCCTGTCTCAGCTCTCTACTCTTACGAATACAACGGTAAGCTTTATGCCTACCTTAGTGGGTTCGACCCAGAATATGCCACATATCGACCTGGGCATTTGACGTTTGAGTATCTCATAAAACATAGTGTGAAAAGAGGACTAAATGAGTTTGATTTTCTACGCGGGATGGAGGAATATAAAAACCGCTGGAAAGCTAATGTTAGAAGAAATTTCGAGTTTAGAATCCTAAAAGGCGGATTGAAGACTAAATTATACAACTGGATCACCAACTCCAAATCTTGTTCATATCTATGTAAAGAAATTGGGAAGAAAGTTAGCGTTTGCGACGCTTAGAATTATGCCCGAAAACATTGGTTAGTTTTGAGGGTTGAATGTTTATGTCAGACAAATCTGAAAAATGTCAATTCTCTATGTATGACCTTTACCATGCGTCTTCTCCTATTAGGGCTTTCATTCTACAAGGGAATATATACGCTTTGAAGATGCATCTCTTGAAAAGAAAAAGCTTATTCAGCTTTATAAAAACGATTATGTTGCGCGTGCGTTTCGGAGCACTTTCAATAATACCTAAGCAAAAAAAGCCTAGAAAACCAAAAAAATCATCTAGACCGTATAAAGCATTGCGTCTTCATCCAGGTGAGTTAGTTGAGGTTCTTTCGGAAGAAAAGATACAATCTACCCTGGACTCAAAAGCAAGGTTAAGAGGGTTGGTGTTCATGCCTGAAATGAGAAAGTATTGTGGAAAACAATTCAGAGTATACAAACGCCTTGAAAGAATAATCTTAGAGTCTACGGGAGAAATAAGGAGCATTAAAGACACAGTGCTGCTTGAGGGCGTTGTATGCAGTGGGGAGGATCACTTTGGCTGTGATAGGTCATGTTACTGTTTTTGGAGAGAAGCTTGGCTCAAAAGAGTCAATTCTTAGGCTTCCAATATTGGTCAATATAGAACCATCAAGGTGGATGTAGGTGCAGGCTCCAAGGGGAGTTGTATATCAAATTCGTCAGTATAGAAATAATGATGAAATTGAACTAGCAAAATTCTTCAATGGTGTTTATGAAAATTATTCAGGATTCGTTCCACGCACACCTGAATACTGGCTGTGGTGCTGCCTGAATCGCCCTACCGTTGAAAAGGAAGGCATATGCATTGTAGAAGAAGGAGATAGAATTATCGGTTATGCAGTCGCTGCAATCAATCCTTATGGCCCAAGAGTAGAATGTGAAGTCTTAGAGTTCTGCTATGACCCAAGCCATGGCAGACCAGTCGTGAGCAAACTTTTTGCTTGGGTCTCAGATTATGCAAAAGAAAGAAAGGTAGACATAGTTTCTCTAGATTTACCTGATAATGACAACCTCTTGCGTAGAATTGCAGGAGAGTTTGGGTTCGATGAGTTCCCTCACCCCCAACCGCTTATCAAAATTGTTGATATTTGCCACCTTGTCCAAAAAATTTCAGAATCAAGAAGAGCGTTGCTACAAGACCAAAACGAAATTTATCAAGTACAATTACTTAACACAGTAGCCAATGTTAACCCTAAATTCACCATTCAAATCGATAAGGGCAAAGTCGATGTGATGCCTCGAATTATTGGTGTTGCAACTGTTAGAATCGAAACCGATATAGACACACTCACGTCATGCATTTTTGGAGTGTCAAATGTTTTCAAAAAAATTCTCTTTCGAAGGCTCAAAATATACCCATTTTGGAAAATTTCTAAGGTTCTCAAATTGTTTTCAGCTTTGAGGCTTAATGATCAATGGTACATCCCACGGGGAGATTTTGGATGAATAGTCAATATTTAATTAGAGCCTCAAAGAAAAGAGATGAAGCATTACTGGCAAAACTCACGAAAAATGCATTTGGATTTAATGAAGACTTTTGGATTTGGAAACACAAGAGACACCCAAGCTTTAACCATTCATCAATAATCATCGCGGAAATCGATGGAGAAGTAATAGGAGCATCTTCTTGGATTCCAAGGGATTTGAAGATCTCAAACTTCATTACAGTTAGGGCTGCTGTTGGAGGTGACACAATTGTCCATCCAAACTACAGAGGGCAAGGGGTGGGGTCAAGTATAATGAAGGAATACTATGAGCGATTGAAAGGAAGTGGGGTGATGGTGATATATGGATTTGCCACGAAGGAGGTTGCAAAGAAATTCTATCTACCTCAAGGGAATATCCTGATGCGCGATTCCATAATAAGGTATTCCAAGATTTTAAATTGCAGTCGATGGAGGAAAATAATTGCTTCCATAGCTAAAAAGGCTAATGGACCAATCAGAAAGCTCAAAGGTCAAGTAACGATTCGGTTTGCTCTTAAAGGGGCTCCCCCCTTTTCTATAGTTGTGGAAAATGGAAAAATCGACTTAGAAGAAATGGAAGGTAAAGGACCAAAGGATTTTGACGTAGTAATAGAAGGAAAGCTGAGTCTTCTGATGCCCTTTTTAGAAGGTAGAAGAGGAATCTTTGACTTGGCTAAATTGTTAGTCAGGCGAAAGATAAACACCAAAGGAGTTTTGCTTAACTCAATAACATTGTTTCGAGTTTTCAGAATTATTGCACCAGCCTTCAGGAAAGCAACGGAATAGATGAACGAAGGGCAGCGTTGTCCTTGCAAGGAGTTTGGGTGGTCTAGTAGACTTGGAGAAAAAAAAGGTTCTTCTAACCTTTGATGTTGAGGGAAAAGCACCAAAAGAAGATATTTTTGATGCTCCCTCGCATGCAAGTTTACGCCTAGTATTGGATTTGCTGGAAGAAAAGTGCCTGAAAGGGATCTTTTTTTTGCCAGCTTCTGTGGCAAAGCATATTGGCAGACATCCAGATCTTGTGGATAAACTTAGCGAGCATCGAATAGGATATCATGGGTCTTCTCACTCGGTGAAGCCTCGAATTATTGAGTATGTCGATGTTCCAAACTATGAAAAAGCTTTGCAGATGTCCTTGCATCGAGAGACTTCGCAGATAAATCTGGAGACTGGTGGGATTGAAGGAGAAGGGGGAATACTAGCTTTAAGGGAGATTTTTCCAAGAAGGCAAATTGAGTGTTTCAGAGCACCATTTCTTGTTTGGTCTCCACCTCACTTGGAAGCACTTAGAAATCTCGGAGTCAATTATGATTTTTCATCAAGCGTTGCATGCTTGCATTTTCCGGTATCTTTCAAAGGAATAACGTTTTATCCATCTCCTGTGCATGTCGATGATTTGGATGCTATGTTTTTCTATAGAGAGGACAGATATTCGTCTCCTAAACTAATCGAAAGATTACTGTTGCGGAGTGCATTCAGTGTGTTGAATATGCATCCATCATCTCTCACTAAAAACACATTAGGAATAAGGACAAAAATCGCTACTAGCTTGTTGCATTTACTTTTTGATAGGATACGGTTTCTGCAAAAATGCGGTTTAATCGAAGTAACCACGTCCCTAAATCAAGATTGCCAGGCTCTCCGACTGGACAAGGTGAATATTAAGAAGATCTATTGGCAGAGTGTTCGAAAC
>CP070730.1:1010780-1013708 GCA_020351305.1 Candidatus Bathyarchaeota archaeon
GCAAGTTGGGTCTAAGCCTTAAATACGTTCGCGGTCCATTGAGACGATGTCTTTGTCGTTGCATGGCCTTTCACCGTTTTGGCCATACTGCTCATAGCCTCGATGCAACGTAAGCAATGTCCAGCCCGTTGAAGCGAAGTCTTAGTCGCGTATCAATCTTCAGCCGTTTTAACTAATACGCTCATCGCCTCAGCGCATTGCACTTAAAGCGTGCTCCCCAACTTGCAACCAGTATCAACGCAAGCTTTCATGTAAACATACCTACACATAAATAAAGCAATAAGCGTGAACATTTAACGGATAATAATGCTAATATGTCATATTTGACTTCTGAGTTGGCACGGAACCCTAAGAAAAGAACCCTCAGAATTCGACTTTTGCCTTTAATTGGTCACTCAATCCAATAATTCATTTTGTTATTCTCCGTTTTAGCCCATGATTTCGCAAGTGACTTGTTCATTTTCCAACAGATGTGTTTGAAGACTTTGGAAAACAATTGCATAGGCGTTGACGCTTCATATCGCGAGCGCTCGATGGGCCATAAAGGGCTCTATCTTGATATGTCTTGCTTCAAAGCTGAAGAGCCCTTACGTTCTTACATTTGGCTGAGTATCGAAATGTCGCACAGAAAGAAAAACTACAGAAATATGCATAGACGTGTTCATAAGGTAAGAACCAAGAAGCACGCGAAGTACCTCTTTCTATTGTGGATTTTAGCGCTACTTGACTTAGTCTTCTTCATATTCCTCTTCAGCAAGTTCAACAGACACTGTGTCTTTATGTGTAGGGTGTTTTTTCCTATCTGGCTTCATCTCTCTTCCCTGCATGAACGCGTTTTCGGCAGCAGTGATTTCATCTTCATCCAACATTTCTTCTCTCTGCTTGTCGTCATAGATGTCTTCGGTTTCTGTCTCTTCCTCTCCCGTGCGTAAGTGACTCTTCTTTCTTCTTGTTTTGCTCATGCACTACCTCAACCTAATCAAAGACTCTTTGCTTAATATAAAGAGAGCGCGCTAAATCTCCCAAGGAAAGCTATTGGGAGGACAATGACGCAAGGAGAAAGAGCCTGCTTAGCGCGGGTGCGTATTATATGCCTTAGCATTATAATGAGGGTTCTTCGCGCCGCAGGCTCCACAGAATTTCTGCGTTATATCCACAGGTTTCTTGCATTTTTCGCAATCGTACAGTAATTGAGTGCCACAATTCGTGCAGAATTTCTGCTCCATGTTATTTGCTCCACATATACACCGAACCATACTCAACAACCAAATTACTAGTTTCTGCTCCGTGTTTTAAAGTTACTCTATAATATTCCACCGATGCAAAACAATAGTTCTTGAGAACGCGCAGTTATCTTACACAGAAATTAGCGTTGATTATTCTTCGCTTCCAGGACTGCCGGGCATTCCGCTGCCGAGTCCTCCTTTGGGCGCTTTGGACATTATGACGTCATCTATGCACAGTATCCTGATTTTTTCTAAAGAAAGACAGAATTTGCTTTTCGAATATATCAGACTTACTTCCCGAATTCCATGCTTCCTTACCTATCGGCATTATCTCACCTCTACGTGTTTCCACTGCGGCTATCCTAATATAGTCGGCTATATACTATATAATGACTATTAGAATTCTTTAGAGGAAGAGTCGGATTCAGCTAAACGCGCAGATCGCGTGTGCTCGCGATTTCCTTTTTCTCATGATTGGTCTAATTGGCAAATGTTCATAATGGAAGAATATACAAAATGTTGTGGGGTTCTCGAGGTTCAGAAAAAGTATGTTATCTTAGCACCTACCCTCCAAGGAAGTGCGGGATAGGCGTCTTTACCAAAGATTTGGTCGATGCCATGGATCTTCATAGTGAATCTGTTTCATCCGTGATTGCTGTAGATGAAAACGGAACTTCTCATCGCTATGATAAACGAGTTAAATGGCAGATAAGGCATCATAACGAAGAGGATTACATCAAGGTAGCCGAAGAAGTAAATTCTTCAGACATTGATGTAGTAAATATTCAACATGAGTTCGGCATTTTTGGCGGAGAATGGGGGAGTCACATTCTCTCTTTTCTCAAGACCTTGAGGAAACCAGTGGTAACAACTCTGCATACGTTGCAGCCAGACCTTGAACCGCACGGGCAAAGAGTTTTGAAGGAAATTCTCTCTCGAAGCAATGCAATCGTAGTCATGAATAACATAGCCATAGGACTTTTAGCACAGCTCGGGACTAGTTTTGAAAAAATAAATGTCATACCGCACGGTTGCCCAAACATACCTTTCGTTTCCAGCAACTACGTCAAACCATCTATAGGTTTAAAGGGCCGAACGGTATTGTGCACTTTTGGGTTAATAAGCAGAGGTAAAGGCATCGAATACGCAATTCAATCACTTCCCACAGTTGTAGCCAAGCATCCGGAAGTTATTTACTTAATTATTGGAGAAACTCATCCCATGGTGAAGAGAATCGAAGGCGAGAAATATCGCAGGATGCTCTATGATCAAGTTAAAGAATTGGGGCTCAGGAATCACGTTGCATTCCAGAATCGCTTTCTAAGCAAAATGGAATTAATTAGATACCTCCAGGCCACAGACATTTACTTAACTCCCTACCCTGGCAAGAATCAGATAAGCAGTGGAACACTGGTTTATGCCCTCGCAGCCGGAAGGGCAGTGGTATCTACGCCTTATCTCCATGCAAAAGAAGTTTTGAACAATGGGCGAGGCGCTTTATGTGATTTCAACAATTCAGCTTCAATAGCTGATGCGTTAGAACCCCTCCTATCTAATGAAAACTTGAAAAGTGAGATTGAAGTAAAAGCCTATGAGTACACTCGAAGTTTTGTTTGGTCCAGAGTTGCCAAAAAATACACCGATTTGTTTAATCTAATTTCAGAGCATAAAGTAGAGGCATGTCCAATTGAAGTTGCCGCCC
>CP070730.1:1013808-1024841 GCA_020351305.1 Candidatus Bathyarchaeota archaeon
CCTATTAAAAGGGAACGTGAGCTGGGTTTAGACCGTCGTGAGACAGGTCAGACTTTATCTGCTGGGAGTGTTGGCCGCCTGAAGGGAAAGGGTCCCCAGTACGAGAGGAACGGGATGTTGTGGCCTATGGTTAACCGGTTGTCCGACAGGGCATACGCCGGGCAGCTAAGCCGCCGAGGATAAGAGCTGAAAGCATCTAAGCTCGAAGCCTTTCCTGAAAAGAGGCGACCATTCCCTACTGATATGTGCTTGGCGACAGGTTCATTGTAGGGACGAGGGCACCCATAGAAGATGGGGTTGATGGAGCCGGAGTGTACGTGCCGAGGCTTCGGCCGAGACATTTAGCTCGCGGCCCCCAATAGCTCGAGGTGTCGGGCTATAATTGGCGTGAATACGGGTGTTTGGGTGTCATAGGTTTGTGTGCATTAATGCTAAGAAGCAAAAGTGTGGTGTTGTATATGTGCATACTATAATCTAGGTAATCTTTTTTCTGTTGCTTGAGCGATGTTGTGGGGATTTACGCTATATCGTACAGAGCAATGAAGAGCGTGTATGATCAGTGCCTTATGTCTGGTTTTAGGACTTAAGGAAATAAGAAGAGACAAGGAGAAAAAAAGGATATTAGCTGTAACAGTCAGTTTTTTAAGTCGATACTGCTAAAAATAAGAAGATTGAGAGGATGATTTTGGTGTCTTCTAAGAGAGAGGAAAATTGGTTTGGTCTTCTTTCCTTTGGTTTCTTCATTATGGTTTTTGCATTGTTTTTCATCATAGTGCCCAACTATGGTCAAGAAGTTGTTGACTTTTTTGGGGATTTTGAGCTGCAAGAGACTGCACCGCTTATTTTTTTACCAGCGCCTCAACAGCATCACCCAGTGGTTTATGAGACAATTGCGAAGTTCTGCTTAATCTTTGGTCTATTTCAGATTGTGATTGTAGTGTTGAGATTTGCCCTTAAATCAAGCCTGAGTAGAATAGCGGAAACAATCTCGAACATTTTCTTATGGTTAGGTGCTGCGTACATGTTCAATCTGTTATTTCTAGAAGTTGTAGAATGGTTTCCCTTCATTGGTGGAATTATTGCAGTCGCTGGATTTTCCCTCATTGCTCGAAGCTCAGCTACACTATTATTCTCTTGGATTCGAAGGTATTAAGATCCTGGGTTCATTTTGCCTCTTTCCTCTTTTGCTATTTCAGTCATTTGTTGGATCTGTTTATGAGTGAAGATTTCTTTTGGAAGCTTTGGCAAACCAGGATATGGAGGTGGGCGAGGTGTACCGGCATCATCTACAACGTAGTATTCATCAAAAACTGATTTCTGAAGCTCATTAATGTACCATTCAACAATGACCACCATCTGCATATAATCCTCGGGGTCAGGAAACAATTCACGATCCTTCTTGGTATTTGTTAGAGGAACTCCCATCTTGAACAACTTGGCATGACAGAGTTCATGGCGTACGCTGAAAAGGGTTGCAGTTGGATATAACATTATTTCCGCTCGATCTGTTGATCGTATGAAAATCTCCGCTCGCTTTCCTATTTCACTTTGCTTTTTGACAAATTTCACCTCAAATCTCATGTCTTCGATAGCAAGTTTACGTTTTCCATTTTTTATCGTTTGCAACACTTCATCTCTTAACAGCGTCATATTCTATTCCCTCATGCTTTCAGCTGCTGCATAAAACCAGTCACAAGTTGTGCTGAAAACTCTTTCGTATGGAAAATTATTTATCTACATACCTACGTATGATGAAAGGGATGATATATGGCTAAATGTCCAAAATGTGGAAAAGATATTTCTAAGCCCAGAAAGACTTGGAAGATGGCTGGCAGACCAGATAAAAGTGGCAAAAGACTCGAGCTGGAAATAGGGCTTTTCGATTGCCCTACATGTGGCGCTTTCCGCAAAGCACTAAGTAAAAGAAAAATCTGACAGCGCGACTTTAACCCTCTCCCTTTTTTCTTATTTCAACTCTTTTTATAATCAAGCTAAACACGAGTATAGCAAATGAAAATGAATAAGTAAATCCCACCCAAAAGGCAGTTGTGATACTTTGAACTCTGATATAGCAATTGTTGGCGCAGGTCCTATTGGACTATTCTCCGCCTTGCAGGCTGCAAAACTTGATGCTCAAGTCATTGTATTCGAAGAACATAGCAGTATAGGAGCACCCGCTCATTGTACAGGACATATAAGCATCTCTGGTCTAAATCGAATATGTCTCTCTTTTCCAGCAAATGTCATAGAAAATAAGATTAGAGCTGTGAATTTCTATTCTCCATCTGGTTACAGATTCTCAGTACGGTTTGGTTCCCCTGTGACTTATGTGATTAATAGAGAGCTTCTTGACAAATATATTGGGAGAATGGCTATCGAGCAGGGGGCTGAGATACTCTACAACACTCATGTAAATTCGTTGATAATAGAAGATAACTCAGTTGTGGGTGTTGTTGTCAAACGAAAGAAAAAAACTGAAAATGTTCTCTCAAAGGTTGTAATTGATGCCGAAGGTGTGTCTTCTCATCTTTTGAAGCAAGCAGGACTACCTCACCTCGACCGTAGCATGACAGTTAATGGAGTACAAACGGAAGCTGACAAAATTCACGACATCGACAACGATACAGTTGAGGTATTTTTAAGCCGAAGCTTCGCTCCTGGCTTCTTTGCTTGGATAGTGCCACGGCGTGATGGTACTGCTAAAGTTGGGTTGGCAACAGAAAAAGGCAGTCCTCGTGACTGTCTATGTCATTTCCTCCGCACCTCAATCGTTCAGAAAAGGCTCAAAGGGAGCCATTTCACAAATACTGTTTACCATCCCATTACATTAGGGGGACCGATTTCAAGAACATTCCAGAATGGATTGCTAGTTGTTGGGGATGCAGCTTCACAAGTTAAATCTACCACTGGCGGAGGGGTCATTATGGGATTGACCTGTGCAAGCATCGCTGGCGAAGTCGCCGCTCACGCTGCCCAAAGCCAAAACTCTTCAGCTAAAGTTCTCTCAACATATGAGTATAAATGGAAAAAGAAAATAGGCTTTGATATGGTGGCGATGAAATGGTTAAGGCTTATGCTTAATAAGCTCTCAAATAAACAACTTGACCAGTTCATTACTCTTTGCACCAGACTAAGGCTAGATGAGAGTCTAAAAGGTGCAGCAGACATTGATTTTCAAGGAACTGCACTAATTCGCTTAGCCAAGAGTCCAAGGACGTTGGCGACAGCGTTATATCTCCTAATGACTTCGTTCCTCTAAGCAACCTATAGACAGAGCGTGCATAGAATGCCACAAGAGAGCTTCGACTTCAAGCAGGTAATAGCTGTCCGAACAGACTTGAAAATGGGCAAAGGAAAACTAGCAGTTCAAGTAAGCCATGCAGCAGTCTCAACCTCAGAAGAGGCGAGAAAGAAGTATTCAAAATGGTGGCAATCATGGATACGCGAAGGCCAATGCAAAGTAGTAGTCAAGGTGAAAAACCTTAACGAACTATTAGAACTTCAAAGAGAGGTCATAGAGATGGGACTTCCCCATAGCCTTATTACCGACCGCGGTTTGACCCAGTTGCCTCCAAGCACCATAACATGCTTGGGCATAGGCCCTGCACCTTCCCTGCAGGTCGACAAAGTTACAAAAAGCCTACAACTCCTATGAGCAATGGTTAAATTGAGAGTTCCATCAATCGAGAACCAACTAGGCATTCAAACATTTTTCACCAAAACTCAGGGTACAGGCGGCGTCATACGACAGACGTTCGAGGATTTTATCGTTGAAGAGGTTCTAATCAACAACTCAAGCGCCCATATAGAATTGGAGTCAGAACAGCCTTCTCAACTACCAGGTAAGGGACGTTATCTAATCTGCTTGCTTTCTAAACGGGGTTGGGATACATTGCTGGCAGTGAGAAAAATTGCCAAGCGATTAGGAATAAGTGAGCGACGTGTACAAATCGCTGGCCTAAAGGATAAAAGAGCCATAACTAACCAACACATTAGCATAGAAAATGTAAGATTGGAGAGGTTGAATAGAATACAATTAGATGGAATCAATCTATATCCCCTCCGATATTCCCCAAGCATGGTGTTCCCTCACATGTCACTAGGTAACAAATTTAAATTAACAATAAGAAACATCAACCACACCATCACAATTATCCGAGAGAGAACATCCAACATAGCAAAGAAGTTACAATCCTTAGGCGGCATTCCAAATTTCTTTGGACACCAACGTTTCGGCACTAGACGCCCAATTACACACCTTGTTGGAAAAGCTTTAGCACAAAACAATCTAGAAAAAGCCGCACGCATCTTTCTTGCCGAATCCAGCCCCCACGAACACCCCGTATCAAGAGAAGCACGACTAAGAGTAATGGAGACTGGAGATTACAAGGAGGCACTTAGCAATTTTCCACGAAAGCTGTTGTATGAAAGATTGATGATGTCACACCTGGTTAAACATCCGAAAGACTTTGTAGGAGCATTCAGAAGGTTGCCAAAACGTTTACGAAGCCTCTTTCTTCAGGCCTACCAGTCCTATCTTTTTAACCTCTTTTTAAGCCAACGTATACTGCAGGAAATCCCACTTAATGAACCACAATTAGGTGACTACGTGGTAAAAGTCGACAGCCATGGCTTGCCAACCAACAGCTACACTAGGACAACTTCAGATAAACTTAAAGATTTACAAAGAGCGGTGAAAAAGGGAGAGATGTACGTCGCAATTCCCCTGATCGGCTTTAAGCAGACCCATTCACAAGGGATGCAAGGGGAAATAGAGCAAACTATACTTGAAAAAGAAGGGGCATCACAAAACAATTTTTATGTTACATCTATGCCCGAGATGAGCGCAGCTGGCGAGCTTCGAGCAGCTATTGCACGAATGACAGATTTTAATCTAGAAAAGCCAGAGGAAGATATGCTGAATCCGGGCAAAAGGAAACTGGGAATCAGCTTCACATTGTATCGGGGGTGCTACGCAACTGTGGTTTTGCGTGAGTTTATGAAACCCCAAAACTTGTTAAAGGCAGGATTTTAACTAGCGATTTCGGAGTTTAGCTAGCTATTTCCGTTTGCGAAAATATAGCAAATCGTCTTTCTCGCAAACATATTCAAATCCAACTTCAAGCAACGCTTGGGATGATTGCCACAACTTCACCGTCTAAACTTTTCAAGAATTGCTCTAACTTCCTCTGGTCTTTCGTCATATCAATGTCGAATCTATGAACCCTATATCTCACTTTCATTTTTTCACATTCGTAGCACTTTGGAATAAGCCAGCCAAAAAAGAGTTATGCCTAAGGAGTTTACGTTTATTACAAGGCTGAGAAAACGTGAACTCCATGTTAAAAGTCGTATCCTTTGATGTGGTTGGCACATTAATGGATTTTCATTATGAAGACTATGTCTGGAAGCAAGCGATTCCTCAATTATACGCTAGAACAGAAGGAGTTAGCTTTGATGATGCAAAAGAATGTGTTTTGAAGGAGTATAGCCGCATAGGAAAAAACGACATCAGATGGTTTCTACCCGAATACTGGTTCAAACATTTCAACCTAAACCAAGACCCAACAGAGGTTTTCAGGTCACATATTGATAAAGTGAGATTTTATCCAGAAGTGCCCTCAGTTTTAAAGAATTTAAGCCATAAATATGATTTGGTCATTGCTAGTGGCACTACGAGAAATGTTATTGAACTCATGATAAATGAGTTCAGACATTGCTTCCAACACATTTATTCTCCAATATCAGACTGCAAGGAAGTGAAGAAGACACCTCAATTTTATGAAATGGTCTGCAAGATTTTGAAAATTGAACCACGTGCCATGGTGCATGTTGGCGATGAATGGTATTCTGATTCCATCTCCCCAAGAAGTATCGGCATCAACAGCTTCCACTTGGATAGAACTGGAGAAAAAAGAGGAAAATTTGTGGTCAAAAATTTGAAGGAACTGCAAGGTCGTGTTGTGAAAAACAAATAGCCTATCTGAGAGGCACAATCAAGAGACAAAAGCCAAAAGAGAAAGAGAAACCGCTAATATTCCGATAAACTCCTTTTTCCCTGTCTTCCTTATCCCCAAATTTTTTTAAACAATTGATTAAACCCAACCATGTTTCTTCCATAATCCAAAAGTTGAGGCAATAGACATAATTGACAGATGAGACTAGGAGTCAGAAAACACTTGTATAGGAAATGGACAAAAAAAGGCAGGGGAAGTCCTATTGAGTCTCAGAGGAGTTCTCATTGATTTCGGTTATACGTTAGCCTATCTTGACAAAGAGAATATTAGAGACTATAGAAAGGAGCTTGTTTTCATCCTCAAGGAATATGGATATACTGCCACCTTAGATGATTTTGTCTCTATCCTAGACAACACTTATAGAAGCATCAGTAAAGGAGAAGTGAGAGATATTCATGGTTTCTGGAAAGTGCTGTTGAAAAATCTGGGAATACTTGACAGACCAACACTCATTCAAGAACTCACAGATTTGAGGAAAAATCATATGCCAACACGATTCAGGCTTTATGACAATGTAATCTCAATTTTGTCCGCTTTGAAGAAAAAGTATAAACTGGCTCTGGTTTCTAATTGTTTTATAGGCTTATCTGACATCCTAGAATCGTTAGGTTTGACACGTTTCTTTGAGTGCATTATTTTGTCATACGAAGTTGGGGTAATGAAACCAGACAGACGTATATATCTTGAGGCCCTTCGAAGACTCAAGCTTGAACCTGAAGAAAGCGTTTTTGTATCTGATGCAATCAGCGATTTAGAAGGAGCCAGAGAAGTGGGGTTAAAGACGATGCTGATATGTCAAGGAGAACGCACAAATCAGAGGGCAAAAGACCCAAACTTCAAACCAGACTTTCAATGCAAACATATATCCGAAATCATAGACTATCTTTGATACAATTCGTTTCGGTAATTAGAAGGGCTTTGTATTTGGAACTAAATCAGCTTTTTGAGATTCAAAGGGACTTGGACAGAAAAATGGGCTGGAACAGATATGAAAGGTGCAGAACTCATAAGGAAATCGTGAATTTTATGGAGCACCTCATTCTTGTGGTTGTCGATGAGTTAGGCGAAATATCAAGGGTTAGAAAAAAGTTTCAGAGAGACAAGCAAAATCTCGACATTTCTACTTTGAAGAAGGAAATGGTTGACATTTTTATTTTTGTCATGCAAGGTTCCATGGCTTTAGAAATGAACTTAGAAGAAGAATACCTGAAGAGAATGAAACATAACGAGGAAAGATTCCTAGAAGCTCGTGGAACTTAACTCATCTGTGAATCTGGTTTTCTCGTTGAGCCAGAGAGAAAGTAAAAATCCTTTTCAAGCCTTAAGGACTGGAGATGGCTTTTGTTAGGACTTGAAGCCGTTACATTTGATGATTTCTATACTTTGCGTTATTCAGTTGATGAAGGAGAGGACATCATTTATCCAATATTGAGAGCGTTGAAGAGACAAGAATTAGATGTAAATGACGAGATATTTCTAAAACGGTATTTCAAAGAGGATGAACTCTATCGAAAAGGGCTGAAAGAAACTCATCATGAGTCACTGCTCGATAACATAGTGATGAAAACATTAGCAGCATTTGGGTATGAACGAAAGCCAGTTAGTAGAATAGTCAAGAAAGCCGTGGACTATGGACTAAAGACAAGAAAAATTAGATGGTTTCCAGACGCAAAAAGGACACTTCTAACTCTACAGAAAAAAGGTTTCAAGCTTGGGTTAATATCTAATACGCATTGGCGTTTTTCGATACAATTGAGAAACGAATTCAAGAACTTTTTTGATGTAATAACATTGTCTTATGAACACGGCTATGCAAAACCTCATCCATCAATCTTCCTTGACACATTGACGAAGTTGCATGCAACTGCAAGCAAATCTCTTCATGTCGGGGACGACCCAATTGCAGACATTGAAGGAGCCAAAAACGTGGGAATGAAGACTGCATTCATCAAGAGAAGAGAGATAAAAACAGAAGCGGATATAGAAGTAAAACAATTAATCAAGTTAACAACACTCTGAAAATTGGGGATGAGCCCTTCGATAATAGTTAAAAGGATTTTCGGGATTCGTTCATTACGAGCGTGATTTGACTGCATAGGATAAAGGCAGTTTTGTTTGACTTGTATGGGACATTGATTTACCTTCAGAACCGAATAACTAATGAGGAAATTTCAGAATACCTCTTCAACAGAGGCTATGAAGTATCACCGCAACAACTAAGTGCGGCACTTGCCTTTGTCGCTTTCATAGACTATCCGAGACACGGATATGAAAATTGGCAGTCCTTTTTCTCAAAGATTTTCTCGAGACTAAGAGTTAAGGTTGACAGAAAAACACTAGTCACAATCGCTAAACTTCACGAAAACAGACCATACGAGTTATATCCAGATGCCAAAGAAGCGGTAATAAAGGCAAAGAAAAATGGATTGAAGACGGCAGTAGTCACATCTGGCACTCACTTCATACTCAAAGATGCAGTTGAACCCATCGAGAAATACCTTGACTTTATTATAACAGGTTTTGAGGCTGGATGCGACAAATCAAATCCGAAAATGTATAGAAGAGTTTTGGAAATTCTAGGGGTTTCGCCAATGGAAGCCATCGTGATTGGAGATGATTTATCAATGGATGTTTTGCTACCGAAAAGGCTTGGCATGAACGCAATATTGTTAGATAGAGAAAGAAAAAATGTTAATTGTGAAGATGCAGACGCTGTCGCAAATAGCTTGTCTGAAGCCATGGAAATAACTCTGCGATGGGGGAAATGAGAAAGCCTTGAAACCATGCATGCATAATCTGATACTATTGTATTATTACAGCTTTTTATTTCTCCATTAGATGACTATACTGGGTGTTAGTTTGTCAGACTCTTGGATAGAAGCAATAGTGCAGTTCAAAGACTCTTCGGTGTGGGAGAATAAAAGGGAAATCGCTCTTGAGTTCATAAGACCTACGGTTAAAGAACTGTGGAAAGAAAGGGTAATCGAGTTCTTTCATTACTTTTTTGAACCAGAACTCCATCTAAGGCTATATTCCAAAAAAAAGCGTTTTAAGGAGATTGAGGGTGTTGTCAAGTCAAATCTCAAACCTATAAAGCATCTACTCCTTTCGGTCTATTTCAACAGTTACCATGGAGAATCTGAAAGCTTCTTCAACCATACTGGAAGAAAAGACGCTTGGTATTTGGGACGAGATTTCTTTATGGAGAATAGTGGAACAGCATTACATTTCCTTGAAATACTTGACAAAAAGACACTATTTAATCCAATGAATTGGATGTTCGACCGCTTTCTTCATTCTTTCTGTAACGAGTTAGGATTCTCAAATATTGAAGAAGGGGAAATGCTCTTTGAATATTCAATCCATCGAGCAACGATAGAAGCACGGAAGAAAAAAGATAGAAAAGGAACTGAGAGAATTCTTAATAACCTCAAGCAAAAGCTTCAGTCATTAACGACAAAATTGCTTCAACAATAAATGCACATTCTAGAAGCTTCCTTGAAATTTAGTGAAGATACCTAGACTAACATCTCACGGATGCATGTTGAGATATTTCTTTACGTCTTCAGTCTTAGGAATTACTGAGTTTTCTAGAAGTTTAGTAGCAATCCTCTTTTTTGCTTCATCCTTGCTAACAAATTCAGCTTTCTCCAGCAAGTTTCTTGGCATCCATCTTTCCATAATGTCATATATGTGGGTCATTCGTGGCGGTTTCTCTCTATCAACGATGGCTATGTGAAAAGCCATCTGCAACTCGTCAATAGCCCTTAGAAATTCGCTTTTCTTCTCTTTCCCCTTAAAGCCTAGACTCTCTCTTAAGCCAGTCGTGGATGTTTTTCCATTTTCCGTCAGAAAGTTGAGAATCTTCTGGGCTGTCTCACTTAATCTTCTTTCTCTGCAGAGCCGATAAAAGTATGGGAACATTTCTAGCGACACTAACGTGACTTGTTTATGAACCAGTTTCCCATAATGGATTTGCTTTCTGAAGGCTAAGTTGTCTGCCCACGTCCAAGAATCTTTGAATTTTTCTTCATGACTGCCTCTAGTAGCTTTATACAAACTTGGGAAGCCTCTGCCTTTTATCGGAAAAAGAGTAACAACTCCATATTTGTTGATGAAGTCCCATGCTTCGCTCTCATTAGTCAAAAGGTCTTCTTCAAACATTCTTAGCTTTCTCCGACTTGCTACGTGATTAGTTGCGAAACATATACCTTGTTTGATGACGTGTTAATTGTTGAGGGCTTATGTGCAGTTTGATTAGCCAATATTTGGCTTTTCATCTCTTTTTTTTTGTCATGACTTCTATGTAGGAGAAACCATCCTTGACTTTTCTTTCCATCTCCTTAGCCCACTTATCTTTTCCTATCTCTCCGATTCTACGAAGCATATCTAGATGTCCTCTGTAGGCTTGAATTTGTGGTTCCAGTTTGTCGCAAGGCATTTTGTCGCACTCTGCACACGTGGAGAATCCGTTTTCCTTGCAACAATCTCTTATTATGCAGACTGGTGGTCCGCCACCAGATTGACAATTAGGGCATTCTCCAAACATTTTCATTAAAGATTGCAGAACATCTTCGAACTGTGGGTAGAAAGCAAGCTTAGGGTCCCATTCTTTGGCTTCTTGGGCAATTTCCCGAAGTTGATAAGCATTCAATACTTCAAGAAGTTGATTCGCTCTGTTCTTAATCGCTTTTTGATAGATTGCACATGCACCACAGTAAAGACCACAATATCCAACCAGACTTGCTTCGTCACTTATGAATGACACGCTCCAGTATAACCATAGAGAATTGGTTTAATAAGATTAGATGAAACATACTTAACCAAATCATAACATAATTAGTGATGGTCTTGGTAAGCAAGAACTGTGAAGATCAACCATCCCGTCTAGGGCCGCAATCCAAGAGTCCTTGAAGTATCCAAAGATTTCGTCAACAGACTTAGAGCATTGCCAAGAAAAGGTGAAAGAATCTTCAGAACTCATTATCAGGAGGGTCTTGAGAGGCTACGAAGGAG
>CP070730.1:1024941-1027719 GCA_020351305.1 Candidatus Bathyarchaeota archaeon
CATATTTGGTGAACCAGTTGAGGTAGAAATGCTCGAAAGCGTTCTCAAAGGAGATTCATGCTGCCGCTTTGCTAACAAGATTCCCCAAGGTAAAATGAAATAGAATGCTGAGATTTCTGCATCTGCGTCTGGTAGATCAATGAATTTCGCTCAGCCAGGCAAGTCTGCAGCAACGTGCATTTACTCGATCTCTAACACTGCCTTTTTTACTTTTCCGTCCATCATTTGGAAGGCAGCGAATTTTCCATCAAACGTGGCCAAGATTAGCCAGATAGCGTCCCCCCAAAGTTTCATGAATTTTATGTCAATTGAGGAAGGATATGCTGGTGCGGAATGAGAATGAAAAAGTCCGACGAATTCTTGTCCCTCCTTCTCGGATTCTAAGATCATTTTAACAACCGTCTCAGGATGTATCTCGAACCTTTTTTCAGACCGCAGCACATTTGGTGCTGTAACAACCTTCTCGACTAAGGCTTCAGTCGGGTTCATTTTGCCGAATAGCATTCCGCAAGCTTCAATTGGGTGAACCCTTTGTACTTCTTCTTTAAGTGATTTTATGTGCTGGCGTTTTAGCTTTACCTTCAAGGTTTAACCCCCATCGAGGTTGCAAAGCCTACATTTTAGATGTATCGATTTTCGGAATATAGCCTTTGAAGAAATCAGAGATAAAACCTGTTAAATTTTCATTTACATGAGGATGAAAGCCAATGAGAAGAGTAATTCTTGTGTCTATTCTCTTCCTGCTGATGGGGCTCTCTGTTGCTAATGCGTGTAATAATCATGATCTGGTTGAAGATGTCAATGAGGATGGCATAGTAGACATTGGGGATCTCATTCTAGTAGGCGAAGCCTTTGCTTCTTATCCCGGGCACCCGCGGTGGAACGTGAAGGCTGATGTCGATGGAAGTAATTTTGTGGATATCGGAGATGTAATTCAAGTTATGGCAGCCTTCGGATCCATGATATAACACATGCATACACTGCTGAGCTTTAGCAAAGTAAACAATGGGCTGCTGACGAGTAAATTGCAAAGTGCTTTTAAGCACATTTGGGCATTTGATCAGAGCTGAGAAGTCATACGTTTCTTTTTTTCTTAGCCATCAATGTTGTTAATGAAACTGCAAGCATGAAGAGCGGTAGAATGAATGATGGAAACTCTGGAATTAGAGGATAATGATCTATGTTATTTTCGTTCAGTGTGTATGGGATGTCCCAAATATTGTCGCTTCCTGTCTCGTTTTGATAAGGTCCGCTGTTCTCGTCTCTGGCGGATGGATATCGGTCTTCATAATTATCCCAGTAGTTGCCCCCCGCAGGATAGCCATTATCCCAGTTGTTAGCAGAAACGTCATCGATCAAGTAATCTATGTAGTTGTCGGTGAAGTTGTTGTGATAAAAGGTGTTATTGACTGATTGGGCGAGGTTGACGCTTCCCCAGTTCCCTCCTGAGGTCAAGGTATTTCCGAAGAAAGTGTTATTTAGGGCGTTATGAAGCTGAAGGCAGATGAAGCCGTTCAAATGGTTTCTAGCAATGTAGCATTCTGAAGCGTTCAAGAGCCAAATACCGTATTGATCGTTGCGAGCTATGTAGTTATCAGCAATTGTTATGTTTGCTGAATAAGCTAGGACTACTCCTTGCCGATTGCAGCTTGAGAGGTTCATGTTTTGCGCAATGATGTTGGTGCATTCTACGAGAACTACACAGGATGCATCATCTGGAACAATGGAATCGTGTATATCGATCCAGTAGTAGATTGGTTTATGGTCCACGGTATTTGACTCGTCAACGTAGTTGATGAAGTGGGGAAGATCGTAGCCGATAATGCTAAAGCTGACGGTATTGTTGAACATCATGGTCTCTCTCAACGTGTTCTCTGTGGCACTTTGAAGAGTAAGGCCGAAGTAGCTGTTTGTCAAGTTGTTTCCGTATAGGTTGCAGTGTGAAACCTGAATTAAGCTAATGGCGCGTCCGCAGCCAGTTACGTGATTATCTGTGACATTGGTGTAATCCGAAGAACCCTCAATCAAGATTCCAGTGTTGTCATCTACAAGGTAGTTGCCCGATATCGTGTTGTTCATAGAGTAGTCGATTACTATGCCTTCATACTGATTTGCTGTGATGTTATTATTGTTAATAATATTATGATGCGAAGAAGAAGTGATTTCAATGCCTTTGTAGTTGCCATTAACGGTGTTTCCACTGATTGTGTTGTAATTTGATACCGTTTGAACCATAATGCCACGATTATTGTTCGAGATGATCTCGTTCTCTAAGATGCTATTGTTCAAAGATCTGTAAAGCTCAATGCCGTGCCACCTGCTTTCTGAAATGAAGTTTCCGTCAATGTTGTTGAAGTGTGACCTTTCAACCCAAACTCCTCCTCCATCTTGGCTATAGCCGCTGTTTGTGAGGTTGTTTCCATAAAGACTGTTGTCGTTTGAATAGTAGATATAGATGCAGGCCTGACTTTGAGTTATATTGTTACTGCTCACAGTGTTGTTTGATGAATAATAAAGGTAGATTCCAAATTTGTTGTCTGCTCGTTCGCATGCAATGTTGTTGTTGAACATGGTGCAGTTTGAAGACGGTTATGAGACTTTTTTGACGAAAGATCGCTACTTAAATCTAACGGGATTTGAAGAAGTATGACCTAATGGCATGTATTTACGTAAATGGTAGTCGGTAAGTCAATATATCGATGGATAACAGGATACAATGCTAATACTATCGGAGCAAGAACGAGACTCAATTCTTGGTAATATCCTGAGCGAACTACG
>CP070730.1:1027819-1030688 GCA_020351305.1 Candidatus Bathyarchaeota archaeon
ACTCCAAAGAACATCATGAACATCCCTAAATACATGGGATTTCTTGAAATCCGATAGATTCCTTTCGTGACTAGTCTATCCTTTGGAGTAACAGTAAAAACTAGCACCGCCATAGCTCCGAAAATAATACCTATCATGTAGATAAATAACCCAATCCATAACAAAGTGGTTTCAAGTTTCAAAGGCAAGAAAACGCTGTAGATAAGAGCACCAAACCAAAGCAACTGCACTGTGATATTTGACTTCTTCATCTTTTTATCTACTCTCTTCCAGGCTGCTTGTTCGTCTTCCATCCTTTCCCTATTAAGAAACAGAAAGGATAGCCATAATAGAAGAAACGGAAGCGTGAGAATCCAAGCATTCCACAAGCCTAACTCAAATTCTGGAATAAGTGACATGATTCTCTCCACTTGGTTATACCTAACAAACAGGTATAAGTTGCATTATAGCCTGATTAGTTCGCTTGGATCTTCTATTCTCTTATTTTCAGGTTTCTCTTTCAAAGAGCAAGTAATGATTCACGAGTGTAGGAGTTCCCTGAGCTTGATAGGTGTGGAGACGCCAACCTTCCTTTTCATACTCTTCAATTACTTTTCCTATCTTCTTGTGATGTCCAACCTGTACACATTTCCATTCTTTCATATTTTATCACCTCAAGCACTCTTTCCCAGATGGTTGTTTTTTTATTTTTTTATTTTTCCAGAAAAAGGCGTTCACTAACGCTCGACTTTGTAAGAGTAAGAAGGAAACGTAGTTTCAAGGAAAGGCTTGGAGTGATCACTACACTTCTTAACCAAAATCGCTCTGTGTCCGTTAAGGATCTCGTTATGAGATGGGGCTTGGGTTCTGATTATTGTAAGAAGCTACTTCGTTGGGCTGCAGAGCTCATACCATATGCAGAGTTTGTCGGGAATGTGGCTTCCGTTTTACCAAAAAAACTATTAGATCTCCAGGTTATGTTTCTAATCGTCAAATATGCGTCTCTCCAGAGAGTAAGGCGAAAAATGCGCGCGCGCAAAAGCGATGATTACACCGTTAAAGTTGCTCAGTCAAAGAAGGAGATCGTTGAGTTGCTTGAAGCTGGCTTTGAATGGGTGGGCAAGACAGCAATGACCTAACACACTTTCGCAAAAGAAAATAGAAGAAAGTATATGAATTTCGTCAAAAGTATCTAGATTTCTCTGATTTCGCAAGCTAGTTTTTTTATGACTTCTTCAGCTCGTGTAGGGTCGGTTTTCAATGTATACAGAAGCTTTGGTGTACGCAGTTTAAGCTTTACAGTTCTTGGTAGTCGTTTTATGGCGCAATAATTCGCATTCTCACTTAATTGAATGAATTTTTCAGTATCTGTGATTTCTGTCGGCATAGCCTTTCAGTTTCCTTATTGTGGATTAGAGCCCCATGTATTTGTGCTTTTCGAAGTTTCTTCAATGTAGATATGAAAACATAATTTTCAAGGCAAAAGGGTTGACAAAGAGAGCGTGGGAGGTTTGAGATAATGGGCTTAACATGGCTTCTTGCGGAGTGCAATATCATATACAAAGAAATAATGTTCAATTCTCTCTGTACTTGTGCTAATTTTTTTGGTTGAAGTTCCATCAAATCGTTTTTTCATCTTATCATCCGGCTTTAAACCAGCATATCGTGAATATTAATAAACGTTGTTATGTACGTGTTCGACTAAACTACATTTTGAGTGAAACATATCATCATCATTAATGCATCTGCAATAGTAGTCACAAGCATTGAAGGAAAATTAAATGCATTAAATGATGCATCGCAAACATTGATTCTAAATTCATAATGCTAAATAGAGAGAATTGAAAAATCCAGATTTATAGTTGGGTCTTATAGAGGATGCCTACTGAAATACTCCCAGAGTTCTTCGCACTGTTAGCCGTTGACCTATTCCTACTGCTAAGCCTAGTCACCTGTTTATTGGAGGAGCGTTTTCCAAGAGCGATTCCTTATATATATCAGGTTGCTGCTCTTATTGGGTTTGGGCACTTGCTAGTCAGCAAAGGCTTCCTAATGGTCTTTGGGCAATATATGAGATTCTGGTACAACTTCTTCTATTTGGGAGTTGCTTTAGCTAATATCGTAGCCATCAACGTTTACATTGCCGTCATTAGAAGAAATTGGATGTTTGCCAAAGTTTGGTCCAGTGTAGTTACATTCCCCGCAGTGTTTATTTCGATCTTTTTTGTTTCGAACTATAGTTTCATTGCAGCTGGCGAATTTCATCTACTGCTGCTTCAGATAGGACTTATGATAGCTGCTGTGGTTATGGGCTTGAGCGTGAGTATTTTCTTGAGTCCTGACTTATTAAACAAATTTAGGAGTCGGAGGTGAAAAATGCTTGGAAATAAAAAATCTACTATCTAGGAAAGAAACGAAACTTTTGACATTGCTATTGACAGCATTGCTTATAGCTAGTGCTAGTGCTGCTGTCTATTACTCCTTGAGTATGGAGCCAACTGTGACCATCACAGGTGCTCTAGTGAGCTTTGAGCAGGGAGGGGATTGGCCTTCTGGCTCTTCATTAGGCACCAACTCGACTTATGTAAGCCTAGCGATCAGGGCTTATCCCAATGCAACTTTAACATACGACGAGCCTTTGAATATAAGCAACATCGATTCTTCTGCGCACGACATTAGATTAAGACACGTGTCTATCACACCTGCCTCGGGATCTGCCAGCGTAAGCAACTTTACCTTTATCAACTTCACCCTGAATTCGGTTGACTTTGATTACACGACGACTAATGACAATTGGAATACTCCTTCAGACATGAACTATCAGTCGTTGCCTGGAAACACAGAGTGGGCTTTAAAGATTGAGACTAGAGCTGCTGCTGGAGCCACAGAC
>CP070730.1:1030788-1035194 GCA_020351305.1 Candidatus Bathyarchaeota archaeon
GAATTCGCAAAAATGCACAATTTGGATCCCTTAAAGCTCTGTCTTTATGGTGGTGAAGACTACGAGTTGATAGTCACGATAGAACCAGATGAATGGAGGAGAGCACCGGAAGCTGTTTTTAGCAAGGGGGGCAAGTTGCTGAAAATTGGTAAAGCTACAGTCAAGCAAGCAATTCATCTCAGACATGATAGCAGAATGATAGATATAGAGGCTAAAGGCTATGAACATTTCAAACATAAAAGATGAAACTATTTGATTCAATCCTGTGATGTTGGAAGCCTTCCGTACCCAGATAATCTAAGTGGACTCCTAAAAGGAACTAGGCACTTTACATCCGGGCTTTCCAACAAGCACAAGATGGTCTTTGAAGATGTGATTGTTAACACTTTTATTGACAAGCTGAAAGCTGGCATTATGGTCCCAGCTTTTCCTCAATTTCGAGACATGAATCAAATGTTTCTTTCAACCTTCGAGGGCATGAAGAGGATAGATGAAGGATACATTGAGACAGGATGTCTCACTTTAAAACAAAAGCATGAAAAGATACTCGAAGTAGCAATTATTGAGAGAAATGTGGAAAGAATCCATGCGGAAATAGGAAACAGTTTCCAGCTCAAGGTATGCATTACAGGGCCCTATACATTGGCTTCTTTTTTCCCTTATCGAAATAGTCAAACTTTCAATCAATTAGGTCAAGTGTTATCAGAGATCCTAGAGAAGACTATTTTTTCAGTTAAACAATGTAAGATTTCAATGATCTCTATTGATGAGCCGCTCTTCGGTTTGGTTGATGATTCTTTGATAGACAAGGGCGCCGAAGGTCGAGAGGCACTGTTGTTGGCTTGGGAATCAATAACAAGCAGAGCTAGGAGTAGAAAAATTGAAACCTGCATGCATCTCCACAACACCTCGGATGATTTATTTTGGAAGGTCAAATCACTCAGAGTCTTAGAGTCACACATAAATGATCCAATTTATGAAATGAAAGCCACTAGGCAACGTTTGGATGAGGAGGATAAGTACTTGAAAGCCAGCATAGCCATTTCTGACTTTGATCATCTAATAAGAAGAAAATTAGGCTCAGATACACCTGACGAAGCTATAGCAAAGGCTTGGAAAGACATCTTAAAGGGCATTGGCACCCCCGAAGTTTTTTTTGAAAATATCGAAGTTTTGAAGAAGCGGTTGATGAGAGTTATTGAACATTTTGGCATAGAAAGAGTGAAACTAGCTGGACCAGAATGCGGTTTGCGTGGCTTTCCTACCTATGCATTGGCGATAGAATACTTGAGACACGTATCAAAGGCGGTAGAATTAACCACGAAGATGTATGCATGAATCAAATTGCACCTAGAAGAAGCGCTATAGTCACAGTAATAACTCCCGCCACAAGCGTTTGAAGACCATATAATAGGATATTTTCCTTTGCTATCCTACCTAGGTAAAGTCCTAAAGAAAACAATGCAGCTAAGGTGAGGATGAACGATATGATGTAGGCATTCCAGATTAGGATGATTCCGGTTAAAGTTAGGAAGAAGGGCAGTAGCGAAAATATCGCTGTTAATATGGGTGAAGCTCCATCGACTACTGCAGCATATATGGAAACAAAACTCGACGCTTCGTTAAGGATTGAATCACTCAGATCAGTTATCATGGCAGTTTCAAGGGATTTGAGATATCTTTTTCTTTCTGCCCTTTCTGTCATATACGCTCCAAAGAGTCCGGATATCCCCATCGCTAAACATGCACCTAATCCGGTTGTGAGAATTATTCGAGGTTCTTCAACTCCTACTATCCAGGAGCCTGCAATAATCCCGAGCATGGTCATTGAACCATCGAACCCGTTTTTAACGAAGTATCTTCTAGCGATAGGATTCATTTGGGTAATTTGCAAGTACATTCGAATTTTCTGGAAAATTCTCTTAATATGCTCCATCAAGACTTGACCACATTAATGTTCATTATTGTATTCCATCAAGATACTCTGCGGAATTATCAACGCACGGGTACATGCTTGGATTATTAAATCTTGCATACTCCTATGGATTCGGTGTTTGCTCATCCTTTGTTACGCTAATTTCATCTACCCCTCTTATTGAAACTCCATATCTTAGCATTACTTTCTTAACATCTTTATAATCTATTTGGGGGCCTTTTACAGTTAGTTTTAACGTCTCTGTTTTGGAGTCAACCTCACTAACGATAATGTCAACTCCAGCCACGCCACCAACTTGACAAATAGCTCTCG
This sequence comes from Candidatus Bathyarchaeota archaeon, assembly GCA_020351305.1. Lineage (GTDB taxonomy): Archaea > Thermoproteota > Bathyarchaeia > Bathyarchaeales > SOJC01. The sequence continues at coordinate 1,033,037 of CP070730.1, forward strand.
CCAATTCGATAATCGCTGTTTCGCGCGGCTTAAGTACGTCTAATAGAATCCGTCTAATTGCAACATCCATAAAATATCGCCCATAATTCAAGCATAGTGATTCTTTTCCCTTTTTACTTATTCTCGCCAAATAAACCTGTTGTTTTGCCAAATCGATGGAGTCTCAAGATCTTATTTATTTGTATGATCGCATACTCGAACTGAAAACTATAAAAGGGATCATGGGGTTAAAATTCAATCTCGTGTCGGAGAAGTAAATTTCGGGTGAGAAATTATATTTTTCTTTTTTGGGCCTTACGGTGTTTGGCACGAGGTTTTTTGCATTCTTTTTCCTTAGCATCTATTGTTTCATTGATTTGTGATTTTTCTAGACCGTGAATTAATGCGCCAGGGTAATTTCGTTCAATCTCTCTTCTTAGCCCTTTTATGTCAGCGTCACCAAATTTCTTAACATATATTAAAGGCATGCCATTCGCGTCATATTTAACAGATATGCTGCAACCTGAAGCGATTTCTATAGGCTCCGGGTTCGCTATCAAAAAATATTTAGATTCATCGTCATATCGATTTTGTGTGGAGGTTCTACTCCGTTTTTTTTCCGCCATAAGCCCTCATCACTTGAATATAAGAGATGTTCAAAATTAAAGTCTTATTTCTCCATAATCAAGATTTCCTTTCTACGTAACAAAACTCTAGGGAAGTTTTGGTTTAATGGCTCTTGTTGTACAAGCGTCTACGCATTCTAGGCAGTATATGCATTCAGGGTGTGAGAACTTCTCCCAAGGTAGATCAAGAATTGGCACTTCCATAGGACACACTTGAACACAGCTACGGCAACTTTCCTTTGTGCAATGAATTACATCTCTCTTCAATCCTAGAAAGCTGAAATGATTGAGGAGAGCTAACAGTGCTCCAACTGGGCAGAAGTATCTGCACCAACTTCGTGGAGTATAAACTGCAAACACTAAAATTAGAACCAATATGGATAGACGGATCCAAAATAAAGGAGAAAAAGCAATCTCTCCAAAGCCTTCCTGAATCGCAGCTTCTGAAGAAAACGCATTGAATATGATGCTGGGCACCACTGCAAACAGAGTGTCGTGGGGACTCAACGAGTTAAAAGGTGCTTGGGCGAAGATTCCTAGGGCATTCCTGTAGCTTTGATCAGCACCAATTGTTATCATAGCTGAGACTGTCACGCTGATTAGCAAAACTGCTGTAAGAATTAAGTATTTTATGTTGACCAGATCTCTGTGTGTTCTTGGTGATATTCTCAAGTGCTTCTTTTTTATATACCCTAATATTTCCTGAAAAAAACCGAAGGGACAAGCCCAGCCGCATGTCATTCTGCCCAGCAACATAGCAACTATCAAGAAGGATGCTAGGGGAAGCCATGGAAAGACTGGTTCCCAGAGCATATGTTGCGTTGCTGCAAAGGCATCAACAATAGTTGTTTGTGAATTTCCTAGGCTTTGTAAAACCGGCAACGGGAGTGATAGAGGTTCGAAACCGAATAGAACAGCGTTGAAAAGCAAGAAGAAAATAAGCAAGCTGATTATTCTCAGTGTTCGTACGCGGAGAATGGCACGCTTCAAGTTCTTCAAGTTTTTAAGACGCTCCTTTATGTTGAACTTTATTTTTCAACATGAGTTTGGGCAACAGGTTCGCCGTGGGCGAATTGTTTGAGTATTAAATATATGTACGTTATCATTTGCCGATTCACTCATGTGTCCAATGTGCTAATATTTGGATTCAAACATTAAAGTTTTAGAATTATATAAAGACTCTTATGTATGCATAAACCTTATTTTCTATGATATTCGAGTAAAAAGTCTTACATCGAATAGCGTGCGCACATGTTACGCATTCTGCAAGAATCTCGTTAGGGTTTTGTCTAGTGAACCTGCAAAAAAGGTTTAAAGCACACCGATAATAACTTTCAGTTTGTGAATTTCGAGCAAGGCTAGTGCCACATTGTCAAGTAAATTTGTAAATTCGTTTAATGTGTTCAAGCTCGAATCAAGCTTCGCACCCTAAGAGGTATAAAAATGTCACGCCAGAGTGAAGTTAGATGTTTAAATTGTCTCAAGAGATTTGTTGTTCCACCAAAAGCGGAAAAAGCGGCATGTCCTAACTGCAAAACCAAGTATCGAATCTC
>CP070730.1:1035294-1047779 GCA_020351305.1 Candidatus Bathyarchaeota archaeon
TAAATATTACCCATCTGTACACAATATATACTGATGAACAAAATGTCTGAAAAGAATCGTGATTTAGGTGTAGTCGGGGTCTCAATATTTCTCGTTGTGTCGTTTGGCATAGTGCTATCGTTGATGATGGGGCTTGGTGGGCACCTTTCATGGATGATGGGTATGATTGTAGATGGATTTGGGTTCATGTTTCTGATTCCCACAGTATTTCTCGTGTTGATAGCTATCGGGATATACTACCTTATTGCAGGAGCCATAAGGCAAGAAAAACCAGTCTCTGACCTTGGCAAGAAAAGTCTCGAGATCCTCAAACAGCGATATGCAAAGGGCGAGATTACAAGAGAGCAGTTCTTGATTATGAGAAAGGAGTTAGAATTATGATCAATAAGCAATGGACCTTAGGACTAATCCTGCTCTTTGCGGGGATAATTGGCCTTACACTATATTTCTTTCAGCCCAAAATTTACAACGTGGATGATGCTTTTGCCCTGAGTAAGCGGTATTTGATGTCATTTAATAATAATGATTTGGTTATTGGAGAGATTATGGAGTTCGAGCAGAATTTCTATGTGATATATTACGAAGAGTCCACAGGTCTTGGTGCTTTTGAGATGCTCATCGATAAAAGTTCTGGTCGTATCTTTCCTGAGTATGGTCCAAATATGATGTGGAATAAAAAATATGGTCATGGGGGTATGATGGGAGGTTGGAGCCAAACTCCATCAGGGCAGATGCCCATCGATCGTGATGAAGCTATATCGATAGCTCAAGAGTTTCTTGACAACTCGTACCCAGGAACTATAGCGAAGGACTTGCATCCTTTTTACGGATACTACACAATTCACGTCGTAAAGGATGGAGAGGTATATGGAATGCTCAGTGTCAATGGCTTTGATGGGGTTATCTGGTGTCATAATTGGCACGGTTTGTATCTCCAGAGTCGATCATTTCATGACGAGTAAGATTGATCGAACTTTGATAGGAGCTGTGTATAATGAAAAGGGGACTTGACAAGAAACGGTACAACAAAATTGCCGCTTTTTATGACTCGCTGGAGAGTCCCATGGAGCTCCTATCCTACTCTCGATGGAGAAAGCAAGTTTTCCAACGTATTCCAAAGAAAGGGGCAATTCTTGAAATTGGTGTAGGCACTGGCAAGAATTTATCTAATTATCACAGAAACCACAAAATTTTTGCCATTGATATTAGTGAAAACATGCTGCAGAGGGCAAAGAGTAGAACTGAAAAACAAAGAGCTTTAATCCATCTTGCTCAAATGGACGTAGAAAGGCTTGGATTTCCTGACAAGGTTTTTGACGCTACCATTTCCACTTATGTTTTCTGCTCCGTTGAAAATCCCGTGAAAGGTCTTAAGGAGATTAGGAGGATTCTAAAATCAGAAGGGATTGCTATCTTTCTAGAGCACATGAGAAGTGAAAATGAGTTTCTGGGCAAAGGCATGGATTTTTTGAACCCCTTTGTAGTTAATGCTTTTGGTCCTAATATTAACCGATACACCGTTGGAAATATAGAAAAAGCTGGTTTTGAAGTGCCCGAAGAAGAACATTTGCTCTCTTCGATTTTTAGGATAATTATCGCCAAACCAAAGCTCCATTAACAATCATCTCGACTAAATCATCAAAAAGAATAGAATAACATGGTTGATTAAGGCTTGTCGAAAAGGGAGCAGATTGGTAATCTCAATTGTGGGAGGGCTCAACCGAGTTACTGCATGCAGGCCCTCAAAGTACTCGAAAGAAAAAATATATTATATTCAGAGTTCAATTCCTCACATGCTTTTAGGAGATGCAAAGTAAGATGATTCATGAGGTTCTTAATGTCATCATACGAGTCCTATTGGTACTTGCCACGAGTTTTCTTTTTGGAATTGTGTTCCTTGCTTATTTGCGCATAAGAAGCAAAAAAATGCTCTTCATCTTAATAGGTTTTGGAATTTTTTTTGTTCACGCATTAATATATATTCCAGAACTCTTTGTGGAAGATTTTCGTTTGGTCTTAACTGAAAACCTCCATCTCCTCATTCATTTGATAGCATTGATTTTCATCGCACTTGGCATGTTTAAGGACTAGCCATCATGTTTACACAGGAGGTTTTGGAAAACAATAGGCGGAGAAAAATCTACGGATTCATAGAAAAGAATCCAGGAGTCTACCTTCGGAGACTTCAACGAGATTTGCGGATGCCCTTAACTTCTCTCGAATATCACCTCAATTATATGGTGAGGAAAGGGGTCATATTTGGTGAAAAGGATGGGCGATATCGAAGATACTACGTCAAGCAGCTAGACTCTGAGGAGAAGAAAATTCTATCTGTATTAAGGCAGAAAAGGATGAGAGAGATTGTTCTTTTCGTTTTTTTGGCTAAAAAGGCAAAATATAACCATTTATTAAAAGAGCTTCGCGTCCCCCCATCAACACTCTCTTTTTACCTTAAATATTTAGTTGACCACAACATCCTCGCTAGACATAAGATAGGCCGTGAAAACATATATACCATTAAGAGTGAGGATCAAGTTGCTAAAATGCTGATTTCATACAAATCCAGCTTCGTAGACCGACTCGTTGACAATGTATTAAGCACATGGATGGAAACAGAATTTCGCAAAAAAAAGGATAATAACCTTGAGACCTGAGATCACCTTCTATAAGACTCCAAACAAATTGATCCAATGTTTGTACTAATCTTGTTCAAAACTTGTCCGACGGTCTTTATAAGAGCTAAAAATCAACCTCATATTGTGTGTTGGTTGGAGCTCAGAGACCCATGAGGATTTCTCAAATTCTCCTTTCTCCCTATCAGCAATCCTTTGAGCTTCCCTCGAACCACAAACTCAAGAAACGCAAGGTAGATGATATGAATTAGAGGAAGTTGAGCGTTGCATGGTAAAGCGAGGTTTAAGAAAACCTAACAACTTCAAGCGGGGAAAAAATAGTAGAGTTAACGTAGAAGATGGGTCTTGAGCAGAGAACGTTCGAGAAGCCCGCAAACCAATATATCTAAAGCGTTATGAGTAGCAACACACACGCAGCAATTTTTGAATCACATCTCATAATTCTCAGCAGATAAAATCAAAAAGAAGGAAGACAAAGATTACATCTTTAGTGAACCCAAAACAATTGCCTGCTAGAAACGTCACAGCCCGCTATGCGCTTCCAATTATTCCTTCTTTGATTTCGGTACTCCTATCCATCTTGGAGTCCTATTCATATATTCTCGATATGCATCACCATACTTCTCAAGACAGAAGCGTTCTTCAGCTATATGCCCTCTATTCCCAATGATTATCCCAATCATAAGGAATAACAGAAAAAGCCAGGAAGCACAGGCTATGCCCATGCCCATAAATATTAAGAACCCAAAAAAGTCCATGGGATTTCTTGAAATACGGTAGACTCCTTTGGTGACAGGTTTATCCAATGGGGTAGTAGCAAAACTCACTCCTGCCATAATGTAAAAGATAACTCCCAGCAAATAAATGGGCAAACCAACATAGAACCAGACTGTGTCTAATTTCAACGGTAAAAATATACTGTAAATAATTAATGCAAGCATCCCAGGATATACGATGTAACTGAGTCTTTTCTCAGTTTTTTTAGATGGGGGGACAATATATAACCTACCCATAGCTTTTTTCCACTCATCTTTCCATACATATCTGTAAATTAACGTCGTTAAAACAGCAGTTACCAATACAAAGGAACCCATGAAAATCCAAGCATTCCACAAGCCTAACTCAAAATCTGGAATAAGTGACATAATGCCCTCCCTACAACTCACTTCTGCTATACCAACTTTAATTGATTTTCTACCCTTTACCACACAAATGGCTACTCAGACTACAAAGAAAAAGGAGGGAAGTTGAGGGTTTATTGTGATAATGTTCTTATAGAACGCCTAGGATTTTGAATGAATCAAACGTTAAGCTGTGATATAGGTGAATACTACGCTTATTCTCATGATTTCAGCAGCAGTAGCAGCTATTTTGCATACGCTGGTTCCGGATCATGAAATTCCTTTAGCAATGATTGGACGTGCCAATCACTGGACTTTAAAGCGAATGGTTGGAGTGACATTAGTGGCTGGAATCCTACACATTTCCGTTTCCATGGGCATTGGCATTGTGGCCCTGCTTGTGAGTGTTTCAATCTCCCAGTTCATTGCTAATTCAGCGCAGCAGATTTCAGGATTTCTGCTCATCGCTTTCGGACTTGTTTACGCGCTTCTATCTTAGAGGCGGAAAATTGGTGGACATTCACATTCCCATGGGTCTGATCGTACAGACCACCATTCTCAGGAACGTGACTCTTATAGACCTGAAGAGCAGAGATTCAGAAATGACAAAATTGTTGGAGTGGTTGGGTTACTGCGATTGTGGGAATAGCTCCTTGTTTCACTCTAATTCCTGTGCTGATTGCTGCAATTCCCTATGGAGTCACAACAACTCTGTTAGTCATGTTTTCCTACGCTATAGCTACAATTGGGATGATGGTGATTCTGACCTCGATTGCACTTAAAGCGATTCAATATGTCACAAAGCTTGAAAGAATAGAAAAGCACATGGAGATTCTTGCAGGCATCGTAATCTCTTGTGTTGGAATATGGTTAATCCTTGAAACGAGTTTAGGATTATAGAAAAAAAGGAGTTGCGGGTGAAGGTCGTACTCTGAGTTGGCAAAACGACAAATCTGATGTGCGCGTGCGCTCATTTTACTCAGCACTTAATCTCTTCTTGTACTTTCTATCCTTCCAGCAATGTACATTCCAATAATAACCGCCACTAAGCCGGTTATTTGGAACACACTCGGTAGCTCTGACAGAATGAACCAAGCAGAAATTACACTGATTATAGGATACGGTGCAATCAGCGTCGTGGCTTTCATGAGGCTTATCCGTTTTAACGCTTCCACCCAAAGGATGTAGCCAACAGCTACCATGAATCCTAGAAATAGAATTAGACCGAAATAATGGGGCTGAGACAGAAGATCAAACTGATTTACACCGAAGATTGTGCTCAACATCAACAGTATGATTCCTGCATACAGGAACCTGCTAGCAGCTATGACGTAAGTACCAGTCTGTTTGACAATCGTCTTCACAGTGACATGAGCGAGCTGCCAACCAATCGGCGTCAACAAGATTAGAATATCACCCAAGTTCATTGACAGTGTACCGCCGTAAACGATTACGCCCACTCCACTCATTATCAAGAACATGGCGAATACTTGTTTTCCAGTCACCTGTTCCTTCAGAATATAAAACCCGAGAAGCGTTGCATAGATCGGTTCTGCTTGTAATAATAAGGAGGCATTGATACCGCTTGTCAGTTGTGCTCCAACAAGGAATAATATTGATGTAACGACTGTTCCGGAGATCGCAATCAACAAAAGGTATGCTAGATTCTTTTTGCTGACTAATTCATTGATTTCTCTCTTCTTGAGAAGAATAGGCACTGGAACGATTGAACCGACCAATGCCAACAGCGCTCCGAGAAAAAGCGGATGAATGAATCCCACTGCATATTTGGAGAGAACTGGTTGTAAACCAAAAAAGAAAATGGACACCAGGACCAACAACACACCGATTGTTTCTTCCGACAGCATAATCTTAGTGTGTTCAATTATTGTATTATTTTCTTTGTTATTATCACGCACTCGTTGTTAGGGATATGTTTCTCCGAAGTTGCCGCAATTTCTTCAAAGGGCAATCCGCTTTTAAACAAGAAGATAAGAAGTTTCATCGAGCTCTTCACCTCCCATTTTATACGCGAGCGTTAATTTGTGCTACCCATCCTATTAACTGCGTCCACACATTTCATGCATTTGGCGTCCAGAATGGTATCACGAGACTGAGTTCCTTGGAGCCAAGGTAATGGCTTCCATGGGGCACGTTGATACACAAAGTCCACACCCAAAACACAATGATGTATCGTAGACCAGCTTATTCCCTTCCTTACGCCGCCCTTGAAATACACACCTCTCAACGCATTTTCCACATTCTATGCATTTGACTCTGTCATAAGCTGCAATGTACCTGGAAGCAAGGATTTGAGTGTGCACTCCATTCCTAACTAAGCTTCCAAGGGTGTGGCAGCAACATGGGCAACAACTGCAGATTAATCCAGGTTTCTCCTCTCCCTTCATCGTATAAGCCATATGCACAAGCCCAGCTTCATGGCTCCTCTGAAGCACTTCAATTGCTTCTTCAACATCAACTTTTCGGGAATTATGCTTGTTGTCCTCAAGCAATTCATCCGCCGTCTCATCCAAGCTAATGCATACATCCCTCGGCGCGTCACAATTTTTAAATTCTGTCTTACAGCCGCAGTCTTGAACTACTATTCTTCTAGCTCTTTCAAGAATCTCCTTCATCTCCGAGAAGTCATAAACCTTGAGCTCCGATTCAATTTTAACGTTAACAGGTATCGTTACTGCCTTCTTTAATTCCTCTGCAATTCGTTGGACATCTTCGTCGGAATAAAAACTCGAGTTTCTGTAATCATCTGATGGCATAAAAAAACCTTGTTACTATTCTATATAAGACCTATCCACTCAAACACTCTCATTCCCCACTCATATGCGCTCTTGCATGGTTTGAGAGAAAAAAAGGGGATTTCTATGACGGTTAAATTCACCCTACAGGTTTCAATTTCCGACGGGCCCGCTACAAAATGCTCAATTTTTCATCCATGTGTATGCGCCAAGGACAGTACAAATAGTTCAGTTGAATCATCGCCAGGAGGAACAGGAGGAATAGATGGCTTTCCTCCCAGCTCTTTAACGCCTTCTCTTTCTTCTATTGTTCAGGTTAAACAATAAGAAATAGTTCATAGTAATAAATTAGTTATTACGCGAATTGTAATATATCTTAATCGAATTATCACAATGTCTCCATCATTCCTTGAAAGAAACTTCACTTTTAAAGACATTCTACAATGCATTTTTGATGAAAAAATGTTTGAAGATATGGCCATGTCTGCACTACAGATGCTCACGTTGATGTTTTGGGCAGCGATAGTTTTTATGGTGATCTGGGGCGCCCTATGGTTGCGCTCTCTGAGACATGTCAAAGAATAGGAGTAAACATAATTCAATTTCGCTTCAGCATTAATAAGCATCTCTTATTCCGAGAAGCTGAACATATGAGATTCTGAATGCTCGAAATTTAATGAAACCTCTCCTTAATTTCCTGTAATAGCTTTCTTTGGCGCAGCTCTGAAAGTGCTTCCTCCTTTTCACATATTCATCTTCTTACTTTGATTGCACCTTTCAAGAATAGATGACAACGGGCAGAATTCAGAGGGTTTCGGACAATTTTCTAGCTGACGGATAACCCTATTGGCTATCAATAGAGAAAACAAATTATAGCTGTTCGGCTTTGCAATAATGCTCCTAGATAAATTTAAGTAGAGGCCACTAGTTTATGGATTTTAACTCTTAGTCAACATGTAGCCCTGGTAGTATAGTACGGTCACAAGGAGGTTTTTTCTCCTCAATGCCGGAATAGTATAAGCGGCTGTCGCCCGCTCGACCCGGGTTCAAATCCCGGCCAGGGCGCCATCAAACTTGGCGATCTCGATGTTTTTTAGCTCCTTTTGGCATGCAGTAGATATACCTACGCGAATGATTATTACCAAAAGGTAATGTTTTTATGTAACCATACACATATTACCTTAAGGTAATAAAATGACTCGCATGAAATTGAAGTTACAGTTAGTTCGGAACGGAGAAGTGTTGTTTGAAATGCCTCTTTCTCCAACGGATTGGCCCAGGCGGATGTTGACAGATGAATTGGAGGCATTCGAAGACGACTTTCAGCGATTTGCAAAGATCTTCACCGCATTAGCCCATGAAACTCGCTTGAGAATGATGAAGCGACTTTTAGAGGAAGAGAATCGGACAATGAGCTTCGCTGATTTCATGCGAGATCTAGATTTGAACCCGAAAATCGTTTGGGAGAATGCTAAGAAACTCAGAGAGGGCGGTTTTGTGGAAAAAATCGACAGGGGGAAGTATCGTTGTTCGGAGGTTGGACAGAGAGGATTCATGCTGATGAGCCTTGCTCTAAGGCGTTTGATAGAGGTATTTAAAGAGATGGAGGATTTCTAGGAGGAGAAACATTGCTGTTGAATGAATTCACCAGGAAACTTAAGCCAAATCTACCGTCAGAGCCTCCTATTCCATTGGATCCGTTTGAACCGTTTTACCCTGAAAGACGAAGACCAATGCCCAAACGTCCATTCCAAGGTCAAATGATTGCATAGGAGGTGAAAATTCTGTCAGAAAAAGATTGGTGGTCAAGATGGATTAGAAGGAATCCCTTCTTCAGAAGTCGGTTTTTTAGTGATGCAGAGGGTATCTTTAAGGAAATGGAAGAAATGATGGAGAGCGAATTCAAGGAAATTTCTGAAAGAACTCCAAAGGATCTCATTAGAGAAAGAAAGCTTCCCGATGGAAGAATCGTGAAGGAATGGGGACCTTTCGTCTATGGCTACAGTATGCGAATAGGGTCAGATGGAAAACCAGAAGTCAGAGAATTCGGTAACATAAAGCGAGGAGCAGGGTATAGGAGACCACGCATCGACATCAAAGAAAAAAGGGAACCCTTGGCAGATGTGATTACAACAAACAACGAAATCAAAATCGTGATAGAGATACCTGGAGTGGAGAAGAACGACATAAAACTGCATGGAACAGAGGACAAACTAACGATCTCAGTCGACACGGATCAACGAAAATACTTCAAAGAGGTCAAACTATCAGCAAAGGTGGATCTGAAGAAGGCAAAGTCCTCTTATAAGAATGGTGTCTTAGAGGTTACACTTCCGAAGAAAAAACAAGTGGAACCTCGAGGTGAGTTCATAGATATCGAATAAGCCAAACACGCTTGGAGATAGGCAACCCCAAGTTATCCAATAATACGTGCGCTGACAAATCCAACGAAAATAACGTTATCGACGAAGCCGACGAAGCCGACGAAGCCGACGAAGCCGACGAAGCCGACGAAACCAACGAAACTGACCTGGGATTATAAGATATACGAATTTGCACGGTCTTTATGCTAATGGTTGCCTAAAATTTTGAAACGTCTTCCCGTGTTAACCTTCTGTTTAAACTCTTTTGCCAATTCCTCAATCAACATTTTCTGTTTCTTTGTCAGGTTTTTTGGAATAGATATATCTACTTGTACTAGGAGATCTCCTCGACCATTTCTTCGAAGTCGAGGCATGCCCTTTCCCTTTAGCTTGATTACATCGCCTGGGTGTATCCCATGATGAATCTTAACTTCAGTTTCGCCATCCAATGTTGGGACAGTGGTGCTTGTACCCAGAGCTGCCTGGGGGAATCCTATCTCTAGATTATATAGAAGATTATCTCCAGCTCTTTTGAAGGTCCTGTGTGGAGCTACATAAATGTTGACATAGAGGTCTCCTGGAATCCCTTTTTCTAGCGGAGCTTCTCCTTGACCTCTTAGCCTAAGCTGATATCCACTATCAATTCCAACTGGAACTTTTACAGCGATTCTTCTCTCCCTTTCCTCGAGTCCAGTACCTTTACATTTCCGACATGGTGAGTCAACAATCTCACCTTTTCCTTGGCATTTAGGGCATGGAACAACTCGTACGAACATAGAAAATCTGTTTCTCTGAACATCCTGAATTTGTCCTGCACCATTACACTTGGGGCAACCTCTTGGAGAGGTCCCAGGACTAGCCCTTGTTCCTTTACATGTTTCGCACTTTTCCACTCGGTTAATCTGTATCCTCTTCTCAGCGCCCTTTGCTGCTTCTTCAAGAGATATTTCAAGATCATAAACAAGGTCGCGTCCTCTGACTATTCTTCTTCTTAAATTCCTTCGACCAAAAATGGGGCTGAAGAAATCCTCAAAGTTAAAGCCAAAGCCAAAGCCAAAGTTTCTAAATATTGATTCAAAGTCTACACCTCGGAAAATATCATCTGGAGAATACCTTTGGTCAAATCCTGCATGACCAAGCATATCGTATTGTCTACGCTTGTTAGGATCTGATAAAACAGCATATGCCTCAGATATTTCTTTAAATTTGCCTTCAGCCTCAGGCGATTTGTTGCGATCAGGATGGTACTTCATTGCCAACTTTCGGTAGGCATCTTTGATCTCTTCTGCAGAGGCAGACCTCGATAAGCCAAGGATATTATAGTAATCCCTCTTACTTGCCATTGTTCCTATTAAAACTCCCTGTTAATATGATGCACGGGGTTAGTCATCCTGAGGCTCTTCGACTTTATAGTCTTCCGAATCTACAACCTTCTTTTCTTTTTCTTCTGTTTTCTCATCCTGCTTTTCAGCTGACTTCTTAGCTTGTTCAGCTGCGGCTTGTTGATAAACTGCAGTGCCAACTTCTTGGAGGATTTTTGTGAGGTCCTCGGACTTGTTCTTGATCGCTTCCATGTCAGTGCCAGCAATGGCGTCTTTCAGCTCTAAAACAGCCTTGTCAACCTTCGTTTTTTGATCTTCAGCTAGTTTTTCTCCTAAATCTTTCTTTGTTTTTTCAGCAGTGTAAATCAGGGTGTCAGCGTTGTTTCTTATCTCTGCTTCTTCCCGTTTCTTCTTGTCTTGCTCCGAAAATTGTTCAGCCTCTTTTATCATTCGCTCCTTTTCATCTTTAGATAATTTTGTGGAGGCAGTTATTGTTATTTTGGCTTCCTTGTTGGTTCCTAAATCCTTGGCTGAAACATTTAGAATGCCATTTGCATCTATGTCGAATGTCACTTCTATCTGAGGTACACCCCTTGGTGCTGGCGGGATTCCTGTTAGGTTGAATGTTCCGAGGGAGACATTGTCCGGAGCCATTGGTCGTTCCCCTTGTAGCACGTTTATTGTTACTGTTGTCTGAAAATCTGCTGCTGTGGAGAATATTTGTGTTCTTTTTGTTGGTATTGTAGTGTTTCGTTCTATTATTTTAGTATGGATATTGCCCAATGTTTCAACACCAAGAGATAAGGGTGTAACATCTAGTAAGAGTAGATCCTTGACTTCCCCTGTGAGTACACCAGCCTGTATAGCTGCCCCAACTGCCACACATTCCATTGGATCAACTCCCCTTTCAGGGGATTTATTCAGCATTTCTTCAACGAATTTCTGAACAAAAGGCATTCTTGTCATGCCTCCGATTAGGATAACCTTGTCTATGTCTTTAGGAGTTAGCTTGGCGTCCTCTAAAGACTTCAGAATTGCTTTTCTAGTCTTTTTCACGATCGGATTTGCTAGAACCTCTAGCTTTGCCCGAGTGAGTGTAATGTGTAGATGTTTTGGTCCCGACTCATCTGAGTGGATGAAGGGCAGATCAACATCAGTTGTAATTAATGTGGACAGTTCGATTTTTGCTTTTTCCGCAGCTTCTTTGAGTCTGCCCAATGCTTTTTCATTACTGCTGAGATCTATTCCGGTTTGCCGTTTGAATTCTTCGATTATGTGGTTCATTACAGCTTTGTCTACATCAGTTCCTCCAATCTGGGTATCGCCGCTGGTTGATAGAACCTGAAATACGCCTTTACCAAAGTCCATTAGCGTAACATCATGGGTGCCTCCACCAAAGCTGAAAACTAAGATCTTCATTTCCTTCTCTAATTTGTCAATCCCGTACGCCAAGCAAGCTGCTGTTGGTTCATTTACAATGCGTTTGACTTCGAAGCCAGCAATCTCTCCAGCATCTTTGGTAGCTTGGCGTTGGTTGTCATTGAAATGAGCAGGTATTGTAATTACAGCTTTGTCTATAGGAGCACTTAGGAAATTCTCAGCATCCTTTTTAATTTTTTGAAGAATAAATGCCGAGATTTGTTGGGGAGTATATTCTTTTCCTTGAATCTTTACTTTGTAATTAGTACCCATCTTTCTTTTTATCTCAAAGATGGTGTTCTCAGGGTTAGCTGTGGCTTGTCTTTTTGCTGGTTCTCCAACTAGAAGTTGGCCATCTTTTGTGAAGGCTACAATAGAAGGAAACATCTTGCCAGCCATTGTTGGTCCTTCAGCACTTGGGATAATTGTTGCGCGATCACCCTCGTAAATAGCTGCTGCTGAGTTTGTGGTTCCGAGATCTATTCCAAGTATTTTTTCACTTGATTTCTTTTTGCTCACTTGATTTCACTTCCTTAGTGATTTTTAACGGTGGTTTTACTGAGATTTTCACAATGCTAGGTCTAATCACTTTTCCTTTCATAATATATCCTTTCCTTACCTCTTCAATGATTTTTCCTTCTTCATCGTTCTCAACTTTTGCTATGATCTCATGTTTTAATGGGTCAAATGCTTGACCAATACACTCTATCGGAGAAACACCTTCCTTCTCCAATATCTTTCCTAACTTTTTCATAATCATTACAACACCTTGAAGAAAGACTGCTATCGGTGCAGTTTTTTTATCTTCTTGAACTGCTCCCTCGAGTTCATCCATAACTTCAAGCAGCTCAAGAATCAGTCGCTCATTGCA
>CP070730.1:1047879-1053541 GCA_020351305.1 Candidatus Bathyarchaeota archaeon
GTTGTGGCGGGTTTTGAGCCAGTAGATGTTTTGTTTGCGGTTGACATGCTGTTACAGCAGCTGAAAGACAGGGCAGCTAGGCTAGAGAACGAATATGGACGAGCTGTTAAGTTAGAGGGCAATGTTAAGGCGCTGAGTATCGTGAAGCAGGTTTTCAAAGTAACTGATGGTAACTGGCGGGGTTTGGGGCGACTACCAGCTTCAGCGTTTGCTTTGAAAGATGAGTTTGAGGGATGGGATGCTCGGAAGAAGCATGGTGTGAAGATAGAGAAGGGGAGAGACATTTTGCCTGGATGTCAATGTCACTTAGTGATGATTGGAAAGATTAAACCTAGTGAATGTCAACTTTTTATGAGTGCTTGCAAGCCTGAATCTCCTAAAGGAGCTTGTATGGTTTCTAAGGAGGGCAATTGCCGTATTTGGGCAAAACATAATGTTATGTGATAAATGTCCGTGCAAACCTAGAGATACTTCGCAATCCGCTTATGAGTCGTTCCATCTCCTAAATCCAAGCGAATCCATTTATTGAGCTTCGTTATGCTCTTTATCAAACCATGAGATGAGCAGCGTGAGTGGCTTTCTGACCAAGATGAAGACTGAGTTTTCATTTATGCGTGGGAACTTGTTAACTATGATTATTAGCTGGCTTTTTGTTTATTTCACATTCTCACTAGTCTTCTCCCTTTGAATCCCCATATTTCAGAGCGCTTGGCGCTCCTCCAATAATTATCGGATTGATGGGCTCAGTTGGAGCTGCTACGCTGGGTTTGGTCCGCATTCCTGGAGCTGTCATAGCTGACAAACATGGTCGAAGACAAATAATCGTAACAATGACCTTTGCTATTTCATGTTCCTTTCTCTTCTACATTTTTGCTCCAGACTGGAGGTTCGTGCTCATAGGGATGGTTATCTCAAATCTTAGCCTAATTTATCAACCTGCCCTCGATGCTATACTAGCTGATTCCATCCCTCCTGAAAAACGTGGAATAGGGTATGCAGCAGCCAATGTAATCCCTAACATACCTACTATATTTGCCCCTGCAATAGCTGGTTTTCTAGTGGAAACTCATGGACTAGTCCCAGGCATGCGAATAGTGTACACCGTGGTGTTTTTCTGTATGATAGCTGCAGCTATTATCAGACTGTTCTTTCTGCGCGAAACTCTTGAAAAACCTCAAAAGATCAGGCTTGCAGATATTAAGATTGCTTTCAAGGGCTCCTTATCTGCGATAAAGGTAGCTTGGAAAGAAATGTCCCCAAGCCTGAAATTCTTGACAGCCGCATTTTTAGTGAGTGCTTTTGAAGAGCCAATGTTTCGAATGTTTACATCTTTGTATGTGCTTGATGTAGTTATGATCAGTGAGATTGAGTGGGGTTTGGTAAGTACAGCTTCAGTTGCATGTAATCTTGTGTTTGGTTTCCCTATGGGTAAGATTGTGGACAAGATAGGGAGAAAAAAATCCATAACCCTTGCATATGCCATCTTCGTACCTTCAACAATTCTCTTCATTTTAGCCAGAAGTTTCTTTTGGTTGCTTGCTGTGAACCTAGTGTTTGCTGTAGGGGGAAGTCTGATCATGCCCGCTTACCAAGCATTTTTGGCTGATATGATTCCCAGAGAGAAAAGAGGTAGAATTATGGGGACGATTGTTACCTTAAATATCCTAGCAACAGTCCCCTCTTCATTTTTAGGTGGATTCCTTTACAGCTTGCAACCTTCATACCCATTTATCTTAGCTCTGCTCTTAGGAATCACCGTTTGCCTGATAATAATCTTCACAGTTAAAGAGCCAAAAGCCAAAGAACTGTAGGCCCTCTATTTCCACATTTCCAACGCGGTTTTTAATTCCCCATGGGCTTCTGCATAGTTTTCCAAAGATAAACCTTGAATCTTTGCATCAACAGCTTGTCTCATCGCTCTAGCCCCAGCAGTAGTGCCATTTCTATGACCATGGATTCCTCCTCCGGCTTGGATAATAAAATCCTTCCCGAAGATATCAATCAAAGCAGGTACAACTCTAGGATGAAGACCTCCTGAAGCTACTGGCAAAACGGGTTTCAAACCATTCATCTCACTTCTTAACGCTTCACAATTTTGAAGCACTTCCTTCCTAGTCTCTGACATTTTTCCGACAGCTGCTCCAATGTGAAGTTGGTCAACTCCGATTATCCTTAATATTTTTGCGACGACCTGCATTGAGATTCCATGGAAAGGGTCTTTTGTAAATGCCGCATGACCTGCCCTATGACCATGGATTACTAGGTTAAAGTTTCGATTTCTTATTGTCTGCAATGCCGCAAAACCACAGGTCAGGACATCCACCATTATGTATTTTCCACCATGATTTTCCACGAACTGTGCTCGTTCTATCATTTCATTCGTCTCTGAGGTTATGTTAACCATATAGACTTTCTTTTCGCCGCTCTCTTTCTCTGCTTTATCTCTGCTTTCTAAGGTTTTTATGACGCGGTCTTCGAAAAGGTTGAACTGCTGACTGCTTAAGTTTTCGTCATCCTTCACAATATCGCATCCGCCCATCCATGCTTCATAGGCAACTTCCGCGTGATCTTTGACTCTTAAACCGAGTTTCGGCTTGATTATTGTGCCCATTAGAGGCCGATTATTTACCTTCAGTAAGTCTCGAACCCCACGGATGCCATACTTTGGACCTTTGAAGCTACGAATGATTTTGGAAGGGAATTTAACATTATTCAGCCTGAGTTTCTTTAAGGCGTCCAAACCAAATACGTTCCCTGCTATACTGCTTAGAATGTTAGGCATGTTACCTAGCTCGAATAATCCGACAGGATAGGCTATACGAATGTTATTATCATCAATCTCAAAAGCTCTAGCCTGCAATTTTTTCAGGTATGGTTTTTCAGTAGTTAACTCAGTCCAAGTCCCAATAGAGCTTTCAGCGGCAATCCCGCCTGCAGCTGTTTGGATATCGATTCCTTTCGGCTCAACATAGAAACTGCAGATTAGGTCGTCTCCTTTTGGACAATACGAAAAATCGACAAAATCTAAATACTTCACAATTTCCTCTCCAACATTTCATTATTTCTATTGACAGGTTTCATATCAGGAGCTTTAATTGTACTCAATTAATAGTTCAACGAACATGCTTGGATCTCGATATGCAAAACTCGAATTAATAGATTTTTGGTGCTTCTGTGAAAATAACAGATTTGCCAGCTATCGTCGGAATCTTGGAACACCTAGTAAATTACTTATAATCCAAGATTGCTACGTGGTCATGGGATTGTATGTATGCTTAACGCCTTAGTTAAATGCAGTAAGTGTGAAGAAAATTTCACAGCCGACATTGCTTTGACAGTTTGCCCAAAATGTGAAGGAGCCCTCTTATTCAACTATGATTTAACTAGTATTGCTGAAAGAATCCCAAAAAACACCCTTGCCAAGAGCAAAAACACTTTTTGGAAGTTCCTTGATCTACTTCCTCTTTCGTCTCCTAAAAACATAGTTTCTCTCGGGGAACCCTATACACCAGTGCTTCGACTCTCAAAGAGCCGTTCCTGCAACTTCAAAAATGTGTACATTAAGGATGACGGGAGGCTCCCAACTGGGACATTTAAAGCTAGAGGAATGGCTGTTGCGGTCTCATGCCTCAAAGAACTCGGTATCAAGCTTGTTGCTATGCCCTCAGCTGGAAACGCTGCAGCAGCATTAGCTGCTTATGGTGCCAAAGCTGGAATGGGAGTTTACGTGTTTATGCCAAAAGATGTACCTGAAAGTAATCTCAAAGAATGCGCATTTGCAGATGCTGAAGTATATCTTGTCAATGGGCTGATAAACGATGCAGCTAGAATTGTTAAGAATCTTGAACAGAAGTATAGGTGGTTCGACATTTCAACTAACAAGCAACCTTATAGATTTGAAGGATACAAAGCCATGGCATTTGAGATTGCAGAGCAATTTGGCTGGGATCTACCTGACGGCATTGTTTTCCCTACAGGAGGAGGTGAAGGAGTTATAGGTCTTTGGAAGGGTTTCAAGGAGTTAAGAAGACTTGGATGGACTGAGAAAATCCCGCGTTTGATCGTTGTTCAGTCTTCAGGCTGTGCTCCTTTTGTCAAGGCATATGAAAGAAATCAGTCGGAGATCGAAGAAGCTTGGAAAAATGCTGAAACAATAGCGGCTGGATTGAGAGTTCCTCAACCTTATGCAAGTTACCTTACACTGCGAGCCATCAAAGAAACAGAAGGAATGGCAGTTGCAGTAGAAGACGAAGAAATAATCTCTTCAATGAAAATCCTCTTTAAGGAAGGCATATATGCATGCCCCGAGGCAGCTTCTACTTTGACTGCGCTAGAAAGAATTGGGAATGAGGGCTTAATTCACACTGACGCTAAGCTGCTTCTCTATCTGACTGGCAGTGCAATGAAGTACTTTGATGTAATCGAAATTAAAAAGGAGATTAAGATCCTAGAAAAGGATGTGACTTCTCTTTAATCAGAGCGCATAGGGATTAGACACAAATGCATTCCAAAACCCAATAGATGCGCTTGATCATGACGAATGCTGTACAAGAGTAAAAAAATGGGCAGCTCCCTGATTCATGCCCATAAAGACGACTTTTTATATTGGTGCTCCGGCCGGGATTTGAACCCGGGTCGGTGGCTTTCTCTCTTTTAAAGACGAGAGGCCACTATACTTGACCGGACTATACTACCGGAGCTTAAAACTGATCTACTTTCTACTTATGCATCTGGTATATAGCCACTTGCCTTTCTCATCAATAGTGAGTGTGCGCAAGGTGGTCTATTTCTTTTAGTTGAGAGATTTTCTTAAAATCTAACTTACCTGTTTCTTGAGATGTGCTCTGAGATCAAAACTCTCCTGAGTGGAGGTTCTAGTCTTCTTTCAAAACTTGGATGTTTATTATATTCTTTCTTTGAATCACATTAGGTATCCATTCATTGAGGATGTCCAAGCAATCATCGATTGTATCCTCTTCTTTATTCAGTTCCTCTACTATTTCGTCTTTAGTTTGAGTTTGGATAATCACTCTATATTTCATCTATTCTTCGCCTTTCCAATGTTGGACTTCGGATACAGTTAAGTCTTTTGACCACATGCTTGTGAAGAAAAATCCACAGCAGCCTCAACCGTATATACTAGTCTTTCGAAAACCTTACCGTTTTTGTGGTCATGCTTGAATTAGATGTAAAAAAGAAAAAGAGGGAGTTGCTTAATATTCGTCGTCTCCGCCTTCAGGCATTCCGCCTGGACCTTTACCTTCTTTTGGCTTTGTAGCTGCTATAACATCGTCTATGCGCAATATCATCGATGAAGCCTCAGTAGCCGACTTTATCGCTTGTTCCTTTACAGCCAATGGCTCTATTACACCATTCCGTTCCATGTCAGCAACTTTACCAGTGAAAACGTTAACTCCCATAAGATGGCCTTTTTGTTTTTCGTGGGCAGCTTTCAAGCGTACTAGGATGTCGATTGACTCCAAACCTGCATTTTCTGCCAGTGTTTTTGGTATAATTTCAAGAGAGTTAGCAAAGGCTTCAATAGCTAACTGTTCCCGGCCTCCGACTTTTTTGCCGTATTCACGAACCTCTTTCGCCATTTCTTCTTCGATGGCTCCACCGCCTGGAACTATCTTGTTGTTTTCAATGACATCTGAGACTA
>CP070730.1:1053641-1076209 GCA_020351305.1 Candidatus Bathyarchaeota archaeon
CTAGATGTAACAATTGTCGCTTCATCCATATTGACATGGTGCGTCCCTACCTTTGTGCTACAATTATTGGCAATTCTCTTTTTTGGATCCATCCTTTGGGAAAGGGGCATAAGGATTTTCCCGACCGCCTATGCGCCACCATCATTCGTCGAACATAACTTCGCCTGGTGGCTTCAAGTCTATGCACAGCTTTCTCTCCCTATCTTGACATTGGTGTTAACAGGTTTTGCGTATTGGGTACTAATGACAAGAAACACTCTTATCGATGCTTTAACCAATGATTATGTGACTACCGCACGGGCAAAGGGGTTAAGTGAGAACCGGATATTATTCAAACATGCATTCAAAAGCATACACCCACAGATTGCTACAATGATTGCATTCAGCTTACCAAGTTTGGTGACTGGCTCAATAATAACTGAATATATCTTTGGAATAGAAGGAATTGGGAAGTATTTTCTGCAGCTTTTTTCGTTCGATGGTATGGTGCTAGTAATGGCAGACTCTGCAGCAGTAGGAGCCGTGTTCTTCATTTACGCCAATCTAATAGTCTTCTGCAACCTTGCCATAGACATCATTTATGGTATCTTAGATCCAAGAATTCGGGTAGGAGAACCACGTGCATAACATGGTACCTTACTTATGCGTACGCGTAATGTGCCAATTCTATGAAATCCTATATGTAACAAAGATAGGGATAGATTGAAAGCATTTTACTCCACATTGGAAACTAGGTTTCCTCATAGCCTTGACGATTCAACCATATGACAATATTGCCTTCTTGCAGGGTCAGTGAGGAATTGACATTTCGTGTTTGAATTATCTCACAATCGACCATAGAAAAAGATTTCTTCGTGCATCAAGTTTCCTTTTCAAGATGCCTCTTTCTACTTCGACTAACACAAACTCGACAGTTGCATCAACTAAGCAGCCAGGCAGAACATGACCACCAAAAGCGTTGCCTTCGAGGTCACTAACCACTACATGCCCGTGAACAACAAGTTCAGATCCATCTTTAATGGAAATGTTTCCCAAACCTGACGCTATTTCTAATGGACCAGGCTTTTCAATTGCTAAATATTTTCCGTCTTTGTAATAACCTAAAACTACCTCTTTCAGTGTGCCTATAAGGAAGAAGAAGCCTGAATTTATGTTGTTTCGTCTAGCTACTTCAGCAATAGTCTCAAGCAGCTCCTCGTTCTCAAAAAACCTGGCAAAAATCACCCTCTTAGTCTCAGATTCAATACTTTTCATGCTAGGTCGCCCTTGCATGGTAGTGTTATATTTTAAAAGGCTTTTGGAATTCCAAGTTTATGATCTGCTTTCACCTAGAAATAGAGTCATCTGCATTCTTTCCATAATTTATAAGCATGCATTTGAACTCAGCATAGTGATCACAATTTCATAACTGTTATATCGCAAATTCATCCCTTTCAGAAAATTGTGATACAATTGTCGACGGAAATAAAAAATCATAGGCTAGGCGCATTCGTTTACGGTTTTATGAGTGGCTTAGGTTTAGTCCTTATAATATGGGGACTTGCTACAATAGTGGCTTTGCCTTCAAGTAGTTCATCAATGTCCATTGGCATAATCTTGCTTGGGGTACTCTTATTTGCGATGGGCAGTTGCCGCGAAGCTTACATACGTGGTAGCTTATCACTACCGTTAAGTCAACACAAAGGCATTTCCACAATAAGAAATCGATCTTCAGCCAGAAATTCAGACCAACTAGCGCATCAGGGTACAACAAACTCGAGTCCAACGGTGACAGAACAGGTAAATGACCATTCAGTTGAAATGGGCCACCGCGAAACTGTTGTTTATGAGGAAAAGCATCAAACACAAACCTAGCGCGTGAAAAGCGTGCATTTCTATTGCATATCAGAATAGTGCAAACTAACTCGCTATATGCTTTTTAAGCCCTGTGAATGGAAAACATAAAACTTATCTAAATTGTCTGAGCAGCGTTCTTTGAGGAAGACAGTTGGTTAAACTCAAGGCAAGGATAATTGATTTAGAAGTTGGCAGACGAATGGTTCTGCTTCATGAAAAAGATGCTCAAGAAATCGGAACCCTTGCTCATGATTGGCTTAAAATCACTTCTGGGAAAAGCAAATTGGTGACTTTTGTGGATACCACAAAATCCTATTTGAAACAAGGAGAAATAGGCATTCTTAGAGATGTTTACGACAAGTTCAGAGTTCGAGAGGGCTCAATGGTCTCTGTTTCTCCAGCAAAGCCCCCAGAATCGATTAAATTTATTCAGAAGAAAATGAATGGTAAGCCCCTTACTAAAGAAGAGTGCTACACTATCACGCAAGACCTTGTCAACCACAGGCTTAGTGACATACAGATAGCTGCCTTCATCTTAGCTGAAGAATTTCAAGGGTTAACAATGGATGAGATAGAGTATTTGACTAAGGCTATGGTGGACACTGGGGTCGTAATCGATTTTGACCGTCCATGTTTTGATAAGCACAGCATAGGAGGTGTACCAGGCAACAAGGTTACTTTGTTGATTGTTCCCATCGTTGCAGCAGCTGGCTTGTTGATCCCAAAAACAAGCAGTCGCGCTATAACGGGAGCTTCAGGAACTGCAGACACGATGGAAATACTTGCTGATGTTGAGTTTGACGCTGCTGAGCTGAAGGAGATAGCCCTAAAGGCTTCGGGAGCTATCGTATGGGGTGGTAAGCTTGGGATTGCCCCTGCTGATGACTTACTGATTCGTGTGGAACATCCTCTAAACATAGATCCGGTTGGACAAATGCTGGCAAGTATTCTTTCGAAGAAGCTATCAGTTGGTGCGGATCACGTGGTGATTGATATTCCGGTAGGAGCAGGAGCTAAAGTCACAACTGTAGGGGCTGCACGAAAACTTGCCAAAAGTTTCGTAGAGCTAAGTGAACGCTTCAACATGCAACTCCAATGTGGTATTACTTATGGAGGGCAACCTGTAGGTCACATGGTCGGTCCAGCTTTGGAAGCTCGAGAAGCATTAATTGCGCTTCAAGGAAAGGGTCCAGCAAGTCTCGTGGAAAAGTCTACTGAATTAGCGGGAATGCTTCTTGAATTGGGATTTATAGCGCAGCCTAGTCAAGGCAAGGATTTTGCAAAGAAAATTCTTGCCTCTGGAAAGGCTTTGAAAAAATTGCGTGAGATCATCGAGGTTCAGGGAGGGAATCCAGGGATTCAATCTAGAGACATTGATGTTGGCAATCACACTGCAGAGATTAAGGCACCTTGCGATGGATTTGTTACGAACGTCAGTAACAACGCAATTACAGCTATTGCCAGAGCTGCTGGTGCTCCTCGAGAAAAAGGGGCAGGAATCGCTTTGCGCTGGAAGAGAGGATACAAAGTGAAGAAAGGCGACGTTTTGTACAGAATTTATGCTGAACGAGCATCAAAGCTCAGTGACGCTTACAACATGGCCCTAGAAATGAAACCTGTCACAGTAGAAGGAATGCTATTGCACAAGCTCCCTGAATCTCCGTAGGAGCCTAAGGTGGAATCAATGGTATTGAGTTTTCACGTGGGTGTAGCGAGTGGGAGGGAGATAAGGAGGTGATGAAGAGTCATCTTAGATGCAAAATACATCCAAGCCTCCAACTCGCTATTTGGGTTAAAGAATGTGTCGCATATATTTTTTATTCTCAAACGGAGATTTTCTTCATCTCAATCTATGTTAATATTCCAACAAAATGTATACATGATACATTTGAGTAGAAAGAGAATTGCCTGAAGAATAGTCATTTGGAATTTTGAATGCCCCCCCTTAAAGGATCTTGTGCATCTTCAACCTTACAGAAAAAGGAAAGAGGATTTATTTTCGTACAACTTTTCGAGTTGCTATCTCGATGTCTTCGGCCTTTACAGTTTTTCGTCCTGCGTGCATCGCATATTCTATGGATTCCTTGGCGATTTTTATGCCGATGTCTTCTAGAGCGATCGCTAAGGCTTTTGCAGCACTTTCGCTGACTCTGTCAGCTTTGGCTTTTTTGATTATTCGGTGCATTGGTGCAATAGACAACTCCAAATTAGTCATTTAACCATCTCTACAGGCTCTTTTTCTCTTTAAGGCAGTATTTAACGCTTATCCTTGTTTCTCAGAAATACACGCGCCAGACGAATTGGAACAAACAACGAATATGATTCTTATCACAAATAATCAGGATGAGTAACTGCATTTGACAAGATAAAGTTAAACTTAGGCTTCAATTGTGGAATCGAGAAATGGGCGGGTCAGATTTCCCTGATACTTAGTAATGGAGATGTATTTAACAATGCTATTTAGAGTTAGGAAGTCTCTTGCTTCCATATGTTTAAGAATTTACCTTCATTGGGCTAGTCAACATTCTTTCAATGATTTTGTTCGCTGTCTATACTTCAGAATTAAGTGCTGCGTGCACACACCTAAAATTTTAGGTTGCCAAATCCACATTGCGACCTAAAGTGGAAAATGCAAGCAAAATATCTAAGGAGGGACATTTTTATGATAATACTCGACCAAATGGCTTTTATGGAAGCCATTTCTAATAAAAATGAGCTAGAATAAAGTTTCAAGTTAAAGTTAAAGGGAGAAATGAAGGCTTTGGGCAAGGTGCGACCAGAACATGTGAAGAAGATAGCCCGTGAATTAGTGGATCGTTTTCCAAATAAGTTCAGCGTTGACTTTCAAGAAAACAAAAAAGCTGTTGAATCTCTAGCTCAGATTTCTTCAGCCAAACTTAGAAACAGGATAGCTGGTTACATTACCAGATTGCTATCGATTGCCCATGCTGAAGCTGCAGAAGAAAGCTCAGAAGAAAGCTCAGAAGATGAACCTGAGAATGAGGGATGAATGTTATTTGTCGATCATGGGCAACTATAGGAAGGGTTGGGCGCTTCGCTATATGAGAGAAGCGAAGGCAGAACTTCTTGCTGCTCAGAAAACACCATCCATTGCCAACAGCTTGATTCTCGAAGCCATGAGAAAAGCTCAAGCAGCGATATATTACAGTTTAGGTGACCCAGCTTTTATTGAATCCATTGTTTACCAAGCGTTTTACAATCCACAGCAATCAGCTGAAGAGCCTGTACTTAAATGTTTAATTGAGATTGAGCGAACAATTCAAAGGCTTTCCCAAACGCCAGAAACGGAATTCACTAACACAATAGAGCAGGTTAATGATATTGTCCGTATTGCCTCTGATATTGTTGAGCTCTTTACTGGAGAAAAAGCTTAGAACACTCTTATTATTCGTGCTGAAACACTCTAAAACTATACGGAATGATCTGCATGCTACATAAATGCGCCCATAAAATCAATATAGAATTACTAGGTGTCTTAAAGGAACTAGCAGGGAAAAACGAGGTTTCACTGGAGTTTCAAAATTCAGTTGTTGTTAGAAACATAGTACTCGACCTGGCTGATTCTTTTTCAGCACAGTTTAAAGAGGCATTGATAGATCCCGAGCTTAATGATCCGAGACCAAATGTGCTTATTCTACTAAATAAAACAGAGATTGGCGTATTGGATGGACTTGACACTGAAGTGAAAAATCATGATAGACTTGTCTTTATACCTGTTTCACATGGAGGGTGATAATTTTAGATCACTATGGAACAGGAGAGTCCTCACACTTAATTATATCTGACTCTTGAAAGACCTCTCTCATTTTCACTATGTCATCAAAATCTACAAAATCACTGTTCACTATTTTCAATTTTGCAACTATTCTTTTTTTCCTTATCTTAATGACATTATAAGAGTTGTAAAAGAAACCACGAAGTTTCTTACAAGATACACTTCCTGCATGCACAACTTCTAAATTTTCGATATGCCATCGCCATGGCCTATGCCTGTGGCCACATAATACTAGATCTACTTTTGATTTTGTTAAGCTTCTAAGGACATCGCCTGCATCAATCACTGTGATTTGATCTGCTCCAGTGTCTGGAACAGGGATTATGTGATGGTGAACTGCTACAACCTTTAACTGATTTTGATGTTTTTCAAGCGTTCTTTCAAGCCAAAGGTTTTGCCTGTGACCCACCTCTCCATCATCTCTGTCAGGTCTTGCGGAGCTAACTACTATGAGTACAACATCTTCCAGTTGCGTAACTTGAGAGAAAGAGAAAAACTGTCGAAAAAGCAGGTAACCTGTAGAACGATAATCATGATTTCCACTCATATAGATCACTTTGTCAGCTTTCAACCTTTTCAACATTGGTGCAACCGTCTGGAATTCACCCATTAAGCCATCCTCAGTTAAATCTCCACTCACCAGGATCACATCTGGAGACATGGCATTAATCTCTCTTAACGCATCTTGGAAAACCTCTTTTCGAAACATTGGACCACAATGGATGTCGGAAATTTGAACTAACAACATATCAATAACAATCCCTTCTGAACTATTCCAAAGATCCCTTTATAGGTTTATAATATTGCTTAAGAGAGCACATGAAAAAATAAAACCACGCTAAATATAATCTGAAGCTTTCACTCAAATGTACACGCGAACTTTGCTTGAGATCGTGCTTCTCAAATGACTCTTTCTACTTCTCTCGCTCGTGCGTACTCAGAAATAGCTTGCTAATCAGTATCGCTTTAGGAAATTTTTTTAGCATTGATCATGAAGCGCTAGCGAGAGTGCGTATGCGCTTTCACATGCTTGGGTGTGTTTAACTAGCTGAAGTTTAGAAGAACCTACGATTTTTCTTAGGCTCCTGTTTTTCAACGGGTGTTGCGTTTTCCGGATCGATAACCATCATTTCTTCTGTTTGCTTTGGTTGTTCCTGGGTTTCAGGGGATTCCCCATGCAATCCCTTGAATTTCTCTTCTAAATCCTTAACCTTAGCTTCAAGCTGAGCAACTGACTCTTGCTTTGCCTTGACTTTGTTCTCCAACTCCTGAACTACCCACTTTTCTTCTTTGACTGCTACTTTCTCTTCGAGAGCCTTGATTTTTTCACATAAGGTCTTTTCTCTCTCTTCCATTGACTGTAATTCATTATTCAGCGTGGTTTTCTTTTTTCGTATTTCCTCTAGTTCTGCAAGACTCATGGTCATTTCACAATTAGTGTTCTACGAAAATTTAGAATAAGTGACTTATGAAGATGAAATCAATATTTCGTAAGCACATCGTAAAGGTCAAAGTGATAAGTGTATGAGCACTGACGTACGCATTCTCATTTGGGAGAGAATCAGAAAGGCTTTTGTTGATCTACTAAGCATTGTTTGAGGTAGTCTTCCAGCGTCTCGCCAGCTACAACCTCAATACTATAATCTCTCGGGTCTACAGAATGTTTATAGTTTTTCGCTGGAATCATAACCTTTGTGAACCCCCAAGCCTCAGCGACTTTTATTTTCTCATGCAGACCACCAACAGCAGTTACTGGTACTTCTCCATCCACACCGACGTTGATTTCGCCAGTAACAGCGACATCTTGACGAATTGGCCTTCCTTCTATTAAAGAACAAAGCAGGATTGTCATTGTAACGCCTGCACTTGGTCCATCTACACCGTAGGCTTGAGCAAAATCTATGTGAGTGAAATAGTCTTGAGCGATGTCTGCCCCATATTTCTGCAGGATAACGCTTCGAACCTTTGCAACGCTGTCTATTATGAATCGTTCTTTCCTGCCTTTTGCGATTCCAGTCACTTTATAGTATCCTTTTAGATAGTTGTTGTGCCCATTGTCACGCTTCTCCAAGAAACCTTTGACGGTTAATACATTGCCCGTCATTTCTCCGCTGAAGGGATCAGAAACAACTGCTAAGCCGTAAATTTGGCCAAGTTTAGCGCCCTCGGGTTTGATGTCGAGAAGTTTACCTCTTTCACTTATTTGATGTTCAAGAATCTGTTTCTGAATCGTTTTGCAGTGGCTTTCTATAGCTTCTTCTACATGTCTTCTCTCTACTGTTTTGTAATTCTCCTTTATAGCAAAAGTAGCAGCAGTTTTTACAATTGATATCATGGGGCGAAATCTGGTTGTTAATCCATCTCTTTTATTGCTTCGTCTACGTCCTTCACTTACAATCTCCTCGCATGCCCCCCTGCTAAAGGGAATCAGATGAAACCGCGAGGTCTCCTGAGCGATAAACTGAACATACTTTCTCCGGTTTTCTACGGTGTTAGGCATGTCGTTGTTCATTCTGACTACCTTGCCATAACCATAGATTCTATCCATAAGAGCTGGGTGAAGTTGCCCTATACTATCAAAGTTACCAGCGCCCACTAAGAAGCACATGCTCGGAACGGGTTCGGTAGATACTGCCATGGCAGCAGTGTTGCCTTCATCCCAACGACTCCTTAAAGTGATAGGCAACTGCCCATCCTCTAAAACTGTAAGCAATGTCACTGCTTCAGAGGGCTTCAGATTCTTTATCTCGTCTATGAAGAGAATGCCCATGTGTGCCCTATGGACGTCACCTGCGGATACTCTTTGATGTTCAGGCGTTCCTAACCCGCCTGTTTGTAGGGGATCCCAAGCGATGCTACCGAATAGTTGTGCTGAGCCGTGACCAGTCGCATCTATAAATGGTGCGACTTTTTTTGAATTGTCCACTATGAGTTTAGGCACAGTTGTAGCTTTAGCCCCCCCGATGCCCTTTGCCCCACCCATCATTCCGAAACGGCCCAATACAACAACTAATATAAGAAACATTAGCATCATGCCAGCTGGAAGAAATGTAGTTGTCCCTATGGAAACAAAAGCGTCTAATATGTACTTGGCAAAGTCGTGCCCATATGCTTCTTGTATTGGCACTCCAAAAGCGTTCAAGCCATTTGAACCCCATTGAAGGTTTTGAAGCCACAAATAGTAGAAGCCCGCAAACATGAAGACTAAAGCAACTACAATCATCAGGTATGTTAGGACTTTTATTCCAGCTTTCTGGAGAAAGAGCTTCTTTGTTGCTTTCAGCTTCTCTTTTAATATTATTTTTTTCCCTTCACTTGCAGAGTGGGAGGAGATTTTGGGCTCGCTTGGAATTAGATTATTTTGCCAACATACAACATCCTGAAGCTGAATTTCTTGTTTCTTATACAATTCCGTTAAATGAACTGCAAGGGCCCTACCAATTAGGGATTTTCCGGTTCCAGGGTCACCTAGAAGCAAGAGGTAGGGCCCAGGAGGGGCTGCTCTTGTGACACTAGGTTTCTCTTTATCTGGGTTTTTCCATGCCTCAAACCATTTCTCTTTTTCAAGGTTTTTTAGTTTGTGAACCCATTCCTCAAGGCAGAGATAACATTCATTTAAGGCACGCTCTTGCCCTATAACCCAGTCGAGAAGATTGTCGGAAACCGGGTAGCCTTCAGTGGATTTGAAAGTTTTCCAGTTCCATTTTTTTCCACGGATTTTCTCTGTTTCTTCACCGAAATAATCCAATATTATCCCTCAATGCTCTAGGCATTATGAAAGGCAGCCCTATCTTGCTACAAAAAATATCTCCAGTGTTAATATACGGTTTATTTTACATCCATCTATATGTCCTTATTTGGAATATGTCGACGTAGTTTCCTATGCACACTATTTTCAAGTTGGGGTGCAGGGAATCATTAGAAACCTTAAATTAAATCTGCACACTATGCACAATGTAAGAACTGAAAGAGAAAACATGTATGCTTCATCAACATAATTTGCTAGGTGTTAATTGTTGGTTGGGTTGCTTGAGATATATATCCTGAACTTAATAGTCACCGTTGGAATGTTTCTCGTTCTAATTTTCAGGGCGTGGGTTGAGCTGAGAAACTATAAAATGATGTGGAAAGAGTTGGAATGGCGAAAAACCCATAGAATTGTCAGTCGAATTTTAAAAGCCGAGAGAGAACTCTTTACAAAAGTTGAAGGTGGAGAAGATCTATATAATCTGCTTCTTGAGATGTTTAAAGCAAAGGAAGAGTGACTCTGCTTATTAAAGATGCCACCAAGACTCCAGTATCCCATTAAGATTCTTCTTTTTCTCCCTTCCATAACGACATTTAGGTTTCGTTAGATGTCTCTGTGCCCGAGGAGAAGAAATGAAAAGGCCTCGGGCAATTCTTCGGCTCTCTTCATAATCTCTCTTTTTAAGACTTGAAGATCGAAAACGACACCTTGGGCATCTAAACCCTTGGTCTTTTCCCATGGAGCTCATTCTTTTTCCACAAGTCGGGCACTTTGGGTTATGGGTAACTCGCTTAGGAGCAAGTTCCAGAATTCGCAGCTTCTCAAGATTTATTGTCAAGGGATGCTCCTTGAAACTTGGTCTGACTCCGCCATAAACTTCCACTATGTCTCCAATAATTAATTTTCTAGCGATTTTACGCAGAGTGCCAGTCGGTTCATATGCAGCGCAATCCACCTTGCCTGTTTCATCCTTTATAGAGAAAAATCTGTGTCTTTTTGGCACTAACCTCGGCATCGAAGCAACAGCACCTTTGATTATCACAGGATGATACGGTTGAATATCCATTATTGCATTGATACCCTTTAAATGGGCATCTGTTCCATGATTTGTTCGGAAAACTACCCATCTTTCTATGGGTTCCAAGGATCGTACAAATCTGTGGGCTTTGATTACTATCTCGGGAG
Organism: Candidatus Bathyarchaeota archaeon; assembly: GCA_020351305.1. Classification (GTDB taxonomy): domain Archaea; phylum Thermoproteota; class Bathyarchaeia; order Bathyarchaeales; family SOJC01. Next base: position 1,064,207 of record CP070730.1, read on the forward strand.
TTTCACCTCTGATGCCATAGAGAATGGGGTCTGGACCTCTAGGCGTTATAAGGATTCGCCCAGTTTCAGAGTCGATATTGTTGAAAGTTTGCGGTTTAGTTTTTCTATCCATTTCTTTTACAGAAGCTAGATCTAATTGTCTTTTGGTTCCCCTGTTTTCGGGTTTCCTGTATGCGATTAGTTCGTACGTGAAGTCCAGGTCTAGAGTTTCACCTATAGCAGCTAAGGCACCTACGATTCCATATCCAGTACCAAAACCTAGAGCTTCAGCCTTAAATCTCTTAATGAGCCTTAAAGCCTGCTCTTTTCTAACGATACCACTTATTGCCTCTTGGGCAAAGGTTTTGATTTCCTGAGGAATTCTAACGCCTTTGAAAAATACTATCCCTGGATCTGTGTCTTTGAAACCTAAATCTGAGTTCTCTTCGACAGTGTCTGCCATCTTCTCAAAGACATCATTTACTACACTTGGATTGCAGGTGATTCGCAAGCAGAGAGCTCCATTACCACGGGTTTTCCAAGGCACATTAGGATTCAATCGAATAAGGTTTGGATAATCGTTGAAAACAATTCCTAATTTTTGAAGCTTCTCCACCATTAAGGCAGCTATGTAGGTGGTGCATCCGTCTTTCGGGGAATCTGTGTCATCGAAACCGATGTGAAGGCTGACCATTATTTTTCTGCACGTTTGATTGTTTACGCTATATGAAAAATAGTTTGTACTGGGATAAAAAAGGAGGAGTTTGCTATTTAGGTGCACTAGATTCTTCGACAACTATCATAGTCAGGGTAGAGCGAACCTTGTCCAATCGCCGCACTTGCCATGTGACTATTTCTTTGAGCTTGTCCATCGAGGTTGCAGCGATCTTCGCTATAACGTCGTAGACACCATAGACTGCATAGGCTTCCTTTACTCCCTCAACCCCTTTGAGGGTGTTTAATACTTCACTTTCTGAGCCTATTTCGGTGTTTATGAGCACGAATGCTACTGGCAATTTTTTTTCCTCGCTTGTATGTTACATAGTGTGAACTAAAATATTTTGCTACGAAATAGATTTAGTCAAATGTCGACCTGATGCTAAGCAGCATGCATGCGTATCCATAGATGTATTCTTAGCGTCATAAAGACTCTGCAGAGATTATTCAGATCTAGTTTTGAATAGCAGATTGGGGCATTAACCATTTCTAAAAGCATGAAGTTTGTCAACGATTTCCTTGGGGATGTTAATTGCTTTACCGATTTTCTTATCTGCAGCTACAGCTATGACATAGCCTTCTGCTACCAGGTCCTTAGTACCTTTCTTTTTAATAACAAACCTATACTTAACGACTTTTTCCTTAACTTCCTTCACTGATAGGGAAATCTCCAGCACATCGCCAAATCTGGAAGGAGTCTTATACTTGCAGAAAACCTCAATCCTTGGAAGCCAAATCCCCTGCTCTATGATATAGTTGAAGCTTAATCCTAGATGCTCGTAAAACTCTTCTTCTGCTCTTTCAAAAAGTCGAAAGTAGTTGGAATGATGAACAACTTGAGCGGCATCAGTGTCTGACCAGGTAATGCGGTAAGTTGTTTTGAAAACCGCCACGAATTTCCCTTCTGTGTCAGGGAAGTTTTCTGACCATTTTAGCCCTTTAGGAGAGATCTAGCGATTACGTTTTTCTGAATTTCTGTCGTTCCTTCATATATTGTTGAGATTCGAACATCACGATAATAGCGTTCAATATCATAATCTGCTAGATAACCGTATCCGCCGAAGATTTGCATTGCTTCACTAATAACTTCTATAGCCTTTGTTGTAGCGATAGTCTTAGCCATGCAGGCCCATTTAGGGACACTCTGACCCTGATCTATGTGCCATGCTGCCTTATACACCATAAGCCTTGCAGATTCTATATCTAGAGCCATGTCGGCGAGTTTATGCTGAATTACTTGGAAATCAGCAAGCGGTCGCCCGAATTGCTGTCGTTCTTTAGCGTATTTCAATGCACGATCAAAAGCCCCTTGAGCCATACCAATTGATTGGGCTGCAACATTTATTCGACCCACATCTATGAACTCCATGAAGTGATAGAAACCTTGGTTTTCCTTGCCTACAAGGGCTTCCTTGGGCACGCGAACATCACTAAATGCATATTCTCCTAGCTTTGACGCTCTAATGCCCATCTTACCATGAAGTTCATTGCTATCAAACCCTGGTGCTTCCTTTGTAACAATGAACAAGCTTTGTCCACGATGCCTTGCCTTAGGATCAGTCTGGCAAAGAACGACAGCATAGTCAGCAATGGTAGCATTCGTAATCATCGTTTTTCCACCATTTATGACATATTCATTTCCATTTTGTACTGCAACTGTATCGAGGGTGGTTATGTCACTTCCATGGGCGGGTTCTGTAAAAGCTCCTGAGGATAGCCATTCGCCCTGCGCTGTTTTAGGCAGGTATTTTCTCTTTTGTTCTTCTGTGCCATATTCTAGGATCAGGTCGCTGCCGAAAAGACCGGTAAACATTGCAGATCCGAGTGTTGAGTCAGCTCTGCAGAACTCCTCTTCGATCAGCACGTTTTCGAGAAGATCTAATCCTTGTCCTCCATATTGCTCATCGTAATAACAGCCTATGAAGCCTAACTTTGCTGCTTTTTTGTAGATGGCTTTAGGGAATTCTTGTTTTTCATCGATTTCTCTTGCATTTTCGGGTTGGAACTCCCCTTCAGCAAATTCTTTAGCTGCAAATTTGATAGCTTTCTGCTCTTGGGTCAATTCAAAATTCATTGCGTGACCTCATTTTTGACGATCATTTCCTTATCATCTACGCTTTATCTGTTATTGTTAGTCAATGCATATATATGGATTCGCAGAGTCTCTTTTGCATTATAATCGCTACATCGCAAGGTCTCATATATGACTAAAATATTTTATTTCATGATAGTTATTCCTATGCGATTAAAGGCGAGGAAGCATGGTGTGGTTGAATTTAGGTGAAATCTTCAGGGTTCATGCAAAGAATTATCCTGAAAAGGTGGCAATAAAGGATTGGCGTGGAGAGGCTAGGACATATGTTGAGCTTGAAGCGAGAACGAATAAGCTCGCAAATGGTTTGCTGATTATGGGTTTGCGTAAAGGTGATAGACTCGCTGTTATGCTTTACAATAGTGTGGAATTTGTGGAAATCTGTTGTGCTTGTGCGAAGATTGGTGTAGTTGTGGTCACCGTTAATTGGCGTTTTATTGGAAAAGAGGTTGAGTTTGTTGTCAATGACTCTGAAGCTAAGGCGATGATTTTGGATGAAGAATTTATTGATTGTATTAACTCAGTTCGTCCTAATCTTCAAGCCCTTGGTGAGAAGAGTTATGTAGTAGTTGGTCGAGTGACTCCGGAAGACTATGTGAACTATGAACATCTTATAGATTGCTCTCCTGAGAAAGATATAATCGTAAAAGTTGATGGCAAAGATACGTGGTTTCAGATATACACCTCAGGAACAACTGGAGTGCCAAAGGGTGTTGTGCGATCTCATGAATCGTATGTATCTTTTTATTTGATAAATGCAGCTGAGTTCGGTTTTTCCAAAGATGATGTGGGGATGATAATAATGCCACTGTACCATGTAAACTCTACTTTCTATGGTCTACTATTCCTTTACATCGGTGCTTCTGTTTATATTGGTAGGGACAAGGGATTCGATCCCGTTGAGCTTTTGCGGGTGATAGATCAAGAAAAGGTGACTTTCATATCGCTGATTCCAACTCATTATCATCTGATATTAAATGTTCCTGAAGATTTGAGGAAGAGATTTGACTTAAGTTCTATGCGGAGTTTCTTATGTTCTTCAGCGCCTGTCCGTGGCAAGATAAAGAAAGGAATTCTGAAGTGTTTTCCAGATGTCAAGTTATTTGAGGCTTATGGTTCTACAGAAGCTGGCCTTGTCACTATCCTCAGACCAGAGGATCAATTAAGGAAGTTAGGATCGATGGGTCGAGAGTGTCTTGGGACTGATATGATCAGGCTTCTCGATGAGAATGGTAACGTAGTGCCTGTTGGCGAAGTTGGGGAGTTATATTCAAGGGGACCGATGATGTTTGACGAGTATTATAAAATGGCTGACAAAACAAAGGAGTCTTTCAGAGATGGCTTTTTCACAGCAAAGGACATGGTTAGATGTGACGAGGAAGGCTACTATTATATCGTTGATAGAAAGGACAATATGATTATTACTGGTGGTGAGCACGTTTACCCATCGGAGATTGAGGAAGTGATATCTAAACATCCAAAGGTTTTCGATGTTGCTGTGGTTGGTGTGTCTGATGAGAAATGGGGTGAAGCTGTAAAGGCAGTTGTGATTTTAGAAGAAGGTGAAAAAGCTACTGAGGATGAGGTTATTGATTGGTGTCGTGGGAAGATAGCGGGGTATAAGAAACCTAAATCGGTTGATTTCATTTCAACCCACGAGATGCCAAGGACCACAACGGGTAAAATTTTGCATCGAAAACTCCGAGAAAGATATTCTTAAAGGCTTGGGAATTAGTATTGCAGTCTCAGTTGTCTCTGTTTAACATTTGGAGAAAAACTTCTACTCTTTTTTTGATTTGAGTTTCATTGAAGCTTCTCCAGTCAGAAGAATCTACATCAATTATAAGGCTTGGTATTCCAAGCCTTTTTAGAATTTCTTCTTTCACAATTGTTTCACCTACAGACATCATTCTACACCCCCAGTTGGTTGGCAATATTATGCCATCAACCTTGAACTTTTCCGCTAGATCCTCTATCAAGTCGATTTTCCTATCTATGCTGCAGTTCGCAAAATTTGGTAGGTACTTTTTAGCCAAAGCTTCCATAGGTTTAACAGGATCAAGTCTCCCCATCCAAACATGCGAGAATGTTTCAGCCACCACAACCGCGCCCTGCTTTTTAAGATATTCAAAAAATTCCAGGTTGTACCAAAGGGGGAGGTTGTCCCAAATCAGTCTGTACTTCTCATGTTCTGTTATGCCAAAATTATTTTCGACTCTCTTTCTGACTTCGCTATTCAACTTTGTATAGAATTCTATCGCCATATGAGTGCTTGGAATGCAAAGCATGAAAAAAACAGCCGAAAAAGCATCACGAGCGCCCATAGGCACTGGGATAGTTTTCCGATAATCTAGAATTTCCATCCAAAGCTTACTTGTTTGGTCTGATAAAGCTATGGTTTCTTGCAGTCTTCTTTTGTCAATTTTTTTACCTGTTTGCACCTCTAAAAAGTCTATAAGCTGGTTTAGCCCTGAAACATAGAATTCTATGTGTTCTTTTTCAAGATGGCTTGAGCTTTTTCCCTTAATGTTGTATGGCACATCAAGAAGAAATAACGGCACGTTAAAGTGTCGGCTAATCACCTGAAACCATTTGTAATGAGTGTCGCAAGCACTTGTTGATGTAACAAGGAAATCCGGTTTTGGCAGACCTCCCTCAGGTAAGTTGGCTCGCTTTTCAAAAAGGGATCCAATCACGCATCTTGCGTAGGAACATAGATCCTTAGAAAAACCCTTGCTTTCAGCGATTTCGCAGAGTCTTACTGAGACATGCTTTGCTGCACAAATGGAAGCGTAATTTTCTGGCCATACTGGGAATACATTCGTGGCGAGAAGCATCTCTATTGGAAATGTTGATGCAACCCAAGCAACAGGTGTTCCCTCAGCCTTAGTTTTATGGGCATCTTCGTAGAATTTTCTTACATAATTTCTGTAAAACCCTTTTGTGGTCTGTAATCTTCGGTCTATCTCCGATTTTTCCATGAGTTACTACACTCCACCCACCATTTCTATGAAGGCTTCTATCCTTGTTTTCATCTGAGCTAAACCACTTAGTGAATGTTCCCATTCCAAGAGAAGAACCGGAAGCCCTTGGGTTCTCAACTTCTCCTTCAGTTGAGGGGCATCAAACAGATGCGTGTCACAGAATTTCAGGGTGAAAACTATAGCTGCATCAACATCAAACGTTTTAGCCATCTTCATTGAGTGTCCGAATCGTTCCTCTTGCCCTAGCATGAATGAAGATGGAATTTTATTCAGATATCTATCAGCAATGGCATGCAATGGGTCACCATTGGAATCAACAAGGTTCCAGAAATACCTAGACCCTGTACACCAATCGTCAGCAACTACGCTGCCACCTACAGCTTCAACGATCTTAAGCAGTTTGGAGTTGTCCATAACACTCCCTGCAACAAGCAGTCTCACGCCACCCTTAGGTGGATCAGCACGGCTGGAAACTTCAGCAAGCAGACGGTTTAGCAATTCATTATGATTCTCTTTGAGCATTACCATGCTTGAAAGTACAATTTCTAGCGCTTCAACGCCCGAAATTAACGGAGGTTCCTTCTTCCTCAAGTCATAAACTCTTCTCAATAGGCGCCTATTCTCATTGTAGATTTCAACTGCATTTTTTAGTCTTATTTCAGGAATCATTCTGCCAAATGATTTTTCCAGCCAAGTCTTCAGTTTTAATATTTCTTCATAGAAGAAAGTTTGGGCTCTTTTTGTACGCGTGTGGGGAGTGTTTACGAAGTGCATGTATGGGATTTCTGCATGATGTCTCCACATATCGAAGATTTTGTCACGATTGTCGCAGCTGCTGGAGGCTACAAATCCATCTAGATAATCGTAGTCCCCTTTCAGGGCTGTGTTGAAACAGCCTCGGGCAAAGGAGCATGTGTTGACTGGTAAGTAAATGTCAGCAAGCTTCGTGTTTTCAACATCACCAAAAACCATGAGAGGTAGAGCACTCACTGCGTAAATGAGTTCTTCTGGAGTATAAGTGCAGCTCCAGCCAATTACTTTCTTGCCTTTGGTTTTTAAGTTTCTTGCAATGTCATGTCTTGTGTTAAGTAAATTTCTGAAGGGACTTAGGATACTCATTACTGAACTCCTTTGGTCAGGCAATTCTTAATTTGAAGAAAGTGGAGTGGTTTCTTCATTTTAAGGTTTGGGCTTGGAGGCCTGCGGCATTTCCGTGAATGTTTAGGGATTCGAGTATTGATTTTCTATGGTTTTGAGTAGGCTAGTTAAAGTAGAATTGACAGGTGTTGGAATTCCATATTTTTCTCCATATCGTACTATTGCTCCGCTCATGAAATCAATTTCAATTGACCGCTTATTCTCAATGTCTACAAGCATTGAGGGTTTGTGAGCGCCCCCTTTTTCCAAGTAGGACGCAAAACGATCGAGAGCGTTTTCACCAAAGTCATGGCCATCTTCCTTTGCCACTGCTAGCCCTTCTCTAAGTATTTCTATGGCAAGGCTTCGGCTGTAGGTAAATTCCATTGCTTCTCTCATTGTTTGGCCGGTTACGGCGCAGATTGAACATAGAGCTGAGTTTAGAATCGTTTTTTCCCATGTTTTCCTTTTTATGAAAGGTGTTTCTTTAGTTTCTAGATCAGCAGCTGATAAAATCTCTGCAATCTTCCTTGTAGTGCCATCGATGGTATATTCACCTTTATGGAAAGCGCCTATATAGTTGGGTGGCTGGAACCAATGCATTCTGGCTTTTCCTGGACCAATTAAGTTTCCAGCAAAATTAATCACAACTCGATATGTGGTGTCGATTCCCAAATGTTCTTTAATTAGCCTTTCATTATCAAGCCCGTTTTGAAAGCTGACGATCTTCATTTTTGGTGTGTATACATTTTTCATCTCTGTAAGTACATTCTTCAAGTAACATGCTTTTGTTACGATGAAAACTATTTCAGGATCAAACTCAGCAAGCTCGGTCATTGAGTTTGCTGTATTCTCAATTTTTGCTGTAACTTGAGTAATTCCTGATATATGGATACCCTCATTCTTGATTGTGGTTAGAAGCTTTTCCATAATGTCTTCGACTACAACTACTTGTCCATATTTGGCTAGATGTCCAGCTAGAATAGAACCTACTGGGCCTAAACCGATAACTGCGATTGTAGTTCTTTTTTCCTCCACCATCTAAAACCACGAAATAGAGTACTTGGAAGAGAGATTTATCTCTAACCCCTCAGCGTATATTAGAGATGCTGGAGATATGCGTTTACGAGCGGTTATCATGCTAGATGATCCGAATAGCCGGTTTTCTCGACGTATCTCACGATCCCTTCTATACTTTGAAGCAACACAGTTTTGTTCAGGATTGGGTGGCTTCTGATAAATTCTCCAGTTTTTTGAAGAGCGGAATCAGTTTCGATAATTTTTTTCCTTATTGCTTCCAGGTTTTCTCCTTTCTCTATTCCTCGCGCTGCTATCTTTGCCCATAGTTTTAACTGCTCCCCGTATGCTTGGAGCTTTTCTACGGAATTCTCCGCTTTTCCAAAGTGGCTATAATACAGGAATTTAGATTTAAGATTGATCAGCTTTCTCAAAGATGCTAATGCTATATCCAAGTGAAAGGGCGCTGGTGAGGTTGGAACAACAACATTATGTTTATTTAAGTAAATACCAGCAGCGTCGCCAGTGAATATTCCTTGGCTTAGTGTTTCATAGTATGTTAAGTGATGTGAGGCATGTCCAAGAGTTTCAACTACTCTTAACTTAACATTGTTTCCTATGTCAAGAACCATGCCATCAGTTCCCACAATTATTCTTTCTTGCGCGACAGGTTCGGGTTTGCCATACATTTGGGCTAGTCTTCCAAGGGCTTTTTTAGAAGCGGTCCAAAGGCTCTGTGGGTTTGCAGTATGGATTCCACCTCTTTGATGAACAATCAAACTGGCCTTTGGCAAATGCTTCAAAAGGATCCCAACTCCTCCTCCATGATCTAAATGAATATGTGAGACAGCTACATAGGTGACATCCTCAGGCTTGACACCTAGTTTCTTCAAACTTAATAACAACTTTTGAGCAGTTAGTGCAGGTCCCGATTCAACTATTGCTGCATTCTCTCCTAACAAAACATAGCTAGCTACAAAATTCTCAATGCCATTAGGTTTGAGATCAATAAGATGAATATGTTCTTCAATTTTTGTGATTTGCAATGTTTACACCGTACTTCGTTAAGTGGAGTGTTAGGTCGACTCCCACCGCTTTAAATATTACGTGTAGCAGCGCGCGCACACTGTGAAGCATGCTGCATAATCATCTCTCATAAAAAACACTGAACTTAAATACGGTAAATGGGGAATTAAACTCTCTTCAAAACTATGAGAGTTGCTACAATGGAGATCAAAAAAGTATCAGTTTTAGGTGCGGGATTAATGGGGCATGGGATTGCTCAAGTTGCAGCCCAAGTGGGTGAATATGAAGTCACTATAAGAGATGTGAAACAAGAATTTCTGGATAAAGGCATGGGAATGATAAGAAAGAGTCTGCAGAAGTTTGTTGAAAAGCAGGTGCTATCCGAACAAGACATGCATAAAGTGTTGAATAGAGTCCACCCGATCCTACTCATGAAAGATGCAGTAGAAAACGCTGACCTTATAATCGAAGCTGTTCCAGAAAACCTTCAAATAAAAAGAGCTGTCCTGTCTGAGGCTGACAAGTATGCAAAAGAAGAGGCAATTATTACTTCAAACACTTCTTCTATCAGTATCACCGAACTTGCATCAAACACTAAGAGACCTGAAAAGTTCTGCGGTATGCACTTCTTTAACCCACCACAACTAATGAAATTAGTCGAAATTATTAGGGGAGCAAAAACATCAGATAAAACGATAGAGCTGATAGTTGGTGCTTCGCAAAAAATGGGGAAAGAAACGGTGGTTGTCAAGAAAGATTCAGCCGGTTTTATAGTAAATAGAATTCTTGTCCCTGCACTAAATGAAGCCTTCAATTTGGTATGGGAGGGAGTTGCTGAACCTGAAGATATAGACAAAGCGATAAAGCTTGGACTAAATTGGCCAATGGGTCCCTTAACGCTAGTTGACTACCTTGGTATTGATACAACACTAGCTATTGCAGAAGTATTACAGAGAGAATTTGGTCCAAAATATGGTCCCAGCCCATTGTTGCGAGAGATGACAAGAGCAAATCTGCTTGGTAGAAAAACAGGTAAAGGATTCTACGACTGGGCAAAGAAGAAGTAAACAGTTTAGGAGAGAATAATATGGAATTTAAGAACACACTCTATGAGAAAAAAGAAGGAATCGCGACAGTCATAATAAATAGGCCAAAGGCACTTAACGCCCTAAACGAAGAAACGCTTTTGGAGATCTCGTCAAGAATAGCTGATGCAAAGCAAGATGAAAATGTTAAGGTTATCATCATTACGGGGGCAGGAGATCGAGCGTTTTGTGCTGGTGCTGATTTAAACATGATGAAAGGGGCAACCGCCTACAAAGGCATGAGACTTTCTCAAATAGGGCAAAAAGTAACGAGGGAAATCGAAGACATCGGAAAGCCTGTTATCGCTGTCATTAATGGCTATGCTCTTGGAGGTGGTTTGGAACTGGCTATGGCGTGTGACCTCCGGATAGCTGCAGAAAACGCTCAGATGGGACAGCCTGAGGTAAACGTCGGTCTAATCCCAGGATGGGGGGGCACTCAACGGCTTCCACGGTTTGTGGGGAAAGGAAAAGCAAAAGAGATGATCTTTACAGGTAAGAGAATAGATGCTAAGACTGCTGAGCAAATCATGTTAGTGAACCTAGTCGTACCCCTCGAGCAACTGAAATCAGCTGCAAAGGAGCTTGCTCAAGATCTGATGAACAAGCCACCAATTGCCCTTCAATTAACTAAGCAATTGATAAACAATAGCACGGAAACTGACCTGAAAATTGGCTTGACAAACGAAGCGGAGGCTTTCGGCGTTCTAAGTTCTACAGAAGATTTCAAGGAAGGAGTCAGCGCGTTCCTCGAGAAGAGAAAGCCTCAGTATCAGGGGAAATAAACCCTATCCTTAATAACGACACCTGATCTTTTCATTTTCGAGTGTCTGAGGTGAAAGTGAGAAAAGTAGCAATCATAGGCGGAGGAGCCACAAAATGTGGAAAGCGCGAAGCAACTTGGAGAGAACTGGTTCAAGAAGCAGGAAAAGCAATGTTCGACAACGTTGACAACATTTCCCCAAAAGATGTTGAAGCACTTCTCGTCGGAGCTGCTCAGCCAGAAAGATTCGCATTTCAAGTCCACGTAGCTCCCATGGTCGCTGAGCATCTTGGCATAATTCCAAGAAAAGTCATTTCAACAACTGAGCTCATGTGCGCATCTGGACAAGCAGCTATCCGATACGCATGGGCTTGCATTGCTAGCGGCATAGCTGATGTAGCAGTCGCTTTTGGCGTGGAAAAAATGTACATGCCCGACATGGCCGAAGCGCAAACGAATATGGCATGCGTGTTAGATCGAGAATGGGACGGTGTAAATGCCATGTCTGCCCCGCCATTCTTTGCGATGACCGCTCAGAGGCACATGCACGAGTTTGGAACTACGAAAGAGCAGATGGCACTCGTATCTGTGAAGAATCACCACTACTCAACAATGAACCCGATAGCCCAGTTTCAAAAAGAGGTAACACTTGAGAAAGCGCTCCAATCACCCATGGTAGCACCTCCATTAAACTTGTTCGATTGCAGCGGAATAACCGATGGAGCCGCTGGAGTGATAATGGTTCCCGCTGAAGACACGAAGAAGTATACAGACTCGCCTATGTGGATAACTGGTTCGGGGCAGGCTAATATTGGGAATGCGATAAACAACTTGGCAAGTTTTACAGAGTGGGTTCCCCTTAAAATGGCGGTCAAGGAAGCTTTGAGAACTGCAAAAATCTCAGTAAACGAAATTGATATCGCGGAATTGCACGACTGTTTCACAATATCCGAGATAATGGAATACGAAGCACTCGGTTTGTGTGAAAAAGGTAGGGGTGGAAAATTCATCGAAGACGGTGGACCATACATAGGGGGAAAAATCGCTGTTAACCCACGAGGTGGATTACTAGGGTGTGGGCACCCTCTAGGTGCTACGGCTATCCTTCAGCCCTTTGATATTCTGCAGCAATTCAGAGGAGAAGTGCCAAAAGGAAGACACGTTAAAGACGGAAATGTAGCTGTCGCTCATAATCTAAGCGGA
>CP070730.1:1076309-1112444 GCA_020351305.1 Candidatus Bathyarchaeota archaeon
ACTATCCCTGTCCTGCTGGGGGTTGCTTGCTTACCTACAAGGAATTTGCAGCGAAACTCAGAGATTTACTCAAACACAGGAGAAGAGTTAGCATTGAAGATATAAATTTGTTAAAAATTGGTAGGCACTTCCGATTTCATAAGAATAAAATAATCGTTGGGAGAGACGAAGCTGAAAATAAAAGACTAGAGAGCATGCAAAGAAAAAGCGACTATATTTTTGAAGTTCCCAATTGCGGTAGTCCCATCACGCTGCTGCAAGGACCGAAAACAAAAGAGGCTGTGAAGTTAGCTGCTGCGTTGACTCTTCGCTACTCTGATAACAACGAAGAAGAAGCACTGGTTAGGTTTGGCAGAGGAAAATTAGATAGAACAATCGTAGCTGCGACTATTGATCCTTCTGATATCGAAAAACTAAGAATAAAGTGAGATTTTTCCCTGCATGAATCGGCACTCTAGTTTTACAATAAAAGAAGCCAGAGATTCAGATACACAACAGCACCTAAAGAAGATATCAGGATTACAGAAGCGATTATCTCTTTATAAAAGTTGTAGCGCTCGCTAAGAATAATCATAGAAATGGCGATGGGCATGGAATGCATTAGGACCAATACTGAGCCTTTTACACCAGTTACATTGAGCAATCGAGTTATTAAAAGGGCTAAAGTTGGTAAGAACACTATTCTCAGCAAGCTCAATTCGAAAGCTTTGAACATGTTAGTGTACTTTCTTCCATAGAAAAAAACCCCAAGCATGAAGATGGCCATAGTAGAAGTTGTGCTTCCTAGTAGATGCAGCGAGTTTGAAATTGTGGTAGGAATTCTTAGCCCAAGAAGGGACAGCAGAATACCAGATGAAATCGATATGATTAATGGGTTTCTTGATAGTCTTCTTACAACTTGCCTGATTCCTTCTCGTTTTGGGGATTCTTCGAGTTTATACAGCTCGAGGATTATAAGAGAGATAGGAACGCTAAAAATTGCAATAGAGGCTGCTGATAACGTTGCCAAATGTTCTCCTTCCACAGGGTAAGCAAAAGTAGCGAATGGTATTCCGAAGAAAGCTACACTGCCAAAAATTGTACTTAGGATCAGAAGATAGAGGGTGTTTTTCCTTAACCTAATTAAGAAGTGAAAAATCAAAAAAATCATAAGAGCTAGAAAAATAGGGGCAATTCCTGCGAGTATAAAGGTGAGAATCTCTGAGCTAAATGTGACCTCAGCTATATTAACAAGGAATAGAGCAGGTAAAGCAAAATAATATACATAGGCACTGAATATTCGTTCATCACCTGATTTTAGAACCCCCAATTTTCTCGAAAGAACTCCCAATCCTATAAGGAGGAGAATAGGGAGCACAGTTTCAACGATTAATTGAGACAACCCCACCACAATAACAAAGCGGTGGCAAACTGAATATTAAATGCCTCGATGCACACAGACCTTTTAATGGTTTCATAAATCCTGGGTTTAGTGCGCTGGTATAGAATCAGCCTCAACTTTGTTTGGATTCTGCTCAAATTTTGTCCAGAGTCTGTCTAATTTCCGTCCATTGTCCAACCGTGGGTAGGCAACCCCGCACCACGCAAAGCCCATGCCACATAATTATGTCTAATAAGAATTGGGTTTTTTGAAAGGTTGCTACAATGCAAATATTTTCTTGCAAAGTTCAAGTGATAGAATTTAGAAAAGAAGAGTTAGCAAAGCACCGGTTGTTAACGGTGTTGAAATATTATCACTAATTGGCAATGGTAACGATTCCATCAATATAGCCACAATAGCCCCGACAAAAGCTTGTAGGGGATGGAGAAAGATCGCAGCTCCGAGAAACGCAAAAGCGAGTCCAACCACGGATCCTTCTAAACTTTTGCCCTTATTAAAAGGAACAGGAGTCCTTCCGAATAACTTGCCAAAGATGGATGCAGCGCTGTCTCCAAAAGAAACAATCGCTATTGATGCATAGTTTATTGGAGTTGGAAAAAGTAGAAGAGAAAGGGTGATTCCTAGCGCTAGGAATATAGGAGCTGTAGTAAATTCATAGCGTTCCGAGAAAGTGGCTGCCTTTAAAGTAATTGAAGAGACTATAGGGATGCTTCTGTTTTCCATTCTAGCGAGTTCAGACGCAGTGTATATGAGAGTTATTAATGATAGAACAAAAACAGCTTGGTAAATTCCGAGGCGGATAGCAATTACAATCACAAAGAAGCCACTAGCATGTATTGTTTCTCGAACCACTTCATTCTGCAATAAAGGCTCTTGCATATGCACAGGCGCTTTTTCAAGAATTGACACTAGTTCTAGCAGATTTTTCTTTATGATATAATCAGCCTTTCTAACAATCATAAAATCTGGGTTATATCCTATCTTCAAGGCTTCTGGGTAGAAAATCGAAGTATTGTTGCGATCATCAGCTACAATAACACAATCCTTTTTTGATATGTTCGCTTTGTTGAAGATTTTTTTCATTACTAATGCCTTGCCATTTTTCCTTATAACATCACCTTTGATATTGCCTGTCAAAATGCTCTTGTTAGTCTCCAATTCAAGTCCAAAAGCATAGTCAGCTTTCAGGCGAGTAGCAAGGCTCTCAACAATCACTTGAGGAAGCCCAGAGCTTATGAGAGCTGTCTTTAACCCTTTTTCTCTCAGCTTTATGAAGGTGGCTTCTACATGAGGAAGCAAGGACATTTTTCTGAAAATATCTAACAATTCTTCTATGCTGAAATTCTGAAAAAGTTTGAATATTCTCTTGAGTGCTGATTCCAGAGAAAGGATGCCTATTTCGTAAAGAATACCAAAGAAAAGGAACTTAATGAACTGGGGAAAGCTTATAAATCGTCCTACCTCGAAGGCTAGATAACGGTTTTTAGGAAGCAACACTCCTTCAACGTCGAAAATTACGATCTTTCTCCTTGGAGCCGATGTGCTCATGCCCTTTCTCCTTTTTTTCGCATTAATGGAAATCTTTTGGGTTTTTCCCAAACCACCTTTCAGGTATTATTTAAGAGTGCTTCATAGTATTCTCTGCACTCATAAAGGCGTTTGGATACTTCTTACGCGTGGAAATGCGTGTCATGCATCTATTCTAGTCTAGATAACGCAATTTGTTGCGAGCACACATTGATGGCTAACATGACAGCATGCAACAGTAATCGGCAAAGTTTTAATGTTTGGATAAGACTATGAAGTTTGGGTGGCGGGTCTTAAGTGGGGGGCTAGGGGTCCTCTGAAAGGCTTGCCTCGACCGTAAATCCTCTATACGACGGACTGACAGCTGAGGTTGAGGTGTCTAAGAGCGTTAAGCTCCGCTTATCCCTGCAATGAACATCCGTCCCTTGGGGCTGGCGGTTGCGGAGCTGCCTCTGTAAGGAGACGGTTTCCGTATTCGCTAGGTGAATCTGGCCAGGCCCGGGAGGGAGCAACCTAAGTCTAGACGTTTAGCGCTCAAGGGGTTGCGGATATGAGACAAGGGTAACTGTGAGTTTAGTGAAAACTGGGCACCAAACCTCTGTGACCCACCACCTATCTTTATGGATGACCATTGAAACCCAACAAGCAGAGAAACGTTCAATTCGATGTTAAGTATCTAGGGTTTTAAGCAACTCACACTCCTGACATGTTTCATTTACAGTTAATTCCCCACAATGTTTGCATTTCCCTAAACTTTCTAAGCTTACATAATCTTTCAAGGATTCCCTCAGTTTCTCTGCGGAACGATAGACCGTATATTTCAAGCCTGGGTGCTTCTCTTCCATCCTATTCAGCATAACTCGGACATCATTTCTTAATGCCCTACTTGCATAAGGACAAGGAACACTCTGAAACTCTACATTCTTCAGATACGCGTACAAAGCCACCTCCCTTTCTAAAACCTCACAAAGCGGCTTTGTGCGGCACACAAAACCAGCACGTCTTGAAGACGAGATAGGCCTACTTCTAACCATCCTCAACGGATCTCCATGCAAAATATTCAGCAAAACCGTCTGTGTTTCATCATCAAGATTGTGTGCAGTCGCAAGCTTTGTCGCACCATATTCTCGTGCAACAGAATTTAGAGCACGGCGCCGCAGAACCCCACAGTAAGCACATGGTGTTAAGCCTGCACCATTAGTCTTTTCAAGCAATATTTGAGTAAGTTCATCCAATTCACACCCGAACAACTGCTTAAATGAAAGTGTAACATGCTCTACACCTAGCTTTCGACAGCTTTCCTTGGTGATTCTTAATGCTTCATCCCTGTAACCATGGATACCTTCGTCGATTGTAACAGCAGTTAGCTCAGCCATTGGATATGATTTCTCAAGCTTAGTTAGAATGTGAAGGAGTGCCATGCTATCCTTTCCACCTGACACACCAACAGCGATGACATCGTCAAAGCGAAACATTTCAAAGTTAGATATGGTTGCTCTAACTTTATTCTCTATAGAACCACAAAAGCACCTATTACATAATTTTTCACCTGAATAAGGACGGGTGTAAATTGCGTCTCTATGTTTGCAGATTGTACATGTTGATGACATTAGTTTCGCATCACTCCATGCCCAGCATAATTAAAAAAGTTGGACCTGTTTATACTCTCCTTTGGCCATAGAACCACTGAGGTTAATGCACACATGCAATATGAACTTTCTTTTTTGGTTTTCGTTGAAAGGGCTGAGTTGTCGTAAGAAGAAGGAAGGAGACACAACATTGCTTGACCTCGCTTTCGTTCATACTTAAGAATGAATAAAAATTATAAAGTGAACGTGATAATTTCATATTATGATCTAATAAAGGTGTTCATGTTGTTTCAGGTTGAAAGAAAACCGGTTGGGGACATTCTTGTGCAAGGCGGAGTAGCAATCACTGCTGGAATCATAATATTTGCCGCGTTGTTTCTGCCTTGGCTATCCACGGAATACACCGCAATTTCTGGGATGACACATGCGGAAACCCAAGCAGCAGTTGTGATCCCCATGACTCTAATCCTCATAGCAACCTTGACTGTATTCGGAGGAATCATACATATTTTGGGATATGTAGTGGGCATACAGCTTGCAACTGTCATGTCTGCTGCAGCATTTTTCATTTCTGTCATGATAATAATCATTACTCTTGTCGGCGCAAACAGCTCTGGGGAACCTATACTTGATCGTCTAATCGGACCTTGGATAAGTACGGCTGGATCAATATTCGGGGCTATCAGCTCAAAACTTGAAAGGAAATAGTACATCAACTTATTCGAAGAACCTCTACTATAATAACCCACGTGTGCATACCCCAGACCATTTTTTCAGGATGCATATCCTGATGTGTTTCAAATTATATGCAAATTTTAAATTGTATGCGGATTAGTTAGTATATGGAGACTTATGAGTGGGAGCATGAGAGGCGAGGCCAGAGAGAAAAAACCTAAGCCTTTGACTAAAAAGGAAAGAAAAGCCAAAAAGAAGAAGCGAAAGCTCGCAAGACTACAAAAACAAAGTGCTTAGACATCTGGATTTAGGCTTTTAGGACCAGTGTTGCCTTAGTAGTCTCTTCATCTACAATCTCTATTTTAAAGCTTTTTTTCTTGCACAGGCGAAGCATCTTGACATTGTTAGACATAACATCTCCGCTAATTTCACTTAATTCCATGTCCTTACCGATTTTAATTATGTAATCCACAAGCTCAGACCCTAATCCAAGTCCTTGCCACTGATCTCCTACAACAACGGCAAACTCCCCAAGTTTCTTACCTGGCTGGCGTATGAGTCGAGCTATACCTATGATTTTTCTTGTTCTGCTTTTTCCTCGCTCTGCTATTATGGCGATTTCTCTGTTATAATCTATATTGCAATACCTGGTTAAGATTTCATGGGACATTTTCTTAATTAGCTGGAAGAACCGGAAACGAATTGTTTCTTCGGAGAAGGACTGAAATAACTTCTGTAATAGATCTTCATCTTCAGGTTTTATAGGACGAAGGGTAACAGGTGTGCCATCTTTAAGCTTCAACTGGGTCGTATATTTTCTGGGGTAAGGAGTGATTACAAGATGTTCATGGGGTCGGGTTTTTGTAGAAACTTTTTCTGTATCAATAATTATGCGAGTATCTACTGCTATAACACTAGTCTTGTCGACTATCAAAGGATTGATATCAATTTCCTTTATTTCGGGAAAGTCTATTACAAGCTGAGAGAACTTCACCAGAGTCTCCTCGAGAAGCTTAAGATTTATATGTTGATAATCTGGGTCGGAAATGAGTTTGTATATGGCTGTCTTTTCCATTAATCTTCTTGCCAGCACCTGATTGAGTGGGGGAAATCCAGTGTTCACATCTCTTAGAACTTCAGTAGCTACTCCGCCCATTCCAAATGCAATTACAGATCCAAAATGCAAATCTTTCTTGGAGCCAATCAGCAGTTCATACCCTTTCTTCTTAACCATGGGTTGAAGTATTACTCCTTCAAATTTTGCTTGAGGTTCATGCGTTTTGACCCTTTGAGCTAAATCCTTAAAACATTTTTTTGTTTCTGTTGATGAGCGTACATCCAAAATGATTCCATTAATCCGGGATTTATGAGATATTTGGGGAGAGAAAGCCTTCATCACCACAGGAAAGCCAATTTTTAAAGCAGCATTAGCTGTTTCTGCAGGTGTTCTAGTGATCATCGACTTTATTGTTGGGATTTTGTATGCTTGGAGAAACTGCATTGCTTCTATTGGTGTCAACCTAGTGCGTCCTTCATCAAAGGCCTTGACTATAACTTTTCTGAGGAATGCCGGAATTGATAGCTTTATTGAAAGCTCTTCAGGGGTTTCATATAAGAGCTCCAAGTTCTGCGCGTAACTCCACATATACATGAAGGTGGAAACTGCTTGTTCAGGAGTTGTGAAAGCAGGGATGCCATTCTTACGCAAAATACTTCTAGCTCTCCAACAGCCATCTTCGCCCATTAATGAAGTCAGGATAGGTTTCGTTGTTTTCTTAGAAAGCTCTGCAATTGCCTTTGCAGTATCTTCTGGATCCGAAGCACCTTGCGGGGTGTAGATAATTAAAAAGCCGTCACTGTTAGGATCTTTCAAACAGATTTCTAAAACCGCTTTAAATCTATCGGTAGTAGCTTCCTCTAGGATGTCGATAGGGTTCATTTTGCTGCAATAGGAGGGCAATATTTCGTTCAATGCATGAATAGTCTCATTACTTAATGATGAGAGCTTTCCTCCACTTGCCATTAATGAATCTGTAGCCATAATTCCTGGTCCGCCGGCATTGGTTACGATCGTGAGCTTTGAACCTTTGGGGTTTGGTTGCATAGCAAGTGTTTCCGCGCAGTTGAAAAGGTCACTTATTGCCTTGACCCGAACTATCCCAGCGCGTCTAAAAGCAGCGTCATAAACAGCATCTTCCCCACACAAAGCACCCGTGTGACACAATGCTGCTTCCGCGCTTTCACGAAATCTTCCTGCTTTTACTACTACGATTGGCTTAGCCCGGGCAAAGCCTCTAGCTGCGCTCATGAATTTCCTTGCGCTCTTGATGGATTCAATGTAGAGCACGATGCTTCTTGTCTGTGGATCAGTTCCGAAATAATCGATTAAATCTCCAAAATCTACATCCAACATAGAGCCGACTGAGACTATTGAGCTGAACCCGATATGAGCTTCTGACGCCCAATCCAAAACTGAGGAGCACAGTGCGGCGCTCTGTGAGATGAAAGCAATTTTTCCTGATCTGGCTGCTTTGTTCGCAAATGTAGCGTTTAATTTGATGCATGGACGCATCACACCAAGGCAGTTTGGACCGATTATGCGCATATTATATTGGCCTTTTAGCTCAATAATCTCCTTTTCAAGTTGTTTTCCCTCTTCCCCTGCCTCCCTGAATCCAGCTGAAATGATAATAACTCCTGGTATTCCAGCTCTTCCACACTCTGCAATGATTTGGGGAACGGTGTGGGCAGGGGTTGCGACAATGCCAAGGTCTACTTGCCTTGGAATTTTCTCTACTGATGGGTAGGCAGCTATGCCTTGAACTATGGGTCTAAATGTGTTGACGGGGTAGACTGCTCCTTTATATCCAACCCCGACTAAATTTCGAATGAGCTTAGCGCCTACAGATTCTCCTCGGTCGCTTGCCCCAATAACCGCTATTCTCCTAGGATTAAAAATCTTATCGAGGTTTTCGACACCCAAACTTCGAAGCCGCCTTTGATGCTTCCTTATATATTAAGAGCTATTCAAGCTTAAGCTCCTTTTGCGTGTGTGTCATTTGGGTGGAAGCATTAATTTGTCCTTTGTTTTGAGTCTACCGTCCTTAGCGTGGGGGGTTCTTAATAGGTTATCAGTGTATTTTTCCATTTCTCGGGCTTCTTCAGCTAAGTTGGCACTTGCTTGAACGATTTCATGGGCGCAAGCAACGAGTGGGATGTACTTTTCTTTGTCTTTCTCGATGAAACATGCCTTGACGTTGATTTCAGCAGTTTTCTTCAATAGTTCGTAAGCAGCCATAGCTTTCGCCTTTGCATAGGGATTTCTGAAGCTTGCAGAGTCTCGAATGCTATCAGTGTCGATGATTAGCCTTGGCATGGAAAGGCTTTTTCCGGTCTTCAAAGCAATAATTAGTTTGTCGATTTCTTGGAATACTAACCTAAAAATTCCAGTGCTTGCTAGAATTTTGATCACATTTGCACTGAAAATTGCCATTTCTAAAGGATCCAAAAACTCCTTTCGTGCTCCAATCAGTGGGTCACCCATAATAATGGCATATCCTAAGCCCTGGTTTTTAATTTCATCTTTTACTCGTTTTCCAGGTCCATCTGTGAAGATGACAGTCGGGATTCTCTTCTTTGATAAAATCTCCCTGGCTTTAGCAGGTCCAGGTGCAGACGTATTTGGGGAGACGAAGAGCAAGATATCTGGAGCGAAATCAAAAACTTTTCCTATAGAGTCTTCAACTGCTTCCATATCCATCTTAGATCCAGTTGTTACCGTTCGCACGATGATGTCTTTGCGGTCAGCTAATTCATCAAGAAGCAGCTCTAATATTGGGGCTGTTCCAATGTTGCCACATTTAAAAACGCCTATTCTGACTCTTTCCAAGCTTATCCCAGCTTAATGAGAGTTATTGTGTGGAGTATATAATCTATTTTGTGGGTGTGCCCGAGCGCCTACCCTTTATTCGGGATATTAGCCACAATCATGGTTGTTGTCATTACAACGTGAGGGATTCTGCGGAGTACGCTGTATGTAAATTTATTTAGTTCTTTGATGCTTTTTGTCTTTGTTTTTATGATTATATCGTATTCGCCATAAACAAGTGTTGATTCTTTTATCATTGGGAGTTTTTGTACTTCCTTGAAAACCTGTAGATTCTTCTCGGGAGCAGTTCTAACCAACGTGTAAGCTGAAATCATATATTAATCTCCCTATCCCAACTCCAATAAAGGTCTGAAAGAGATTACTACATGAAAAGCAAGGGCGCGAAGGAGGTCTCTTTGAGTGACTATGCCCTTTAACTTCTTGTTTTCTATAACCATAAGCCTTCGTATCTTCTTTCTCTGCATCAGTCGGATTGCTTCAATTATCGACATGTCACCTTTTGCTGTGACTAGCGATTTGCTCATTATATCGTTCATTCGCATATCTGAAGCGCTAAGATCCTCTGCCACAATTCTTTCTACTATATCTCTTTCGGTGACAATACCTACTGGCTTATTCTCATGAATTACTACGATCGACCCTACTTTTTTTTCACTCATGAGTTCTGCTGCTTCACGGACTGAGCGCCCCTTTTCAATTGTTATTACAGGTTTGCTCATCACACCTTTAACAGTAGATGGTGGCTTTTTGCGTATCATTTTTCTAACCTAATGGTTTTCGCTTGGAGGTTCTATGGTTATTAGAGTTGTTGTCCTCTCGACACCCTTGATGGTCCTTATAGTGTCGAAAATAAAGGCGTCTAGGTTTTCCATGGTTTCGACCTGTATTTTCATCAAAAGGTCAAAAGCACCATACACTGTTTCTATATCCTTTACTTGCTTTAGCTTCTTCACCGTTTGAAAAACAGATCTATCCATACCTGGTCTAACTCTTAATAAGATACATGCCTCAATCATTATCTTTGTCTTCCTTGTCTTTGAAATGTGGAAATACTTCCAAAGCAATCATGTTGATGGATTTCCGGATATTTGGTCCGATTGGTGAGCCTGCAACCACTTGGGTTGTTCCTACATTTATTAGCTTACTGATTTTCTCTACAACTTTTTCTGGAGTTCCGCATATAGAAAAAGTCTCTATCATTTCGTCTGTAATCAATATGAAGGCGTCCTTCCATTTTCCTCGGATAATAGCATTGCGTATTCTATCTGCAGTTTCCAAGGAGATACCATGTTTTTCAAGAACTGGTGGGGGGCATCCAGCAATGATGTATGCTACAACTGGAATAACTGCTTTTACTGCCTTTTTATTTTCCTTTGCAATTGAAAATGATGTATAAGCTGCTATCTCCAAGTCCACCAAACTCTTATGAGCCCTAGTAATGCCCTCCTCAATGTGTTTCATTGCATTTTTTATGTCGTGTGGATGTGAGGCATTGATTAGAACGCCATCTCCGATTTCTGCAGCTAGTGCTAACATTTTTGGTCCTTGTGCTCCAACAAATATGGGAATTCTGCTATTTGGTTTGAAATTTAACTTGGCGCCAGAAACTGTGAAGATTTTGCCTTCCATTTCCAAGTTATTCCCCAAGGAAATTTCGCGAATTATTTTAACTGATTCTCTTATGGTTGCGAGAGGTTTAGATGGCTTCATGTTAACCATTTCAAGTGTTGTTCGGTCGCCAACACCAAGTCCACAAACAACTCTTCCCGGACTTATTTCGTTCAGTGTCGCGACTGCTTGTGCAGTTACTATAGGGTGCGCCATGTAAGGATTGGTCACGCCTGGACCAAATCTTATTTTGTCGGTGTATGCAGAAACTATCGCCAGTGATACATAGACGTTCCGATTATTGAAATGATCCGTAACCCAAAGAGTGTTAAACCCAGTTTTTTCTGCTTGGATGGCATAAAACGTGGTCTTCCAATAGAGGTCGCGTGGGACAAACTCGATGCCAAAGCTAATCATTTAGGAAAACCTCTTTCATATTCCTTTATGAGGAGAGATTGTCCTGTGCGACCTAAGTAGTTTGCGACGAAGTCCTGGCGTTATTGGTTCTCGAGTACTGTTACTAGTTCTTGGAAACCTAGCTCTTTTAAGATGCTTGTTGTCTTGTCGGGATCTATCATCATAGAAGCTTCAAGAAGCCGTTGCAACCCGATTTCAGTTGCAAGCTGATCCCTCTGCCAATAGTAAAGTATTGTCTTTGCTAAGCCGCTGGGCATTTTGTTAGCATTTGGCGAGTTTAGGACAATGTCTATTAGTTTTTCTGAAGTAGCCTCCCACGATGAGGATGGAATTTTCCTAGCAATTTTCTCTAAAGCCATGTTGTATTCTCCACAACAGATTGCGTAAAAATGTATATGTCGTTAACGGAAAATAAGCTTTACGGCGGTAGAATTCGTCATAACAATAACTCTTTTTTCCATTTTAAAGATAGAAAAAGCGAATAGTCTGAAGGATTCAATCGATTATCGAGACGCTTTTCTATGTTTTCAAGTAAAAAAACCTTTAAAGTAATTATGGAAAACAGGAGCGAAAACGTATAAATAAGCGAGCAAAATAGTAGTTATCTGAATAAGAAGTGGTGGAAATTGTCGATTATCGACGCGTTAGATATGAAGATCATCAGGGCACTGCAAACTGATGCGCGAAAGCCGATAGTGCAAATAGCGAAAGAAGTGAATGCTAATGAAGCTACAGTAAGGAGACGTATCGACAAGCTTTTGAAAGATGGAATTATTGAGCGATTCACAGTGGTGCTGGATTATCATAAGCTGGGCAGGGTGATTAAAGCATTCATTGGACTACGAGTAGAGCCTGCTAAGCTGAAGACTATCGCTGAGCATCTTGCGAAGCACCCTGACACACAAGTAGTGTACAGAACAAGTGGCGATACTGACATTGTTACCGAAGTAATCTTGGAAAAAATGGAAGATTTGAATGCCTTTCTAGAAGAAGAGTTGAAACTAGAAGGTATCTTAGGCACCATTGTCACAATTGTTATTGGGCCATACAAACGATGTCCATGGACAGGTCTTTAAAGCACTTTCTCAACTTCACTCTCTCTTTTCTTCTTGCCAACAAAAACAGTGACATTGGGTGTTTTCGATGGATGAAAACTGAATTGTTGTCCAAACATTCCTTCGAAGTAGCCCTGTAAGTATATTGCAGGAAGTATACACAATTCCACTTGAATCTGATTTTTGAATTGGGTGAATTTACCCCATCCCATAATTTCCATTTCTCGTAAAACTAAAGGCCATTTCTCAGGTTGAGAAAAATCGACATCCTTGAAAAAAGGATTAGTCACCTTTCGTTTTAGGGCACTTGTTCGAGCAGCGTTAAGGATTTCAGGGTTAGTCAAAAGATGGAAAAAATCTAGAATCATTGTTGAATCCATGAGTATCACACGTCCGCCTCCCATACGATAGATGAATGGAAACCAATCATGCATGGCCAGAGTTCTGTAAAACTCCAACGCTGTACTTAGAGCCTCTTCTTTATTCTTAATAAAACGAGCCTTCTCGAGAAAACTCAAGTAGCGGTCCAAATCATCAGGAATTGCAAAAGTTACTTCCTTCAATTTCGTCACCTTTTGCTTATTGAGTCGCAAATGAAATGATCTTCTATGGACTTAAGCGTTCTTTCTCTCATCGAGGTTTCGGAGTCCGTAGCTCCTAAGCTACTTGGAACTCCTCACCTTCTCGCAACAGCATCACCTTAATGTTTGAATCGGCTTCCACTTTCTTTCTAAACTCTTCAGGACTTGTACTCCATCTGTGCATTGGTATTGCAGCCTTAGGATTGATCACTATTGCCGCTTCAGCAGCTTCTGTGTTATCCATCGTGTATGTGTCTCCACTAGGAAGTAAGGCCACATCAACATGTCCAAGCTGACGCATCTCTGGGATAAAATCTGTGTCTCCAGCATGATAGATGGTCTTACCCTCAACGGTTATCAGGTAACCGACTCCAAATTCCCTTGGATGGTACGGGTTTCCAGAAGATCTGAAACGTTTGATATTGTAGGCTTCAACAGCCTTGATCTTTGCACCTTCTAAAAGCATCTCCTCTCCAGGTTTAAGAGTCTTCACATTTCCACCAATCTTGGGTATGCAATCTTTGGGAGCGATTACTATGGTTCCCTCCTTACGAACCTTGCTAATCTTAGATGGATCGCAATGGTCAGAATGTGAGTGTGTCACTAAAATCAAATCTGCTTTCTCAGAGGTTTTGGAGTTCTTCTCCAAGTCAATATAGATTAGTTTTCCTTCACTCCTAATTTGGAAGCTGGCATGAGCCAGCCATTTAATAAATATGCCCATTTCAACATCGCTTTGCCTTATAGGCCCTAAAGTATATTAGCTTAAGGGCTGTGAAGGGTCATGAACGCTTTTTCGGGGTTCTTCGTGTTAAGACGCAGAGCCATGCTTTATTTTGCCAAAACTTTGGCTCCATTTTCTTATCGAGCAGGTCTTTTCCTTTCCAGTCAACGCTTGTAACAACCAGCTTCATGGATTTTATTTTTTCTTGGATGCCCATCTCCCACTTTGCTCCACAGTTCTCACAAATAATGTAGTCGTATTCACGTTCAGGTTTCACATCGATTTCTAGATGTTCAAAGCAACAAAAGGGGCACCATGGAAAGTGCTTAGCTACTTGATTTTTTGCTTCTTCTTCTGAAATCTTTCCGCGCATCGAAGACACTTTATCTTGGATAGAAGATTCTGAGTATTAAAAGTATACATTGCGTTTATACAAGCGTGCATTTTGGGGCTTCTTTTCTTGGGGCGCGCATGCTTTTCAGTTAGACTATTCTTGTCTTACTCATTGTATGTTAGAGTCCTGCACGTTCTATTATTTTTGGGATGATCCACTCAAAGCCTATTGCCATGGCATGGATACCCGCTGCATTGGTTGTGCTCCTTACTCCCCTTAACATTTCCCCGAAGATCTCAATGTTTGCCTCATAAACTGCCTGCTTTCCACCTGTTTTCTTAGCTTTATGAAGTGTCTCCTGAATTTCTTCTGGAACTCTTATGCCTGGCACAAATTTAACCATCCATTTCATCATAGAAATAGATTTGAATGGGGCAATGCCGATTAGGATTGGGGTTTTTAGGTAAGAAGCAGCTTTCAGGAAGTTTTTGGCTTGCTCAACGCTGTAAACACATTGTGTTTGAATGAAATCTACTCCCAGCTCTACCTTTCTTTGGATTTTTAACAGTTCTGGTTCCAAAGGATCTGCGTTTGGGGCAGCAGCGATGCCGATGTTGAATTTAGGTGGGTTTTCGATTTCATTGTTGTTTAAGTCTAAACCTTCGTCTATTATTTTCCTCAGCATATATACGAAAGTCGCAGAGTCTAAGTCAAAAACTGGCTTAGCTTGCGGAGTATCACCGACTGTTGTGTGGTCACCAGTTAAAGCGAGGATATTTTTTATTCCCAATGCTCCAGCAGCCAGTACGTCTGAGATTAATGCCAAGCGGTTTCGATCACGTGTGGTCATCTGATAGACTGCTTCTACCCCAGCCTTTTCTTGAATCATGTAAGATGGCATAAGAGCGTTCATGTAGCCAAAGGCAGTGGGGTTATCAGTGATGTTTATTGCAGCCACATGATTTTTTAGAATTCTTGCTCCTTCAATTACTTCGTCAAAGTTTGTGGTCTTAACAGGTTCAAGTTCACCTGTGAAAACGAATTTTCCAGAGTTAATCTGCTTCATTAGTTCGCCATAAGCCTCTTTTGTCAAGCCTCAGTTGCCTCCTCATTTTCTGCCTTGAAACTTAACTCTCTTGGGTGCCTTGAAACTCGATAGTCCTTCGGCAATCTGAACTTGGTAAACAGATCTAATCGGTTTCGCTCTTTCAGGCGATTGAATATGAGTATCCAAGCGCAATCATTTTTCCATCCGCCCACTTCGCATCTGCCGTTTGCTTGCCCTCCACAAGGGCCATTCAGCAAGCTTTTTGCGCACCTGGTTAATGGGCATACTCCACCAGTTTCAAAGAGTATACACTCGCCACATGCTGTACACATTTCATGGAATTTATCGGCTTTTGTGTCATGCATCCCAAGGAATTTTGTGTCAATTGCTGGAATGATTAATGTGCTTTGGAAAAGATCTGCAATAGTTTGGACGCCCACTCCGCAACTTAGGGAGACGATAGCGTCGTAGTCTTTTATTATTGGATCAAGAGCGGTAGTAACGATTTGCCTGTCGCATTGACGCAGAATGGATATTGCTTTAGCACTTGGATCCTTCTCTCCCTTAACTTTTCTGTTAATTTCTAATAATGACTTTAAGATGTTAGCCTGTCTTTCGCCGCCTACTTGAATCACAGAAGAACACCCATCACAACCCACGATAAGAAGCTTCTTGAGATTCTTTGTCATCTCAAAGATTTCCTTCAGCGGCTTTTGCTGGACTATAATCAACAGAGAGTCACTCCTTAGAGGAAGTCTGTCAAAGACCAATCTCTAATATAAAAATTCCTCAAGAAACTTGTCTTCCGCCGTATCTGCGGTCTGTGCGTAAGCTTAATATGACTGTTTCTTTCCTTAAGCATTTTCTCTTAAACTAACATGAAAAATATTGCAGGAGGCTATATCGTGACTACCGTTTCAAGAGCACTTGAAAAACGATATCCTCCTTGCCGTAAAGCCTGCCCCGCTGGAATAAACGTTCAAGCCTACATTGCGCTTATTGCACAAGGTAGATTCCAAGAAGCCTTGGAAGTTATTAGGAAGTCTATTCCCTTTCCATCAGTTTGCGGTAGAGTATGTTTCAGCCCTTGTGAAGACGCGTGCACTCGAAAAGACATCGACGAACCGCTCAGTATTCGTTGCCTGAAGCGCTTAGTTGCTGATTACGAGTCAACTTCTGAAGAGAGAGTGACACCAAAACTCGTATCCAAAACTCACAGTGAAAGAATCGCTATTATAGGTTCTGGCCCGGCGGGCCTTACAGCTGCCTATGAGTTAGCTAAGAAAGGTTATCCTGTCACAGTTTTTGAAAGCAAGTCCCAGCCAGGTGGTAGTTTAAGATACTGCATTCCCGAATATCGGTTGCCTGAAGAGGTACTAGAAGCAGAAATCAACTACATTATTGGAACGGGCATAGAAATTCGCACTAACGCTACCGTAGGAAAGGACATAACTATTAATGATATTAGAGAACAAGGATTCAACACTGTTTTCATTGCCACAGGCGCCCACCACTGCATCAGCTTGAACATAGAAGGCGAGGAGCTTAGTGGAGTCTTTCACGCTCTCGATTTCTTAGAAAAAGCCAGCCTTGGTGATAATGTTGAGTTAGGAAATAGAGTTGCAGTAATAGGAGGCGGAAATGTTGCCATCGACGCTGCTCGAACAGCCAGACGCCTTGCCTCCAATGAAGTGCTAATAATCTATAGACGATCCGAGAAGGAGATGCCCGCACATCGCCAGGAGGTTGATGAGGCAAAACTAGAAGGAATTAAGTTTAAATTTCTCTCAGCACCTAAGAAATTCCTTGGAAAAGAGGGAAAAATCTCCGAAATAGAGTGTATCAGAAATGAGCTTGGACCGCCAGATGAAAGTGGTCGCAGACGTCCTGTACCGGTAGAAGGTTCAGAGTTCATCATTCCAGTCGACTCTGTGCTCGTGGCCATTGGCGAAATCCCCGACATTTCTTTCTTGCCAAAAGATGTTGAGGTGGCAAGGGGAAATCGAATTGTTGTGGATAATGTCACGCTTGAAACAAAACTGCCTGGTGTCTTCACAGGTGGCGATGCTGTCACTGGACCTGCCTCTGTAATTGAAGCTATTGCAGCTGGGAAGAAAGCAGCCGTGTCTATTGACCGCCATATTCGGGGCCTTGACCTTCATACAGGAAGATCTGAAGAGATCCCTGAGTTAACATGGTTTTCAGCAAGTGATTTTCTAACAAAAAAACCAAGACAAATCATGTCCTGTTTGGAACCATCAAAACGAATACATTGCTTCAAGGAAGTTGAATTAGGACTAACAAGAAATGCTGGATTTGCTGAAGCTCGTAGATGCCTCTTTTGCGGACCCTGTTCAGAGTGTTTGGAGCCGGAAGGACTTTGCGAGGAAGATGATGCCATTGTAGACGAAGATAGGTGTATCTCCTGTGCCAATTGCCAAATGGTGTGCGAGTATGGTGCAATTGAAGTTGAAAAGTCTGTTGCGAAAGTAAACCAACTTCTGTGTAAGGGATGTGGAACATGCCTTGTTGAGTGCCCAGCAGAAGCAATTAATATGCGGAGTTTCTCTAACCAGAAGATTTCAGCCCAAATAAAGGATAAAGCAATTTTATGGAAATCAAAAGCTGGACCTCAAACCTTGGCATTTGTATGTAGCTGGTCCCACGTTGTTAATGGGTTTGATTGGCCCAAGTATGTGCATGTTATTCCTGTGAAATGTAGTGGCAGAGTTGATCCTATTCACGTTCTTCAAGCTTTCACCCTTGGTGTTGATGGAGTTTTGATACTTGGTTGTGATGCTGGAGATTGCCACTACGTTTTTGGTGGCCCTAACGCTGAAAAACGTGTGAGACAGATGAAGGAGTGGCTTAAGGTGGTAGGGATAGAGCCTGAGAGGTTAGTGATGGAGCACTCATCTGTAGGTAATGAGCATCAGCTAATGGAGACCTTGAAGAGTTTCGGAGCTAAGCTTCAAAGCATGGGACGGTCTCCACTTAAAGAATGTGTGCGTGCCTGACAAGTTAGTGAAAAGTAAGAGTATGCTTGCTACTTCCGAGAAATTTATGTATGTCTTGTGCTTACACTGATCTTCTCAAGGGTTGAACATGCAGAGTCAAAAACTAGGCTTTGAAGAATCGTTGGGAAAAGATGTTGTTCGCACTAGTCAATGTGTGAGCTGTGCCACCTGCGTTGTTGTATGTCCATTCAATTGTTTAGAGTACGACGAAGGGGAGCCAAGATTAGTTAAAAAATGTGAAAACTGTGGTATTTGTCCTCGAGTCTGCCCGAAATATGATTGGTCGTGGTCAAAGACAGAAGAATTCGTTTTTGGAAGGCAAAGAAAAGAAGAGGAAGAATATGGTATTTGTCGTAGTCTTGTCTTGGCTCAAGCCACTGATGCGAAGATCCTAAAACTTTGTCAGGATGGGGGTGTCGCTACAGCTCTTTTCACTTATGCCCTGCAAGCCGGCTTAATTGAAGGTGTTGCCCTTTCAGGGCTTAATGCAGAGAAACCTCTTCGCCCTATGCCCAAGCTAGCGACGACCCCAGAAGAAGTTTTGGCAGCTGCGGGAACTCGCTATGCGTATTCGCCAAATATGCTTGCTTTGCGAGAAGGAGTGAATCAAAAAATTAAGAGTTTAGCTTTTGTAGGCACTCCTTGCCAAATTCATGCGATTCGAAAGATCCAGATGTTCCCTTTGAAGAAGTATTCTAACCCGCTGCAATTCGTAGTGGGATTAATGTGTACAGAAAGCTTCTCATACGAAGGACTTTTCGAGAAACACATCAAGGGAAAGATGAACATTAATCTGAACGATATTACAAAGATGAATATTAAGGGGAAAATTCTCGTATCTTTGAAGACTGGTGATACAATCGGCATTCCACTATCTGAAGCAAAGCAGTATACTAGGGCGAGTTGCCATTTGTGTAACGACTTTAGCGCTGAACTATCCGATATCTCAGCTGGTGGATTAGGGCTTAACGGTTGGACCTTTGTAATTCTACGAACAGAAATGGGTGAGAAGATTTTCAATGACGCGGTGGAAGCAGGAGCACTGAGAACCAGATCAGTGGATGAAGAGCCGTTTGCGCGAACTCTCTTAACGAAACTTTCAAAAAAGAAGTGGAAAAATTTTCCAAGGAACTGAAGTAATTTGCAATAGTTTTGCCATTGTCACAGGGTTACAATATTGCAACAGAAAAATGATAGTCGCGAAAGTGTTTGCAAAATCCCATATCTCATGAACCCAGCATAGGTCAACAATGGAAAAACCTACGCGCGCACAATAATGACCATGAAACGAAAGACGTTGATCAGAAGTGTCTGAATTCTGTCCGAATTCCGTCTGAATTTTGCCCGAGTTCCGTCCAAATTCTGTCCATTGCCCATTCTGTAAAACTCGTGGATATGCATGGATTTTTCTAGGGTGCTATAATACTTATTAAGGACGAAGCGTTGATGGGATTCCAGAAACGGACATCTTCAAAGAAAATTCCGGACAAATTCAAGAGCCATGTGCGCATGCACAGCTGGTATCAACCACTATCTTTTTCTGAGAAGCAAATTCACGCACCGGAAATGTAGAATTAATAGGCTTCCTTCATCATCTTATTATACAACAAAAAACCACAAACAACAACCCTTGAGTAGAATGCAAGAAGGAGTTGAACTCGATATGCCAAAAGAGAAGAAAAAACCCGAAAAGGATATGTTTCAACTCCTTGAAACATCAGAAAAACGAAAGAAAAGCAGGTTGGAGATTCTAGAGTCATTAAAAGTAAAAGAGTTCTTCGAAGAAGGAAGCATAAGCATTAATGAAAGAACGTGTCAAGGACTTGAATGCGAGCTCTGCATCAAAATCTGTCCTACAAAAGCTTTGTATTGGCGAAATGGAAAAGTCGGTATCGTCAGAGACCTGTGTGTATATTGCGGTGCTTGTGTTCTCTGCTGTATTGTAGACGACTGCATTAAGGTAACTAGGAAGAGAAAGGATGGTGAGGAGGAAAGCTTCAGCAAACCTGAAGAGGTTGTTCGGCTGTTTAAAAATATCAACTCGCGGAGGAGACACAAGAGAGTCGAGTGTCTCTTTCCAGATGCAGAAACTTACTTGAAACGATATAAAAAATGATAAAAAAAGAATTTTGTCGATGTCAGCTTTGGTTCCATTTCTCGTGTAGGAATTTTGGAATGTCTGAGGAATCTCTCGGTCCTACCATCACTTCCCACCCACTAGCTTCTTCAATCTCGCCACTAAGTCGGGCTGCTTTTCCAGGGATAATCAGTTTCTTGTGCTTTACTTTTTCTTCGATTTTTGCTTCTTTGATAGCCTCAGCAACCTTGTCTGCGGTTAGCTTTCGTCCTGCAACTGCACAATCCACTGCAATTCCTTCGGAGTCGACAACCAATAGGTAAGAATCCACGCCAGCATTTTCTATGTCTGAGGCTACAGTGTAATAAGTTAGGGCAAAGTTTGTTGTGAACATCACTGGAGAGTTTTCATGGGGAGTTCCAAAGGCTCGCATTCCAGGTTTGACTGCTACTGGTTTCCGTGGGTCAGTGTAGATGTTTTGTCGAAGAACCACGTTAGGTAGAAGCACCCACCCTTCAGTGCTGTGTAAGATTAAGAGGTCGGCATAGCGGTCAATCAGTATTGCGGCTAGATAGGCTTCATTCCATTGCGCTACTTCCGCAGGGGAGTCTTTGTTTTCCAACCATGCGGTTATGGGTGTACCGATTAATGGAAAGCCTAAAAGTTCGTCGCCTTTCTTTGTTGCGGCGCGCCTAATCATTGTGAAATTATTAATTGCATCTCCAATTCCCTCGCCAGCCATCGTTCCTGGATCTAACACCAAGTTCTTTACGCCGTACTCTAACAAGGTTTTGGACAGCGATCGGAGAAGTTTGATGTTATTTGGGGCAAAGATTGCAAGTGGGCAATTGTACATAAGGGCAAGTTCTGCCATGTCTTTCCAATTGTCTTTTGTAGCTGCATAAATTAGAGGTCTGGCTTTGGGTGCTACCATCAATCCTGCTTCTAAAACCTTTGAATCAAAAGAGCACAAGATTAGAGGTAGCGTAGTGTTTTCTACAACTTTCTTCACTGTTGTCTTGAATTTATCTGGATCGTTGGAGGTTGAGCGAATGGCAATCATGTTTAGTTTCAAAGTATTGCCTATGTAAATATAACTGAACTCTTGTGTTTTCTTGATTCTTTCCATTACTTCTTCGTCAGACATCTCGTCCGTGATGTCAATAGCAATGGCTGTTGGATTGGTATAGGTGAATTCGTGGCGGTACATGACATATTTACCGCCAACCTTGATTGTCTGCTTCTCAGCGCCAATACTAATTTCCTTTATCGGGGGTTTAAGCATCTCCCAAAGCTGCTTGTACGCCTTTTCGTTTTCTTTCTTCAATAATGGTGGGCATTGTTCCAAGGCTAGTTCGCGATTTACGAGTTTTGTTGCGAAAGCCATGCAGTTCTCTTCGCCGCATTCTTTGCAGTTTGTTTTCGGAAGTAGCATGTAGACATCAATGGGGCTGATTTCCTTTATGCTGGGCTTCTTGACTTCTTTCTCTGCCAATTTCCTTACGCCTCTCTTAGATTTTGGTGGTTACCCAGTTCGCAATCTTCTCAGGGGTACCTGGCTTCCCACTGGTAAGTCTCATTATTACATCTTTGAGGGTCTTTACAGCTGCGGGGTGCATCATCATGAAGAGGTCAACGCCAGCTAGCAGGAGTGTGACTGCAGTTACCGTTTCCCAGATAGGACCTCTAAATTCCCGTGATCCCCATTGAGGATCCATTTTTTTCCAAGCTTCTCTCGCAGCCCAGGCGTTTGTAGTGCCTGAAGACATGGGGTGTTGCAGTTCAGGGTCGCCCATCAGAGCGGCTAGTCTGGCTCTTTCCATTATGGTAAAGGCGTAGTCTAAGCCATATCCTAGAGCAGCCGTGGTTGTGTCCATTATTATTTGCTCTTTAGGTAGAAAATCGTAGAGACGACGGTTCAACTGCCTTGCTTGGTTCAAGTCCATAGGTGTGAACGAAAGTACTGCGTGCCCGTGCTTTTTTGCGGCTGCACACGCGCGTTCAATGTCCATATCTTGAGTGACTGAACTTAGTAGAAACCGCTCACCAGCGCCAACTTCAGCCACTTTCTCGAAGACCTCAAGGTCCTTCTTTGGATCGCCACAGCCTCCGATAACCAATGGCACGTCTACAGCTTGAAGCACTTGTTCAACTGTTCTTGCTGCTTCAACTGGCGATGTGTCTTTTACCAAGGGGTCAATACTTATCAAATGCAATGTTATCATGTCCGCGCCATACTTGTCGACAGCGAGTTTTGCCCAAGCAACTGGATCCTCTAAAACCTCATTGAAATGCATTTTTACAGGCTTTGCCAATGGGATCTTGGTGTCAAAAACATCTAGCGATATTATTGGAGGATTGGGAGGCGGGGTCTCAAAGAGGTAGAATGGAGGAGATTTCTCGCCACCGATTGTTATGGATTTCCCACGGGTTCCTCCTTCGTTCTTGGTTGCACCAAGCCTTACTTCGACAACCTGCCCAGGATATTCTTCTATTGGAGAAGTGAATCTGGCTTGCAGGATTGAGGTTGGCTTTGCTTTCAGTGATGGAGGAGCGAGTCTTTTAGCTTTAGGCAAAACGGTTGGGATTCCTGATTGTAGCCATAGCTCTAGGTCCCCAAATTCCATTTCCACGTCTTCAAGCTCTATTTCTTGGAATTTTGTTAAGAGGTTCAGAAGATTCAGAAAATCTTCTTTATTTTCCTTTTCCGCCAAGTTTTTCACCTTTCATTGGCCGTATTATGACTTTCTTCGCGTAAATTTTAGCGTCTTTTAGGATTATCTTGTATCCTCCCATTGTTATTGGAAGCTGTGGAACGGTTGCTATCGGCATTTCCGCTGGAATTTCTCCTTCCACTTCTGTAGGTACTGCTTGCTCAATTGCTACTGGTTCTTCTTTCCATGTTTCAACAATTGGATGACTGCGGTCTTTCAGAAAGGTCTTTAGTTCGTCGATTGTTTTCACGTCGTTTTCTGTTGCGACTTTGTCCACTAAATCCTTAGGTATGAAGTCAGCGACTCGTTCTTTCACAGAGGCGGGTAACCATACTACTCGGTTCCATCCACCATCTGCTTTAAGGAATTTTGGTGATCTCATGTATTCGATGGAGATTCCATGGAAGCCATCTACTTGTCTACCACCTGCAGTGGAGTCTGCGATTGTTGAGAATGGAAGGCCATTTACTGTAACGTCTTTAAAACCTCGGTGAACTACTCCGAAGCCATCGACTTCTGGAATATAGAAGGCCGCTCCTTCAAAACATCCGCAGGATGTGTGGGGGTAGCCAAAGGAGGTGTAAAGCCAAACTTTTGTGACTTCCCCTAGTGATTTTTGCTTGGCGGTTTCATTTACTCCCGCAAATTCTCCTTTCTCAGCATCGATTACTTCTCCCTTGTCTATTTCAAAGACAGGTCCCTTTGGATCAACTCTTGCAGATGCTCTTCCGTCAAACCAGCTTATAGAGCCGCAGTTAGAGTATCGCTGAGGCGTGATTATGCACACGTGTGTTGGGGCGAAGGATTGGCATAAACTGCAGCAATAGAATTTGTCGACCTCCTCGTCCTTTAATCCTCTGGCTTTTGCGTCTCTAGCTTCGTATATTTCTAAGGATTCTTTCCACGGATCCTTAATTTTTTCAGGATCTGTGATGAAGGTTGTTTGTATCTTTTCGACGATAGACAACTCGCTTTTGAATAATCTCTGTAGGACTTTTCCGACATGTACAAATGAGTTGAGCCCCTTTTGGAAAGATTTTTTGTCCAGTCTGAGCCAGATGTCGTATCGCTGGTTCAGGTGCATGACTCCTTCGATGAAGTTAGTGTATTCGTGAATTCGTCGCTCGATTACGCCTTCGAGGTCTGGCTCAAGTTTTTCACCAGCAACTTCAATAATGATGCCGAGCGGGTTGCTGCTTCCTTCACTCATGTCTTTTATATCTGGTCCCAATATTGTGATTTTTCCATCTTCAATTTCTTCTAATTTCTTTACTCGTGCCAATTCGAACTTGTGCTCTTGCTTTGGTCCACCTAGTTCTACTTGCATGTTTTTTCGTCTAATTCGTTCTCCTTCGTAGATGACGCCGACTTCAACGGGTATGTCTTCAAACATTGACATTTTCTTTTTCTCCTAATTTACTCAATATCGTTTTGAAGTTTTCACTCCAATCCTTGATTGAAAGATTTGGGAATGACCATGTTGCGTGGGGGTTATAGAATCTGTCTAGGCTTATTGTTTTTAGGTTTTCAGAAAAGTGCTTTAATCCTGAGAGTATAACAAATTCCATATAGTAGGGCAGTCCCATAAACAACGCAAGGTCATAAGAGCCTTTTCCATCTAAACCTTGCCACTCTGGATCGTTTAGCCTATTTCCGATGTCCATTGCGGACATCGAACCTGCAGGATGAACTCCTCTTTTAATGAATTCCTTTGTTAAATGTGCGGTATTGACTACTGGAATTCCTGTGGTTTTAGTCATTTGGATTGCATAATCAATCATTTTGACCTCATCCGAGTAATCTTCGGTGGCATGGTGTCCAACAATGAGAATGGGTCGCTTTGCTCTTTTCACCATCGCCACGACCACTTCTGGCTTTAAAATGAGAAGAGCTTTCTTAGGTCCTGCGATCTCGGCTGTTTGCCATGGCTCTGCTTTCACACTCATGTCATTCACTCTT
Organism: Candidatus Bathyarchaeota archaeon; assembly: GCA_020351305.1. Lineage (GTDB taxonomy): Archaea > Thermoproteota > Bathyarchaeia > Bathyarchaeales > SOJC01. The sequence goes on from CP070730.1 coordinate 1,100,905, forward strand.
CCTTTTTCTAATCATTCTTGGTAACAAGGTGGGGTCTGGTATTCTCCTCTCCTTCCACCCTTTTTCATCTAGAACTTTGAGGACCTCTGTCTTCATAGTGATGGGGATGTCAGCTTTGTTTCTAACATAAAGGTGGATATCATCAGGCATTGTGCCATAAAGACGTTTATGCAGATCGATGTAGTGAGTCAGCTTGATAGCGCGGCCCTTGGTAGTGTCATTGGGTCTCATCGATAATTTGGCAATTAGAACTATGGCTTCTTCTTTAGTTTCGACTGTAGTGAAGAGGTGTTCAGGAGCGGGGCCTCCGTATACTCTATCACCAGTTCTAGCGTCATAGACATACCAATCCTCTTCTTTGTCTTTTCTTCCAAGAAGCATTCGTCGGTACTTAGCTCCATGGGGTCCTACGATAACTGGTATACCAAGTCTCCAGACGCCTGCAGCTATTGCTGCTGCCTTCTGAGAGTAGGCTCCCCAAGCAAGGCCTACTGCACCTACTCGATTATATATGTAATCAGCAATTTCTTCATAGTTGGCACGTAGTTTTCTCTTGGCAAAAATGTTAGCAATCTTAATGGCTGTCCCGGCAATGTGCGAGTTTGCGACACATGAGCCTACGTTTACGATACCTCCTGCTTCAAAAGCACCAGGGTACTTTTCGTAAAGTGTCTTACCTTCTTCGTCCTTGACCGTTGCTATGGACATAGCTGCACACCCTGAAGTCATGACGATGAATCTACGTTTCGCGAATTCCTCAGCAATTTCTGCAACTTCCTTGCCGCTGTGAGGATAATTGGAGCATCCTACTATGGCCACAACTCCTGGAATCTCACCGAGGACAATGGGTCCGCCTACCTCTCTTATCTCCACGTCTTGGATAGCTCCTCTTCCAACTCGCATTTTAAACTTCTCCTTTGCCAGCTGTTTCTCTCCGGCTTTCACAATAAAGCTGTGTAATGGGAAGTCGTTGGGGCAAGCACTATCACAACGTGCGCAACCTACGCACTCCTCCAAGATTCCAGCTAGCGGGTTAATGTCTCCTTTTGCTGCCATTTTCACAGCCTCAGATATTGGTCTATCATTAGGGCAGGCGCGTCTACATTCGTCACATTCGGTGCATTCTTGTGCTGACTCAATGATTTCTTCTATTTTCGGAATTACTTTGAACTTATTTCGTTTTGGTGCTGTTGCCATCACTGTTTCAACAGCGACTTCTCCAACCATATCAGGGTTTAAAATTAGCACTCCCGGGGCTTTTTTCTCCACCAGGTCCGATATCACTTCTTTCGAGGGACTTTTGGTTCGATCTTCGAGGCCTAGACAGTTTTGAGGGCTCGAAGCAATTACTGGAGCTTTGACTTTCTGAGCTTCAATTAGTGTGTCTGCTCGGATGCACTGTTCATCCACTACAATTAGATCAGCTAGACCACTTCTGATGTAGCGGAGTTGCCAAGATATGGGGCCAACTACCTTAGCTGCAGTACTGTATCTTGTTATGTCGTGGGAGGTGCAGCATATGCCTACTACTTCTACTTTGCTCTGTAGCCCCTTTTCTGTTAGGTAGTCTATTATTCCAATAGACGAGGGCACATTATGACCAATAACCAAAATGGTAGGTTTCGTTATATCTGCTACCCCAAAACCCAGGTCAACTAGAGGAGCTTCAGGATCAGCTTTTGGAAAACCATAGACCGAAATCTGGGCCAGATCTGCAATTTCCATGCCAACTTGGTCTACCATCCCTACATGAAGAACTTTGGATTCAAAGTCTAGGTTACTTTCCTCTTGGCCAGTGTGAGTGGCTGCGAGAAGAGTCGTGACCTGTGCTTCGCAGTAGTCGAGGGCGTCTTCCAAATCTTTGAGCTTTTTAGGTCTGATACCGCAGACTAGGCGAGTCACTGGGGCTTCTATATCAATGTTTAATCCTCCTATATCGATTGGGCTGTTTCGACCATGTTTCTCGATTAAGTGATCTACAAGATGTCGGGCGTGTGAGATGTGGGTAGCAGCTCCGATGCAGCAGGCGAGGAGCACTATGCGGGATTGCTGAGCTGCCATGTTTAGCCCACAAGCTCCCCGTTTATCTCCTGTTAAATCGCACTTTCCGAAAGTACAAAGGCAACAGACATCGCAGTAGGGGAGGTAAAAGGGTTTATATCTGTTAAGAAGTTTCATATCCCAACTACGTAGGTCGGTTACAGAAGGAAAAGGTGTTGGTCCAAGGGGTTCTTCCCATGTATCATCAAGGATTTTATCAAATGATAGCTCTAAACCCTTAATAACGCCCATATCTGTTTTCATTTCTTCAACTTTCATTTTCATGCCTTTTCTAGTCAACTAAAGGACACGACCTTAAAGTCTTGAAGCTGTAAAAGCTGTTACATGTTATTTTAAGTTTTCTAAAAACGCAAATCTTCTTATTTGAAGAGGTGTGCTGCTGTATTATCCATGCACAATTAGGTTCAGATAGTTTTGTGACCCACTTCTGCCATGAGCTTTTTTACGGACATGTATGCGGGAGATGAATTGGGAAGTTCAAGTAGGGATTTTCCAGTTAGAACGTATCTTTCGACGTCTTTGTCGTAGGCTATCTTCCCCAAATACGGTAGTTTTGTACGCTTCTCAACTTCTGCTTCCAATTCCTCTGGAACTCTGTAACCTGCGACGACGTAGAAGTTTTTGAAATCTATTTTGACTTCCTTTGCGATTCTATATGCCCTCTCAATGTGGTTGAAGGATTTCTGGGAAGGGTCTATTACATCAAACATGTCGTCCACTTGGGATGTTATTCTTCTGTTTAGATGTTCTAGACCAGCGGGGGAGTCTATGAGAACATATTTGTATGTTTTTGTTAGACCTTCTAGAGCTTTCTTTAATGCAGCGTCTGGAAGGCAGTAACATCCTTCTATGAATTTTGTACCAACAGCTACAAAATCAAAGTTGCTTCCTTCGTAGAGTCCCATTTCCCAAATTTGGCTTTCCATTCTTTCTGAAGGTGCTACACCCACTGTGGTGCCACCCTTTTCTATAAACGTATCAATGAGTAATTCGGATATAGTTTTCTTTCCCTCTTTTCTAAGGTCTATTCCAACCATCTCGGCCAAGTTTTGGTCAGGGTCGACATCTACAAGAAGCATGGGGGTAGCACCTATTTCAATTAAATATTTTACCATGAGAGTGACGAAAGTTGTTTTTCCGCTTCCGCCTCTACCTACAGTTACAAGTCTTTCCATTTAGCAAGCCTCTTCTTTGATGTCGTATGCGAATTTTTATAGTTTATGTGTAAAAGACCTTGGCTTCTGTAAGTTGTTGGAGAAGCATAGATTTTCAACTTCCACTACTGCTTATATTGATGAGTATTTTGCCCAAGTTTTCAATGGCTTTAACTGATGAAGCTTGCTCATAGTTGAGTGGGGTTTCTCCTCGCATCTCTGCTGTTACGACTTGTTCATCGAAGGGGACAAAGTCCAGCATATTTAGGTCATTTTTTTCAGCAAATTTTCCTATAGCATTCCTCTGAAGTTCCGTTGCCACCTTGTTCCCAACTAGAAAAATCTGTTTGATACCTGCATCCTTAGCGAGTTTGTGGATGTGCCTAGCAATTTCTAGAGACTTTATGCTTGAATCTGTGACTATTAACATAACGTCTACATGTCTAGCTGTTCCTCTGCCCAGATGTTCGACACCAGCTTCCATGTCAACAAGAGCCACCTCATCCCGCTCAACTACCAAATGACGTAGCAAAGCCCGAATAACCGCATTTGGAGCGCAAGTGCATCCAGCACCCATAGACTGCACTGTTCCCATAATTATTAAATTCACGTTGCAAGGAGTTCGGACAGAAAAGTCTCGGACAATATCATCTACAGTGAATGAAAGACGATAGACACCTGATACTCCAGTGCTTGTTTTTGAGTCAACCAATTCTTTGTTTTCAGATATGGGTGTAATCTCTCTTGCTTTCTCTGGTGGTAAACCCAAGGTTAAGGCGAGATTTGGGGAAGGATCAGCATCGATGGCGATTGTTTTCAGTCCTTTACTCGCGAAGGAGCAAGCGAGAGCCCCAACGATTAAGGTCTTGCCTACTCCTCCTTTACCAGAAACGGCTATCTTCATTGGCCTTCACCATCCCACTACTTTTTTCGGTTACTTATTTGGGTTTCTAAGGAATAACAAAATACACACCTCTCGCAGCTATGCATGCGCATGTATGCAGAGGATGTGTATAGCGCGAGTTTCCTCGTTTTTCCTTCGCGCAAAGCTTAAATTATTCGAAGGAAATGAGAGCCTAAAAACATAAAAAGACTGATGGTTTGATATGTCAGAAAGTATAGTGGAGACGAATGCTGGCAACTGGAAAAGGGATGTTTTAGAGTCAGAAGAGCTGGTTGTGGTTAACTTCTGGCAGCCTCAATGTCCCCACTGTAGAGCCCTTGAACCAGTTTACACCGAGCTCTCCATAGAGTATGCTGGTGAGTTGAAATTCGTGAAGCTCAATATCGCAGAGAGCGAGGAAAACCAAAACCTTGCCATTAAGTATGGCATAATGGGCACCCCTACTCTGAAATTTTTCTGCCGAGGAAGACCTGTTCAAGACATTGTAGGTGGACTATCGATAGAGTTCATGCGCCAAGGCATAGATTTTGCGATTAAGAAGCACCAGAAATGTTGGGAGAAGAGCACTTCTATAAGCTTACCATACATCAGCTAGCTTGGTAGGTTCACTTTTGTCCTGCATAAGAATTCAACTAAGTATTGAAATCTCATCAAAAGGCTGCGTAAGAAATGGCGTGTACACTCCATCGTGTGAGGTTTTGAATTGACCAAAGTAGTCTTGGAAGAACTGAAAGATGCTGTTGTTGTTGGCAACGTGAAGAAGGCAAAAAGACTTGCTGAGCAGATAGTCAACCGAGGAGTTCCAGTTAATACAGCAATTGAAATGCTTATGAAAGCCATGAAGATAGTTGACGAACGCTACGAAAGGAAGGAATACTTTGTCATCGATGTTGCCTCGTCTGCTTCAGCGATGCGATCAGCTTTCAAGGTTTTTGAACCATATTTGGAGGTTGAACCAGCTATGGTGAAAGCGAAGATCATTATTGGTTCACTAAAAGGAAACATTCAAAGCTTAGGAAAGGACATTGTGGCAGCAACACTTCAATCTGCAGGTTTCCAAGTTGTGAACCTGGGTGCAGATGTATCCGCCGAGAAATTTGTGAAAGTCGCAGTTCGCGAAAATGCGCAGATTATAGCAATTTCCATCTCTATGGAGGAGACAATACATTATCTAAAAGATGTAATTGACATCCTGGAGAGAGAAAAGCTTCGAGACAAGGTGAAAGTGATAATTGGGGGCAATGCGGTTTCTGAACAAACACAGAAAGAGTTTGGACTTGATGCTTACGCAGTGGACGCAAAAGAATGTGTTAAAAAGGTCGAAGCTTTACTCAGCTAGAAAATTGTGTGAAGTGGATGATTCTTTTCTAGCGGCTTTGTTCCGAAACGTTTCATAGCATGATAGGCAATTATTGAGTCTACAATAGCACAAGCAGGGATCATGTTTCCAGCTTGCTTTATTGGTCCATAGATTAGAAAGTCTGCGCCCCAGCACTGGGTAAGAGTATGAGCAGAAACATTTGCCGCTACAAATCCTTTTTTCAAATCTTCCCCCTTCAATGCCTCCTTCCATGAATATGTTGCATTTGCAGGTGAGCAACCGGCAGGGTACCCTAGCTTTTCTTTCACCAATTTGATGGACTCTGCAGCGTAAGAAATGCTGGGCACATCAAAAACTACTGTGTCTATGAGAAGCTTCTCCAATCCAACATTCTCTGCTAGAGCGAGAAGCCCGATTTCCTTCTTCGAGCCTTTCAGTATGTTGATTCTACCATCCGGAGAATAATCTAATTCATTGTATGCCATCAGAACTGCCGCATTAACTTGAGAAGCTCTTATTGCCAACAACTCTTCTTGGGTAGTTCCAGGTGTGATTCCGTTTAATATTGCGATTTTTTCAAGACCGAGTTGTCGAATGATATCCAAAGCTGCTATCCGTGTCTCGGAGTTGGCACCATCAATTAAGAAAGGACTGTTAGTTTGCTCTGAAGCGAATGTAATGTAGTTGGTGATTGCGCGCGGGTACATTGCCATAACATCTAGAAGATGAGGTACTCCGCTTTTCTCAGAAAGATTCTCTGCAAGCTTGATCCATTTCAAGACTTTTTTCTTGTCAAACCTTCCTTCTTTATGGTTAGAGACTTCGGGCATACCTTTGTAGAATATGTTGCCGATTAAGACTGTAGGAAGTTCTCCAGGATTTCCTCCGATTCTGAGTTTGCTAAATTTATAGATTTTTTGATTGGTTTTCAGTTGGAACACTTCTATTCCTCACATTATGAGGTTATTATTATCATGGAAGTGGCAAGACTTGAAGATAATCGTTACACCTTTGTAACAATCCTTGCACACTCCAAAATAGAGTAGCGGGCTCAAGTATTCTTAAACCTTGCAGGTTTATAACGGAGGTGGATGTCCGAATGGTTTGTCTTGTCTTCACCCGCTCATAAATCATATATATCGAACTAGATCATTGAGGTTCAATACTAAAGGAGATGAAAGATTGTCAAAAAATATGAAGTTGAGAGAACTAAGAATACTTGGATATTTATTATTATGCGCCATTTTTATCGCCCCACTCTCTGTTTTGGCAAACTCAATAATCATGCCAACTGAGTCAACTGTCAACCTCGCTCCTGTGGACACAATGGTAGCAATGGAGTCTTCTCCTTTCTATAACTCTCCAATCAATCTAACACAGGTAAAAATAGGTGTTGCAGCTAACGACTATGGGAATACAAATGAAACTGACGAGCTTCACAACACACTCGAACAATATGGGTTTAACCATGTTGTTGTAGATAATGTCAGCCAGGCTATTGCTCTTGAATGCGATGTTCTAATTGATTTGTACAGCGCCGTGAATTTTCCAAGTAGTGATATTGCTGATTGGTTGAATGCTAGCAAAGGCTATATACAACTCGGCGATTGGCCCTCCTGGTTTCCGAATGGTTTTACATCTATTACTGAGCATAGTTCAGTGACATGCACACTCGTGGATTCCCATCCAATAACCGAGGGACTACCCGATTCTTGGACAACCAATGGATTCTGGTACTATGGATATACAGCATCCGATTACGTTGGCTGGTGCACTAATACATCTTTGCCAAATATTGCCAATGTGGATGGATATGACAGGGCAATAACTGCAGAAGAAGTGGGACCTGGACGAGCAGTATACTTAGGATTCAATGTTTATGGCAGCGCAGCTGACATCTTTAGCGAATCGGTTCTTGTACGATCAATATTATGGTCAGTGAAGCATGCATTCATTGAAGAAGCAGAAACCATTAGAGTTGCATTTCTTCCAGGATGGGGCAGTAGCACAAATTTTGCTCTGATCTACAGAGAACTGATGACTAACTGGTTCATGTATGGCAACTACAAACTAAACGTCACTGACATACCCTCCCCATTCACCTATGGAAACTTGGTAGACATGAATGCTGATGTTGTGCTCATCGTCGATCCTGCCGGAATGAGCGTACAATACTCACAATCTGAAATTAACGCTATACAAACTTTTCTTGAAAGAGACGCACCAGGCATCTTCGTTTCGTATTTGCTAACTTATGGAGGCGCTAACAATAGCATGTTAGCACCACTCGTAGGAGTTGATGGAGAAGTCCTGCATAGAAGCGCTGCTTATCAAAACAATACCTATGATCTCTATCAACCAGGCCACCCAATCTTTGCCAACATGACTGATCCATGGAATTCAAGTGGTTACCCCTATTCCCAGAACATAACTGTTTCAAGTTGGCATGAAGCCATCTTAGACGGAGCACAAATTGTCGCTGAAACCCCAGATTCACAAGGAGCCATAATAAGCTACCAAAATCCCCTTTGGAAAGGCATCTGGGCCACTTCCATGGTAGACTATTATGGAAATGAAATGGATAAGCAGTTTGTCTACAACTCTTTCACGTGGCTCGCTTTGCCTACGCACGTGGTCATAGATGACGCTTTGGCAGTTGATGCTAGAATTGGCGTTTCGACCCAAGAACAAGTTGGCTTCCACGCAAAATGGTCAAATGATGGCTCAGACGTAACTGATGGAACAATCTACATTAACGACATAGGCTACTCAGTTAACGAAACAGGGTGGATAAGCTTCCCTGTTGAATATGACACAGTGGGCAAGCGCTCGTGGACAGTAACAGGGGTCAACTGCTCCTACATAACCATATATGAACAAACAGTTGAAGACACTGAAATAATATGGGACAATGTGCAAATCACATTATCAATTGCAGATGATCACATAAACGTAGGCGACTCCGCCAACATAGTTCAAGCAGCAAATTACGAATATGACGGAACACTATTCATGGGTACTATCACATTGAATGACACCTTAACAAAAAATGCAGTTGGAAAATATTGGTTCACAGCAGCTTCCATAACCGATCCGACTCATGGAATCACACAGTTTGAATCTAACTCGGTGCACTGTATCTTTAACAAGGTCACGGTAACCCTCAATGTAAGTGACAACCTAATCAGCGTGGACACCACAGCTAACATAACATGGATAGCTGTTTACGAATATCCCAGCGTCGGAGACTACGATGGATTTGTTGAATTAAATGATACAACCACAAAATCTAGTGCAGGCAGCTACACATACACGGTTTCGAGAATTGGTGGCGACACATATGGCATAACTGCTTTTGACACTGACACAGTCACTGTTACTTTTGCCATCGATACAGATAGAGATGGTATTCCAAACACAATTGATACAGATGACGACAATGACGGGATGCCCGACACTTGGGAAACTGATAACGAACTAGATCCACTGGACCCTACTGACGCAGCACTTGACAACGATGGCGATGGCACAACCAACCTGCAAGAATATCAAGAAGAAACCGATCCTAATGTCTCAGATGCGTTTGAGCTTCTATGGATTATAATCATAGTTGCTGTGGCGTTGGTAGGCGTAGCAATAGCAGTCATCTATTTCCTAATGCGCGGACGCCCGAGGACGAGTTAGCAAACAATAAGCTCATCAAAACTCCAAAACAAGTGGAAATTCTTCCCAACATCCCCCTTTTCTCTCTTTGTAGATATCCTAAAAATATCAATCGTGTATGAATTTCCAGAGGATGAGCGGTATTTTAGCCAGCTTTTTCCTCAATAACAGCATTCTCAAGGATACCAATTTTCTCTATCTCAATTCTAACAATATCGCCATTCTGGAGAAATTTTGGTTGAGGTTTCAAGGCAAAACCGACACCAGATGGAGTGCCAGTCGCAATGATATCACATGGTTCTAAGGTCATTACGCGACTTAGGTGATGAATAATTTCAAAGGGGTTGAAAACCATGTTTTTAGTTGATGAATTTTGACGAAGTTCATTGTTGACCCATGTGCGAATGGATAGGTCAGACGTGTCAGGAAGCTGACTTATAGTGGTTATACATGGTCCTATTGGGGCGAAGGTGTCGAAGCTCTTTCCTCTTGTCCACTGTTTATCTTTGAATTGAAAGTCTCTTGCGGAAACATCGTTTAAAATAGTGAATCCGAAAATGCAAAGCTTAGCCTTTGAAGCAAGGACATTCTTGACCTTTGCACCAATGACAATTGCTAATTCAGCCTCGTAGTCAAGCATTTGAACAAAATTTGGTTTAACAATATTTTCATTTGGACCGACTATTGCTGTATGTGGTTTCATGAAAATTATTGGTTCATCCGGAATTGCAGCGTTTTGCTCTGCGGCATGGTCCCTGTAGTTTAGGCCTAGACAAATGATTTTTGGCGGAGAAGCTACTGGTGGAAGCAGTGTAACCTTGAGTGGACTGGATGCATATTTGACATCGGTCTTTGAAGCACAATTGAGAAGCTCCTCTGAAATTCTGACACCTTCTATCCCTGAAGCTATAAAGTTCTCAAAATGCTCTGGCAGTTGTCTATTCAAACGCTTTGCTAATCTAGGTAGAGATAATACTTTATCAGTACCAAAAACGCCATAACTTTCCCCATTTCTATCGAGATACCTAACTAATTTCAGTTTTCGATTCTCCCTTCAACTCAAACAAGTTTGTATCTGACATTCACTTAACTAGGTAACCATTATTTCATTGATTTGTGAAGTTTAGCGATCTTTGGTTCAATAACTAGCTTACAATAGGCCTTTTCAGGATTTCGTTTGAAGTAGTTTCTATGGTAATCCTCAGCTTTGAAGAAAGCTTTGAACGATTCGACCTGGGTCACGATGGGCGCAGGATACTTTCCAGCGCTATCAAATTCCTCAATAATCTCTAGTGCAATTTTCTTCTGAATATTATTATGATAGAATATTGTAGACCGATATTGTGTCCCTACATCAGGACCTTGCCGGTTTATAGTGGTAGGATTATGCGTTGCAAAGAACACTTCAAGGATGTCTCTAAATGAGACAATATCAGGATTAAAAGTGATTTGCACAACTTCAGCATGTCCTGTTTTCCCTGTGGAGACTTCCTCATAGGTTGGGTTCGGTATTTCGCCTCCAGAGTAGCCCGGTTCTATTGTTATTACACCTTTTATTTTGCTGAAAACAGCTTCTGTGCACCAGAAACAACCACCACCAAGTGTCGCAACTTCTAAATCTCTCGCGTTTCTTTTTGATCTATCCTTTTGCATGAACTGAATAATCCCCTCCAAATACTAGCGCGCTTTGCTAATTGAAATATTGGCACACTCATCCGTGTACTGTGAGTAATCACTCACGAATCAGTTTTGACTTTGCCTTTCAAGTCAAGGAGACAAATCTGTGCGTGTCCCTTGACCTTCACCTTATTATAAACTCTCTTAACGATTCCGTTTTCATCGACTAGGAATGTTGTTCGTTCTGTGCCCATGAATGTTCTACCGTATAGACTTTTCTTTTTCCATACGCCATAGAGATCTAAAGCTTTCCCTTCTGGATCGCTTAGCAAAGTGAAGGGCAAATTATGTTTTTGCTTGAATTTTTGGTGAGACTTGACGCTATCCTTACTTACCCCAATTATTTTTACCCCTTCTTTCTCAAACTCCTTCGCCATATCCCTAAACTCAATAGCCTCACGAGTGCATCCAGGAGTCCCATCCTTCGGATAAAAATAAAGCACTACTTTCTTACCTCTGTAATCTTTCAGGGACACCTTTCTTCCATCATCTGCTTGTAAGGTGAAATTTGGAGCCTCTTCTCCTTCATTAACCAACTTCGATCACCATTCCCCTTAGTCTAGACTCTTGTCAAATTTAAGACACATGCTTCTTTTATGTATACATGTTCCAAACATATCTATCACATATGATGGAGAGCACATGCATGCGGGATAGATAATATTAAAATCCGCGTATATGTAGCGGGCCCGTGGGGATTTGAACCCCAGATCTCCGGCTCCGCAGGCCAGTGTCCTGATCCAGACTAGACTACGGGCCC
>CP070730.1:1112544-1124977 GCA_020351305.1 Candidatus Bathyarchaeota archaeon
CAGTTGACTTTTTTTGGTGCTTTCATCTACAGCGTTTTCTTGCCTTTGAAACTTGAAGCCACTTTTTTATGGATTGGATTATTTATCTACATGATAGGTATTATTTTCGTAACTATGGCGTTGCTAGCTTTTGCTGCTACTTCAAAGGACAGACCAGTCACGAAAGGGGTCTATCAGATTTCAAGAAATCCCATGTATTTAGGGATGCTCATGCTATTCATTGGAGTCGGTATAGTTTGCGTTTCTTGGGTCTTTCTGATATCTGCAGTTGTGGTAACACTCTTTATGCGAAAGGTAGCTGTCTATGAGGAAGCAATATGTATTGGGAAGTATGGTAATGCATATGTTGAATATAGGAATAAGACTCCAAAATGGATAGGAATACCAAAATCAGAAAAAGAGAGTAATATCTAACTAATAACGGCATGTAACAGAGGTTGTTTGAATATTTCAGTATAAGAAGAGAGTGATGTGCATGGATTTGATCTTTCTCTGTTTTTTTATTTTTATTGATGCTGCATCAGCAATCCTGAGTCACCTCATTATAAGTAGAATTGCCAGAAGAACTGTTATGAGTAGTACATGGAGGGTTGCTTCTTGGATTGGCCTTTTTTCTGGAGGAGTAATCATAATGACTATGATAATACAGTTAGTCATAGGATTGATACGCAACCGACCCCTGTCCTTGTTAGAGGCTATGAGATCGACGATATGGGTTTGGTTTGGAGGTTTTCCTCCTTTCAATTTTCCGTTTACGTTAATTTTCGTGGGAACTTCAATTATTGGGGCTTTCGTTCAGAACAGTCATAGATCACACGTATTTTAAAATATTAGAAAGCAAATGGGAGACTGATTATTCATTTTTTCACCAATCTACTGTAATGCACCTATCTCTATTGCATGTCTAAAAAAAGGATTTTCGCGGGAAGAATTTTGGGTGAAATCTCCACTGTTAGTCAGAATCAGAGAAATCTAACAATTCTACGCGCGCAGATGTGGCAGAAAGACCATTTTTCTTTCTCACTGAGCAAGTATATGCACTCGTCGCATTTTATGTCTAACATTAAACTAGCTCAGAAAAATGGTGAGTGTGTAGGGGGTGCCTTCACTTGCAAGCTTCACTAACCTTTCCTTACACTGTGATACTCATGATCTCCATAACTGTTAGGTTTAGGGGTATCCCCACCCCAAAGCCCTTTCTTCAATTCGGGGAGCAAAAACTTCTTCATGACGGAATCCAAGGTCCTATCAAAATCTCGGAATGCAAGATCTTTCGCAAGGTCTTTCGTGTCGAGAAACGCGTTAATTTCACGTGTTTGGGACCTAATTATTGCATTTGCTACTTGCTGCCTGCGTGCCCTCGCACGAGGGGCACTAGAGGTTGACCAACCCCGGGAAAAATGATAGGTTTCTAAATGCGAGTAAAACGCCTCTCGCAACCTCTCAAAGAACAGCTGCCTAATTGATGACCCTTGCAATTCCTTTAACTGAGGACCCACGCTTTTGCGTGTTTGCCTTCGTAAGACGAGATACAGCAATATGGCTGCTGAGAACGTCAAAATAAAATAAATCGCACGTTCCACCCAAATTTCCATCGCTGCAGACAATCAACTACTCCCTGAAATCCCCCTCTTCATTACAATTTAGCATTTCATGATGAATAAAAGTTCTGATTCGCAATTATAGATACGTGCGCGTTGACACACTCTTGACGAAAATCACATACTTTTCCCTCCTTTCTCTTGTAAAAGTATTTTCAGTCATTCTTGTCTTGTCCAACCCTTTCAAAGCTTACGCATAACTAAGATGCCCGTGAAATGAAAAGGAGTTGATTAAAAGTGCCTGAATTCCAGCCAAATTTCGTCTAAATTCCGTCCATTGTCCACACTGTAAAACTTGTGTGTATACATAGATTATTTTAGGGTGTTATTGATTTTATTAAGGACGAAGTGTTGGCGGATTCCAGAAGTGGACATATTTGGAGTAAGCTTGTAGGCAAAATTTTGGGGTCACACGGGCATTTTATGAGTATTGAGCTGTATATCCTAGAGTTCATACGCGATCTGTAGGTTTGAATGATGAATCATGAAGAGCGAGTTGACTTGGGTGAGGAGATCACCAGGCGTTTCTTAGAAAAATATGGGAGTGATGTTCTTCTGGGAGGGATTTATGGTTCTACAGCAAGATGTATGGACACAGAATACTCAGATTTAGAAATGCTCTTCATTGTTGGTGATGCATCTGACTCTAAGACTTTTGATTTTACATTCAAAGGCACACCTGTACATGTTGAGGTCATAAACCTTTCCAAAGTTGAAAGAGACATCACTAAAGTTGAAATTGACTGGTCTTTGAAAATGGGTAGGCTATTCAATTTGAAGGTTACATGTGGCGACAAAGCAATATTGAAGAGGTTTAGAAAGCTACTAGATGAAGTTTCGGATGACAGGTTCTATGAATTTATAGCAAAATACACGCCACTCTGCTACGAGGGACTTGGAAGATTGAAGGCAGTTAAAATTAGAGGGAACACCCATGAAACGGGTCTGTTCGTGGCGGAAGTACTTATAGAGTTCATGTTATTAACCGCGATTTTCAACAGAGAATTCATCAACCATGATTACCTTGGAGGGCTTCCCGAATCTTTTGAATTCAGGTATTTGCCAGAAAAATATGAAAAGACAGCTCGAATGTTGATGAACTGGAATACTCTAGATTTGGATGAAACTATTGCCCTCGCAGATAGATTCGTCAAAAACTTTGTCCGTTTCCTTGCCATTAAAGGAATCAAGGTCAAAGAACATACACCTCTAGAAGAAGTCACAATGTAATATTTCGATACACGTAATGTGTACGCACATTACTGACATGAAAGTGTGTCCATAGAAATTAGTTCCATATAACTTATATCATGCCATAGAGTGATACTTTTGTAATTGAAAGGAGAATAGACTATGAAGGTTTTGCGCTCAAGATTTTCATTAGCAGCTGTTGCATCGCTCATTCTGTTAACACTAAGTGTAGTTGCAAGCATGGCTGGCATTGTCTTTGCTGCACCTAAAGCAAAGAGCCCAACAGTATTCGTAACCGGCAGTGGCTATTTGGAAATGACTTGGAAATCTGGAAAATCAGAAACATATAGTGCTGACTCCTATGCAAACTTAGGTGGACTGGAGACCATTGTAATCACTCCAACCCATGGTTGGCACATCGACACCATCCTATTTGACGGATCCCCACAAAATATTTCAGACGAAGATGGATTCACTGTTACCGATGTTCAAGCCAAAGACACAATATCTGTCACTTTCGTGGAAAATGGTGGCGTTGACGATGTGGAAACAGGGCTCAACGTGACGACTTATCCAGATCCCGATGTGGGATTAATCTTCGATGATGTATTAGTCACAGGATTTGCTTATGCATACATAATTGAATTGCAGCAACCTGATCAAATAGGTGACTCTTGGGATATTCAGACAGATGCTGCCTTCGATAGAAACATAACACTTTACTTGGTAATCAATCTCGCAGACCTGCCTAATGGTACTGACCCATACAATCTAACATTATGGAGAACTGAAGTTGTGCTAGGGGATGTTAATTTGGATGGAATAGTAGATGGAAAAGACCAGTCCCTTATCGCCAATGCTAATCCTAATGAATACATTCCAAGCTACGATTTGAATACTGATGGCAAAGTTGATGATGATGACGTTGAAATATGCGCTCATAACCAAGGATTAGAATCAGTTTGGGAACAACTCGAATCGTGGGTCGTTGTGGAAAATGATCGCATTTATGTCTACGGAATAACTGAACACCTCTCGATATTTGGAGTCCATTATGGGGAGTTTTGGGACTAACCCAAACCACCAGGAATCAAGCCAAGACTCGATTGCGCCTGCAGCACACAAAACAGGAACCGAAAAGAATTCCTAAAACACCCTTTTTTTCTTCGATATAGATTCATTATATTCGCGAATCTGTATCTAGTTGATTATATGATTGAAGTAAAAAACTAGGTAGACTTCTTATCCTTTCTGTATGTTAACTCGTTACTACCAATTGCTGTTGCGGTGAAACGACTAGTCTTCTATTCCTACTTTATCTATTAAGAAATACCTTGTCTGTGTTTGCCTGTCCCAAGCTATAGTTATGCAAAGGTCCTTTTGCGAATCATGGGCTACTGCAAGAAGCCGAAGCTCATCATCAAGGTGCTTAATAATAATCAATCTGCCTCGTCCTTCTTCAGATTCTTCACGCATACATCTGCATGATCTGAATTTTGCTAATCGCATGCAAGTGGCGTTTCTTACTCCATAGTCTTTGTCAGGTGTTATAAATTGGAAGCATTTCTTAGCAAGGTTGATTTTCAGAATAGTGCCCCTACCACAAACATCTTCGAACACAAGATCCCAAGCATTTGCGCGATTACCGAATAATATGATTATCCTTAGAATATCGAGAATATCTATCTCTCCATCTTCAACCACATCTGCTTTCGGATTCCAGCGGGGATGACTTGAATTAGAGCCCCAAGCTAATATTGCTTCAGAAAGGTCGGTTAGATCTACTTTGCCATCACCGTTCACATCTCCAGGCAAATCATCTTCAAACGAATAGTCTTCAAACCAGTCATCATCACACCATTCATCAATCCAGTCGTCGGAGCAGGCTTGGGAAAGAGGAATTGTTAAAGAGATTATGATGATTGCTGTGAGAAAGGGTATCCACAAGGCTTTTGAAAGTCGCATATGTACACCATCAGACCCTTAACCCGCTACAGATATTAGTCTAGTTTCAGATTTTGACACATTCCAAAAATCATCTTCTTTCGGTTAAGCAAGTACATAGTTCTAGATTCGAACACTAGGATATAAGCAAAGAAATCTCAACTATTGGCAAATCTAAATAAAAATCTGAAATACGAACTATTGATTGTTGGTTCATAACTCTTATCTGACGAGGGGCGCAGTTCAAAATACAGCGACTTGGTGGAAAGAATGGTGGAAGTTGAAGACGCAGAAAGCATTGCAATCAATTTTGTCAGAAAACATAAGAGTGTACCAGATGTGAATGTAACCATGACGGAGCTTGAAAGCGGGGTTTGGGTTGTAAGAGGGACATGCCCTATAGATTTAGGTGGGCACCCTTGGAGAGAAAGCTTTGAGATAAAGATTGATCAAAAGGGCAGAATT
This sequence comes from Candidatus Bathyarchaeota archaeon, assembly GCA_020351305.1. GTDB lineage: Archaea > Thermoproteota > Bathyarchaeia > Bathyarchaeales > SOJC01. The sequence goes on from CP070730.1 coordinate 1,117,746, forward strand.
AAGGCTTCGAGTTTCAAGCTTATTTGAGTTCTAATATATTGAAAGCTGGTCAACATTTACATCAATAGTTCTATTGTGAAGGCTGCGAGTAAACCCAGTACTATAGGAAAGGGTAGACCTGGGAACATTCCTTTTCTCTCAACCATCTTGAATGAGAGAAATGCGCCTAACAGAACCCCTAATGTTGCTGCTATACAGGATTCCCAACCGAGACTTAATAACATGCGACTCACCAGCATTGAATAGAATGTTAAATCACCAAGCCCTACATGAATACGTTTAAAAGCGAAACTAGCCCCAGGCAAATGTTCTAAACCTTTTGCTACTATCTTTCCAACTGGTCCACGAAAAACTGCATAAACATCATAAACCGCAAGTAGCAGTAAAATTAGAATTGCACTAAAGAAAGGAATAGATGCGCCCAACAGTGTCCCAATAGCTCCACCTATTACAAGGAGGATAATCCCACGGAGCCCGCCTTTTTTTAAAAAAACCTCTCGGATGATTAAAACAGTGATAGCAAAAGCTAGCGTAAATATCAAGAGGATAGGAACTTCGATGTCAACCACGATAAAAACAAGCTCGGAGTAAAGAATTACAAGAGAGAATTACAGAACAGAAAAAGCAGTCCCCATTAAGAGATGAAGGAGACGATGTACTCCACGCCTTAACAACAGGTAAATCATCGTTGCCCCAAATCCTGCTGCAAGTACAAAGATTGCAGCATTAAACAATGGGCCATACCCTGTCTCTGGAAGTATTGTAACAGAATCTAAGTTCACTCTAGATTGCAAAATTAGCGCAGTACATAATATGCTTACTAGCAAGCTCACAAGTATCGGAAGAGTGTAGATAGGCGTTGTTCTAAATTCCTCAGTAACCATGCAAGAAAATGCCTCCATTAAGAATCTCTTCGCTCTAGACAGTGAACCTATCGCCAGCTTTTGGTGCTACTGTCTTGAATCCCATCTCTTTTTTAACCCATCTGGCAAATCGCTCACAGTTTCCTTCAGCACCATGAACCGTAAATACTTTAGGCGTGCCTTTCAAGTTCTTAATTACGTTTCTAAGCTGATTAGCGCCACAATGGGAAGAAAAATCAAAATGCCCCACTTGAGCCTTTACTTTGCGTACTCTCCCATCAATTACGCACATTCCTTTTTCCAACAGTTGGTGGCCTGGTGTTCCTGGTATCTGATAACTCACAAGAAAAACTGCATTACTAGCTTTCTTACCAAGCTTAGAGATGTAAAAGGCAGCTGGTCCCCCCTTCAGCATGCCTGCTGGTGAAATGATCGCACCTGGCTTCTTGGTTGCAGATCGACGGTCTCGCCATCCGTCCACCCACATAGCTCGGTGAACAGCGTCCATAAAAAGACGTGGATCCCGAAGGAACTTTGTATTATCCATCATTGTACGATTAGCAGCACGAGCCATTCCATCTATGACTGTTTGATATTCAAAATGATGGGCTGCAAGAATGCAAATAATCTCTTGTGAGCGCCCTATGCTAAATGCTGGGACAAGAACCCTTCCTCCTTTTTCCACAACCTCATTGACTTGAGAGACGAATCTGTTCTCCAATACTAGCCTGTCAGTGTGATTTGTATCTGCATACGTGGTTTCTGTTATTATTGCGTCAAGTTCTCCGTAGTCATTTGACGCCGGAGGTAGGAGACGGGTCTTTGAAGTGTTGAAGTCACCCGTGAAAAGGATTCTCTTACCTTCGGCTTCTACAAGAACTTGAGCACTTCCAGGAATGTGACCAGCATCAAGAAGCTGGAAACTTATGTCACCTACAGTTCTCTTCTCCCCATAATCTAGAGGGATAGAATTTTGCATCATATATCGCAATTCAAGGTACTCGAAAGGAAGATAATAACCCGAAAGATGAATGAAGTCCTTGATCAATATCTGCACCAACTCCAGAGTTAGCTGAGTTGCGAAGAGAGGTCTTTTGTCTTGTATATAGAAAATAGGCAAAGCTCCAGAATGATCCAAGTGGCAATGTGTAAGTATAAGCGCGTCTACGCCTTTTGGGGCAGTGTGCATTGGGAATCCTGGTCCTTGATCCATCATTACACCATAATCCAGCAAAACCCGTGTTTTATCGGTCTTAACGGCTATAGCCATTCTTCCAACTTCGCGGGTTCCGCCAAGAAATTTTATTTCTACAGGAATATTTCTCACCTTCAATACTTATTCATAATCTCATTTTTCTGGCAATAATGGTTCTTGCTTTTCCCTTTCGGATGGATTCGATAATATTTTCATCAGCAGGTTGCGCCTTAATTTCTGTGGATACGGTCCACATTTCGCTGGCGTTGTGAGCATCTGTGCCAGCGATTCCAGGCAAGCCTTTTGTCTTTGCCAATTCTTGGGCCAGTGTATTTTCCTGAAGAGTCGCGGTGGGATTTAAAACCTCAATAGCATGAGCTTCTATGTTAAAGGTCAAATCGCCAATACCCATGGAGCGAAATGGATGGGGTATCACAATTGCGCCGTATGTTTCCTTGGCAAAATCAGTAGCAGATTCTAATGTCATTGGAAGTTTAGGCTTCTCTTCAACACCTAAAATTGTTATGTCTCCTTGAGAGGTTGCTATCTCGATCCCAGGAAATATTTTGAGATCCTTGTAAACTTTAGCTAGCTCAAGAGTCCGAAAATAGCCATCCAAGGTGTTGTGGTCTGTGATTGCCACGCCCTCGAACATGGGATGAGCGTGCAATTGGTCTACGATAAGCTTGGGTCTAATTGTAGAGTCGCCTGAATAGACCGTGTGTATATGCAAGTCCACAAGAACCATAATGTTTTTCTCTCAAACAACTGATTTTTCAAGTACTTCTATAATATCACTTAAAACTTTCTTACTTAATGTCTCTTCTACACGTAACACGGTTATTGATAAGTCTTTTCTCTTGATGCGGCCACATGCTGCTGATAGCCTGTTTCTCCAAGTAGAGTCTTCAATTAAGATTACCTTTTTGTAATGAGACACAGCAACATATTTCTTAACTTGTTCAGCAACATTCTCCATTGTTTCGAGATCCAACGGTGTCGCAACCTCATGTTGAGATAAAGGATAAGTTTCATCAAGCTCTATTGGAATAACACCGAATGGCGCTGCATAGACACAAATGTGGAATTCATTCTGTTTCAAAGGAAACTTCTGACAAATCAAGCTAAAAAAGCTCTTTATTTCTTTGGCTTTATGAAACGGTTTTTTTGAGAGAGATGGCAGCAATATCAAAATCTTAGCTTCTTTTGGCGGAGTATATCTTTCATCTAGTAATTTCTTGTAGCGCACAACCTCGGGGCGCATAAGTCCAGTGCTACTGAAAAAGAAAAGACCTTTATTCTTTGTTACTGGACTGTTACGTTCAATAAACTTTTCATATTTCTTCAGTATTTTCACGGCTCTTAATAGGGTTGGATGCGCATGGGCTCTTAATTCAACATATTCCCAAAGTCGCCCTTCAACGATGGCTTGCTTTATGCGATTCATCTCAGCGAAACTTACGTACAAGTTGTGCTTTGCCAAGACCTCTTGCCTCTCTTTTGGAGGTCTGTCTCTCAAGCTCTTCGGAGTATGTTTTGCACAGATCGAACAGGAACAAGGAAAATATTCAAGCTGGTTGAGCCTAGATGTGCCATATTCTGTCATGAACCTGTTTTGCCTGGCATAAATTGCGTAAGCTGCTGAATCGAATATATCACACCCTAAGGCTACAGCAAGAGCGAACATAAAGGGGTGACCAGCCCCAAAAAGATGTAGTGGTCTTTGCATAGGCATGTTCATTTTTGCCGTTAAAATCATTTCAACCAAAGTGTCGAAAAGATATTGTTCCATGATAGTGGTAGGGCTTCCTAAAGCGTGTATTGGGAAAGGTAATTTTCCCACATTTTTTGCTGAATACGCGACCAAGTCAAGATGCTTTCCCCCTTGAATAGGAGCGACCCATAAAATGTCATCACGGGTCTTAACCTTCTTTAATTGTTTTGCGCGTTTTATAGTTTCTTGAACTGAATCTTTTGCGATTTCCCTGTTTGCATGCCAACTTGTTGGAATGTCCAAAATGGTGGCAACATCGGTAGATATTTGCTCTTGGTAATGCACAATTTCAGCAGGGCTAACATCAACTTCTCCATAGACTAAAATTTGGTAGGCACCTGAGTCAGTCATTACAACACCATCAAAATCAAGAAAACTATGCACACCATTTTGCATAATTTCTTTATTGCCCTTTTTCTTCAAGATGTACGCGTTTGTCATCAACGCTCTGCAATTAAATTCTTCGCTCAATGTTCTTGGTAAGATTGGTTGAATAGCTGGATTGATCACAGGAAGTAGAACCGGGGTTGCAATTGTTCCACTTTTAGTTTTCAGTTTTCCTAGTCTCGCAAGCATATCTCTGTGGCGTAATTCAAAATTCATGTTTCTACATCTGATAAAACATGCTTTAATATGTCCATTATATCTCTTTATACTGCTACGCGCACTCATAGGAGAGGCAAGATTTGGTTTGCATTATTTCCATGCGAGAAAGACCGAAGTTAAAAGAGCCTGTGTTAATAGAGGGTCTACCTGGCATCGGGTTTGTAGCTAACATCGCAGCACTGCACCTTATCCGCGAATTAAAAGCTAAGCTCTTTGCCGAAGTCCGCTGCTCCTCCTTTCAAGACTTCGCAGTAACTGCCGAAAAGGGAGAAATACGTCATCCTATCAATGAGCTCTATTTTTATAATGGGAAGGGAAATGAACGTGATCTCATCATTCTCTATGGGAACACCCAAGCCCTGACCACAGCAGGGCAATACGAGCTTTGTGGGCGAATTCTAGATATATCAGAGGAATTCGGTTCACGATTTGTGATAACTATAGGCGGCTTGAAGAGAGAACAAGAGGTCCAGAAACCGAAGCTCTACTTCGCTGCTACAGATAAAGAAACAGTAAATGATCTACTTGGAGCAGGAGCGGAGATTATCAAGGGGCAGATTTTTGGGATCGCAGGTCTCTTAGTGGGAATTGGCAGTTTGAGAGGTTTTCGTGGTTTTTCATTATTAGCAGAGACTTTAGGACTCTATCCAGATAATGTAGCGACAAGTGAGGTTTTGAAGGTGATTTGTCAAATGCTTAATTTGGAAGTAAATCTGGATAATTTGAATGCCACAGTAGAAGCTACGCGAAATCTTTTGGAGAACTTTGGTTTAGTTGAACGATTACGAGTAAAAAGAAGAAAGGAAGAATCTCAATTTCGTTGGTTTGTCTAAGCTTTCTTTTCACTTGAAAACTGTTCATACACTTTTTGCACACGTTCAGCTGCAGGTCCAGTTCCTTCGGTAACACCTTTCTCGGTGACTTTTATCTTTTCCATGACCACGATAAAACCGTTGGCTTCATAAAGCCTAACCATAGTAGGGAATACTTTTTCCAAACGTTCCGCTAGAGCCTTCAAATCGAAGGGCTTCTCAATGGCGAATATCCTAGCCACAGTGTCACCGTTTAGCACAACTACATGTAGTTTCTGACCCTTTTCGTCTTTAGCCTCCGACAGGCAAAGATTCATGTTATCAGGATTGATTCCAACTAGTGAACCGCTAAAAGATTTTCCGTCTGTAGTGGTTACCATAACTGTCTTGTCAAGTAGGGAAGTTATTTCGGCAGAAAGCCTTCTTTGAGCTGCTGACAATCGTTTCTACCTTCTCAAACTCGTGATATTATACAACTAAGCCTTTTTAGGATTTTGATATCAAATGTTATTGTTTTGATCATTGACTATAGAGATCTTGATGAAACTGTGTTTTGAGAGTAGTAGCTGAAGAAGATGTATTTAATGTAGGATCTCATGAAGCTGAGTGGTTGGGAAAGGCATTCCAAGTCATGATTTCTTCTAGCCTTCTCTTAGGTACGTGGAGTTTTCCTTCTTTGTCAAGCCAGTATTTTATGTCATTCTTTCTTACTTTGTCAATTATTGGCTCTTCCGCTGGATACCCAAGAGCAACCGCAAGGGAGATTTTACAATTCTCTGGAATATTTAGGATACTCCTTAGTTTTAATCTATCTAGGGCACCTAAGATGCATGAGCCGAGGTTATTCTCGTAAGCTACCATGGAAATGCTCATCGCTGCTATTCCGCAATCGTGACCACAATCTTGTCGAATGTTCTTATCTACAAGTATGATTACATAGGCTCTCGGCATTTCCTCTTTTGTTGGGTAATAATTTGGTAGATATCCTGCCCAGCTAGTGGTGTTGAAAACTCTTTCAAGTAGTTGTTCATCGTTGACTATTACGAATATTAAGGGTTGTCGATTCTTTCCGGATGGTGAAAGTCTTGCAGCGTCTACGCATTTTGTTAGGATATCTCCGCGGATTTCCTTCTGTGTAAATTTTCTTATCGATCTTCTTTTTTTGATCTTTTCGTATATCATACAACTCGCCATTTCATTGCACGTTGTGGTTTCTTTGTTCTAATTCCTGTTTTAATATAACTTTTGTATTTGAAGCTACATCTCGATATACTACAACATCAGGGCCTATCCAACAATTATTTCCTATCTTCACTCCAGGCATGAGCAATGTGTTTATGCCGGTTTTAACATTATCTCCAAGTACAACTCCCAGTTTTCTTCTTCCAGTGTCTAGGGTTCTATTTTTGACTTTCATTTTGACTGGTTCTCCATCAAACCTATAGTTAGCGATCGTGGTTCCTGCTCCAAAATTGCAATTCTCGCCTATTATGCTATCACCTACGTAGGATAGGTGTCCAATGTGTGTTTTATCCATGATTATGCTGTTTTTTATTTCACATGCATTCCCAATTCTCACCTTTTGACCAATGCTAGAGTGTGGACGAATGAAGCAGTTAGGTCCTATGTCACTGTCTTTACCAATGAAAACGGGGCCCTCAATATATGCTCCAGATCGGATTCTTGCGCCATCTTCAACTGATACTTGACCAATTAGATGTACACCATCTTCTATTTGGCCCTCTATGCTTAGCTTTATCCTTTCAAGAACCCATCGGTTTGCATCAAATAAGTCCCATAGAATCCCTACATCAAGCATCTCGTTGTTTGCCACTTTTGCGGCAGCGATCTTATGCCCTGTTTCCAGAAGAATCGAGAATGAATCCGTAATCTCCAACTCGCCTCTTGTAGACAGTTTTGTGCGTTTGATTGCTTCAAAAATGTCCGTGGAAAGGATATATATGCCTGCGTTCGCGAGATTA
>CP070730.1:1125077-1147709 GCA_020351305.1 Candidatus Bathyarchaeota archaeon
TCAGCCACGTCATAAACATGTACAAAGTCCCTTGTCTGGGAGCCATCACCATAAACAACCAATGGTTTACCAGTCAACATGCTCTCTGCAAACCGGGTTATCACACCGCTGTACATGTCTTCTCTTCTCTGACGGTCGCCGTACACGTTAAAGGGTCGCAGAACAACAGCATCCAACCCGTACGCACTCTTAAACACCCTGCAATAATGTTCGGCAGCAAGTTTGGAAGCAGCATAAGGCGACAGTGGATGCATAGGATGCTCCTCATCAACAGGAGAGTAGCAAGGTTCACCATAAATGGCACAAGAGGAAACAAGTACAAACCTCTCCACATTGTTCTCCAAACTCGCTCTCAGCAAATTCAATGTGCCATCCAAGTTCACCCTGTTCGTTAAAACCGGATGACTCATCGAAAACGGAACACTAGTGACCGCTGCCAAATGAACAACAGCATCCACCCTCTTAAACAACCTATCAACAAGCCTTACTTCCCTAATGTCACCCTCAACAAAACCCACATTACCATCATCTACATGACGCCTCAAATTTTCTAGAAGCCCAGTAGATAAATTATCAAGCACCACCACCTCATGCCCCAACCCAACCAACTTGTCAACTACATGACTACCAATGAAACCAGCGCCACCCGTCACCAAAACCGTCGATTCTTTCACAAACCTACCTCAAAATGCACGTAAGTGTATGTAGGCTACTTGAGAGCATGGTTTGTAATGACTCCTGATCGAGTTGTCTTGACCCATTTCTGAGGTCTTCTGAGAACCATCTGCCCTAATGCGTACAAAGCCACGAAAACCATTAGGCTCCAATAGAGATAGATGAAGGGTAGCCACTTCACATTCCCCAGCCTGCGAGGTTTCACAACAAACACCAAGCCAACGCCTATGAGAAACAACATAGCCCATGTTAAGACTGAGGCAAGCTGGGACAGTAACATCGGGGTGCTTCCCAAGCTTATGGGCACAAGAAAAGAGAAAGCCCCCAGCAGGTATCCAACGACACTGAATGCAAGGATAAAGGGTGCAAAGAAGAAAATCTCAGCATCGAAGCTCCTTCTATCAAGTCGCTTCATTAATCGTCCGTATCGAAGGCCTACTTGCATACATCCTCTAGACCATCTTAACCGCTGCCTAACCAACTGCCTTAAAGAAAAAGCGTTTTCCTGCCAAGAACAAACGTCGGAAGCATATTTAATCTCGGTTCCTTTTTCCATCATCCGCGCTGAAAGCTCCAGGTCCTCGGAGAGAGCACCATCAAGCCATCCACCCATCTCCACCAAAATCTTCCGCCTCACGAATTGACAGCTTCCAGCAAGAGGAACAAACAGCCCCAACTCATCTTTTCCCTGCATAAACACCTGATATTGCAGTAAGTTCTGATAATGAACCATCTTCGTCAGCATGTTCTCCTTCGCATTGATTGAACAAATTCTCCCCTGCACTGCGTCAACCTTTGGATCTCTAAAATACTTCACAATCTTCATCAACGTATTACGCTCCAGAACGCTGTCTGCATCAAAAACCGCTACAATGTCTCCCTTAGCAAATCTCAAAGCATAGTTTAAGGCTGCAGACTTCCCTTCACTGAAGCTTGTACGCAAACACTTGACCTGTTCGGGGTAATTCGTGGAGAATTCCTTGCAAATCCCTGAAGTCCCGTCCACTGAGCAATCATCAACGACTAGAATCTTGAGTTTTTCAAGGGGATAGCTCAAACGTAGCAGGCACCCTAGAATACGCCTGGCAACCTTGGCTTCATCTTTCATCGGAACAATTATCGAGAAAGAAGGTAGTTCGCCCTCATCCGCCAAATTCTCGTTGTCAATCGTACCCTTTTTCAACAGGCACTTTATCCCCACTACAAGAGTTGGAAAGCTGTACACTGCCCAAACGAAGAACAACAACACTATCGCAGAAACGATAAAGTCGAATAGACTTTCAATCAAATTGGTAATCTATCCCAAAAATTTCTAGCAAGGAGGATGCCCATTTAGATTCATTATCGCAAGAAATCTTGCAAAGTTCAGGTCTGAAGCCCAATTCTTAGCAGATTTGTAGCCCCAATCAAGAGCTACCTTACTCACTTCTTGAGCTAACGAACGCCCTTTCAACTTGACTATCTTCGACACCCTGCTCTCCAATGCATCAGACAATTTCTCGACGATTAGATTCAAAACCTTAGCCAAGCGAGAACTCTGCACCTTCTTTACAATCCTGACAGTCAAGTCAACCTGCGCCCGTTCAAACTTGTTCAGAATCCTGAACCAAATTCCTCTCCTCATACTCCGCCTTCTCAAGGCGACTAGATTTGTAATGTAGGTCATAGCGCTTCCACCTTCACAATCTTGCAACGAACAAGATCGCCCCTTTTCAGACGCATCGCGTCTCGAACCTCTTTTGGAACAGTAATTTTGCCTTCCTTCCGAATATAAACCGTGAACTCTGTACCTTCACTCTTTCGAAGTTGGGAAACAGTTTCCAAAGAGACACATCCAAGCCAAATCTCGACTTAGAGTCGGAATTCGACTTAGAACATCGTTAATCGACGAAAAAATTTTAACCTACTTAATATCCAAGCATATATCTACCTATTTATCTTGGCAACTAGCCACTCCTTTAAAAATGCTATAAATGTACGCTACATGTGGAAAGTATCCTAATCATTCCATCTGAATATACACAAACTAGCTAATTTATACTCATTTCACGCGTTTTTTATATGCTAAAAATGTAAGATGTCCAGCTCAGCACTGGCTGTCGATTAAGTCCTTCGGGTGTCTCACATCAAATTTCTCAATGGTAAGCGGGGTGACCATGACAGGTTGGATATAATCTTCAATTTCTTGCTGATCTTCTTCTTCAGCTGCAACTATTTCTTCTTGTTCCTCTCCTTCAACTACCTCTTCCTCTGAATCAAGGATCTTTGGCTGTACCCTTCCCTTGTATAGGTAGTGGGTCAATATGCTAACTCCGATTATATTGAACCATGCTAGACAAATTATGATTCCGGCGTATATCCAGTAGGGCATAGCCCACCTATTGCTGAACCTTAGTCCAAAATAGTACAATTGCCCGTGGATTATTCTATCAAGAAAAGTGATTCCCACCATTAAAAATAGAGAAGTAGCTGCCATTAGGATCAGAGCGGCTACCACTGCTGATAGTTTAATGGTGACCTTCAGCGAAATCCATCCATATTGTATTGAATGATGCAGTTGGTTTAAACCTTATTTACTTAGATTCCTGCTTCGAAATCTTTGTTCTGAATCTAGATTCAGGGTCGGTCTTTTGAATTACCTGACACCGCAAGTATGGCGTTGCAGTATGGACAGACATTCACTAGTCTCGGTTTGCCTGACTTGAAATCAAACATGCAAAGCGGTTGTGTAAACACTTTCCCACACTTGTTACAGACCATAGGTAAGGCTGCAATAACCTCGACACCATCATCTTCCTTTATCCTTGAAGCTTCCTTTTGAGCCTCTTCATCTTCCTGCCGCCACCCCCGTTTGGGACGAGTTGGCGAAGTAGGTTCAGGGCGCGTTTCCTTAGCTTTTGTTAAAGCTCTAGTGCTCAAGACTACTGGAATTTCTTTCCGTAATGAACGAAAACTGTGAACCGCTAAAATTGAATTAACTACGGCTATGACAACCAGCAGTCCAAGAGCTAACCTTTGAAAAGTCCAATAAGCTATGGCCCACTCCTCACTGAAAATCAGTCCATACCCATATAATGAGCCATGCACGATCATATCAATCTGATAAAGCAACGCCAGTGTAACAAAAGCCAACACTACCCCAAGAATGTGAATTATCAGAAGAGCGCCTGAAGTCAGCTTGAACTCCATTTGAATCATTAACTACTTCTAAGGGAAGCGATTAAAAACGTTGTTAATTCTAAATAAGATGCAAAAATAAGTAAAGCTGCTCTATGCGCATTAATATGCAAAACAGGGTTGATTCGTACTTTTGTCTAATCGCTGGCTGAGTGATTCATTGACAGGAGACGCACAATGTCTTTCTTTAAGAGGAAAGACCAATCTTTCTGAAAGTGATATGACAAATTATCACTGATAACTCGGATCTTACATGAATATTGATTATTGCTATGACCATTGCAGTCGGTTTCTTTCTGGGGAGCTTTGCCACATTTGGTTTTGCATAAAACGTCTACAAGTTCTCTTGCTATAAAAAAGAGGCGTTTTGAAGGGAAATCAAGTATAAGATGCTCCGTTATTATCTTGATACCTTCCTTTGCAAGTTTTTTCTCGGCTGCTTTTGTAAACTTTTCACTTATGAGAATTCCCTTATCATAATCTCCATTCTTAATTGTGGCAACCATCTCATCAACAACGTCTCCGCCAACGTAGCCAGACTTTGCCTTTGGTTTAGTTATCACGCGTAACAATATTTTGTCTTTAGATTCATTATGCAAAGCAGTAATGTCTAGTCCATTATCTAATTTTTTCATCTTCTTGGATTCGTAATCTTCCATTTCCATAAACAGTTCCGTCTTCAATTCTAGACTCAACAATTCACACCTCAGTTATTCGCGAAATGAAAAACAAGATTATCATGAATCAATACGCATTAAGCCATTAAGGTATATGTATAGACTCTAACCTCGCCATCCAATCGTTAATATATATTCTCATGATGATTTATATACCCTACGAATTATCCCGCAAACAAATAGTTGTTAACAATGTCAAACGCATGCGTACGGAGAAGCGGAGTGACGCTTAGTTCTTTTCTTTCTTCCGAGCCTGAAGATTTTGACCAGATTCTTCTTCACGCACTATTGGATGTTGAATTTGCTCTTTTATTACAGTTGTATCTGATTCCAGATTCTCTCTTAGCTTTCGTTCTTTAATCCGAAGCTGGTGTGCGCGCGTAAAAATAGGATGGCTCATTAAATACCTTGATTAGTTCTTAATTTTTTGACCCTGCCCAATACTGTTTTGGGAACCTTTTCATTAGTTAGGTTCCTGACAAAAATTACATCATTTGGATTCAAGTGAAAGGTCAGATTTATTCGAAGGTTCTTGGCATCTAAGAATTGTTTAATTGCGCCATCCAGCTTCCCATCTTCAAAGTCGAGATCAATTAAGGTGTGGATAGTCTTTCTTAAAGCGTTCTTTATTTCCTTGAAATTTCTTTGATTCATTACAAATCCGCTCTCTGCTCTTAGCAAGCCATTTTAGCTCTTGCCTTTCTTTAATGGCATTTAGCAAGATGTTCTTCCAGAAAGCTAATTAATCGTTTACGTCTTTCTCCAGCACTGTCTTCTACAAGGGTCGTTGTCTCGGTACATTTTGTACATTCATAAAGGCTGCCGTAATCAGGATACTCTAATCGTTCCAAATTTTTAGCCTCTACATATTTCCTACCTTATATCTTAATATACTGGTTATTTCCAAGTTCGATATATTTTAGGTTGGAAATATATCCAGTATAGTAGTTTGTGTCAAAGTGACGTGATGATAAAGAATCCCTATATGGTCGTTTTATTCTATGGCGCGCGTAAAACAAATGTACTTGCTATCTTGCATCGTTGAAGCAGATATCAAAACACTCAAAGTCCGTTGTAGTTGTGTTACTAGAGAATGCAGAGTCGCCCATATTAGTTAGGGTTGAACCATCCCATTTTAAGGCTCCCAAGTCATAATTGTTGTTTAGCATAGATCCAAGGATCTTCACACTGGCATCACCTACATTTTGTCGGAGTTGAATCCATGGGTGAATGCCAATGGCAGTTACAGTTGATATTCCACTCCATAATGAGGTAACTGTAAGTGTTTTGTAAGAAAGAGACCCCATGTTACTTCCCCAAACTAATAAACCGTTGCTTTCAATGGGTTCCCACTCAAAATCAGCACATCTAGTTGTGGAAGAATCTACGTTGTCGTCATGAATGTCGTCTCGTGCCCAATCACTTCCATTCCACCTGATCGTGTATAAGTCGCGACCTTGGTCCACGCTTGCCACCATTATTCGGTTCGAAGATGGATCAGCCTTCAATGTGAACCAGCGAGGTCTGTTTGGACCTATCATTATCTGCGGAAGTTCGCTTCCCCAAGTTCCTGTCCATTTTCTACTTTGTAAATAGCCAGTTCCTACTCCCCATCCCCAAATGAACATTGCTTCTCCAGATTGTTGTTCATACCCAACCGAGATGCATTCCGTTGCTCTGGATGCAACCGAGCCTTCAAGTTGTAGGTAGTTGCCCCAGCTACTTCCATTCCAGATCCAAGCGTTAGCATCATTAGAATGTTCTTCTGAGGCAATAATTGCTATCTCATTAACTCGTCCTACCATTAATGGATATGATGCTAATTTTATCCAATGATATTGGATATCAAATACTGAAGGATCATCTATGTATGACTCAGCAGACCATTGAGTACCATCCCAAGTCTTGTATGCAAGGTCTTTTGATGTGTTCGTAGAATAAACTGCATATGCTAACAATGCATTTCCAGATGAGTACTCATAAACAATGTCAAAGGCGCGATAAAGGTTTGCTATTGTCCCAACATATCCGATATTGTTCGTTACAAGCCAAGAGCTACTATTCCATACATAAGCGTCCAAGTAGCCATCTTCATTCAAGGTAACTATTATTTTTTCATCCCTTCGTATTCTAGACGGACAATGAGCTGCACGAATAAATCGGACTATCCCCCCTGAAGGAGGCATTTCAGCTTCAGATGACCATGTTGACCCATTCCACGTGCGCTCCTTCGGTGAAAATAACATGTTTGCTCCACTGTTTGATCTATAGTAGACAAAAGCTGATGATTCAAACATCATAATGATTGAAACTGTATAGGACACTAGAGAAGATGCAATTAAGGGGAATAACATGAAAATCAGAAAAGCAAGAGACACAGCTGTAATCGGGGGCTTCCGATCTTTGCGTTTCTTTTGAATGGTAACCTTTTCTTTGATTTTTTTATCTTCATTGACTGTTTGTTGACGCTTTATCTTCAGGGTTTTTAGGGGATTAGGAAGGTTGCTTACAAGTGTTGCTCCAAAAATCATTGCCATGAATCCTCCATATGCACACACGTATCTAGCGTAGTCTCCAAGGAGATAATGAAGACCTGTCCGTTCGACCCAATGGAACAGAGCTAAGTTAGCAGCCAATAAACCGAAAATTAATGTAACGAATCCGAAAATGATCCTTATCTTGAGGAGTTTGGGATTCTGTCTCATTTTTAAGCCTTCAGGACGAGGTACTTCCAGTGCGCTTAAAATGAGTCTTGTGGCAATGGTGTATACTGGAGTGTCACTGAGATTTGATCTGTTACATCCACCAAATCGTAGGAATAAACTACTTCAATTGAGTAGTACTTTGTTGTGGAAATGTTTTGATGGAGATAAGCCGTGTCCCCTAGTATTAACCCGTCTATGTAGGGTTTCATTGTTGATCCTGTGGCTGCATCATACAGAGTCTCGTTATTCCAAGTTGTGCCGTTCCAATATTTCGCGGTTATATTGAAATTCGAGAATTTGCTGCTGTTTATTATGGATGTTAACTCGATCCTAATTGCGCAAACTTTGTTCGCATCGGTTACTACTTGAAAAGCGAAAGTGTTAGGGTCGCTCATGTTGAGTGGTGGTTCCGAAAATCCACCGGGTAAATGCCTTGTTTCGTTCACGTCATTTATATAGACTAGCCAAGAATCTGATGTAGCTCCAGTAGTGAATTGGATTGTTGGTGTCATAGTTATGGTTCCGGTGTAAGTCACTAAAGATAGTGCGATCATTATCAGAGAGGCAAGGCAGAGAAAACCTTTTACTCCCAGGATTGCTCTAATTTTCTTTATTCTCTTCATCTTAGAATCTTCCATTGAAGAAAACTAAAGATAAATCTGGTTTTTTGTTTTATGAAATTAGAATTCATATTATTAATTGGAGCTAAGTGCCCATGGCTTTAGAATTTGGTTTTTGAGAGTGCTAAAGAAAAAGAAGGTGGAGGTTTATTCAGTCTTGGGTTCAGGAGCTTGGCGAGATCGTCCCTTTGTTGGGCCGTGAGGAAAGGTAGGCACTGTATATGTGTCGTTTACACCAGGGATGTCCTTTATTTTGTTGTGTACGAAGTCTATGGCTTGGGATGTGTTTTCTGCGTCAAACCAAACGCCTACGTCCCAAGTTCCAAAGATGTTCATCGTATAACAGAGGTCTACACCACTACTGGGCTTCGTAGGAAGTTTTCTCAGGGAATCTATTGCTTCAACAAGTTTTCCTGGATGGAGTTTCAGTAAGACCAGAAATTCTGTCATTAAATTTTTTCCTCCGATTATTACCTTTGAGTAGACTTATGGTAGGATGCTTTTAGTCTTTATGAAGTGCGAATATTGACTGCTAATCGATGAAGTTGCTATTATATCCGAATCAAAACGATTCTTGTCTTATCTGATTTCCATCAAATGTCAGAGTCTGCTGCAGGTTTATCCTTAGATTCATAATGAGTAATTATCCTGTTGATATGTTGCCTAAAAATATGAATTGGGGATTCATAACATATTCATAAGTATTGCTAAAGATTCTGACTCAAATAAGAAAATACGCTGGTGAAGAACCCGGGTGCAACTAGACTGAAAACCCTCCTTGAGCCATGTCTCCAAGTGGGTAAAAAATGAAGAAAGAAATTAACGATCAAAACTGGTTTCCTAAAATAACAAAAAAGCTTCATACACGTTTCTTAGACGATAACCTATCTCGGTTTCGCTGGTTTACACAAATCAGCACTCAGCATTTCCACATTCATACATCAAAGGAGGCGTGAGCCATCCAGCGAAGTGAACAATACAATCCATTGATGCCAACCTCGATTCCCGATCGAAAGATTACTGTTTTGAAGCCACGTCTTAGTCTTAAGAAGATAAGGCTTCTAGGTGAGAAGCTAAAGGGCAGATTGTTCACTAAGTTCTTCTTTCTTAAAGCTCGCCCGGAAGAAGTGCGCCTCGTTTCTGTCGATAAATATTATGAACCTTTCATCGTTGTTGGGGGAAAATACACAATTGACTACTGTAAGAAGCACAGCCACATCATCCAGGTTGAAGGGAATGCGCGAAAAGTTGCTTTCTATGGTGAGGAATTTAAACCTATAAAAGGGCTTCCATCTAGTGATTTCAAGAAGGTCAAGCTCGATGGTGAAATCTATTTTCGTCACGAGAATCAAGAGTACTTCATTCTTGATAAGATGCATCGCGAAATCAATCCTGAAGAGCTGCCTTATGCTCCTTTTGAAGAGAACCCGCAAGAAAAAATCGCGGAAGCCAAAATGAAGATAACAGAGATTAGAATTACGCTCGAGGAAATGATGAAGTTCCTTCAATCTAGAATCGCTAAGAGACCTCCAGATATTAATGTTATAAAAGAAAAATTTGAGATGAGTGAGCGCGAGATAATTTACAGCCCGAGGTGTCAACTTACTTTTCGACATGCAAAGACTGGAAAAGAATCAATTGTAAAAGTAGATTGCGTCACTGGCAAGGTGACTTTCGGTAGAATAGACAAGAATATTTCAGGCAAATTCATACAAGGCTTCTTCGAAGACAATGATCAGGACCTAAGAAGTATGAAAGAGGAGGAAGCTCGAGACGAAAATAAGTTAAAAACTCCAGAGCCTCTGCCCTTAGTGGGACCCCACAATTCTTCAAGCGTCAGTGAGACGCTCCCGCGCACATCCAATATCCCTCTTCAAATGTCAAAAATTGAAGGTAGAACTGAATTTCCAACAAAAGCTGGTAACCAAGTTTTCCACGTTGGAAACAATGTTACAGCTATGCTGGGTGATGTTGATATTCCTTCGGGAACAACAATTTTCGAAACTCTCGTAGTCAAGGGTCATCTGAGAATTGGTGATAACTGTCGAATCCTAGGAAAAGTAAAGGCTTTGGGAGATATTACAATAGGTGCCAACACAGAAATTAAGGAAAACGTTATTTCCGGTCAGAACATTATCGTTGGGCCATACTCAGTCATCCGTGGATCAGTGGAGTCAACCGGGGACATTGAATGCAAAGAATATGCAGTAATTGAAGGTGGTGTACGTTCAAAGTCAGCAGTTGAACTAAATCAACATTCAAAGATTTTTGGAACATTGCATGCAGCAAAAGGCGTGTCAGTGATGAAAGGCAGCGGATATGACTAGCCTTTCTTACATTTATGTAATTATACAACAAAAAGGCACCACATCATGATATCCTACAATGTACGCAAGCATAAAATTTTGTCAAGCTAATTATTAAAATCTAAAAGGGGATATTTCTTGACCAAAAAACCGTCCAAGTATATTGCCCCGATAGGATTGATATTAAGTGGTTTTGGTCTTCTTGTATCTACCTTACATGGTTTTGGCGGCTTTAGCACGCAAGCTTTTGGCAGCTATGTCATAACAGACTATGTTTCAAAACCTCAAATGGTTTTTCTCATTTTTGTAGGTCTAGGACTAGTCCTCTCAGGTGTAGGCTATGTCAACCAAGTAAAAGGACAAAGCATCCAAATGAAAAATCCAAACTTCATACTGCTGCTATATCTTGCAACAAGCTTAGTGTTTTTTGCTACCGCAATTTTTGGTTTGACCTCTCAACTCAAAGGCACTGACTTCTGGGAAGGAACAACCTTTGAAAGAATCCAAAGCACTCTATTCTTCAATAACTTATCCCTAACCTGTTTTCTAGCCCTTGGAACCATGCAAGTAATCTCATCGATAATATTTTTCAAACCCAAAATGCTAGAACAACACCAACTATCAAATATAGCTAGAAATCTCACCTTGGCCTCAGGAATACTTCTAATTATAAAAACCATTATTGATTACCCGCTGATAAAAGAATCAATCTTTATTTTTAGCTATATGCTGAAGATTCCCTTCCCAAACACCATAATAGGCATAACAGCACCATTAATCTACTTATCTGCACAAATAACAAGCAGCACAATACTATTGTATACTAAAAACCCTCAATAAACCAATAGAAGCCATTTTTCTCTACAGCACCCTCCTCGAAGCACTGCTATCTCTAATATTTATATAAGAATAGTAGTACTTAATAGTATCTTACGATTTAATACAAAAAAGGTATCGCTGATGCCCAAAAAAGCAGTAGTGATGATGACTCTATTCTTGCTGATTCTAGTAGAAATAGCAATAGCTGTACCAAAAACCAAACCACCAAAACCCGACAAACCAAGAAAAGAAATCACCTTCACAGAATCAGCCTCACTTGGTTTGGGAAATATCAACTTGGGACAACAAATGATCGACGCCGGAATCTTGTATGTTCAAGACGCAATCTCAACAGGAACAATTAGCAGCGGAGATTCGCCAATTTCTGGATTTGAAATACTAACAAGCTTAAGCGGAGCATTAGATCTAAGCACATATCTTGGATCTTATGATGGAAAATGGATAATCATTGGTCAAAGCGGAGGTTTCGAAGGTTCAATCGTTGGCGAAGTAGCAGTCGCCACTATATCTGGCAAATTCGTAGGTCAGGGCACAGGTGACTTTGAGGATCACAAAATAAAAGGTACTTTCGAAGGTTCAGTGAATAACTTCCAAATCGAAATAACCATCCAAGCAACAATAAGCTACACAGAAAAATAGCCTTCAGATTTCATGCATCACAAATTGCTGAAGCTAGTTCAGGAAAAGTGGAGTTGAGTGCCCACGTATTGAGCAGAGGTGTAATAATGGATGAATCTTCCTAATATTTTATTTAAAGGTTCGACATCTAACCTCACATATCTAGTAATGACCATTGGGGTAAGCCTCGTAGCCCCATTTCTAATTTTAGTGGGGACAATCAGCTTAAACTTGGTTATCCCAAATTTCTTGATTGACACAACGTTTTTAACAATTTATTTCTTAATAACATGCACTTCATACAATCTTTTCTTGATGTTCGTAATTAATACAGGGCGTGTTGTCGACGGAGAAGATGTAGCCCACTATTTCAGCATCTTGGTGCCTGCTTATAACGAAGAAACTGTGCTCGAGAATACGCTTGAACGCATTTTAAACCTAGATTATCCTCTCGAGCTTTTTGAAGTAATCGTGGTTAACGATGGATCTACTGATAGAACCGAAAGAGTGGTACGAAATTTCCAAAAAAAATATTCCAATTTGAAATTAATCAATATCCCGCCTAAGAACGGTAGGAGAGGAAAAGGTACAGCATTGAATGCTGGGTTCGCGGACTTTCTCCTCTGTTGGCGCGGATTGGAAATTCGACCTCGGCAACGTTGGATAATTGGAGTTTTTGATGCTGATGCTGTTCCAGAGTCCAACATGTTGAAACAAGTTTCCTTTCAATTTAATGACCTGAGCGTTGGCGGCGTTCAGACATTGGTTCGAATAAAGAATCGCAGAAACTCCTTCCTAGCTAAGTTGCAGGACATTGAGTTTCTCGCTTTCGCTAGAGTTGTGCAGTATGCCCGTACAATTTTTTCAGGAGCTGTCGCCTTGGGAGGCAATGGTCAGTTTGTACGAGCGACGGCTCTTGACACCGTTGCTATTAGAGATCAACAAGAATATTGGAAGAAGGATTCTCTCACTGAAGACCTCGACATAGGTATCCGCTTAATCGCAAAAAAATGGAAAAATCGTTACATCGATTCCACAGCTGTGAACCAAGAAGGAACTGAAACGTGGTCTGCAATGCTCCGCCAACGAGAGAGATGGGCTTGGGGGACCCTACAAGCACTAAAAGGCTATGTACTCAATCCTAAATTCTGGGCTTTGAAAATTAGTTTGAAAAAGAAGGTTGACATATCGATCTACCTCTTTCACATCTTAGTACCCCTTCTGGTTATTCTTTGTTGGATATGGTCTGGGCTAAGCATTATTGGATTAATTAGCACTCACAATAGCTTCCCTCTAGTGTTTTGTGTCGCAAATGGTTTTTCCTTTTTTCCGTTTATTGGCTATGGTTTATGGAAAGAAAGAAAAGAATATCCTCTCTGGCAATTGGTTCCTCTCCTTTTTATAGCAACTGTGTATACGTACCACTGGATTCCATGTATCACATCTGCCCTTCTCAAACTAGCTACACGAAAACCTAATTGGAATAAGACCCCCCGATTCAACAAACAAGAACCCTTCTTGCTCAAACGAGATGAAGCAATTATCATTGAGCCCAGTGAAGATCACAGATTGAAGGTGAATACGCGTACGCATGAAAGTGTTTATACAGGGTAACCAACTCTCATTCTTAGTATTTTATTGCGCGCGCGCATTCATGGATGACATTTAGAGTTTTGAAGCGCTTTTTTTCATTTTCATGGCCATTCTGAGGGAGCGGTAGTGGTTTTTTGGTAATCACCATCAAAGACTCTGATCGTTACTATGTAGGTCTTGCCTTGGAGCAAGAAATCAAATGGCGCTGAACCTCTTGTAGCGTTCCACTCAAAAGTATCACTGCCACCCGAAGCAATGTCCCTTGTCCCACTAGAGAGCCCTACGGGATTCCAGTCAGTATATTCAGTGCTTCCCGCAACATTCTCTCTGACACTAATTGATTGAATTGTAACAGGGTAACCTCCAATATTGTCTATCGGAATCTCTATGATCAATAAATCGCCTTCCAAACTCCACTCTATCTCTCCAACAGAAAGCTGGGTTCCCATGGGTCTACTCGGAAAAAACATGCTGTTCACAGCAAACCCTAAGCCAAACCCTACTACAAACAAGGACAAAGCCAAGGCAATACATCTCGAATCCATACGCCTTTCCACATGCTCCTCATTGTAAGAGGTGCTTTAAGTGCTCTTTGTTCCATTTCAGAAAAAAATTCCAGGCGGAGTATACAGTTCAGCTGCAAACCTAACGCGTGCTAGTTAAGGTGCTATATTGATGTATGGTCCGAATATGTTGCCTTTTGCAGTTACCACATTAAACTCATACTTAACACCTGAAGTATACACACCCGCGGTGGTTATGTTGAGCGTGACTTCGCTGCCAGCAGCAAGTGTATATGGAGTCGTAATGCCATCGTCAGCTGATAGATCATTATTCACTTGAACCTCATCTATAACAAGTGCTGTTGAACCAACATTCTTGACAGTGACTTGAATCCAAACAGGAGGGCGAGAATTATCCCACGTATACCCGATGAAAACCAACTCCTCGGTTTGCATATGAGTGAAAGAAAGTGCCCCCATCCAAGCTCCAACAGCAATGGATACTGCTACAGTTACTGCTATCAAAATAATCGCAGCAACTACCGGGCTTAAAGCCCTTTTGCATCTAAGCAGAAAACACAAGTTCGGACCACACACTATAAAAAAAAGCACGAGCATGATTTATTTATTATGAAATTTAGATAATTATTCCGAATATCTTACCATGCGCGCGCAATTCAAGATGGATGTTTCTTGGCGAGTGAGAACCGATTGTCTTGTGATGCGATTTCTATGGCTTTGAGTACACTCATCTCCTTGTCTTTTATCTCAAGCATGATGTCAAAATCGAAAGGTTTTGTCTTTCCCAGAAATTCTCTAAAAATATCCAAGTTTAGTGTCTCTGCATGTTTGCCCCTTTTGTCACTTGTTAGTTGAGAGCTGTAATCAACCATTGGTAACCCGTCCTCTCTTTTCCAAGTGGGAGTAAAAAGCTCGTAAGCTTCCTTTGTAGTTTCCCCAGAACTGTTTACTTCGTGATGAAAAACATCAAATAAAACAGGAATTCCCACTACTGCACTTATCTTAAGGCAATCTCTCAGATTGTAACATCTGTTATCATTTTCGATTACAAGCCTTCTCTTTACAATCTCATCAAGCATTTCAAACCGTTCTACAAACCTTCTCATGCTCGCTTCCTTGTCTCCATAGACCCCGCCGATGTGAATCTGGATTTTCGCAGAAGCGTCAAGCTCCATTAAATCTAGGACCTGTGCATGATAGACAAGTTCTCTACCGCTGTTCTCAAACACTCTACTGTCTATGGAGTTTATCAAAGTGAATTGGTCAGGATGCATAGATATTCTCATACCACAGCTCTTGATGAAATCTCCAATCTCTTTGAATCGTTTCCCAAAACTTCCCTGCCAATCAAACTTGCAGATAGGATGGGAGGCGAAAGGAACTAGGTCTGAAGTGATCCTGAAAAACAGTATGTTGTGCCTTAGATTAAACCTTAAAATCTTTCCAAGACAATCTAGGTTATCCCTTATGGTTTCCTTCAAACGTTTTTCAGAGTAAGACTTCAGGCGAAAGGTCCGGCTGCTTTTACATCCTACCGAAGTGTTTATGCAGGGATAGCCAATTCTCATTCTCAGTACTTTCATTCAGGTGATTTTAGACCGACTTTCTCAGTTACTTCCTTGAGCTTAACTATCACCACCTGTCTTTCCGGGGTAAATGAAGACCAACCTTCCTCTCTCTTGAACCCATGAGCAGCAAGAAAATTGGTCGAGAGTTTCTGTTTTCCCTCTTCCGCTATGCGCTTGATGGCTTTAGCTCTTTCCTGAGGATCTTTCACAACTTCTAGTTCACCTCTAAAGACAACAAATTTATAGTCGCTTAAATCCGGTCTGTACTTCTCGATCTCAACACAAACTCGCCTGTCCTTTTCAAGCAGCCTCATCTTCTTGCCATAGTCTGTGAAGTGAAAGTAGAAAGATCCGTCCATCAAAATATACTGGAACGGAGCCATGTAGGGATAATCGTCTCCCTTGAAAGCGATGCGGCAAAGCATTTGCCCATGAAGCAGTTCCTCTATCTCCAACTTTTCCATTTTAGGAAGCTTAACTACGGTCAAACTAAAACACCATCCACACTTAGATCAGTGATAGCTTTAATATTAGGCTTCCCAAAATTTACACGGCGTGAAGATAATGAATAGACCTGAAAGAAAGTCCATACTTGGCTACGAGTTAGCAGGAATTATTTTCATAATTACTATTGGAAGTATGCTGCATTTCACTTTCGAATTATCTGATCATCAACCAGTCGTTGGAGCCTTCTCAGCCGTCAATGAGAGTGTGTGGGAACATATGAAACTTGGTTTCTGGCCAGCTTTGGTGTGGGCTCTTGTTGAATATAAATCCATCCGGAAATCGACAAACAACTTCTTCTTTGCCAAAACTGTTGGAATCTACCTGATTCCTATCGTTATCCCGATTCTTTTCTATTCCTATACAGCCATTATCGGAGAAAGCGTGCTAGCTATCGACATTCTTATCTTCGTTGTGGCTGTCATAATAGGCCAACTAGCCAGCTACAAACTGCTAACCTATAGACCACTACCACATATCTTGAACAAGATCTCGCTCGTTGCTCTAGTCTTGTTAGGAATTGCTTTTATACTATTTACTTTCTATCCTCCACATCTACCTCTCTTCAAAGACCCAGTCACTGGAGAATATGGCATTACAAACCATACGCACAGCATTTGAATACGCGCTGGCTTGAAACTCTTGCAGGCTTATAAATGCAACCTAATATGAATGAGAGAATATGAGCTTCTATCTCTATCTTAATCTGGCTATCATTGCCTTTCCTCTCGTTTTTTCATTTGAGAGGAGGTTGAAATTTTATTCAAGGTTCAAGCCTCTTTCGGTTTCGTTGATTTTAGTTGGTTGCATTTTTGTTGGATGGGATATTTTTGCTACATATAGGGGGCACTGGTCATTTAATTCATCCTTCGTGAATGAATTGAGCTTCTTGGGTCTCCCTTTGGGAGAAATCTTATTTTTTATCACCGTGCCCTACAGTTGTTTATTTATCTTTGAATCAATTAGACGCTTTCTAGGCGATAGAAGTCTCTTTTCATCAAAGAAATGGTTTTTTACAGGCATAGGCATTCTAATGACAGCTGTTTCCTTCGCCTTCCTCCAGAAGGAGTATACTTTTCTAGCAATCCTTTCGGTTGGCTTAACTCTTCTCTTTGTTTCATTTGTCAAGGTAAAAATTTTCTCTTCGCGAGCATATTGGATTTATATCATTATCACATTACTTCTCTTCATCGTGGTTAATTTCATCCTTACTTCTCTACCAGTAGTCCAATATTCATCGTCTGCGATAAGCGGTTTCCGCGTAATCACAATACCAATAGAAGACTTTTTGTTTAACTTTTCAATGCTCACAGCTTATGCCGCAACATACACCTGGGCCTTAGACGTTCAAAAGAAAAAATGAGCTATTGCTGCTTTCTATCCAATCTCAATCCATACTCCTTTGAAATTAGTCCAGCCGTGACAAATCCGGAAATATAAATAGTTGGCAAACCACTTCCACGATGAGTCCCCCCTCCGACAAGATAGAGGTCCTTCAATTCATCAAATTTGTTGTGTGGGCGGAAATAAAGCATTTGAGAAAGATTGTGCGCAAGATTGAAGGTCGCACCCTCATAAACATTGTAATCTTGCTCCCATTGAATAGGAGTTATTAGTTTTTCCGCTTCAATGTGATCCTTCATATCGACCATCGGAGTCCGTTTCTCAACCATCTCTAACAGGTTTTCTCTAAATTTTCCCTTCTCTTTTTCCCAATTGATTTTACTGAAATTATTAGGAACCGGCACTAACAAATAGATAGTTGATTTCCCTGGAGGAGCTAGAGTCTCATCTGAGACGCTTGCATTCTGCAGATAAAAAGAATACTCTTCTGACAACCTTCCTTTGTAAATATCATCGATATTTTCACGGTATTTCTCCGCGATTATTATGTTGTGGTGAGGAGCACGATACTTTTTATTGATGCCCAAGTAAAGCATAAATGTTGAACAAGAAAACCTCTTCTTCCTAACCTGGGCGGGAGAATATTTTCTAAGCCATTTGGCGTCAAGAAGTTTGCTCATTGCATAGCCAAAATCTGCATTCAGAACCACCTTATCGAAATGAGTGGTGTCTCCGTCTTCTAATTGAATACCAGAGGCTCTTTTTCCATTAGTTACTACTTTATCAACTCTTGATCGAGTAAGGACAACTCCGCCTTCTTCCTCGACAACCTTAGCCATAGCCTTTGATATCTGGTTCAAACCTCCAATAACGTGGTATATGCCAAACTCATGTTCAACAAAGGGAATCATCGTAAATGCCGCAGGGCACTCCCAAGGAGACATTCCCAGATACTTTGACTGAAAAGTGAAACAAAGGCGCAATCTTTCTTCCTTGAAATATCTGCCAAGATTGTCAAAAATGGAACCTCCCAAAAAGAGTGAAGGTAGTGCAGCTAAGAGCTTTGGTGATAGGAAAGATGATAGGTTGGAATAATCCTTGTAAAGGTTGCGCATAATCTGTTTATATCTTCTTCTCTCTCTGGAATAGAAACGCTTAAGTCCAGTTTCATTTCCTGGGAAAACCCGGTTGAGTTCCTTTCTCATTCTCTCTTCGTTGCAGCTCATATTAATTTGATAGTCTGGAAAGCTAAGTTGATACATTGGGTCAATCAGCTTGAAGTCTAGGTAATCCGCGCTCTCTTTACCACAAAGCTCGAAAAGCTCGTCCAAGACAAATTTCATCATCAAAAAAGTAGGTCCCAAATCAAATTTGAACTCTCCTAATTTTAAAGATCCGTTCCTTCCTCCAACGTCAGCTTCTTTCTCAAATACAGTGACATCGAACCCTTTGTGTGCTAGTAGCATGGCACAGCTTAGTCCTCCCGGTCCTCCTCCCACGATTCCAATAGTTCCCGGTTTTTTTGCTAATTCTTCCTTCTGCATAAAACAGCCACTTGTTTACTTGCATGTTAACATTCAAGTTCATAGGCTTTTCTAATGAATTCGAATCTGATAATATGTGTATATTATTGATACCAAGTTATCAACATTTAAATATGACACCCGTCATAGTAACCGTTGCGATGTTTGCAATGCTAATGCTTGGTGAAAAATAATGCCCTATAGTTTCATCTACGATCTAACTCGTATCCCACAGGGCGTAATAAAACAATTATTCACGTTAGCCTATGGAGCTAGATTGCATAAGTTATTGGGTGGTCAAGCTAAGAGATTTGTAAAGGCATTCAAGATCGACGAAGCTACGGGATTAAATCTTGTTGATGCTATAGCACTTGTTGAAGATCTTATTGAAGTGCAGGTGGCAAACAGTATTCAGCGAGACAAATTTGAGAGGGCTGAGCGAAAAGCACTACTTCTTCCTCACTGTGCAAGATCATGTATGGACAAACAGTGCATGGCAGACTTTAAGGCTGATGTTCCCAATTATGAGTGCAAAGGTTGCAGAGGGAGCTGTCTCATTAACAAGGCTACTGCGTTGGGTAAAGCAAAGGGTTATGACGTCTATGTCATCCCAGGTGGAGCTTGTGCGGAGAGAATTTTGAAGGACAAGGAATATGATGGCGTTGTGGGAGTGGCTTGTGGTATGGAGTTGAAGATGGGGCTCGGTCTTTTAAAGAAACTTGGAATTCCTGGTCAAGGAATTTTCTTAACAAAGAATGGTTGCTCAAACACAAGCCTTAATCTTCAGAACCTTGCAAGAACACTCTAAGCGTGTGCGCCTTTGGAGAGCTAAGCCAGATGATAATTAACATTGCGCTTTATGTCATGATTGTGATAATAGTGTTTGTGTTTATGGAAGGAGTGGCTTGGTTTCTTCATAAATACGTTATGCATGGCATTGGATGGTTTCTTCATGAGGACCACCATCGTGCCACTAAAGGACGATTTGAGAAAAATGATGCTTTCGGCCTATTTTTTGCTGTGGTTTCATTTCTTTTAATTTTAACCGGTATACTCTCAGGGTTCGATGCTAAATTAGCATTTGGATTCGGCATAATGCTTTATGGCGTAGGATATTTCATGGTACACGATGTTTTCTTTCATAAAAGAATCAAAATTTCATTTCGTCCGAAATACAGATACATAAGACGCATTTTGAATGCCCATGCTACGCATCACCAAGTAAGCACTTCAAAGAGTGGAATCTGTTTTGGGTTCCTGTACGCAAATAAGAAATATTCAGTGTAGAAATCGTGGATGTGTTTGAGTAAGATTGGGTAAAGGTGAAGAAAGTTGTTCCAAATATTTACATCGCCAGAAGAACCACTGAAATCTTTAAGGCGAAGCTTTCAAGCTCAGGTTGTTCGCTTGCGTAAACACAAAAAATTATAACCTCATTTGCGCACGCAGTAACATTAATGGACTTTTAACCATAGTTATGCAACATTTTATATTGTAAAACCCTTTGCGCGCGCTTCATCGCAGGGAAGCCGGTTTCCAAAAAGGTTGAAGTTGCATTATTCACTGGACTCACAATGCTCTGCGGTTTCTTGGCAAGCATAATTGTCACAATTGATCGTTGGTGGTTCTTTGCTTTGAGCCCAGCCGCTTACATTGCCATGCTCTATACACTGTTCAAACCATTAGGAGATGAGAGTGTTGACGTAACTTCAATAATGTGGTTTGTGATGTTGACTTGGTCTCTGTTTCCAGTAATATGGGTGCTTGCGCCGACCGGGTTAGGAGTATTCACGACACTTGTTGAGGCTATACTTTACCTTGCACTCGACTTTCTGACTAAGATAGCCTTTGGTATATATATTCTAACCCGGCGCTGAACAGTGCTAAGCAACAACCTTTGGCAGCTCTGTGCATGAATATTAAGCATGTTTTACATCCGACCTACATCGCGAAAATGCATTTTTCTATTAACCAAAAAACAGTTATAGTTCACGTGTACTTCGTTACTCCATGGTTAAAGAGGTCAAATATAGCTTTATTAAAAAACTAGATGATGTGGAAATTAGGCTCTACAACAGCTTGATAATCGCCAAAGTTGATGGTTATGGTGATGCGGGCTTTAACCTTCTCTTCAACTATATATCAGGCAATAATACTCAAAAAGCCAATTTAGAAATGACTTCACCGGTATTATCACAAAACATTGAAATGACTGCTCCTGTCCTATCAGAAAAGGACTCGATAGCATTTGTTATACCTGAAGAATACACCATAGAGACAACACCTAACCCTAATGATGAACGAATCAAAATTCAACATCTCCCAGAAAGATATGTAGCTGCATTAAGATTCACTGGTCGTTGGACATCTTCGAATTTCACGAGAAAATCAAAAAAATTACTAGAAAAACTTCGAAAATCAAACATAAGAACGAAAGGAGATATTTTTGGCATGCGGTATAGTGGACCTTTAACGCCTTGGTTCCTGCGTAGAAATGAAGTAGCAATAGAAGTAGATTTCAAACAGTGACTTTTTTATTATTCTAGAATCATTGGAATTGATTGCCTAACCCTTATTTCCAGTAATCTTTTCCATCACAGTAAACAGTCAGGGCGTCGATATTCATCAATTGCTGAGGGTAAGACTCAAAAAACGTCTGTTTCAGTAAATAGTCTTCCTTGAATTTTTCAATCCACAACCGCAGTATACTTATGTTCACACTCAACGGCACGATTCCATTCTTGTATTTCTGAAGCGAATCAAGAATACGTGCGCGCACTCGGCTCTATGCTGCGCCGTTCCAACGGTACATGAGTCCAGCACATATCCATCCGTCATTGGCACTCACCATCTCTACCTCATGGATGGAACAGGCTGGAGCAACGTCTCAAACCCAGTTCCAGCCTGTTCCATCCCGTCGGATTATGGTGCTCCCATCGCCGACCGCCCACCCATCATCTGTGCTCATCATATCCACCGCGCGGAGCCAAGCGGTTGTTGGGCTTGTCCAATTCACCATCACGCCTTTCGCACCTGCAATTAGTGCACCCGCGCACAGTGAAGCTGTCATAACGAGCAGGCTGGCCTTCAAGAATCTACGCGACATTTCTCATCGCTTGTTCTAGCTGATACGTTTAGTTCATATTGATTATAGTAGAATCTCTGAACGAATCGAAGCAAAATGCATACATATTAACCGAGGAAAATTTGGATTAATCGCTTCATATCATTAATTGCTATAGCATCCGTCCCGGTGAAAGTTTGTGAAATGGTCGATTTGGCTTCTGAACCTAGTGTAAGCAATAGCGAGCCTTTGTAGGAAATAGTCAACGTTAGATTTTCCTTCTTCAATTCTTGAGCGAGGCTTTTCAGCATTGCGAGGTTCTTTAAGAGAGATTGATCTTTCACATCTGCGTTCTTCAACAAGTCTATCAATAACTGCCTATTCATCAGATTAAAATCAATTCTTTTTTTCTCCACGCTTAAGTGAAGGGTTTCAATTCCATTAGCCAAAATACTGGCGTTACCTGATTTAAGCATACCGAATAGCCACATCTGCGGATTCAACCCTTCACCAAAGGTCTTGGAAACCCGCTATTTTTCCGAGACGTAAAGCACGTCCAAGACGATTGACCCATTGAGTTTGACTTTTACCACGCCAGTGTCAAGGGTCAAATCTTGGAAGCTTAATTTGATATCGGACTTCTTGCCTGCCAACTTGTCGATTAATTGTATCAGAATCTCGCCGAAATCACGTGTAGTTTTCTCCATATTCCGCACCATTTTATGAAGACGGCTCCTCATGTAAAAGCTTTTTGTGCATGCAAGCATACGCGATCAAAAGAAAAAATGGAGCATGAGAATGAAATCTACCAGGCAAATGAATAGGATCATTGCGGACATGTTAATTGTTAACTGACGGGTATCCTCCTTCTTATTCGTTGCTCGGCCTTGGAAA
>CP070730.1:1147809-1152886 GCA_020351305.1 Candidatus Bathyarchaeota archaeon
TAGATATCTGCTTCACTTCTTCATCACTTTCCTTTTGATTATCGAATGTGGTAGCGAATATTTGTAGAAAGTGCCAACAGGATCCTTGATCTGGCTCATCATTTCCTCGGGGTCATAGCCTTCTTCCATTTCTTCATCAACGCCAAGGATTGATGCTAAAGCGCTCAGCATAGCTGCCCCTTGATCTGGTTCATTAGGACAGGGACCGCCACAGCCAGTGCAAGGATAATCAACCTGTAAACATTGGGCGCTGCATCCTGCTCGTGTGGCTGGTCCCATGCACAAAATTCCCTGCTCAAGAAGGCATGTTTCCGGCTCTGGCTCCTTTTCATAAACACGGAAGATTTTCGAGATTTTCTTCTGATCCTTAGTTCGAGGACACTCGTCGCAGACAGACTTTTCTGGAGCCAAGACTGAGCCCTTAGGCGGAACTTCTCCCTTGGTGATAAGTTCAAGGGCCTTAACTATCAAATCCACTGGTGGGGGGCATCCTGGAAGGTAATAATCCACATCAACTGTTTGGTCGAGTGTTTTCACAGTGTTGAAAAAAATTGGCTTATGGATCGTGCCTTCTCTAACTTCAAAAGGAGTAATCGGTTCATCCCTGTTTGGATTCTTTGTTGACGGAGTCTCGTGATAAACTCTTTCAAATATTTCCTTTCGGTCGTGTAAATTAGCCAATCCCGGAATACATCCCTCATGAGCACATGAGCCAAAAGCTACGAGGACCTTTGATTTCCGCCTAAGTAACTTCGCCATCTGCTCATTTTCAGAGTTGCGTATGGATCCATTGAAAAAACAAACATCAATCTTCTTGTCAGGCATAGCCTCAACATCTTTGTATTTAACATCCATGGCAACGGGCCAAAACACAATGTCTGCCTTGGCAACAACATCCAAAATTTTCTCGTTTATATCCAAGATTGCTATTTCGCATCCTCCACAACTGGCAGCCCAGTAGAAAGCAAAATTTAGTTTACTCATTGCTAATTTCTCCGTTTCCAAGAGGATTAGGACCAAGTTTTCGAAGCTTCACTACCATGTCTTTCACCACAGCAGCAAACTTGTCGCCCTCCGAAGCTGAAATCCACTCAAGCCTCAAGCGTTCAGGTTCAATTCCAAGCTGAGAAAGCACTTTTTTCAAGAGAATAATTCTTTTTTGAGCCTTGAAGTTACCTGATAAATAGTGGCAATCGGAAGGAAGATGGCATCCTGCAACAAGCACCCCATCGGCACCATTCCTTAAAGCTTCGAGGATGAAAATCGGATCAACACGACCACTGCACATAACTCTAATTATCCTTATGTTGGGGGGATACTGAATTCTGCTTGTTCCTGCTAAATCAGCTCCTGCATAGGCACACCAGTTGCACAAGAAACCGACAATTGTGGGCTCGAATCCAGCCACTTTAATTTTCCCTACCGTGTTATTTCGATTTTGAGATGATTAGAGGCTTAGAAGTCTTGCAACCACTACATAAACCTTAAGCTGTGATGACTACATGAAGTGGCTCCAGCTGCACATGCGAGAGATCTAGTCAGTAGACATTCCTAACATCACCTTATGGATGTGGCTTGTGCCCAATCGAATAAGGTTAAACTTAAATTTGACATGTAACAGTTGTTAAGCTCTTAAACTAGCCAAGTTAAATTGGTGAGAGCATGGAAAACGAAAAGCTGAAAGTCGCGTTCTATTGGGCTGCTAGCTGCGGTGGCTGTGAGATTGCCGTTCTCGACATCAACGAAAAGATTCTCGATGTTGTTGCCAAGGCAGACATTGTGTTTTGGCCCGTTGCCATAGACATCAAATACAAAGACGTAGAAGCCATGCCAGACAAAAGCATTGACGCCTGCTTCTTCAACGGAGCTATACGCACCTCTGAAAACGAACATATAGCAAAACTGCTGAGACAAAAGTCCAAAATCCTTGTAGCTTTTGGCTCATGTGCCTGCGACGGATGTGTTAAGGGACTTGCGAATCTTTGGGATCGAAAAACAATCTTTGAAAGAGCCTACAGCGAGACACCATCAACCCGAAACCCTGAAGCAATAACTCCCCAAACCTCTTTTGAGGTCAAAGAGGGGAAGTTGGAATTGCCCGTGTTTTATGACACAGTAAAAACCCTTCCTCAAACAGTAGACGTAGATTACACCATATCGGGGTGTCCCCCGCCAATCCCTACCATACTTAAGGTCTTTGAAGCAATATTAAGCGGCAACTTGCCCCCCAAAGGATCAGACTTGCTGCCCAACAAATCAATCTGCGATGAATGCCCAAGAGAAAGAAAAGATAGAAAACTTTCTGAAATTAAGAGAATCTATGAGATCGATGACGACTTCAAAACATGCTTCTGGGATCAGGGAGTTATATGCATGGGGCTAGCCACACGAGCAGGGTGCGGCGCCCAATGCCCCAATGTGAACATACCTTGTACTGGTTGCGATGGTCCAGGCCCTCGTGTGAAAGATCAAGGCGCTGCTGCTATCAGTGCGCTTGCATCTATTGCTACCAATCCAGAAGTTATTAAGCAAGCCGTGGATCCCATTGGAACATTCTACAAATATTCATTAGCTCATTCAATTTTGCGAAGGAAGGTGATGAAAGAATGAAGGAAATAGTCATAGATCCGATTACAAGATTGGAAGGACATGGTAAGATAACGATATTCCTGAATGACGATGGTAACGTGGAGAATGCATACTTCCAAGTTCCTGAACTGAGAGGGTTTGAGCGTTTCTGTGAGGGAAGAAGAGCTGAAGATTTGCCCATCATAACGACAAGAATCTGCGGGGTCTGCCCAGTAGCTCACCACATGGCAGGCGCAAAAGCCCTAGACGCTGCATTCAACGTAGAACCAACAGAAACCGCGAAAAAATTGAGAGAGCTAGAATATTGTGCCTATTACATCTATGACCACATTCTGCACTTCTATTTCCTAGGCGGACCAGACTTCGTCGTAGGACCAGACGCTCCAGCTGCAAAACGTAACATTCTCGGAGTGATAGAGAAAGTTGGTTTAGACATTGCTAAAGAAGTCATTAAGCATCGAGCCTATGGTCAAAAGATAACAGGCATACTCGGAGGTAGACCCACTCACCCTGTAAGCGCTTGTATACCGGGTGGAATCGCAAAGCCATTGTCGGAAGAAGACAGACAAGATATCGAAAAAATGATCAAAAGCTGCATAGAATTCGCAAAGTTCTCCATTAAGCTTTTCCATGATGTTGTTCTTGAAAATGTCGACTATGTGAATCTTATAAAAAGTGACCCTTACAACTTGAGGACCTATTATATGGGGACTGTTGATGGTGATAATCGGGTTAATTTTTACGATGGAAAAATTCGTGTCGTGGATCCGCAGGGTGGAGAATTTGCGAAATTCGCTCCTAACGAATACCTGGACATAATCGAAGAACACGTCGAGCCTTGGACCTACGTCAAACTCCCATACCTCAAAAAGATTGGCTGGAAAGGATTCACAGATGGCCCAGAAAGCGGCATATACAGAGTCGGCCCCCTCGGAAGACTCAACGCAGCAGACGGCATGGCAACCCCAATAGCCCAACAAGAATACGAGGAAATGTATGAGGCTTTGGGTGGAAAGCCTGTGCACTCTACTTTGGCCTTTCATTGGGCAAGATTGATTGAGTTGCTATATGCCTCTGAACGGGCGTTAGAGTTGGCACAAGACTCGATGATTACTAATAAGAAAGTTAGGAACCCTGTAGGAGCACCTAGCGAGGGTGTGGGCATTGTTGAGGCGGCTAGAGGCACCTTAATTCACCATTATAAGCTTGATGAAGACGCCTTGGTTAAGAAAGTCAACTTGATAGTAGCCACGACTAATAATTCTGCAGCTATTAACCTGTCAGTTCGAGATGCAGCGAAGGGGCTGATAAAGAATGGCGAGGTCAACGAAGGGTTGTTGAATAAGATAGAGATGGCTTTCAGAGCGTATGATCCTTGTATGGCTTGTGCTACGCACTCTGTTGGGCAAATGCCCTTAGAAGCCCGTATCTATGATAATGAAAATGGCCTTATCAGGACTATAAAGCAACCATGAAGTAGCTAGCTACAAACAATATAAACACTGTTCATATGAGTAGGCTGATTGTACGTGGGGGCGCAATGACGCAATCTTAGGTGTTGATCGTTTGAACCTAAGGTTTTTTTCTACTGATCTGAATATTCTTGTTTCCAAGATTAGGAACCTAAGGTGGTTGAGTGCTTAGAAAGATTAAAGAAGATTCAATGGTTTTTTTCCGATATCCCCAACTGTTTCCTCTGTGTTTCGCGGTTTTTGTCAGTATGCTAGGCTTCGGTTTAGTAATGCCTATCTTGCCAATATATGCAAGGGATTTTGGAGCCACAGGATCACAGCTTGGACTTTTAACGGCTTCTTTTGCAATAGCCCGATTGATCACAACGTTTCCAGGTGGCTGGCTTGCAGATAGGGCAGGACGAAAGAAGCCAATAATATTGGGGTTACTTGCATACTCAGTCGTAATGGCATTGTACGGATTGTCCCAAGACACAAACCAGCTAATAATTCTGAGAGGTCTTCAGGGCTTAGCTTCAGGAATAGTCTGGCCAATCATTAGCACCATGGTTGTAGAGATGGTGTTACCTGTTGATAGAAGCAAGTCCATGGGACTTTATGAGATGATGCATTTCCTAGGATTAGTTGTAGGTCCCAGCTTGGGAGGTGTCTTAGCAGAAGTTTTCAACATCGCAATCCCATTTTTCGTATGCGGAACCCTGGCCTTACTTAGTTCTCTACTGGTTGCTTTCACTGTGCAAGAAACTCACACAGAAAAGAGCAGAGAAGCTGCTCAATTTAGGACTTCTGATCCTCAAATAGATCGTAAAGGCATTACTAAAGCAGTGAAAGAACTCACACCATTTGTAGGAGTCTTCATAGGTCTGTGTTTAGCGCGATTCATATTAGCGTTTTCCAACTCATTGATGCAGCCGGTGTTGTCTGTATATGCCCACGAAGAGATCGGCATATCAGAAGCAGGCATAGGAATACTTTTTACAGTCCAAGCAATAGCGACTCTCCTTGTGACAATCCCA
>CP070730.1:1152986-1176977 GCA_020351305.1 Candidatus Bathyarchaeota archaeon
TAGTTAACGTGATGAGGGGCCTAATGGTGTTGAGCTTAAATCTCGTTTAAGCTTTCCTTGCAATTGATTGAGCTGTTTGCGTAGTCTTTCTTCTTGCTTTCCTAGTACCTCCACACGCGTGTCTAAAAGTTCTTTTTGCTCTTTTAAACCAACTTCTACCTTGTTTTTCCTAGATTTCACAAGAAGCGAACCGATGGACTTGTAAATGACAGCCTTTTCAGTTAGTGCTTCCAGCTCTACTAAAGCTTGTTCCGTCTCGGTCAACTCTAACTCTACTCGTTGTTTCTGAGCTAGAATAGCTTGAAGGTTTTGCTGAAGTTGTTGCAACCTTAGCAACCGTTCTTGAACTTGCGGTGGAAGCTCTGACATGGAACTCATTATTATTTCCTCAAAATGTGCATGTAGTTCTTTTCAGCAATATAATTTCGTGTTAATTAAGTGTTTTTACACTTGCATGTTCTCAAGGTGTATTGACGTCTCATATGTATCCCTCACGACGACAACTAATCTTAGAAATGAATTTATCGTTGCTCTAAGGGCTGATGTATCGTTAGCCTCCATCTGAATAATCAAAGACCTGTCTTTGCCTTTAATAGAAACCTTCGATCTATGTGTTGCAGGGTTCTCTGTCTCCGACTTCAAAGCTCTCAGCATGACTCTCAATAGGTCTTCTGAAGGAAGCTCAATGCTCATTACTATCTTTCTCTTCATTTTCTCGGCGTCCAAATCAGATGAGATATTGTTATTTGTGGACCTATTTCGATTTTTTTAGGTGTTGTTTGTAAGAATGTGATTTGCATTCGTTGCGCTGGATTAAGCGAAATGGACATTATTACTGCATCTCCTGAGAGTGCCCTTTTAATTGGTAATTTCGAGACATTGAGAAAATTCGAAAGGGCAATGGCAAGTCTGCGCACCCCTATTGGGTTTTGATTAGATGCTTGAACTACTAGTGATTTGACCTTTTTGGTGCGGATATGTCCGAATTCTCTATGAAGTTTTAGTTTTTTCACATATAATGTGGGATAGACCCGAACGAGACCTACATTGCCTAATTCGAAGAGCTGAATTTTTCCTAAACCACCTTTCCAACGGTCAGAAACTATTATCTTTTCTGCCCCACACACAAATGCTTTCTCAGCTAAAGCGTTTAAACTGGATTTGCCACGATTAATTCTCACAGAGCTTGGTATGGACCGAGTGAGATCATTGCAGAACGTTCTTATTATTGGAGTTGGATTTCTTGAAGTTGTGATAACAACATTCGAAGGCTCTGAAATTTCCAAGCTCACTAAACTCCTGCAATTGAGGATTAAGAACGATTCTGGTTTCTAAGGCTTATGAAAATAAATCTCTTGAGTAAGAAACAAACATCAGACAAACCCCAATAATAAGACGCCATGCACGGACTTAGTATGTGCGTGCAAATTGCTGTTTTGAAAGGAAACTTTAAAAACATGGTGAACAATCCATACTCGAACCAGCATTCATATAGAGAGTTAGTCTCCATGGCAAAATTCAAGATAATTATTTCAGATCCCGAAACAGGAAAATCCCAGGCAGTTGAACTAGAGGATGCCCGCGCAGTCCCTCTTGTTGGAAGTATGCTTGGGGAAGTATTAGACGGCGCAACTGTTGGATTGGGGGGGCACAAACTGAAGATTACTGGAGGATCAGACAAAGATGGCTTCCCCATGCGCCCAGACATTCATGGCGGAGTAAAAACTCGTGTAGTAATAGCCAAAGGAGTCGGCTTCCATTCAAACCGAAATGGGGAGAGAAAAAGAAAGACGCTCCGCGGAAGAGTAATTACTGAAGAAATCTCTCAAATCAACATGAAAATAATCGAAAAGCCCAAGAAAACAAAAAAAGAACAAAAAAAGGCAAAACCAACTGATGCTAAATCTGAAAAGGTAGAGAAAGAATCAAAGGAAACAAAGAAACCGGAAGAACCTAAAAAAGAACCCAGAGACATGAAAGAAGAGATCTAGAAAAGCAAGTATTAACAATAGACCAATGATGCTAACTCTCAATAACCAACAAATAGGATACAAACCCTGCAAACCTTTCCTTCCCTGAGGTCAGTTTGACCTTAATAAAAACATGGGATTCATGGATTATATGAATGTTTGTTGAGTTATTTCCTCATTACCGCTCTCTTGTTCCTAATTCTTGGCGTTCTTGTATCTATATAGTGATATCCATGCTCTCCATCTATAAGGAAGACTTTTAATAGAGAACCTTATCTTTGATAGAACCAAAATGCTTGGGAAGAGGGAAATTACACGAGAAGAAATCAAGCCATACCTCGTCAGCCAGAAATTAATATTGGAACGATAGGTCACGTAGATCATGGAAAAACCACACTCGTACAAGCTTTGTCAGGAGTATGGGCAGCAAAACACAGTGAAGAGCTGAGGCGAGGAATCACAATTAAACTTGGATATGCTGATGCTGCCATTTATAAGTGCTCAAAGTGCGAAGCCCCCGAGTGTTACTCTACAGAGCCGGAATGTGCAACATGCGGAGTAAAGTGTGAATTTCAAAGAGCCCTCAGTTTTGTAGATGCCCCTGGACATGAAGCATTAATGGCAACAATGATCTCAGGCGCTGCAGTAATGGATGGCGCCATACTCGTTATTGCTGCAGACGAAGATTGTCCTCAACCACAAACAAGGGAGCATTTAGCAGCAATCCAGATCGTCGGAGTAGATAAAATAATCATAGTTCAAAACAAGATAGACATCGTCGATGAAAAGCGAGTCTTTGAAAGTTATAGCGAGATCAAGGAATTCGTCAAAGGCACAGTGGCAAGCAATGCTCCAATAATCCCAATTTCAGCACAGCACTCTGTTAATATCGATGCTCTTGTCCAAGCTATAGAAGAATATATTCCCACACCCGAGCGTGATATATCAAAAGCACCACTGATGTATATCGTACGCTCTTTCGATGTTAACAAACCTGGCACATCAATAAGCGGCTTGGCAGGCGGTGTCATAGGCGGCAGCATTATACAAGGAAAATTCAATGTAGGCGATGAAATAGAGATTCGCCCAGGCATCAGGATAGAAAAGCAGGGGCAAGGTGTATATGAGCCTCTACTGACTGAAATCAGAAGCCTTCGGGCAGGCGGAAAAAATATGACTGAAGTACAGTGTGGAGGCTTGATTGGAATTGGAACATTGCTCGACCCATCACTGACCAAAGCTGACAGCCTTATCGGCAACTTAGCCGGATTGCCAGGGAAACTACCTCCAACTATATCAGAACTTACTGTGGAAACACATTTCTTTGAGCGCGCAATTGGAACCAAAGAAATGGTTGAAATAGATAAGATACACCCAAAGGAAAACCTCCTTCTAGATATAGGCACATCGATTACAGCAGGTGAAGTCGTTTCAGTGAAAGAAGAAGAAGCAACCATGAAACTCAGGCGTCCTGTATGTGTTGAAAAAGAGATGAGAGGAGCACTAAGTCGAAAAATTGCTGGAAGATGGCGTCTAATCGGTTATGGCATAGTGAAATAAACATAACGCAAGCTCAACTGCAATCTGAAAATATAAGTCCAGCTAAGCACAAAAGACGGAGTCACTATGAGAACGCCTAGAAAATCATTAAAAGTAATACTGGACTCAAGTTTCCTCTTCATCCCTTCTAAATTTAGGATAGACATTTTCGTAGAATTATCAAGAATCCTAAACCGGAATTTCGAACCAATCATTCTCTCAACAACCCATAAAGAATTACAGAAGATGGCTGAAGGCAGACCAACAAAGCTGCAGCGTCAAGCAGCTTTTGCACTCAAATTCGCCCAACACTGTCGTCAGATTCCTGCAGAAAAAGGCCGCGAAGAATCACATGACGACGTGATTGTTCGAGTGGCTTCTGAAATTAAATGTTGTGTCGCAACAAATGATAAGGCTCTGAAGAAGAAACTTAGAAAATTAAACGTGCCAGTCATATATATGAGACAAAAAACCCACCTTGCTGTAGATGGAGCTATCTAAATTTCTTAGCCAGCTTTCATGGAGGGAGAACATCCAACAATCAGCTTCTAGAAGTAAGGAATATGTCAATTCAAAAAGCTTTTAAAATCCTTTAAAGGTTTATGTAAGGCACACCTGTCCAAGGCAGAGGAAAAACCAAAATGTTTAAGCTTCTTGTTCTGGAAGATACAATCCGCATCCCACCAGAAAAATTTGGCGACCCCCTTAAACAAGCAGGTCGGGAACAACTAAGAATAAAATATGATGGCATGGTAGACGAAGAACTTGGATATGCTGTTGCTGTAACCGACATCAAGGTCAACCCAACAGGCAAAATAATTCCAGGTGATGGAGCCACATACCACAAAGTTTCCTTCTCTCTCCTGACATTTTATCCGAAAATTCATGAAATTATTGAAGGCGAAGTAGTAGAAATCGCAGACTTTGGAGCTTTTGTGCGAGTTGGGCCAATCGATGCTTTGCTTCATGTATCACAATTGATGAATGATTTTATTTCTTATGATGAGAAGCAAAGTGTGCTGATGGGAAAGGAAACTCGACGAAAACTATCTACGGGAGACCATGTAAGAGCTAGAATAACAGCAGTTTCACTAGCGCGAGGTGGGAGATCCGGCAAAATTGGAATAACTGCTAGGCAACCTTTTCTTGGAAAGCTTGAGTGGGTAAAGGAAGGAGTGAAAAAAATGAGAAGCGAAGTCAAGAAAGAGAAGGCTGCAAAGGAGGCACGCGCGCAGACTGATGAAAAGGAGGAGAGTATCATTGACTGAAAAGGCTTGCCGGGAATGCCATATGATCACAACTGGCGTTTTGTGCCCAAAATGCAAAACTACAACCTTGAGTGACGATTTCAGCGGGCTTGTTATTGTCATCGATCCTGCAGCTTCTGAAATTGCAAAAGTGATGGGAATAAAAGAAAAGGGACGATACGCCTTGCGCGTACGATAGTCGAATAAATGCTAGCTGCCTAAATACAAGAGCGTGATCAAATGCATTCTGAAGAAATTTGCCCAAATATTGATGTGAATCTCAAACAATGCAAATGCACTTATCCCTCGTGTGAGAAGAAAGGCAAATGTTGCGAATGCATCCGTTATCATCGTGAACGAAACGAACTACCCGGCTGTCTTTTTTCATCTGAAATTGAAAGAACATATGATCGATCTATAGAAAAATTCTTTGAAAACCAACGGTGATTAACATCCGCCATCTGACCCCACACCTTCGAAGACGACTGAAAAAGCCACTTGGAATTTTAATTACTGGATCCAAAAAAGAAACTATGACAATTGTAAAAACGCTGATTGAAAAAGAAAAACCAGAAAAGTTAGTAACCGTTGGCGACCAAGTTTCCCAAGACATAACAAATAATTCGCTTCTGCCTGACATCTTAATTGTTGATAACAAAATCATGAGAAAAAGAATACCTCCGATCTCTGCCACAGCTGACCAAGTCGAAAGTGTGAAGAATCCAGCTGGAACAATCACAGACGAAGCTTGGTTAGCAATAGAAAAGGCAATGAAAAGCCCTGAACGAACAAAAATTATTGTTGAAGGAGAAGAGGATTTACTAACACTAGTTGCCATTCTAGTTGCACCTGAGAATTCTTTAGTACTCTATGGGCAACCTAGAAAAGGAGTAGTAGCAGTAAAAACAACACCCACAATGAAGCAGAAGACATTAAAAATTGTGGAAGCAATGAAAAACGATTCAAAAGGCACCTAATCAAGACGCGTGCACAAGACCATTCAAAAAACCATCCATAATTAACCCAAACATACTAATTTCCAATAAAAATTTCAAAATCACAGCGATACTCCAAGCTATAAATCAAAATATGTATCAAGCCCCAACATGACTATCGGTTGTGTTATCACCAAATGGCTAAAGTGCCAAATGCATCCAGAGCTTACCTCACAACTCGTGGGAGCAACTTTATAAGGACAAAGCCGTTTTTCTTTGTGCCACGATCACCATCAATGGAAGAGTAAATTTGAAGACGAAAATTCTATCCAAGAAGCATAATCCTCTGCTTAAAAGAGATGAAGTAGTTTTTGAAGTCAATCATGACGAAGAAGGACAGACTTCTTCGCGTTTGGAGTTGAGGAAAGACCTATCTAATTTGCTCAAAACCAAATTAGACTTAATCTTTGTAGAAAAAGTGGAAACAAAAACAGGAACTATGACGGCAATAGGGGAAGCGAATATCTACAAATCACCTGAGCAAGCAAAGCTTGTCGAACGCAAACACATAATTGCTCGTAACATGCCACCTGAGAAATCAGAAGAAAAGGGAGCGCCAGAAGAAAAGGGAGCGCCAAAGACAGAAACAATTAAGAAACCTCCTATAAAAAGGGAAGAAGATAAAGAAATAGAACTTGAAAAGGAAGAAGCAAAGAAAGAGAAAGCCACCCCCAAAACCGAAGAAGCGAAGAAGGAGGGTTAGAAAGTGTCTAAGGAGCAAGAGGTCAAAGAGGAAACAGAAATCCAGAAGGAATCTTCTGAAGAAGTTGTGGAGAAGCAGATTCTGGAGCCTGAGAAGCCAAAAACAGTAAAAAAGAAAAAGGATGAAAAGAAAGTTTTCAGCTACTATAAACTTGATGAAGAAAGCTTGACTCGACTAAGACCCTTCTGCGAAAGATGCGGTCCTGGATACTTCATGGGTGACCATGGAAACAGGCATACTTGCGGCAACTGTGGCTTCACACGATATAAGCAAAGCCAAGAGTAGTGGGGGACGCAGCAGACTGAGTCAAGTTAAGATGAAAATTCGCGTAAATGTTTTCATTAACAATATCTCCGCTGAGCGTTTCTGGGAAATTAAGCGTCCTCTTCCACCAGTCAAGATTGCTACAAACCTCAACCTCATAAGTGTAACTAAATCAAGTGATAATTCATTGGAAGTGCCCTTTGTATTCACAATAAGCTACAATCCTGCAGTGGCTCAAATTAGCGTTAGAGGAAAAGCCCATGTCAGTGGAGAGGAAGAGGAATTGAAGAAAATACACACTTCTTATGGGGAGAAAAAAGCGCCTCCACCTGTGATCGTGCAGACTATTTCGAATATTGTATTTCTGGAATCTGTGTTTATATCTAGAACGCTGCAAATTCCGCCACCAATCCCCTTGCCTAAAGTACCTTTAGTGGATGGTAGAAAGAAGAAAAGTGAGCCAAGTTATAGGGCATAAAAAGATTGAAGCTACTTCAGTGGCACATACATCGATGATCTTGAAGCTCCAATGCCTGGTTGCCCATGTTTTACAGGTTTGTTTGTGATGACGTATTCCCCAAGATAATGTCCAATCATTGAGGGCGTAATCTCAACAGGGTTGAATTCTTTCCCGTTATGGAGTAGTATGGTTACACCGATCATTTCTGGGAGAATGACCATATCCCGGGCATGTGTCTTGATTATAACGTTTTGCCCCTTATCTACAGCTGCCTTCGCTCCTCTTACGTTTTCCAGAAGTACACGTTGTTCAGTTGTGAGTCCACGTTGTAGGCTTCTACGGTGGCGCGATGGGAGTAAGAGTATAAACTCATCCATCGACAAGCTTTGTAATTGCTCGAGCGTGTGTCCCCGGTAAGTGAATTGCTTTGGCATTTGATTTTTTCCCGCTCAATCCATAATTATGGTCGTTTATTAATCTTTTTTATGATTGTCATCTTCTCTTTTTTCGTTTCCGGCCTGCACTTCTAGCCGCAATCAAGCCAACCTTCTGACCTGGGGGAGCGCCACGTGAAACAGTAGTGACTTTGCGACCTCCCTTCCCGCTGCTCCCATAAGGGTGGACGGCGGCGACCATAGCTCTGCCCCGTGTTCGTGGATATTTATGCCCTTTTGCCTTCTTTAGGTGATACTTCTTGCCGGCCTTTAG
Organism: Candidatus Bathyarchaeota archaeon; assembly: GCA_020351305.1. Classification (GTDB taxonomy): domain Archaea; phylum Thermoproteota; class Bathyarchaeia; order Bathyarchaeales; family SOJC01. The sequence goes on from CP070730.1 coordinate 1,160,873, forward strand.
GAGGGGCTTGTCGAGACGACCTGCGGCAGAGACTATCCCTATGGTAGCGCGGCATAAGGGGTTAATGTATTTTGTCTTTCCTGATGGGAACTTTATCATGGTGCCTTGGGGGGTGTGTGAGACGAGGGTTGCATATGTTCCAGAGGATCGAGCGATTTTTCCTCCGTCTCCTACTTGGAGTTCTATGTCGCAGATCATAGTGCCTTCAGGAATTTTTTTTAGGGGGAGGATATTGCCTATTTGAACTGGTGCTTGATCCCCAATTTGGATTGTCTGGCCTTCATAGATTCCTTCTGGAGCTATAGAGTGATATTGTTGCCCTGTATGGAGTCTTATTTTTGTGAGAGGTGCACCTCGCCCAGGTTCATGGATGATAGTCTCTATTGTGGCTTGAACCGCACCTTGTTGAATTTTGTCTGGCGATGGATATTGGACGGGGGCTATTCTTTTATGTGTGGATGCTCGGTAAGCTGGACCTCCTCTACCTCGCCTTTGTACACGAATTCGTTTGCCCATGAGTTTTGCCTACTTTCTGTCTGTGGGGTTGTGTGGAGGTTTATATGTTTTGTGTTTCAATCTAAGCTCTATTAGAGAAAATACAAAAGCTAGCCTGTCAATAGCGAGTTTAGGTCGTTCTTGTTTGGAGCGTTCTTGTCGTATTCATCAGTAGTTTCAGCCCCCTCTCCCCGAAAATGGGCTCTATTTCTTCGTGTAATTTAAATATGGTGAACATTAAATTGTTCCCTTGGTCCTGTATGCAAATAGAGGACAGTAGTTAAGAAAATGACAGTTACTGAAGACGAACCTGAACCTCTAACTGATTCCACAATTTCAACTAAACCAAAGTATGAGTGCTTGGAAGATCTTCCTGGTGTTGGCCCTGCCACCAGCAAAAAACTCCAAGAAATGGGCTTCCACACAATCGAATCTCTTGCCACCGCCACCGCTCGTGAACTTGAGCCAGCAGGAATTAGCGAAAAAAAAGCCCTAGATGTTATTCGTCTCGCTCGCGGGAGTATCACCCTCTCCTTCACACGAGCAGACGAGCTTCTCAAACAACGCCAAACAATCTCACGCTTAACAACAGGTAGCGCAATACTCGATAATCTCCTTGGCGGTGGACTTGAAACCCAAACCATCACCGAATTCTATGGCGAATATGGGAGTGGAAAAAGCCAGCTCTGCCACCAACTCTGCGTTGATGTCCAACTCCCTGTCGAGCAAGGAGGCTTAAACGGGGCAGCCCTCTACATAGACACTGAGAATACTTTTCGCACTGAACGTCTAGTTAGCATGGCGGAACACCTCAATCTCAATCCGGAACAAGTTGCACGCAATGTTATTGTAGCAGACGCTTACACCAGCGACCACCAAGTCTTCCTTCTAGAAAACTCTGATAAAATCATTAAGCAAAACAACATACGCCTTATCGTCGTCGACAGCCTAACCAGCCATTTCAGAAGTGAATATATAGGCCGGGAAACCCTGGCTGTTCGCCAGCAAAAACTCAACAAACATATGCACAAACTCATCCGACTTGCAAGAGCCTTCAATGCAGTGGCAGTAGTCACAAATCAAGTCATGGCAAAACCTGATGTTTTCTTTGGTGACGCTGTCCATCCTATAGGTGGTCACGTAGTTGCGCATACTAGCCACACACGCGTCTACCTTCGTGAATCAGCTCGTGGACCTGTGAGGATTGCTCGTCTTGTATCTAGTCCCTACCTTCCTGATGGAGAAGGTATCTTTAAAATAACTATAAATGGAATCGAGGAAGTCGAAGAAGGTGAAAGCAAAGGAAGAAGATGAAATAAGCACGTTTCCCCAAGCCCTTACTATACGCTACTTCCAACTTGTTAACAATCGCCAACTCACAGAAGCCCAAAGACAACTGCAACGTATAAAGCAAAAGGCACGAAAAACTCAGTGGGATGATGGATACTGTGAAGCCCTTCAAGGTCTCCTACTAGCCCAGAAGACTAATGGAAATCAATACACTTTTCTACAAAATCTTAACTCCAAGGATATAACAACAATTAGACAACATCGAGAAGATTTCCTCAAACATGTGAATAATAGGTTTCAAGAGGACTACGATCGAGGTTTCTTCTCAGCTTGGGCTGATTATACACAGCTGCTAATTAAAACTATTATCGATTCAACGTCAGGAAATGATGTTGAAGGTCAAACCAGCATTATTCAATATGCTGAATCTACTCGGAAGCCTGCGTGAGAGTAATATTTACACTTTTGCTCTGTAGCCAGCCCACTGTTATAGTTTGGTTCTCTACGGAATAACCTTCAAGAGGGTTCGTTAACTCAATGATGTAGCTCCCTGGTGGCAGCAAAGTAAATGTTAGGGTTCCAGTCGATGTATTCATTTTTTGAACCAGTCCTTCAGGTTTCCACACGAAAACCTGAAATTCTGAGCCTTCTGCTAATATTCCATCGGCATAAATGCTGACTGATACAGATGGCATAAGCAAAGTTAGTATCAGAATCCATGAAACAAGCCAGGCAAAGAAGTAAATTCCAATTCCTTGGGTTACGAGCTTCGACGGTTTTTCAATTTGCCCGGAAAACTTGGGTTTTATGACATAAAAGCTAGCGATATAGAAGAGCATCGCAAAGGACAAGCCGGTCAACAATGTGTATATGCTGGCAAGCTCGCTTGAGACTGAAAAATAGACGTAGAGTGCACATAATACTCCGATAACTATGCCTAAGCCTGCGCGAGTCCAGTAAATCGCTGTTAATGGTTTCATGAATTCCCACTCAATCGATGTTATGCTTTTTCTTATACATTCATTGCCTAATTTAAGTTTTAATTGGAAGGCGTAAGCTGGTAGCCTATAAATCTTTAAAGTGCTCTAATGTTTCTGTCTGTTAGGAGAGGAGTCTTGCAGAAGACACTGACAAGCTTTGATGTAGCTACCCTTGTTATAGAGTTGAAAGGCTGTCTTATTGGAAGCAGAATTAAGAACATATACCAGATTGATGGAAGAACGGTGGTTCTCAAACTTCATCTACCAAGCCAGCCAGCTTTGAGTCTCTTAATGGAGTCCGGTAAACGTTTACATTTGACTTCATATGCTCTGGCTAAACCTAAAAGACCGCCAGCTTTCTGCATGGCTCTCCGCAAACACATCCGAAATGGAACCATTACTGAAATCAACCAGTACGAGTTTGAACGTATTGTTATAATCAAAGTCAGAGCAAGACAGGAAGAATTTAGAATAGTTTTGGAGCTTTTTGGTCACGGTAACATAATACTTATCGACTCTCAGAATTTCATTAAGCAAGCGATTTCTTTTAAAACAATGCGTGACCGAAGCATTTTACGAGGGAAACTTTTCCAGCAAGCTCCTCCCAGCGGAAAGAACCCTATGAGCCTGAAATTTTCAGACTTGAAGGAGCTTAAAAGCCTTAAAGGCTTTGAAGTGATCAAAGCTCTGTCAAAATTTCTAAGTATAAGCGGTATCTATGCAGAAGAAATTCTCTTTCGCGCTCAGGTGGATAAAAGTAAGAAATGTGAATTACTAGGCAAAGGTGACCTCAAACAAATCTTTGAGGCTCTCGACACGATGTGCTCCTACATTAGGACTGGGAGATTTGAACCATGCGCAATTATCGACAAAAATGGCGAATGGATTGACGTTGTTCCAGTAACCTTGAAAAAGTATAGTGAACTAATATGTGAGAAATTTAAAAGCTTCAATGAAGCTCTAGACGAATACTATATAAAAACTCTTACTAAACAGGTGGAAACCACAGCTGCAAAGAAAGTTGAGCAACAAATAGCTAAACAACAAAGAATCCTTACCGAACAACAAACGTCTTTAGAAAAGGCTCTACGACAAGCGAAGCTTTCGAGAGAAATTGGAGACAAAATCTATGCTAATTTCCATCAGCTGCAATCGCTTTTACAGAGAATTGTGAATGAAAAGGAAAGTGGGAATTCATGGAAAGAAGCATGTTCAAAGATTGAGGAAGAGAAAAAGAATGGGATAACCCCATCGAATTATTTTGAATCTTTAGATACAAAGAAGTTAATCCTCAATGTATCAATTGAAGACATACCTTTTTCTCTAAAGCTTCGCAGCACTGTTCAAGAAAATGCGACAAAATACTATAATCGAGCGAAGAAAACAGAGAAAAAAGCGAAGGGCGCTGAGAAGGCAATAGCAGAAACTATGCAACGTATAGAAGATTTGAAGCGGAAAAAGGCAATTGCAGTTGAAGAAACTAGCAAACCGTTTCTTAAGAAAAGAAAAAAGGCTTGGTATGAGAAATTTAGATGGTTCTACACGTCAGAAGACTTATTGGTCGTGGGCGGAAAAGACGCAGGCACGAACGAAATTCTAATAAAGAAACATGCAGAGCCTGGCGACTTGGTCTTTCACGCTGACATTATAGGTGCCCCTTTTGTGCTAATAAAAGCAGAAGGAAAAACCCCTTCTGACGCGTCACTACACGAAGCAGCCCAACTAGCAGCTTCGCATTCAAGAGCTTGGCGAATGAAATTCGGTGCAATAGACGTTTACTGGGTTTATCCAGAACAACTGAGTAAAACTCCTCCTTCAAAAGAATATTTGCCTAAAGGAGCGTTTTCAGTACATGGTAAAAAAAACTTCATCAAAAAGACACTGGTACGACTTGCTGTTGGAATCAATGTTAAGAAAAAGCCTTTCGCCATAATAGTCGGACCGAAAGAGGCCGTGAGGACTAGAACCAATATCTACGTGGAGATTATTCCTGGAGACCTCCCAAGCAGCAAATTAGCAAATCGAATTCGGCAAATGCTGAAACAGAAAGCTGCTAAGAACCTCCAAGAAAAGATATCGAAGATCCCACTAGAGGAAATACAGGCTTTGATTCCCTTCGGGAAAGGAAGGTTATCCAATCATTAGATTCTTAGAGGATACGCACGCCAGAGAGATGTCCAACCATCGCATTTGTATCTTCAATAGTTTCCTACAATTTTGTTTCGGCGCACGCGCATGTTAGTTGCAAAGCAATCGAAGATGTATAAATGGTTCTGAAAACACCAGATTTTACATTCATGTTTTTCGTAAAAAGAAGGTTGTACAAAATTGCGCACGCAATTTTAATATATCATTCCTTTATTCTCGTATATGTGGGATAGATGTGTCTGAGATCGGTTTGAGAACTCGTATGCTGGTTAAAGATGTTATGTCTAGTCCTGTTATCACAGTTGATGAGAAAGAGACAGTGGATAAAATAGCCCAGTTTATGGAAACACACCAATTGGGCTGTATAATCGTAACAGACAAAGATGGAAGACCATTGGGGATAATCACTGAGAAAGATCTTGTAACACGAGTCCTAGCTAAAAACAAGTTGCCTGGCAAAATCATAGCAAAAGATGTTATGACATCACCATTAATTACAATAAATCCTGATGAAACCCTTAGCAACACGGCAAGGCAAATGAGTAGGTTAAACGTACGAAGGCTCGGGGTTGTCTATAAGAATGACCTTGTAGGTATTATCTCAAGCAAAGATGTTTTAGCCATTACGCCAGAACTCCTCGAGACTATTCAAGAGCAGGTTCGTATTGAAAGCGGAAACATGGAAGAAGAATTGGAAAGTTCTCCTATGGCAGGATACTGTGACCGTTGTGGACAGTGGTCAAGCTGGCTGAGGGAGGTTGAGGGTGAATTTCTCTGCGAAGACTGCCGCACTGAGAATGAGGACGAGTACTAGAACAAGCAGATCTCCACTTGTAAGGCTTTAGAATCACAGCTATTCCCCACTTGATGCAATAGGCTTGGGGCAAAAGCGCGTGCTTTCCAGTGCATTGAACGATTATCACTTATTAGCAAGAAAGGCATGTTTGTAGACATGGTTGAAGAGGAATACCTGAAATTATTGTTTGAGGTTTGATTGGACTTGACATCAGGTCATAGAAAAGATGAATCTTTTAGGAGAACGCTGCGGGAGAGAGGACCAGCAAAGCAGAAATCCCGTCCATCTAGACCTCGCGAAGGAGAAATTATGACAATAGTTAGGCGACCAGTAGTCACTGCCTCACTTACAACATCTATTTATGACATTGTCCATATCATGTCTAAGGAAGGCTTCCGCCGCATACCTATTGTGGACTCCGGAACGAAGAAGCTTCAAGGAATCGTAACAAGCAGAGATATTGTCAACTACCTAGGCGGAGGCGAAAAGTTCCAGATAATTCAACAAAATTACAAAGGTTCTTTTTTCAAAGCAATAAATGAACCAGTTAAGTCAATAATTCGACCAAATCCCCCAAGAGTAAAAACCTCATCCACGATAGGCGATGCAATTCGAATTATGAAAGAACACAAAGTGGGCGGCTTGCCAGTAGTAGATGAGGAAAACAGGGTTTGGGCAATTGTCACAGAAAGGGATCTACTGAACATCTTTAGGGGTAAAATTAGCCGAGTCAAAGTTGAGGACCTGATTACTACAAATGTGGTCACCGCGACCCCTCAAACAACGATTTTTGAGGCTGAAAGAACAATGATAGAAAAAGGCTTCCGCCGTTTACCGATTGTATCTGAAGGTAAGGTTGTTGGCATAGTTACCGCAATGGATGTGGTTAGATTTTTCGGATCTGGTGAAGTTTTTCAGCATTTACGCTCCGGAACCATTCTTCAAGTCTTGCAGACTCCTGCAATAAAAATTGGGGCCACAAACGTGATCACAATTTCTTTAGATGCGGATTTGGGCGAGGTAGCGAGAATCATGAATGATAAAAACGTTGGTGCATTACTGGTTATTAAGAATGAGCAATTATCTGGGATAATCACCGAACGTGACTTCTTCAAACTTATCGAGAAATAGACCCTCTAAAAACAAGCGCTCAAAAACACTTTATAATGACCAGCTCTTTGTGAGAGAGCTGAACTACTCAAGCTATCTTGTCTTGCGAAAACTTATAATTAAATTAACCGTAAAGCCAAAAAAGAACCGAGTGTTTCTTTACTTATCACACTATGGGAGAATCCCCATATCGCTGTAAAGATGGTGAGAAGAGCTTTGAGCGTCAACACTGTTCTCCACAACGCAAAAATCTTCACTGAAGGACGGATTGTAAAAGGTGGCGTAGCAATAGAAGAAGGCAAAATAATCAGGGTCGCCAAGAAAGCTCACCTGCCTTCTGCATCTAATGAAATCAATTTACATGGGTACCTTTTGCTTCCAGGCTTAATAGATATACATGTTCATCTTCGCGATCAGCTACAAACTTATGAAGAAGACTTCTTCACAGGAACTGCAGCTGCTGTTGCGGGTGGCATCACCTCGGTTCTAGACATGCCCAATAACGAGCCAGTAACAATGGATTGCGTTTCTCTTAGAAAGCGGATAGAAGAAGCTAAGTGTTCCACAGTGGCAAACGTCGGCTTTTACTCGGCATTTCCTCGAAACGAGGATGAAATCACGAGCGTGATCAATGATGGAGCAGTGGCTTTCAAGCTATTCCTCAACACACAGATAGGAGGACTTGACATAAAGAACGATGACGCTCTATTCAGGGCTTTCAACAAAGTCAGTGAACTCGGAGCCCCAGTAGCAGTTCATGCTGAGGACCAAGAAGCAGTGGAAACTGCTGCGGAATTAGAGCAAAGGCTTGGGCATAAGGATATTGAGGCATATCTTAAAGCACACAAGCCAGAGGTTGAAGCTAAAGCTGTCGAAAGAATTCTCCGAATCGCTCGCAAAACCAATGTTCAAATTCATTTATGCCACATAAGCTCTAAACAGGCTCTTGCACTTATCAACGGCGTAAGAAAGCGTGGGTTGATGGTAAGCTGCGAAATCACACCTCATCACCTGTTGTTGACAGATGAAGATTTAAAACGTCAAGGTACAATGCTCCTTACTAACCCTCCAGTAAGAAACAAGAATATCATGAATGAGCTTTGGGACGCCGTTGGAAGAGGTCAAATTGACGTTATAGCATCTGATCATGCACCACATTTGGTGTCAGAGAAAACAGCAGACTCTGCTTGGAATGTCAAACCTGGCATCCCAGGGCTGGAAACATTGTTGCCTTTGCTTCTAACGAAGGTGAACGAAGGTCGGCTTACTATAGCCAATTTGGTGAAGTTAACAGCAGAGAGACCAGCTGAGATATTTCGCCTTCACAATGAAGGCTTCTTGAAAGAAGGCTGCAATGCAAACCTGACAGTTGTTGATATGAAACGACGAGAAAAAATAAAGTCGCATGAGTTCTACTCGAAAGCGAAATATTCCCCCTTTGATGGGTGGTCTGTGAAGGGCATGCCGATAAAAACTTTTGTGAACGGGCAGTTAGTTATGGATGAAGGCGAGGTTGTGGCTAAGCCAGGGGCTGGCAGAATAATACGTAGCGGATAAACTGCTTCATATATCCGTACTTTTCCGCTTGCTAACATACAGAATTTCCCTGTGAGTTGAGTAGCCCAATTTTTGAAAACATTAAGTGATTCTTCATTAGGGGTCTCAATTAGTGCACAAAAGATCGCAACCCCTCGCCTTTCCAAGGCTCTTTCCACCGCTTTGATTAGTTGATGGGCAATTCCCTTTCGTCGATGCTTGGGGGATACTGCTAGACGGTTAATCCATCCCTTCATTCTTCCATCGAAGCTCCCTATTACGACTCCCACAAGCTCTTGTCTGTGAAATGCACCGATGAAAAGCCTTGGAAAGTTGCTCATCTGTCTCTTCATAATTTTTTACTTTCTCTGCCTTTTGGTTTAAAGGGTAAGTTTGCTAGTTTCCAAAGCTTGATTATTGCATCATAGTCATCGATTGTTAATTCTCGAAATTCAGTCAGTTCAAATCTCCAACCTTATTCGCAAGGGTGTTTACCATCAAATAAGGGTGCTTAAGTTTGCCAACGCAATGCATGCGTAGTATATTGCGAACAGCATTTATGTGTGTGCCCCCATCTCAAAAAACAATCTGCAACTCAAAGATGGTGGAAAACAGGTTGAAGTTCGTGACTGATGGCATGTTAGGCAAGTTGACACGTTGGCTCCGTATGCTAGGTCACAACGTAAAATACGCCAAGAACCTGGATGACAAAACAATAATAAAAATCGCCAAAAGCGAGAAACGCACCCTGCTAACAAGAGATGCTGACCTTTACCAGCAAGCAACAAATCAACACGCAAGCACTTTTTTTATCGAAAGAAAAGACAAGGTCGAGTGTCTGGCAAGCCTGTCTAAACGATTTGGTTTAAAGCTTGAAATTAATCCTGACATCTCACGCTGTCCAAAATGTAACGCAAAAATAAAACAGGTAAAAAAGCCAGAAGTTTCTCAAAAAATTCTACCCTCTACAAAAGCTCATTATGAGGAGTTTTGGCAGTGTGGAAGATGCGGAAAAATCTATTGGCAAGGAGCTCACTGGAAAAGGATTAGTGAGACTTTGAGAAAAGCAGAAAGAGTTATGCAAGAATAAAAGAAAACTTATTTCCAAGACATCTTATTCTTCTTGAAAAAGCCACTTGATTGGCACATCTTGAGACATCCCATCCGGTAACTCTCTGCGAATAGTGATGGGAAGGATTCTGGATTCTAGCTCGCTTAAGGCAATATCAATTGGGTTAGAAAGAGTTGAAGGCTCTATAAGAATAGGGGCTCCCATGGCGATTTGAAGCGCCCTAGCACCCACTATTCTTGCCTTCTCGAAACGAGTTAGTTTTGGAGGACCTACTTCAATTTTGTTGGCAGAAGACGTCCGTCAAGACTCCTACATGCCCGGGGGCATTCCGCCCATTCCGCCCATTCCGCCAGGAGGCATACCGCCAGGTCCACCTGGAGGTCCAGGCGGCATCTTGGCTTTGCCAGAAGCGATTATGTCATCGATTTTTAAGATCATTGTGGCCGCCTCTGTTGCAGATTTTATGATCTGCTTCTTTACGGAGAGTGGTTCGTAAACATCTGCTTTCTTCATGTCGCCTACTTTACCGTTGAAAACATCTACTCCAGCCCACATTTGTGCCTTTTCGTGGTGTGCCCTCAACTCGGAAATTATGTCTATTGGATCTAACCCTGCATTCTCAGCTAGTGTCGTGGGTACTGCTTCTAATGCTTCAGCGAAGCGCATCACTGCCAGCTGTTCTCTTCCAGGCAAGGTTTCTGCGTAGTTCTTTAATACTCTTCCTACTTCAAGTTCTGGTGCTCCTCCGCCAGGCATGATTTTTGGTTCTTCGACTACGTCTCTTGTAACGCAGAGAGCGTCGTGAATAGAACGTTCTGCTTCATCTACAATACGTTCTGTTCCGCCGCGGATCAGGATTGTGACCGAATGAGGATTCTTACATCCTTCGACGAAGGTCATTTTATCGTCTCCAATTTTTCGTTCTTCCACGATTGCAGCGTAACCGAGGTCTTTCTTTGTGATGCCATCTAAGTTACTGACAATTTTTCCGCCAGTTGCTTTCGTCAAGCCTTCCATGTCTGACTTTTTGACACGTCGTACTACTAGAATTTTCTTTCTCGCCATGAAATGCTGAGCTAGGTCATCAATGCCTTTTTGACAGATCACCACGTTTGCGCCTACTTTTATTATTTTGTCCACCATTTTTTTCAGCATGTTTTCCTCTTGTTTGAGAAAAGCTTCCATCTGCTCGGGGCTCTCAATATTGATCTTTGCGTCAAACTCTGTTTTCTCAATTTCTAATGGGATGTCAAGTAAGGCTATCTTTGCATTTTCAACTCTCTTCGGCATTCCAGGATGAACTACTTCTTTGTCAACTACGATTCCTTCTATGAGTTTTGTGTCTCTGATCGACTCTCCGGGTTTCTTCTGGATTTTTACGTCATCCAAATCAGCTTTGTATTCAGTTCCAGCTTTCTCAGCTACAGCAAGAATGGAGTCTACTGCCAAGTCTGCAAGATAGTCACGGTTTTCTGAGACAAGTTTGCTTGCCATTGAAGTCATTGCGATTTTCTTGAGGAATTTTTTATCAGTAGGCCTAACTTTAGTGGCGATTTTTTCTAGTGTTTCTAGAGCTTTGTTGGATGCTTTTCTGTATCCGTCAATGATGACTGTTGGATGAACATTCTTGTTAACTAGGTCTTCGGCTTGTGATAGGAGTTCTCCTGAGACTACTACAGCTGTTGTTGTTCCATCGCCAACTTCGTTGTCTTGAGTTTTGGCCACTTCGACCATCATTTTAGCTGCTGGGTGTTGTATGTCCATTTCATCCAAGACTGTGCGTCCATCGCTTGTTATTGTGACATCGCCAAAGCTGTCTACGAGCATTTTATCCATGCCTTTTGGGCCAAGTGATGATTTTACAGCTTCTGCCACGATTTTTGCTGCCATGATGTTAGCATGTTGAGCGTCTCTTCCTCTTGATCTTGAAGAGCCTTCACGGAGAATTAGAACAGGAGTTCCTGCCAGTTCTGGTTGTGACATTTTTCATATACCTTCGTTGTTTTATTATGCGGAACAACAGAAACAGCTTTGTAATATAAGTTTTTCTAAAGCTCTTCACAAATGAGCGCGCTCGTAATTTATTTGGTTGGTTTAAAAGTCCATGTAGCAGAAGTTATTGTCTGTGTTGTACTTTTTTCAAGGTTATGAGTTAGTCATAATTTTTTTCAAGGTTTCTAAACTAAACCTCGTATTTGCGCATCCATTCTTTGTTAGTGGAATTGCTTGCCCAGTCAAGCCAAGATATTGCATAAAATCACCGCCAATTTTCAACTCATGGCTGCAGGCGACGCCAATGATCCCTTCATATCCATTCTTCTTTAATATTTGGGGGACGCAGGAACTGCCTGCTAGTACAAAAACATCAATTCCATTTTCGTTTGCAAGCTTTGTTGCCCTTCTGACTAAGCAATCTTCTGAGCAATGCCCACAGCTGTAAGAAGGTATTTCCGGATTGAAGTTTGCTTGGCAATGATGATCCATGTATTTACGGGCACAGTGGGGTAGAAGAAGAGCGCGCTTCTTAGTTTTATGAAACTTCTGTGTCTCTGAAAGGTTTCTAACATATATGTCGACAAGGTCTTCTACCAGCATGAGAGCATCGGAAACTTCTAGGCCAGTGATCTCTTGGATCCTGAATTTTTCAGCTAAATATCTAGCTCGACCTCCAAGTTTTCTATGAAGGCTTTTTTCACTGGTTATGCTCGCGAGTTCTCGAAAGAAAGTCTTGGGTATTCTTGAAAGATCGAAGCTGAACTTATAGGGCATAGGTCTAGAATGACAAAACTCTTCCCTTTAAGAGTTTAGCCTCACCCAGTGCACACGCGATCACATTTGTACCTGTTCAGAAAAAAATCTTCGAAGCTAAGTACACCCAAAAGACCCAATGTCCAATCCTTCAAACATGCACCAAACACTGTCTTGGAGCGTCCAGAAGCTAAGTTTGATTAACAATAAGAGAGCTTGCGGAAGCCGAGAAGCCCCATCCATAACCAAGAGTCAAGACCGTGTCGCCTTTTGAGGGGCTTCCAGTCGTAACTATTCTTTGAAGGATAAATGGTAAGCTTGCTCCAGCCAAATTTCCAAAATCTCTGAGGATTTGGAATGACTCAACAAGCTTTTCGGGAGGAATCCTATTGTGGTCAGCAATTCGGCTAAGTATTTTTTGGCTACCTGTATGGATTGCCAGCTTCTTCATAGCTTTCATAGGATGCTCAACACATTCCCCGAACAATCTCTTGAGGACCATAGAGATGTATTTGATTCCAAGCTCTGGGATTTTCTTATCAAGGTGGGAATAAAAACCAAATTTAAATGGCTCATTTAATAATGCTAGTCTTGCATATCCGGCTAAGTAGTCATTTTCCTCAAGATTCGTTACCTCAACAATTTTTTTAATAGACAATCCGCGACCTTCCTTGGCCATTATGATCCCAGCTACTCCATCTCCAAAAAGGAAAAATTCCATGGCTGCAATCCACTTTCTCAACTCTCTCCTTCTGCTTTCATCTCGTCTTATTGAATTAATTCTATCGATTTTCATGATATTGTTAAGCCCTCTAATTTGATTAATGAACCAGTAGGAATTTACACCAGAAATGCAGAGCAAGACAAAATCGTCGGGATGTACAGTAAGATGGTTCCGTGCAAGATCAAGGGCTTTTGTAAAAGCTGAGCATGCCATTCCCTGCACATTAACATGTCTAATATGTGGGTTGAAGCCTAATTTCGGAATTAGAAGTTGGCTGAGACCTGGGCATAAAAAGGGGTTTGCGTCATAAGTTACAATAAAATAACCGATGTCTTTCAACGATAGACTAGCGTTTTCGATGGCTTTTCTACAGGCTTCTAAACAAAGGTCAATGATAGATTCTTCGGTAAAAATGGTCTCGGATTTTGAAGTCCAATCGTAATCCATTAGATGTCTATTCTCTACTCCCAAATTAAGGATGTTTTTCTTGATGTCTTCAGAGATTTCACCTGGGAATAGTCCCATAAGCTCCTTTGTTGAATATTTCTCCTCAGGCACAGCTGTTGAAAATTGTAATATCTGCATAAACTAGAAGGATAAAATAGATAATAAAAGGATTCTTAACCAGCCGTAGAAATTTGGATAGAAAACTGAGATGTAGAGCGCGCATTTACATTGGGTCCATTTCCCCAACACCGAGTAGCTGTTTCAATGATTGTACCTCTTCTCTCAACATGCCAATTTCGCTTTCCAAAGCGTTGGCTTTATCCTCTGCCAGTTTTTTCAGTTCATCAATCTCTATGATTAAATTGGCTCGTTCCGTTGTCAATGTTTTGAGTTTTTCCCTAAGATTTTTCAGAGTATTCACAAATTCTCCCTCGATTCCTTTGATTTTTTCCGCGACACCTTTTATGCCTGTCTCATTCCCTTTAATCCCAGCACGGAATCTGTGTCCGCATTCCAAGCAATCAAACATTCCGAAAAATGTTTCAGATACACCGTCATGTTTTGAAGTTTTTCTCGATACAGACCATGTTTTAAAGGGTGTGCCCACCGTGGTTTGGCAATTTGGGCAATTGGTCAAGGTGTACCGCTCCAATGTAGTTTAATCAGTCTTATGTTAAAATGCTTTGTTACATCAAAGATGATAATATCGGTCATGCTAGTGCGTGGATTATCGTGTCGTGCCGTTCATTCAGAAAAAGAAAAGCGGAGATTAGATGCTAATTGCGAACGATAGTCTTTCCACGAGTTCCTTGTATCTGTTCCTTATTGTTACTTCTGTTACTTGCGCAATCTCAGCAATTTCTCGCTGTGTTTTTCTCTCCCCTGTCAAGACTGATGCAATGTAGCTTGCGGCTGCAGCAATACCTGTAGGGCCCCTCCCCGAAGTCAATCTTAGTTCTTTTGCGGTTGCCAAGATTTTGTGAGCAATCTCTTCCACTTTGCCCTGCATCGTCAACTGGTTTGAAAATTTTGTGATATACTGGCTTGGTTTAAGCGGTGGAATGGAATAATCAAGCTCCTTGATTAGGAAACGGTAGCTTCGACCAACCTCTTTCTTATTGATATTCGAAGCTTGCGCAATTTCTTCCAAGGTTCTAGGAAGGCCACATTGTCTACAAGAAACGTATATGGCAGCTGCAGTAACGCCTTGAATAGATCGACCGCGAATAAGCCGTTCTTTTACAGCTTTGCGATAAATCACCGAGGCGGTTTCGAGTATATTTTTTGGTAAGCCAAGGTTGTTGGCAATTTTACTTATTTCTGAAAGGGCAAAAGCTAGGTTACGCTCTGTGGCATCTGAAACTCGGATACGTCGCTGCCATTTTCTAAGACGATAGACCTGCGCCTTTTGACCTGGTGAAAGACGCTTGCCATAAACGTCTCTATCATGCCAGTCAATCATAGTGGACAAGCCTTTGTCGTGAATTGTGTAAGTCAACGGTGCGCCTACTCGTGTCCTTTTAGCCCGTTGCTCTTGGTCAAATGCCCTCCATTCAGGTCCTCTATCTTGAAGTTTTGCAGCTATGACTATGCCACATCCCATGCAGACTATTTCTGCCGTCTCATAATCGCGTATAAGGCGGTCGCTTCCGCATTCGGGGCATTTTTGCACCTTTATTGATTGTGCAGAAGTAGTAGAGCTTCCTTCATCTTCCATGATATTTTTTCTCCTTTCTCCGTCCAGTTGGAGGAATTGTGTATAATATGCTTTTAACCAAACGTTGGGGCTCTGATATGGCAGGTTTTACTGCTATATATGGTGAAGAGACAGGTCCTAAAACATCGAAAACTGTTCCTATAGGTTTGAGGTGACCATCTACTACTGTATCGCCAATTTTTGGGAGAGCTTCGGCCTTCATAATCAAATTTCGACTTGTGCTTAGATGAAGCACATGGCCTAAACGCTTCAAATTCTCTGAATCCCCTCACAAAAGGACAGAAATCTGAAAAACCTCGCCTTATTTAAAGCTTATGTAGCCGAAAAACTTAAAAAGCCAATTCCTCTGCCCAAGAAAGGGGAAACGTCTAGTGAATAGTGAAAAACTGCCTCCTGGGCAAGTTGAAATCAAGAAAACAGCCTTGAGACATAAGGGTGAAATCCCAAAAATAGACTTGGCAACTTGGATGCTGAAGGTCTATGGAAAAGTTGAAAACCCTTTCTCCTTAACATATGAAGAAGTCCTTGCACTTCCATCTATCATGAATACTTCAGACTTTCACTGTGTGGAAGGTTGGAGTATTCTTGATAACAAATGGGAAGGAGTCTCTATGAAAACAATCGTTGAGAGAGCCAAGCCAAAAGAGGGTGCCAAGTACGCGATATTCTCCTGCTTCGATGGATACTCAACCTCTCTATTGATATCAGATTTACTGGGGAAAAGCGTATTACTTGCCTATAAGTTGGGGGGCAAGATGTTGGAACCACAACGAGGAGGACCTCTTAGATTGATTGTGCCCCAAAAATATGCTTATAAAAGTGCTATGTGGGTACAAGGGATCAAATTTTCCGATGAGAATGAATTGGGTTATTGGGAAAAGAGAGGGTACAGCGATACCGCTGACCCATGGAAAGAAGAGAGATATGTTGAGTAAGCTTTATTCTAAATGTTAAAAATGGCTGCTTTCGAATCGCCGTCCGTGTAACTCTGAGATATCATCTATTCAAACAAATACCTTTTCATCATCCGGCAAGAAAATAA
>CP070730.1:1177077-1244959 GCA_020351305.1 Candidatus Bathyarchaeota archaeon
ATTTTCACAATGCTAGGTCTAATCACTTTTCCTTTCATAATATATCCTTTCCTTACCTCTTCAATGATTTTTCCTTCTTCATCGTTCTCAACTTTTGCTATGATCTCATGTTTTAATGGATCAAATGCTTGACCAATACACTCTATCGGAGAAACACCTTCCTTCTCCAATATCTTTCCTAACTTTTTCATAATCATTTCAACACCTTGAAGAAAGACTGCTATCGGTGCAGTTTTTTTATCTTCTTGAACTGCTCCCTCGAGTTCATCCATAACTTCAAGCAGCTCAAGAATCAGTCGCTCATTGCAGTATTTTCTGGTTTCGTCAAGTTGGCGATCCATCCTTTTCCTCAAGTTCTCAAAGTCTGCCTGCAGGTACTTTAGTCGGTTTAAGTAGTCATCCGAGCGTTTCTTCTCTGCTTCTAAGGCGTTAGTTAATTCTTCTAGCTTCTCAGCTTTCTTAGTAGTTTCATCTGTCTGAGTAAACTTTTTGTCCTGGGTTTCAAATTGACCTTTAGCTTGCTCTTTCGTTATCTCTTTTCTCAACTAAGGTGCTCCTTCCTTAGTATTTCGAATTTTGTTAGACAAACAGAAATATATATGTCACGATGTTCTCCCTCATGGATAACATGTCCCCTAGTCATAATGAGAAACGAAATGGAATCTAAAACTTCAAGAGAGTTACCTTACTAGGCTATGCTTAGTCTCTTCTATCAATTATATCTAATGCACCAGGTCCAGTACCAACAAGGGTTACAGGCACCTGAGCTGCTTTTTCAATTTTGACAAGGAAATCCTTTGCTTCTTTGGGCAATTGGTCATAGCTAGTTGCGTTTTTACAGCTTGGAAACAAAACATCCAATTTGGTGACTGCAGCTTCTGTCGCACCATGAATCTTTGCCACTCTTTGAGCTAAATCGAAGTTAAATGGGGCAGACCTTCGATTTCTGCCAGTCCCTGCTGCCGTTTCGAACCATCCACGACGAATAGCCTCATCCTTGGGCAACTCTCCCGGAAGGTCTCCTGCGCCCACTCGGGTAATAAAGGCTTTGAACACGACCATAATGGTATCAACTCGACTGGGACCAACTCCTGATTCAGAACAAATGGCAGCAGCACTTGTGTCACGGCTAGTTACATAGGGATAGGACCCGTGATATAGCGAAAGCATCAAGCCTTGCGTTCCTTCCAGAATAACTGTTTTATTTAAATCTATAGCTGCGTTCGCTTCTCCAGCAACATCTACTAAAAACTGCTTCAATTCCGGTATGTCCTTCGCTAACTTGGCTGACCTTTTTGCTCTTTCTTGAACTGCTGGACCAACGCCCCACTCGGTAGTGCCAAGGCTTTTCAAGTGCCCATTGCTTCTGTCAATTCCAGAGTGCTGCTGCGTAATGATTGACGCTTGTCTATCAATTCCAATCCGTCCTTCAACATCTGTTTGTGCAACTTCTTTCAGGAATTGAGGTACATGAATGTTGGCTCCCGGACCAATTAGCAGACGACATTTGTCATAGACAAATGTAGAAGGGACCATATGTAACGCATAGCGTTTGCCTTTGAAATGTATAGTGTGAGCTGCGTTGACAGAGCCAGTGCGTATACAAACGTCAACTTTATCCTTCAAAGCCAAGTAAGATATGATTTTGCCTTTGCCTTCATCTCCCCAAAATGCTCCAGCAACTACAGTACATGCCAAAGCTTGCTCACCACAGCATTCAGAGTCAAATAACTATATTTAAAAGTATTTGTAAACTTCATGTAAATGCAGTATCTATTTTTACAAAGAAAGTGTCAATTTATATCGATGTATCAAATAAACTTAAGAATTAAAGAGAATAATTTTTGTCTCTGTGGAAATGGAGGTTTAAAACATTACATTCAACGCAGTGCTTTTCGACTTTGGAGATACATTAGTATTAACGGACCGATGGAACTATGATAAATGCTTGAAAAGGCTCCTAGAAAGTCTACATAATGATAGTGTAATAATTTCAATTCCATACGAGAAATTTAAACATGTTTATTTTAGAGTACGCAATCAAATGTACCTTGAATCCGAAAAATCTCTCAGAGAGGTGGATTTTGGACAACGTATTGCGAAGACACTGAAAAGCTTCAATCTTAATATTAACGGTAAAAACCCAGCAGTAAAGCGAGCTATCGAATGTTTTCTGGATGCTTTTATCGAAGATGCACACATAGAAAGCTATGCACCAACATTGCTTACACGGTTAAAGAAGGAATACAAACTTGGGCTAGTGTCCAACTTCGCCTATGCACCTGGATTATGGAAGACATTAGATCGCTTTGATTTAACAAAATTCTTTGAAGTTGTAGCGATTTCTGGTGAGTTGGGCTATCGAAAACCTCACCCAAGGATCTTTCGAAAAGCATTGAAAACGCTCAAAGTCAGGGCTAATAAGGCAGTTTTCGTGGGAGATTCTCTGAAAGCTGACATTTTTGGCGCCAAAAGACTTGGCTTGAAGACAGTATTGGTTGAAAATGTAGGAGTCCGGAAAAATCCCTATGCAATTGCAGGTGAGCTTGATCCTTTTCCTGTGAAGCCAGATATTGCGATACCTAACCTGAGAAAACTGGCTGAAATCTTAGACATCTTGTAGTCTTTCCGGACTACCTGTGTCCATACCAGAATTTGTCTTTCTTTTATCTAAGTTTCAAATGCGTACGTCATGCATTTATTAGAAGATGAGGATTCAGCTGCTCCATCCATTCAACTTCTTTCAGAAAGATTCTTAATGGGGGTTTCCTAGGCTGGGTGATGCAGAAAACGGTTGGTTTCCCGCTTTCTTTCTCATGCTTTGCATTAGCCACATAGACATTAACCAGAACGGATCCATCTTTAAGATGCAGGTTGACACGGCGACCTATGTAAGCACGAGCCATGTTTAGGTTGAAGCGTTCCATACCCACGATTATCTTCTCCATTCGTAGTGGTCACTTGCAATCCTATTCCAACAATAGGTGCAAATTGGGAGTTTCTGCTTTTCATACATTATATAGACTTCTATGCTGGTGCCTTTGCATTCTCTTTTCCATGGATTCTGACATCTCTCAACAGGCATATGATTACAACTCACAGGAATATCCATTTTTTTCCTGTGTTGCTTTTGAACCGTTTGCTTCAGCAACATCCCATGAAGGTGAGAGACTCGGGTGAAAATAAAACAGCAAACCTAATGCACTAGCCTGCCTAGGTGGAAACATGAACATTGATTTTGTTTTTTTCAAAGCTCTATGATTTCTGGCTCTATCTCTTTCTTTCTGATTTTTAGTAATGCAACAGAAGGTTTTGTTAAGAAAGGGGGAATTGGATTGGTGGGACTGCCAGGGTTAATTAACAGCATTCCATTTTTATATTTCAAACTTGGCTTATGAATGTGACCGGATACAAAAACATGGAAGCCTCGCTTCTCAATAGTATCACTGAATCTGTTACTTCGGAAGAAAAAGCTAAGACTATGGGTTACACCAATCTTCCAGTCGTATACATCAATTGAATTCACTAAAGGCATTCTTTTTTTCACTGCTCGCGTGTCCATGTTGCCATGCACTGCAAGCACGGGTGCCATCTGCTTCAGCTCTTCAATCACGCTTAATCTCGTCAAGTCACCAGCGTGAATGATAAGGCTGACATCTCGGAAGATATCGAAAACCTTACCTGGAATGGCCTTTGCACGAGCAGGAATATGCGTATCTGAGATTAGGCCTATTTGTTTCAACGCTTTCAGCCTTATCAATACTTGTTAGTTATTGTAGCAATATAGAGGGAAGGTTATAAAGTTAACATGTTCCTGTCAAGTTTGGATGTATTCCAGCTCTTCGCCTATCATTGTAGATATGAACGAGTGAGAATCAATTCCAACAAGAAAATCAAAGTTATTAGCCAAAACAGCTAGAATTTCTTTTTCTCTTGCATCAGAATTGTAATAACCACGAAAGAAATTATTAGTAATATATTTAGATTCCTCCAAATAGTCACTAGAGTATTATCTAATAGGATAGCATCCCCCCCAATAATCGCTTGGACTTTTATACTTTTCAAGATAGTACTTACTAGACCGTCATTATCAACAACTGTCAAATTAACACTATGAGTTCCTGATGAGGCGAATTTATAGATAATTGCGGGATAGGTGGAGTTCAGTGGAGTGCTCTGGTCAAAATCCCAAGAATATATTTCAATCTTCCTGTCTGGATCATAGCTCCCAGAAGCGTTAAAGACTACGGTTTCGCCCACAAGGGGATATGTAGGTTGCCACGAGAAGATGGCGACTGGGGGAACTAAGATTCTAATAAGACTTTGGTCGTGGGGATTGCACTCTTCGAATAGATCAACTTCAACAGTTTCTCCGTCCGTGACAATTGATTGCTGCTGGTCGGGTTTATCAGTGCTGTTCCATTCAATCTTGATCCATGTTCCTTCAGCAGTAATCTGCAAGCTGAACGGGTTCTTCCAACCTGCTTCGCGTGAGGTCAAGAGCAAATCTGCCCGAATTCCATTCAAGATTGATGCGTAAACGTCAATTACAATATCATTCCAGTCATAATCGGTCCAGTCTTCGAAAATATACGTGTAATTCGCATCTGCGTCTTCCCAGTTGTCATCAACTGGAAATGTTTGTGCCATTTTGCATGGATAATAATGAGGGTTCCAAGTATCGTTTTCAAGGTATGTACAAGTTATAACTGGAGCAATCGTGATACGCTTGCCTATTTCGATAGGTATAATAAAAGGCAGGTAGTCGTTTGGGATACTGTCTGGTTCGTCATTTAAATGGTCGAAGTGACATGATTCAGCCTGAATCTTAAATGTTGATTCCACACAAGAAACAACTGAGATCTCAGCAAATACAATAATCAACAATTGAAAAAAAAGATAGCATCTCCAATAATCCTTCATACTATCCGCCTTAAATGAGAATTTTCACGCATACACCATTGATAGTCGAATGCCCGGCATTTATTAGGATTCTGGAGTAGTGTTCTATAGTAAACATACAATTCCGGTCGTGCAACATACAGCATTTGGATAACCTGCGCGTATCAAATGATTACATAAATGCCTTTGGATAATCTCTTTACTAAGCTTAGGCTGATATTCAGAAAGTAGGTGAAAATGCACGTGTAAGTCAGAAGGGCTGCACACTTTTTATCTTCTAATGTGTTGTGTTAATTGGAGCTCGATCTGTTTGATGATAGGGATTCTAGGAAGGCATCTTGAGGGATGGGGCACTATGCAATTAAGGGATTCTCTTGAAAAGCATGATATACCGTTTACGCTTTTAGGATTAGCCAACCTTGCAGCAAGAGTTGGTTATCCACTACGAGCGGATAAAAATGGCCCTAAGGATATTGCCGATTTCACAACATTAATCATCCGCCCCATTGGGCGTGGTTCACTTGAGGAAATCATCTTTAGAATGGATTTGCTTCATACTTTTGAACGTCGAGGCGTTTTGATTGTGAATCCACCTAGAGCAATTGAGCGTTGTGTAGATAAGTACTATGCATTGGCGCTCTTGGAGGAAAATGGGATGCCTGTACCCCGGACTATGGTGACTGAGAGTGAAGAGGAAGCTTTGAAGGGACTTCGTGAATTGGGAGGCGATGTAATATTAAAACCGCTCTTCGGCTCACAGGGAGTGGGCTCTACACGAGTTTTTAATGAAGATGTGGCGGCACGAATTTTTAGTTCGGTCAGGTTTCATCATGGTGTTCTTTATCTTCAAGAGTTTATTCCCCACGGGGATTCTGATATTCGTGCCTTTGTAGTGGGCAACCGTGTAGTTGCAGCCATGCGGAGAGCAGGAAGTTCTTGGAAAACCAATGTAAGCCAAGGTGCTCAACCTGTGGCGATTCAGCTTGATGATGAGCTTGAGTCTTTGGCCATCAAAGCAGCGACCATAATTGACTGCAAGGTTGCAGGTGTAGACATTCTGGAAAGCAGGAAAGGCCCTTTGATTATTGAAATTAACAGTCAACCCGGGTGGCGTGGCTTACAATCTGTATCGAAAGTAAACATCGCAGATTCCATTATCGAGTATGTGTTGGCTGAGGTGAAAAAATAAGATGCGCATAATGACTAAGAATGTAACTGTTACTAGAGTCAATGTTGCCACTGCTCAGAGAGAAGTAAGAGAAGACATCGTGGCCAGAGAGGCTCCTCTACATGTTTTTCTAGGAGCAATTCATTTTGTCTCCATTCTTTGCTCGCCAAGTATGCAAAAGGAATTGGTGGTGGGATATTTGCTAAGCGAGGGTTTAGCAGATTCTGTAAACGAGATTTTCAACATTAATTTCGATAAAGAAAACAGATGCTTCGTAACTTTAAGAAAGCCAGATATTCAAGAGCATGTGTTTGTTTCGAAACCCTTTGCCCAACTGATAGTTTCTGCGTGTGGGAGTGTAGGATATAGATCACTTTCCGAGTTGCTTTCTACGATTGAACTAAAGCCTTTACCTTTCTGGCAAGTTGATGCGAAAATAGTCTTAGAATGTGTTAGAGGACTGAACGTATTAGCAGACACTTACAGGAAATCTGGAGGGGTACACGTTGCTGCATTGTATAAGCAAAATGGAGAATTAGCCGTATCGGCTGAGGATGTAGGTAGACATAACGCTGTTGACAAAGTAATTGGATTGGCATCCTTGAAGGGACTGGATTTGAATAATTGCTTTTTAGCTTTGAGTGGACGATTGACGGGGAATATTGTTTTAAAAATGGCGCGCGTCGGGGTACCCATTGTAGCTTCATTAGCGGCAGCAATTGATTCCGGTGTGATAGTAGCTGAGAAGGCGAAGATCACTCTAATTGGCTTTGTGAGAGGAAATAAAATGAATGTTTATTCAGGTCTTGACAGAATTGGATTTTAATTATACCCTGTTGACTAATTTTTAGTGCCAAGAAAACAAGCGTGATGACTAACCTACTGCAAGCATCTTTACTCTATGTAAAAACATGTTTCTACCTGATATTTTTAAGAAAAACGCCCAGCAAAAACATTATCATTAATGATATCACTATGGAGAGGTGAATTACAGAACCCAAATGAATAAAAGTTGTTAGAAGGAAGAAAGAACGGTGTCAGGCAAACTAAAGCAACCATGATTGGCGAAATGTCATCTATTATGCAGCCTGCGCGCATTCCATCATAAAGGCTTAACCAAACTTAGATTCGGGCAGATCTATCTTGAGGGGTTCTGACCTCTTCGATAATCTTTTTACCAGCAGCAACTTCATCAACTGAGTGTATTGTGGCCCCCATTTCTTCAAGTTTCCGCTTTACAACTTCAAAATCTATGCTTTCACCAGCAATTATGACCTTTGCGTTTTCCACATTTTGGTCAATCTCATAAATGATTATATTTACTCCTTCGATACCATTGAGGTTGCTTAATCCTTCGGAAAGTTCAACCACGCTTGGTTTGTGAGGTTTTAGGACATCAAGAACGAGCCTTTTTATCATTTTATCGTGACTCGCTATAGTTTTCATGTCCAGATTTTTAACTATTGCTTTTTTTATTATTGCACACGTGCATTAAACAAGGAGTTATTGGTTAGCATCAGCTATTAGATTCAGGTTTGGCCTCGGGTTTGTAAAGTCTTTTTTCATAGGCAGTTCTTGGTTTAAGTTTAATTCTAAGGGATTTCATCTCTTTTCTTCGTTCTAAATTTCTTGCCCTTGCCACGACTTTCGCAATTCGTGTTTTAGATGGTTCACGAATTTTTCGAGATCTCACAGGGACTGGTGTGAAGGGCTTCAGTGCTGGCTTTCTCCGACGTTTCTTGGAGGGCTTATTAGCTGCTTCTTCTTTTGTTTGCTTTTTGAAGGTCACTGCACGTTCCATTAAGCTTATGCTTTGAACTTCCCAACCAGCGCTTGTCCAAGCACGACCTTGTGATGTTGTTCTGCCTTTCCACCAGCTTTCACTTCGCAACGCTCCCAAGGGCAGGTTATCGTTTATTATTCCTTCGATTCTTGAAAAGGTTAATCTGACTAAGCTTGTGTATTGCCCTCGCCTCCAAAGATACTCTCTAAGAGGGCTATACTTTGAACCAGCCCGTCGAGGTGCAACAATTCTTCTTGCACAATTTAGGCAGATGTAGTCTCTTTGCTCGCTCCAGAGATTCACTGTCATACAACTTCGACAGTAAAGTTTTTTGCATTTGGCGCAACTTCTCAAAGAATAAAGGGATAATACTCTATTGCAGAGGGTGCACTCGTCTTTCATATAGAAGATAGTGTCTCAAACGCCTTGAAAAGGGTGTTGATGCCATTGATTGTTTTACATGAGCTTTGTCTAATAAATCACTATAGCCTGAAATGCTATGTATGTTAAGATCAAGATTATCCCGATTGATCGACAATTTGTTCTCTTTGTCAGGTGATACCACATTACTAAGGATGTTATTAGGACGAAGGTAATGATTTCTATGAACGAAGATATGTTGATCGAGAAGGGTGAGAAGAGGGAGGAAAGAAACACAACACCTAATATTAAGGTTAAGTTTGAAAGGTTGGAGCCTATTGCGTTCGCAGTAGCCAAATGAAAACGCCCTCGTTTAGCTGCAGATAAGCTCAAGCTTAGTTCAGGAAGGGAGGTTCCGATGGCAAGCAATTTAGCCCCTATGAAAATCTGGGGAAGACCGAAAGCGCCAGCAATGTCAATGGCTGACGACACTGCGAATCTAGCAGAGATAATAATAATGATTGTGCCGAACAGAATCTTTAGGGCAGTTATGGGCTTATTTAGCGGTTTCTCCTCGCCTTTGTTAGACTTCATAGAAGTTGGCTTTAATTTTGGTTTTTTATTCCTCGTCTCTCTATAAATGCTCAAAGCAAAGATTCCTAAGAGTCCAATACCTATAAGATAAGTATCTACTGTGAGAACAACCAGAACTAAGGGAATTATTGAAGAAAGGAGAAGGATGTCCGCAATTTCAATCAATCCCTCTGGACATTCTCGTAAAAAGCCTGCTGTAACCATCAACACACCGACTACTATCCCCAGGTTGAACACATTTGAACCCAGCAAATCTCCAATTGAAAGCTCCGCTGCGCCTCCTGAGACTGCAAAGATTGCAACCATGAGCTCTGGTGTGGAAGTGATAACAGATAGAAGCGCAAAGCCAACTGATGTTTCAGAAAACCCTGTGAGTTCCATGAAATCCTCTACAGATCGAATAACATACTGAGACACATAAGACAATACAGCCATAGAAGTCACTAGCGTTACTAATGAAACTAAGAGACCACTTATCCCTGAGAGCATGACTTGTCATAATGCACTAATCCTTAAAATTCTTAAGGCTGATATTCCATGCACAAATAATTGCTTTAACCGTGAAACGAAGAGGAAAAGATGGAAGTGTCGATATTCCGCCCAAATTCCGCCCAAATTCCGCCCAAATTCCGCCCAAATTCCGCCCAAATTCCGCCCAAATTCCGCCCAAATTCCGCCCAAATTCCGCCCAATGCCCGCTCTGTAAAACTCGTGGGTATACATGGGCTTTTTAGGATACCGTTGTGATTATTAAGGACGCACTGTTGAGGCATTAAGTCAGTGGACTTTTTTGAGGATGTTCAGACAAAATTTCTGAGCCGCGCGAGTAATGCACGCATTTTGAAGGCATGCACCTAGCTAAACCAGGAATCTCTTACACTTGTTCAACAAGATCGGACTAGCCAAGAATTAATCTTTAACAAGTTTGACGACGACAAAAATCCCAATTAGAAAAGAGATTAAACCCAGCACCATTGCATAAGTTTGAGGAATTAGCCTACTCAATACAGCCACGAAATAGGTTGGTCCAATAAAACACAGCAAGGCAGCCAGTACAGCATACAATGCTTGCCTGACTTCTTTCCTTCCAAACCAACTCTTAGTCATGCCCAATCAAGCATCACCAATTCACACAGCATAATTTTAGGCTTCATTATTAACTCTTTCCTCCTCAAAACCTACGATCTCTGTTTATCTTCCTGACCCAAGGCCTTTAACAACATTTGAAACACAGCTGATCCAGCGTCTTTGTCAGTCCCAGATCCACTGGTTGCTCCTAAAAGACAAAATCCACTCAGCCCTCGCATCTTAGCTAATCCCAATAATAATCCAGTAGCCCCCATAATCCGACCTTTGCTATAGATAATAGCACCTTTCTCCATTACATCTGTAGCCAAGCTCTTTGAAGTGGCGGCTACATAGACATCATTCCGATCAGTTGAAACAGGCACTCCACCAATAGTCACTACAAATCTGCAGCCAAGTTTCTGGACAAAATCTAGAACCTCTTCACTAATCTCGTAATGAGCCTCAACATTGTCCAATGGAGCTTGTGAATCTCCCGTCAAAATAATTGCGCTTAATTTTTTCTCAGATGAAGACACGTAGAGCTTGTAATGCGGAGGTCTGCAAATCCCATCATCGTTGACCGAAACGTAGTCAGGAAAGAAGGGAGAATAATATTCCGCAAATAATCTCGCCTCACAAAATCGAATAAGCAACTGTGACACAATTTTTCCAACATTTCCAAACCCAAGCAGACCTTCTACAAAAATGGGATTTTCGAGTTTTGGTTTAAATAACTGATGGATAAAGGAATTTTCCAAAGATGTGCACAGCTAAAAGAAAGAGATTGATGTTTTAATGCTTTTCGTATAAAACGGACACTCCAAACACTATATTTCTATATCTAATCGCCCCCCGGAAGGTCTAAAGCTTAATTATGAAAGATTCGTTTATTGTCGACTAAGGTGAAAACTTGAATTCAGATAAACAGTTTGAGAAGCTAAAAAAAGAAATGTTCGACAAGTTTTTCGAGAAGAATCCCCACTTCGCTAGCTATCTAGGGCTCCACGATCCTTATGATTATCTACTGCCAAAAGGCAACACCGCACATATTCTTGATAATCTGAAAATGCTCGAAGAATACTTCAAGCGTATTAAAGAAACAATAAGCTATGACACTTTAAGCGATGCCAATCAGATAGATTGGAAGGTTCTGGAGAAAGCCCTTGAGATAGGAAAGTTTGAGTTTTATGAGCAACGTATGCATGAGCTGAATCCAGATGGCTTTGGCATGGTTGGCGGCATCTTCTTTGCAATGATAACCAGAGACTATGCACCTTTAGAGAAACGAATCGACGCAATCATTACTAGACTCGAAAAACTCCCCCAATACCTACAAGAATTCCAGTCTAGATTTGAAAAATCAAAACCTGTGAAATTATGGACAGAAATCGCCATAGAGTCATCGCAGCAAATACCCGGATTATTCCAATTCATCACTAAAATGACAGAAGGCAGGATCCCAGAAGAACTTCGAGAAAGACTTGTGAAAGCTACCACCGATTTCATGCCACATTTCCAGGGATATATGCAGTGGCTTCAAAGTCTGAAACAAAAAACAACAGAAAATTGGGCTCTGGGGAAAAAGAAGTTCGAGAGACTAATCGAGCTCCGCGGTCTCGGTATGACCCCAGAAGAGATTCATAAAGTCGGGATCAAGTATCTTAATGAATTAAAAGAAGAAAGAGCACGAATAGCAGAAAAAATTTCTCCTGGCAAAAGTGTCGAAGAAGTTATGAAAAAGATTGAAAAGAACGCGCCAAAGACTTTTGAAGAAGCCTTAGAAGCTACGGGGAAAGCCATGAATGAGGCGAAGCAATTCGTTGTTGATCATAATATTGCCACTGTTCATGATGAAGACAGGCTGTTAGTTGAGGAGACCCCAGCTTTCTTAGCACCTTTAATTCCCTTTGCAGCTATGATGATGCCATCAAGATTTGACAAACCAATGATAGGGGTCTACATAGTTACTCGTCCCAAAGATATCGCAAACATTGGTAACCATCTAAACTTCGCGAGCATCCGAAACACAGCGGTTCATGAAGCATTTCCAGGCCACTTCCTGCAGGGAACGATTTCAAACCGAGGCTCTCTTGTGCACCTGTTCGCAGAAGGAAGCGAAACCACTGAAGGTTGGGCGCATTATTGTGAACAAATGATGATGGAAAAGGGATTCGTAACAAGCTTGGAATCTAAGCTCATACAAATCAATGATGGAATCTGGCGGGCTGTACGAATTATCGTAGATGTCAAATTATCACAGGGCGAGATGAGCTTTGATGAAGCTGTTGGCATGTTAATGAAAGAAGCAGGGATTTCAAAGGAAGGTGCTGTAGCAGAGGTTCGCAGATACACCCAAACTCCTAGTTACGCACTTTCATACCTGCTAGGCAAGCATTTGATATCGCAGTTGCGAGAGAGAGTAAAGCAGAAGATGGGGGAGAAATTCAACGAGAAATTCTTCCATGACTCAATAACAGCAAATGGATACCTTCCAGTATCCTTGTTAAGGAAGGTATTTGATCAAAAAATAGCGAAGCTCAAGACCTAATGAAACGACACCCTGGAGGTTTCATGCGCAATCAAACGCTGATCCTCCACAATTTTTTCCATGATTCCTTCCACAAGTTCATGTGCTGTCGCCACTCTGCCTAGAGCATGGTGAGTGCCATTTGTCTTTTGAGCAATAAGCTTTGTTACAGAGAGACCATATGCTTCACGACCATAGGTATGGGGATTGGTGTTGATAACGACAGTTCTAATGTCTTCCTTTTTAATTATTTTCGAAGCAGCCATAACATCTTTGACTGCAATGTCTTCGTATTCCCTAACTATTGCCCGTGCTTCATCTATTGCTCGAACTTCACCAGTCCCTAAACTTCTTTTGAGCGGAATATTGGCACTTCCGTCAGTAATAATAGCCATGACAGGAATCGTTGATCTGTCCCTTCGCCTTGCTTCCTTCAAAACTTCTAGTGACTTCAACATTCCAGCAGCTAAAGGAGTTAAGCCACTGATACGAAGCTTCATAAGTTTATTAGCAACTACTCTTAAGTTCGTTATGGGATGTTGGACCACAATTGCGTCCCTATCCTTGAGAGCTACAAGCCCTACTTTATCCCTGTACCTATAAGCATCTCTATGAAGTTTTAGCAGAGCTTCTTTCACTTCTTCAATACTTAGCAGCATGGAACCACTAAGATCTATCAAGAAAATGATGGTCATTGGAGCTTTATAAACGCGGGATTTTTCTCGAACATCCTCTAATTGAATCCTAAGCGCTGTTTTTTGAGGCTTCTCTCGATATTTCTGTTTTTTTGCCGCAGCTCTTATTGTTGCTGGCAGATGTATATCTCTTGGTTTTCCATGAGGAACTTCCCATCCTCTAGATCGCCCTCGATGAATCGTAGTTACAGCCTCCGCTCTTTTTCCAACAAAAGAGCCCTTAGTCCTAACTGGAGTCGTTGCCTTGAAGAAAAATACGAAGGGCTTGAGGATAGTTGCTTTGATTTTAGTGAGTATAGGGATGCCTTCTGTTACTTGAGGCGATCTTATAGCCTTGCTTATTGTAGGTATTGCTTTCTCCGAGCCTGTTAGCTCTGGCTCTTCGCGAACTTTCCCCCTTAATTTATTCGATCCTAAGGAAACACCATCTGTTACAGGCGAGTCTTTCGGACCTTTTCTCATCCTCTTTCCAAACCCGAATATTGGAGTTATTCTGCTCAAGGCTGTATAGAACCTTGCAATGAACTTGCTTCGTTTCTTTTTCATTGACCGCTCTTCTTTCTCACCTGCCTCGTTTCTGGCCCATATCATAGTCTTTCCTTTCGGTTTCTTTTTCTCTTTCTCCCCAGCTTTTGACTGATCCGCCTCAACATACTTTAGCCCCTTAACTTTTGCCATGAAGGTCTTTGAGATTTCTTCTGGCAAGGTTGGCTCTAAGAAACCTCCTTCCCTTGTTCTGTGGCTCAAAGTAAGCTCTGAAGCTAGTAGAATGTCACTAGAAGAGACTTCTATTCTGCCTTCAAAGGCTGCAAGAGTATGCGCAGTTTTACTGATAACAATATCCGGTCTCATGCCATCAACTTTTAAGTCCAAACATGTTCGGCATATTGCCTCAAGGAGTTTTTCCGGCAATTTGACTTTTGGAAGTATCTGTCTTGCTCTGATAATTCTCTTTTTTAGCTCTTCTTGTAGAGGTATGTACTTCTTAAGAAAGGTTTGAGGATTAGCCTCAAATTCCATGTTTCGCTTCACGACATCCATACGTCCTTCAACAGATGTGATGGGTTTGATGGCAACAGACAGAGGAAAGCGATCGAGGAGTTGGGGTCGAAGTTCTCCTTCTTCAGGATTCATTGTACCAACAAATATGAACCGCGAAGGGTGGCTTACTGAGATACCTTCTCTTTCAACGACATTCCATCCCGTTGCCGCAGCATCCAACAAATCGTCAGCTATATGATCTGGTAGGAGGTTGATTTCATCCACATAAAGTATGTTCTGGTTTGCTTCTGCTAAGATGCCTGGTTCAAGGGCTTCTATGCCCTGTTTTATAGCCTTTTCAATGTCTAAGCTTCCGACCACACGATCTTCTGTGGCACCCAATGGCAGATCAACCACTCTCATCTCCCTCTCCTCAATTGGGAATTTTCCTGTTTTCTGATACGTTCCGCTGCATTTCCTGCACATGTGGGAAAGATCATAAGGATCGCAATTGAAAGGGCAGTCTTTCACTACCTTAATTTTTGGCAGAACATTTGTTAAAGCTCTAACCGCAGTGGTTTTGCCAGAGCCTTTTGGACCCCGAATTAATAGTCCACCAATATCAGGATTAACCGCGTTGACTATCAAGGCTAGTTTTAGTTTTTCTAAGTCAACAATAGCAGTAAAGGGGAAGAGAATCCTGCGTAGCGACATTCGCTCTCAGAATAGACTAAAGAATCAGAATCATATAAGCTATGAGTTTTATCACCTGTGGCTACTTGTTTGGAGTCAACTAGAGTTACCGAGTCCAAATTGCACGCATGCAAAACATTTTACTACATAAGACCGCACAGAGTTATCGATTTGGACTCACAATCACGGGATAACCAGAAAATAAGCCTGGAACTACTTAACCAAAAAAAATACATGAAAATACTCTGCTACCCTATACCAAAAACAGAAGAATTCAAGCGCCGTCTCAAGGAACTAGAAACACTAAATGTAACGGAAATTGAATTCACAGGTACAAAACAAGTATGCAGCATCCCAGTATTAGGGAAAGGCTACGTAGGAATAGTGGTTAAAGCCCACAGAAAAAACCAAAAAATAGCTCTAAAGATTCGCAGAATAGACTCAAACAGACAATCGATGGAACATGAAGCAGAAATGCTGAGAAAAGCAAACAGCGTGAATGTGGGGCCCAAACTAATTGGAGCCACAAAAAATTTTCTATTAATGGAGTATATAGAAGGTATTTTGCTTTCAGACTGGCTTAGAATCCTTGAAGGAAAGAGCACAAGAAATAGACTACGCCACGTTTTACGGTCAATTTTAGAGCAAGGCTGGAAATTAGATAAAATGGGGCTGGATCATGGAGAACTAAGCCATGCACCAAAGCACATAATTATCAAGCCAAATGACACGCCCTATCTTGTAGATTTCGAAACTGCAAGTATTTCTAGGCATGTCTCTAACGTCACTTCCCTCTGTCAATATCTTTTCATAGGAAGCCCCCTCGCCCAACTAATCCAGAGAAAACTCGATGTCATTAAAAGAGACAATTTGGTGAACGCCTTAAGAAGTTACAAGAAAAATAGGATCAGAAGAAATTTCCAAGCAGTTCTTGAAAAATGTGGACTCTAAAATTGCTTTTTTTAAGTTATATATAGTAATGCGTAAGTAAAGGAATATAAAGAGATGAACAATACTCCGGCCTTTCTATCAACTTTTTTTCTTAGTGAAAGCGTAATTATTACAACCAGAGAGGCGATTATTGCGTAGAAAATGAGCGAAAGAAATCGTGCACGTGTAAAAGATTCAACAAGTACAGGTGTTGGAAAGAATAATTGTCCTATCGAAATGGAGACAGTGGCATCGACTATGCAGCTTCCTATTATGTCTCCTATCGCAAGTTCGTACTGCCGCTTGTGGATCGCTCTCAAATCAACTGCAAGCTCAGGTAAAGATGTACCAATTGCGAGTCCAAAAAAACTGATGAAAAACTCAGAGATCCCCAGCTCACGTGATAAGCTTATAACTGATTGTACAACTGCTATTCCCCCGATAGCAACGCCTACAAAACCTAGAGCTGCAATCACCAAGTGGTATAGATAATGTCTACTTGGTTGTGACACATGCTGCCTTTTCTTTGCAATCTTCTTAGTTGAGGTCCTTCTTATAATGAAAAGGAAAACAGGCCAGCTAGCTATCAGTAGAAGTGCTTTTTCTCTAGTGAAGCCAGTTAGTACAACAGCCGTAGCAAGTGCAATTGCCAATACCTCAAAAGCGCCAATAATTAGGGTTTCTTTTCGTTTCACTCGAAAACCTTTGCCTAGAAAGGGTAGAAGCCCCAACACCAAAGTAATCTGCGTTAGGACAGATCCAAGAGAATCTCCAACATCAATATCTCCATGCCCACTTGCACATGAAATAATTGAATTCGCGATTTCAGGAAGATCTGTGCCTACAGAAACCAGTATAAGCCCTATCATAAGAGAAGAAATCCCTAATGCAGAAGCACAATGAATTGAGTGCTCAACAGCTTTGTCACTGGAAATATTCAAGAGAACTATTCCGGAAATCAGTACTGCAATGGCGAATGCTACACCAAAGATCAATAAAGGCACCTTTGCATGCAGTATTATTCTTAAAAAGAGTCTTATAAAGACGAGTTGATCAACTCGAGTCTAAGCTATGTGAAACTCTAGAAGGAAACGTTTGCGATTAAAGAAGAAAGTTTACACAGTGTAAACATGCATCAATGGCACGATTTGATTATCTGTGAATAGGTGAGGTAACATGAGAATTTCGGCTATTCCATGGCGTCTATGGAAATCAGGTGCTTTTCCTGCATTCGCTTTGTCGTGTATTCTACCAACACCATATATTCCTTGTCACTTAAGACATGGTTTGCGTGAGCTAAAATCTCCAGGCATATTCCCTTAAACACAAGATCAGCACTACCTGTCTTGGCATCATCAATCAACTCCTTACAAACTTGTAGCAAAACGCTATTCAAATGATTTCACCTCGATCAGAACTCAAGGAGATAAATCATTAACCTTTACGACTTAGAAATTCATATTCAGAAGAACTTTTCGTATTAGATGGATACTTCTTAACTTGCGAAAATGATCATATTGTAGATAGCTCTTGAGAATTATTCATGATGAGGAACCAGGCAAAGAAATTTCAGGTCTTTTGTTCCTTCATTTCTAAAGTGATGAATCGTATTTGGCGGGATGAAGACTGCATAGCCAGGTCCGACTTTTATCCGCTGACTACCACAAACAACCAAGCACTCGCCATCTAAAATAAAGACCTCATGCTCCCACTCGTGAGAATGGTTTGGGGAATGCCCTTTAGGAGCCATTTCAAAGTACCGCATTGCAAAGTGCGCTGCTCCATCTTCTTTCGTAATAAGCCAACGAATTTTTGTACCTTCAGCTCCACACTTTGTGACTTCACTTACCTCGGCTTCAGAAAAGTGAAGTGTTTTGAATCCCATTGAAATTCACAGGAACAAGAAGGGAGGGTGAATTATTTAAGGCTAGCTAAGCTCTCCGATCAACATGTGTCACTTTCTGAAATATGTCAATCTTGAGAATATCTGCTTAATTGATGAAAAGTGTAGTTTCTTCTAGAGCTGTTATCTAGAAAGGTTGTCTAGCATGGTCAAGAAAGGCATTGCAACCTGGATTTTAGGTTTTTTAACCTTATTAGCTGGCTTACATGCGCTAGATGGTTTTCTATGGATGGTTAATGTTCAGAATGACTCCCTTTTTTTAGCACTCTATCCATTCTCTGGAGCTGCCAGATCAGTTAGTCCAGAGTTATACTTTTTTTGCATGCTAGCAGCAGTGTTTTTTCTATGGGGTGGAACAGCAGTAGTGGCAGTACGGAATCCCATTGAAAGTTTCTTGGCTAAAGTGTTGGAGGATGGGAAAAGAGAGAATCAAGCTGATGTTGAACTTTTGGAAACCAGAACCTCCATTCTGGAAATGATGAGTGGAACCTTAGAAAATAATAGTAAGTTACTAGCGGGTTTGCGAGATGTAGTTTTCAACATACGCAGCGAAGTCCTGAGTATTGAACCTATGAGGAGGAAGGTAGGCGAGTTGAAAGGGGATGTAGATAGCTTAAGGAAGACTTTGAAGCACCTAGAAAGAGAGATTAAGAAAAGCAAGCTGTGCCCAGCTTGCGGTCGAGAGGTGCTGACAAAATTTAGATTGTGCCCTTACTGTGGGGAGATTCTGCTAAAGCCTCCAACAAATGGTGAAATCCCAATATTAGCTCCTTTGCCTACGCTAAGGGGCAAAGGGAAGTAGAATGCTATTGACAATGTATTTATAAATACGATTAGATGCCTGCACGAGGCTCCTTAGTCAGGTGCGATTGCAACAGCAATTCTCATTGTGATCAGCTTGAGATTATATTGTTATATGATAAATTTTGTATTGTGAGCTAAAAACAGGAAATTTGCTAGGCTTCAATGAACAATGTAATGCGACAATATGCGCGCTCGTGAACTTAGTCATTACATCTTCATTGTTAATGTTTATATTGTTGGTTCTTGTCTAACCTAAACGCAACAAGCATGCCTGTGCGCAAATCATGAATGTCCCAAAATCAATCAACACATATTGCCCAAAGTGCAAGGTTCATACGCAACATTCTGTAAGCCTTTACAAGGCTGGAAAGCGCCGTGTTCTTGCTGTTGGCGCTCGTCGACATGAAAGAGAAAAACATGGATACGGTGGTCAAGGATGGCCTCTCCAGAAAAAATTCGCAAAGACGACCAAAAAACAAACTCTCAAGCTTAAATGTCAAAAGTGTGGTTTTATCATCCAGAAGAAGGGTATGCGTCTAAGAAAGATTACTGTGGGAGGTCAAACATAATCATGAGCACAGATTGGGAAACTCTAATACCTAAACCCAAATCTTATTTCCTCCGTGTTCGTTGTCCCGATTGTGGTAATGAGCAGGTAATTTATAGCAATCCTACAAATGTCGTGAAATGTAACATATGCAAAATCATCCTTGCTACCCCAACTGGGGGCAAAGCAAGGATCAATGGCGAAATCACTGCTATATTGGAGTGAGGTGAAAATACTGTGACCCCGTTGAAAAGAATTGAATGGCCTGAGCGAGGTGAACTCGTCCTTGCCACAGTTAAAAAAGTCACTGATTATGGCGCTTATGTCACTCTTGAGGAATATGGCAACAAAGAGGGTCTGCTCCACCGAAGCGAAATCAGCACAAGTTGGGTTCGCAACATACGTAATCATGTTCGCGAGGGCCAAAAACTAGTCCTAAAAATCCTACGAGTTAGCCCAGAAAAGAAGCACATAGATCTTTCTCGCAAACGAGTCACTAAACGCGAAAGAATAAACAAACTTCTCACCTTTAAACATGAGCGGAAAGCTGAAACATTACTCCGTATCGCAGCGGAAAGACTCAACAAATCTCTTGAAGAAGTAACGGAGAAAGCTGCCATTCCTATGGAAGAAGCCTTCGGTGACCTTTACACCGCTCTCGAGGAAACATGCCGCCAAGGCCCCGAAGTACTAACAAAACTCGACATACCCCAAGATATAACCCTAACATTGGCAGAGCTGGCAAAAGAAAAGATTCGACCCCCTCTGGTTGAAATAAAGGGAGCACTCCAACTCGTTAGCACCAAGCCCGAAGGCGTCAACTTAATAAAAAAAAGTCTCACAGCAGCACAAAAGACCCCCACTCCCAACAACACAAGAATCCACATCTACACAATCGCAGCCCCAAAATACCGCTTGAAAGTAGAAGCTGAAAACTACAAACACGCCGAATCCGTACTACAAAAATCTGCGGAAGCTGCTATAAAGGCAATCACAAAAACAGGTGGAAAAGGTAGATTCACAAGGGAAAAATGACATGGGATGGCTCCTCAGAAAATGCAAAAGATGCAGCCTCTACACACTGAAGAGAATCAGGTGCCCAAAATGTGGGGGCAAAGTTCACATTCCCCAACCCGCAAAATTCTCGCCTAACGACAAATATGCTAGGCATCGCATAACCTTGAAAAAAGAAGGCCCTGAACATGAAAACAAAAATTGAAGAGAAACACCAAGTAACGCCTAGGAAACCTCTGCTTATTGAAGGTCTCCCAGGCTTGGGAATGGTTGGTAGAATCACCACCCGCTACTTAATTAAACAGCTTAAAGCTGAAAAATTCGCATTCCTTCACTCCCCGCACTTTCCATACTACGTCATCGTGGATAAAAAAGGTAACACTCGACTCCTTCGTGGCGAATTTCATTACTGGAAGAATCCAAAAGGTAACGACCTCCTTTTCTTCACAGGGGATAGTCAAGCTCAAACCATAGAAGGTCAATATGAAATTGCTGAAACAATTCTTAATTTCGCCAAAAAGCACGAAGTAGAAACCATAATCACTCTTGGTGGCTACCGAAAAGAAGCTGGTAAGATGCCCAAGGTCATTGCGACAGCCACAGATGGCAAAACCTTGAATGAAGCCATTGAAGCAGGCGCCTCTCAAAGCCTTCCCGGGAATCCAATAGTAGGAACAGCAGGGCTACTAGTTGGCATGGCGAAGTTCAAAGAAATCCCCGCATTGTGTCTTCTAGGAGAAACGCGAGGTTATCTTCCTGATCCAAAAGCTGCAAAAAGCATACTCCTCGTCTTGCAAAGAATGTTGAAGGTTACAATTAATTTAGATAAAATTGATAAAGAGATTATGAAATCCAACAAAATTTTAGAGAAGATGCGACAGATAGAAACGCGAAGGGAAACTTACGCGAAGAAAGCACGCAAGAGCGAAGAAGGTAAAACCAGCTATATCAGCTAAAGCTCTGATAACACACATACACCCGTACAGCACAATAACTACACTGTTTAAGTGGTGATAATGGCGAAGATTCTCATTACGGGCACAAGCGGACTCCTAGGAAATAAAATCACCCTCGAAGCCAAGAGGAGACATATCGTTTATCCAACACATGCAACACACCCATCTTCTTCGAGATCACTGAAGATGGATATCACAAATGAAAATGAGGTAAAACAAGTTTTCTATAAAATCAAACCAGAAGTTGTTATTCATACAGCAGCTGAGACTAACGTTGACAAATGTTCGAAAGACAAGAAACATGCTTTTGCGGTGAACTCGGAAGGTACAAAAAATCTAGCAAAAGTATGTAATCAGATAGATGCACGAATCGTTTACATCTCAACAGATTATGTGTTTGATGGAGAAAAAGGGTTGTACAAAGAAGAGGATAACACAAACCCATTGAATTTCTATGGTTTCACGAAACTTATGGGGGAGAAGCATATTCTAGAAATCTGTAAAAGATATTTGATTCTAAGGACAAGCGTCCTTTATGGCTTTTATCATGAGAAGCCAAATTTCGCAATGTGGGTGATAACAGCTTTGAAAGATAAGAAGCCATTTCATGTTGTTGAAGATCATTACAACTCTCCAACCCTTGCCTCCAACCTTGCTGAAGTTACACTCGAGATGGTCGATAAAGAGCTGGATGGGCTCTATCATGCTGCTGGAAGCGAACGAATAAGCCGTTACAGTTTTGCCCTAAGAATAGCTGAAACCTTCGAATTTAATACCGATTTGATCAAGCCAGTAAAGATGCACGAACTAAAGGCGTGGGTGGCGAAGAGACCGAAAGATTCATCCCTTTGCGTAAATAAGGTCAAAAAACAAATAGATACAACGCTACTACATGTTTCACAAGGGCTGAAGAAGATGAAAATGAAGTTGGCGAATCTAAAATGAAAGGAGTTATCCTCCATGGGGGTCATGGGACAAGACTTCGACCCCTGACACATACCGGCCCAAAACAACTAATCCCTGTTGCAAATAAGCCTATGTCCCAATATGCCCTAGAAGATTTGAGAGATTCAGGCGTTAATGATATTGCCATTGTGGTTGGAGATAGTCTGTCAAACAAAGTTCAAAACTATTATAAAAATGGTCAAGAGTTCGGAGTAAGAACAACATATATCCATCAGAAACAGCCCAATGGAATAGCCCACGCGATAAGCTTAGCAGAGGACTTCGTTGGCGACAGCCCATTCATTGTATATCTTGGCGACAACTTGTTAAAAGGCAAGATTGCAGAGTTCGTAAAAGTATTTAAGGAGTCAAACTTTGATGCAATGATACTTCTCTGCAAAGTTAAGAATCCTCAACGGTTTGGAGTAGCAAAATTTGACAAAAGTGGAAATTTACTTGAGCTGGTAGAAAAACCTAAAGAACCACCTAGTAATTATGCCCTCACCGGCATCTACTTCCTCAAGCCAATAATTTTCAAGATAATAAAAGGTTTGAAACCCTCTTGGAGAGGAGAATTGGAAATCACAGAAGCCCTACAAGGTTTGCTAGATTCCGGGCATCCAATCGGATATAAGTTTGTAACAGGGTGGTGGAAAGACACTGGAACAGTTGAAGACATTTTGGAAGCAAATCGGCTCGTACTCGATGATATCAAAAAGGAAGCTGAAGGCATTATTGAGGAAAACACCTCCATTCAAGGAAGAGTAACTATCGGCAAAGAAACTATCATCAGGCGTGGAGCCTTGATAAGAGGCCCAGCAATAATTGGTAGAAGCACAGTTGTAGAGAAACATGTCTTCGTAGGCCCTTATACTAGCATTGGGAACAATGTGAAAATCAAAAGGGGAGAGATAGAAAACTCGATAATAATGGATGGTTGCCAGATAGAAATTAATGGTAAGATAACCGACAGCTTAATAGGAGCTGGCACTACTTTGACAACAAATCAGAGAAGCCCTAAAGGCTGCAGACTTGTTGTGGGTGAAAACTCACGAATAGTTCTATGAAGTGTTGAAATTGATTGAAGAAGTGCTTACGCGTCAACTGAGATTAATCGCAGACGAAAGAGGATGGCTAATGGAGGTCTTAAGAAGCGACTGGGAACTCTTCAATGAATTTGGCCAAGCATATGTCACTGCAGCTTATCCACAAGTCGTGAAAGCTTGGCACATGCACAAGAAGCAGACAGATAACATCGCCTGTATAAAAGGCATGATCAAACTCGTTCTGTATGATAGTAGAAAAAACTCAACAACCGATGGAGAAATTAATGAGTTCATCATTGGCGAAAAAAATCCTACACTCGTCAAAATACCTCCAAAAATCTGGCACGGGTTCAAAACCATCGGCAAAGAAACAGCTATTGTCATGAATGTCCCGACTAACCTGTATGATTATGAGACTCCGGACGAGTCTAGATTGCCCCCAGATACCAAGAAAATCCCATATGATTGGAAACTTTCACCCTGGTTGAAACATGGATGATTAAGAATGAGGATCCTAGTAACAGGAGGAGCTGGCTTCATAGGAAGCAACTTCATAAGACACATGATGCTAAACCATGATGACTTAGAGATAGTCAACTTTGACCTTCTAACCTATGCAGGAAGACTCGAAAATCTACAAGATGTGAAGAATGATACGCGCTACCGGTTCATCCATGGAGACATTCGAAATATAAAAGCAGTAAACTATCTAATGAAAGAGAGATTTGACCTAATAGTGAATTTTGCAGCAGAAACTCATGTTGACAGAAGCCTTAGAGATGGCGGATCTTTTATCTTAACCAACGTACACGGAACTCACGCTCTTTTAGATGCAGCAAGGAAATGGGATGTCGAAAGATTTCTGCAAATCTCCACGGATGAAGTTTACGGCAGTATTACAGAAGGCTCTTTCAAAGAAACCGATAACCTCAACCCTTCCAGCCCCTACTCTGCAAGCAAGGCCGCAGGAGACCACATCGCTTTAGCCTTTTACAAAACATACGGATGCCCAGTACTTATAACTCGCAGCTCAAATAATTATGGACCCTACCAATATCCTGAGAAATTTATCCCTAAATTAATATTACGCACACTTCACGATCAACCCTTACCGATCTATGGAAACGGGAAACAAGTGAGAGATTGGCTTCATGTTACAGACAATTGCATAGCCTTAGACCTGATAGTGAACAAAGGAAAGGTTGGAGAGATATACAACATCGCCTCCGGCGAAGAAAGTATGAATGTAGAAGTCGCAAGGAAGGTTCTTAAAACCTTGAAGAAGACCAAGTCCCTCATGAAAACAGTTCCTGACAGACCTGGTCACGACTTCAGATATTCTCTTGACACCACCAAAATAAGAGGGCTTGGATGGAAGCCGAAAATTAACCTTGTCAAAGGCTTGGAAAAAACCATCAGCTGGTATTCTAATAACCAATGGTGGTGGAAAAATCTGCTGAAAGACGAGTTCTTCAATATGGAGACACCACATCTTCACTGACTTTGGTTATAAAATTGACTGACACTATTAGTGCCCAAACCCATGTCGCAAGGGGAGCAACCTTCATCTTTGCTCAAGGTTTCCTAACCTCAGTTCTAGGCGTAATCTATGTCTGGTTCTTGCTTCACACAAAAGATATTGCAGGGACAGTGCTGTTCACTGAATCTGATTTCGGTTTGTTTACCATATTGAGCTTCATCTTATCATTAACCTCTTCTATAGGCGTCATAGCCTTACGAAAAGCTTCTATCAAGTATATTTCACACTACCTTGCAAGGGGAAAAAATGGAGCAGCAAGCTCTGTAGTGTCCCGTGTCTTGCAGGTTTCTATATTGACATCGTTGACGCAGATGGCTCTGTTGCTTGTATTGGCAGGAGTGCTTTCTAATGCTCTTAATAGTTCCA
Organism: Candidatus Bathyarchaeota archaeon; assembly: GCA_020351305.1. Lineage (GTDB taxonomy): Archaea > Thermoproteota > Bathyarchaeia > Bathyarchaeales > SOJC01. The sequence goes on from CP070730.1 coordinate 1,201,900, forward strand.
TTCTGATTTTCTATCTTCTCCCAGCTGCCTCTGTTTTCCAAATATTCTACTTCCAAGCCCAAGGCTTTCTACAAGGTCTACAGAAAATGCGCGATAGAGCAATAATTGGACTGATTGAAACTGGGTTTCGATACTCCATTAGTGTCATTTTGGTCTACCTCGGATTTGGCGTTCTTGGAATCGCATTTGGCTGGTTATCCTCATACCTTCTGTCATGTGCGATAAGCCTTTTCGTCACGTTTCGTTATATTAAATTTTCAGCCCATGTACATGAACTAAAATCACTTTTGATATTCTCTTTCCCAATTTATGTTTCGATGCTGTTAACTCTCATTGTGAATTGGGTTGACCAGATTTTTGTATTGCCTTTTATGGGAATTGATGCCTTGGGAGTTTATAGCCTTGCTGTTAGGGCTTCCGTTGTTCCCGGTCTAGTCTCGACTGCTATAGGCATCTCCCTTTTCCCGAAATTATCGGAGCTTCATTCCAAATCGGGAGTTGAGGGTTTGAGAGGTGCATTTGAGATCTCAACCAGGTATGCTGCTCTTTTAGGATTTCCCACATCGTTGTTAGTAGGGACTCTAGCCTATCCTATTATCGTATTGTTTGCTACAGTGAGGTATGCAGGCGCTGTGATTCCGTTCACTGTCATGTGTATTGCGGCGCTACCGACTATTCTAGGCTCCGCCATTAATCCTACATTTTTTACGCTAAACCGAACCAAAATGGCTTCATTAATAACTGTCTTTGTCATTCTTTCACAGGTTATCCTTTCATATGTTTTTCTCGCTCAACTCAGCTTAGGTTTGGTGGGTGTAGCGTTTTCGAGGATGGTTGCTGCATTCATCGGGTTTGCTTTGGGTTCGTATATACTTTGGCTAAGTCTCAAAGTTGGGTTTGACAGAGAAGCGTTGTGGAAGTCTGCTGTAGCGTCAATTGTCATGGTTCTATCTATCATGGGTATTGAGCTTTTAAGAGCGATTACCCAGCCTTTGTCCTATGAATTTCTTGTTTTGCGTTTACGTTTGCTTCCAATTTACGCAGCAGTGGGAGTATTTGTTTATATTCTCTCCCTAATTTTGCTAAAAGCTGTGAAAAGGAGAGATATAGAATTACTACATGATTACCTTCCCTCGAGACTACAATGGATTGCTGATCTATTTGGTCGGTTTACACGCCTACGCAATCAGAAGGAAATAATGTGAAGCCTACCTTCATGTGTGTGATTCTATAGAAATCCTTGGCCAGCAAACAGTTGCATGTTCACAATTTTATGGCTGTACCATCTGCGTCTTGTGGGATTTCCAACTCAAGATGATTTAATATCGTTGGGACTATATCGTATACCGTAATCGCATTCACCATGCGAGGTTTCATTTCATCTTTATAAATCATCACAATGCCGTCAGGGTGATGACTCGCGAAGTCTCTTCTAACTATGGATTTTGGTGTTATTGTGTCACTGCGAAGTGCAAATCCTTTACTAAAATTCGGCATCGCAACGATATCAGGAAAGCCTTCTAGATTATTTCCATTATAAATATCTTCTTTTTTCCACACTCCTCCCACAAACTGCATTTTCTTCAAAATCGACACTACACGATCAGTTAGTTCCTTTTCTTTTAGATAAATCCCAAATCCATGTGCAAATGCTCTTGATGATTTTGGGTCAACATAGGTTGTCATTTCCGCCTTAATATCAGATTTCAGTAATTGCTTATAGATTTTAGATAAAATTAATTCAACTGGTGCTGGTAGTGCCGAAAGAATTCTGTAAGTCTCTCTTGGCAGCTGAAAAGTCATTTTCTGTTCTTCAACTTGTCTATGACAAACTAGGTCCTTTAAGATCTCTTGTTTCACACTGTTTGCCAACCCTAATTTTTGGAGGAATGTGTTGATGTAAATTGCATGTCTGAATCTGGCAAATCCATGGTCCGAAGTAATGATGAGCAAATCCACAAGGTCTTTCACAATACCAAAAGTTTCATCCATTTTTGCAAAAAGCTTCATCACTTCTTTGTTTCCTTTACGAACTAGCTCATAATATCTATGGAATAAATGGTCGGGTTCACTGTAAACAACCCAAAATAAATCCCAATCGATCTCTTTCATTAAAGCATTAGTTGTATCAACACGACTTGACAATTCCGAATACTCATCATTCCAATTCTTTGCCAGCAATGATGATGTTTTTGTTAATGTAGGACCGTGATAACCCTTTGCAAAGCGTTCAATATCTCTCGAATATTTGATCTCAGGAGATAGCCAATCTGTGATAATAGAAGATCCGTTGAATCTCTTTATTGGGTAAGTCAAAATTTGGTTGATGCACACGCTTTTTAGGTTCTGAGCAGCAACCATCTCATGAATTCTGAGATACTTGACATCTTGTGAATTTAAAATTCTAGTGTCATTATACCCTTTTGTTGGTCTTGTGAATCCGAAGATTCCATGCTTTCCAGGATTCACTCCTGTTGCAATAGTTGTCCATGCAGTGGCTGACTCAGGAGGAATTGTTGAACGTAAGGTTCCTTTGAATGACTCAATAGCAAGTTTTCTAAGATTTGGCATAACTCCCCAATCAAATAGCTTATTCAAAATAGGCCAATGCATCCCGTCAAGACCTATCATAGCTACTTTTTTCATGAGCTTTCACCTAAGAGCTGTTTTAAACGAGCACGATAATTTCTAAACTTCTCAATTTCCAGAGCAGGTCTTCCCAAGATTGTCGCTCCCTCGGGAACATTCTTTACAACCAAACTTCCAATTCCCACAAAAACATTGCGTCCTATCTTGATACTATTTCTTATAGTTGAATGTGGTGCAATGAAAGTGAAGTCTCCGATTTCAGTCGCACCAGCAATCAATGTCATTCCTGCAATGACGCAATGCGATCCAATTTCCACTTCATGCCCAATGTCACAGTTTGGCCCAATTTTGGTGCCTTTCCCAAGGATTGTAGGTCTAAGAATTCCCTTTTGAATAGTTGTATTACTCCCTATATCTACGTCATCTTCTATTATCAAGGAACTCATATGAGGAACTCTCTTTAATTCTCCGTACTTGTTCTTACCATAATCCAGCCCCTCTGCACCTAAAACAGCATTTGCTCTAATAGTCACCCTATTCCCGATTATGGTTCCATCATAAATCACCACGTTTGGATGAATGTCAACTTCTTTACCAAGTCTTACATTTGACCCAATAAATGCAAGAGGAGATATAGCTCGCACTTCTTCAGCAAAAAAATTCTGAAGAACCCTGGCAAAATCGTACTTCGCAGCGTTGCTAAGGATCATTGTAGGTCCATTCTTGATTTGCTTAAGCTTTTTCTTAAGATGCTTTGAGCATATTACTATTCCAGCCTTTGTTTTTTTTATCGATTCTAGGTCCTTTCTATCATCTTTCAAGTAGCAATACGCTAGTTCATCGCTCTTAGCTGTGTGCAGGTACCCAGGTCTCTTAATTTCCTTTTTAGGATCCCCTAATATTTCACCTTTGATGAAGGCTGCTATTTCCTTTGCTTTCATATCATTTCTTCCGTCCGTGAAGTGCAACCATTGCATTGTTTTGGAAGAATCGTCTATGATTCTCTTGATTAACACATTGTTTCCATTCGTCAACTATAGTAAAGGGCAGAAGAGGATAATCGCTCCCAAAAATGAATTTTTGACTAAGGTACTTGTTCATAGCAGTCACATATGACTGTGAGAGGTGTTTTGGTCGCAATGCACTGACTTCCAAGAAAACGTTTGGATGCCTTTGAGCTAATACTAATGGAAGGTCGCCAAAGCCATTTCCTGCATGAGACATGACAATTCTTAAATCAGGAAAATCAACAGCAACGTTGTCGATTCGGAACGGGTGGTTTAGATATAGTCGTGCTCCGGAGTAGTAATGTAGCGAAGAATGTATAATTGCACACACCCCATAGTCTACGCAGAGGGAATATAATGGATACAGCTTTTTGTCATCTATTGCCATTGGGGGATTCTGCAAAAGGCCACCAAAATTGAAGCCCAAGAAGTGTGCTTTTAACATTTTCTTCAATTCTCGATAAGCGTTCATTATGCCATTCTCAAGTCGAGCCCCAGCAATCCCTATGAAGAAGTTGCCATACTTCTCGCACATTTTTGAAACAAATCTGTTTCCCTTTTTGCTACCTGAGCACAATACTGCTTTTGCTATACCAGCGGCTTTCATTTCTCCTATTGTTTCCTCAGGGGTTTGATAAGTCAATCTAGGTTTCATCTTGTAGAAATCAATGTATCTCTCAAATTGGGGTATTGGTTTTGGAACCCAAGCCTCTAAAGCTTCAGATGTTCTCAGTCTAACCCTAAAGTCAATCACTTCTCTTCATCTCAATCAAAATATTTAGCTTTTGATAAACCTTGCGTGTACAATTATGTGCTACTCTAAACTAACTCTTTGTGGTGAAAGCGAGTTTCAAAGTCAGTCAGAAAAATAATACACCCGCACATGCTAGACTAGGCAATTGTAGGTTTCAACCAACCTTTCTATCACCACTTGTGGAGTATGGTGTTGTTTTAGATAATTGTATTCTTTCTCCCATAAACGCATTTCCCGAGAGGAAATCAATGCTTCAGCGATTTCCTCAGGTGTAGACAGATCATGTAAAGGAAATTCATTGTATTCTGAGAACCTAGAAGACACATGGACCACAGTCGGTCTTCCGCAAGCTATTGCTTCCAAAGCAACCATGCCAAGGCTCCCACCTATTCCGATCGATCCAATCACCGTGTCAGCATTCCAGTAATAGTCTCGCATTTCTGAATGAGAAACGGGAGGTAACACTGTAACATTTAAACCTAGATCGTCTGCAAGTTTCAACGTCCTATTTATATCAATACCGTACCTAATAATGCTTAAATCCACTTCACTCTGGACCTTTTTCGCTGCATATAAAATCTTATCTGTCCCTTTTATTCTCCAATGACTGCCTGCAGCAATCAAGACTTTCAGCTTCTCTTCTGGTTCATTTCTTCCGTTAGGATAAAAAAGTTCTGTGTCAACAGGGTTTGGCAAGTATTCTGAGCTATCATTATATTCTAGTGCCTTTTCCAGCAAGTTTGGTGTACTAACGAGTACTTTATCACAATTCTTCAGATTATGCTTCACAATTCTGCCTAAGAAGAAGCGCCCAATACTTTCTCTAACATCGGTCCCGTGAGCATGACCAACAAGAGGATGCTTTCCCAGCCTTGCCGCAATATAACAGTCTTGAAGCAAGTAGTTTGCGTGATATACATCTCCTTTCGCTTTAAAAATCTTGTATGCTATTCCAAATGTCTTATCCCAAAATTGTCGGGTCCGTTTGATGTGTTGCTTCTCAAAGTTTAAAGGCAGATATTTGAGCAAAGTCGTGCCAACATTTGCACAATCATTAACCATTACGATCTTCAGAGCAATCCACTCTCAATGCTTCTAGTAGCATTCTAATTTTTTCTCTAATATGTCTGCTTTAAAGCGCTCCAATTATACAAGGATTTTAACCTCTTAATATTAAGTAATCGTATAGCCATTCTATGGTATCGCCAATTGATTCAAAACCAATTTTCATCACAATGTTCATAGTCTTGCTTCATTCCAATAGATGTTCTATCGTCTTTGAAGCTCCTCATTCAACGTTTTCACTCTTTTCTTAACTTCTTCCACCTCTTTCATGACGTGTTGATCCCTAATCTCCTTTTTTCTCATTTCATTTGACTTAAAAATGAGCCTAATAAACTCTGAATCGTAACTCTTGAGAAGTAACTCTGCGTTTGGAATCAAACAGTGACCACCAATCACGCCTGGAAACATTACAGGTCTATCAAATCTCCCGCGGTGAGTATCCTCCAGAAAATCCACCACATCATTGAAATCTGTTTCGAACTGCCTTGAAATTCGATGCATCTCTTGGAAGCATGCGATCATCCATGCTCTATAAGTGGTCTCAAAGAGCTTCGCCAACTCAGTTTCCCCACATCCTTTTAAGATTCTTGTCTTAAACTTCGCCCTTTCCAAATGCTTGCGAGCAGCCTCACCAGACTCTTCATCTACACCTCCAACATATTTCGTCCAGAGTTTCAAATCCTGTTTCATACGACCAAAGTTTCTGTGAATTCCACGAACAGGAGAATGAGCTACAAGGCAGTTACATCGCTTTCGAATTTCTTGTGTAGCTCCAAGTGAGACCGTGCTATTTATGATTACAAGCTTAGGTTCGAATTGATTCACGTAGTTCTCAACGCTACTCACAAATTTATCTCGGTTAATGCATGGGATGCATATATGCAAAATATCCACTTTATCAGGCATAGTTTTCTGACTGATGCTACTCATCCTTGCCTTGTCAATATCAAAGCCATAGACCTGGAAGCTGTTGCATTCCTTCAACAATTCGAAAAGCGGGAGTCCGACCTCACCTAAACCTACAATCATGACCCTTTCTTGTACCAAACAGAAAAGCCTCCAAACAGAAACACAAAATAATCATTCAATGGTATTTAAACTTCGCACTACGCAGTTGGAGACCAGAATGCAAAATGCAAAATTAGGAAAGGGAGTAATATTTGGGAAGAATGTCCAATTAGGAAAGGATGTTATTATTTGGAATTACGTCGTCATAGGCGATAATTCGAAGATTGGTGGAGGAACTTGTATTGGAAGTTTCTGTGATATAGGGAAAAATGTTGTCATTGGTAAGAACTGCAAAATTCAAGCCCATGTGACCGTCAGCAATGGATGCAGAATAGGAAACAATGTGTCGATGGCACCTAACTGCAGCATCCTAAATGACAAGTTCCCACCAAGCGAACTCATAACACCACCGACAATAGAAGACAATGTTGTTATTGGAGGGTGCGCTGTAATACTTCCGGATACTACAATAGGGAAATACTCCATGGTAGCAGCTGCAAGTGTGGTTACAAAAGATGTTCAACCTAGAACTGTAGTGAAAGGCACACCGGCAAGACCGATGATGACCAGAGAAGAGTATGAAAATAAAAGGAAAGCCTTTGTGGAAAATACGCCTACTGAAGAATAGAACACAATGCTTGCCTATGTCCAGTGAAAAACCAAACCATCTACACTAGCAAGAGCACGCGCAGAGAACGATTGAACTATCAAGCAGCTGCTACGTTTGTGCTGATTTTCTCAACAATATCTAATATCATGTCAACAGGATTTTCCATCTTTGCCAGAGAATCATCAACATTAAACTTTTTTCCAATATATTTTCCTGCATATTCCAAAACCTCATCTGCATCAACCGTAAATAGCGGAAAGTTTTTTCTAGCAACATAATCGTTCACATACAACTTGTCAAAGGTTTTGACCACGATGCTAGGTGTACCCTGTAGCGCAGCTTCTCTCGCTATCGTTCCACCTGAACTAACAACGAGGTCAGCACGTGCAGTGAGACTAGTAGAGTCCACGAAATCTTCTGGAACAATAAGTCCTTTACGTTTTCTCCTCTCATAACGTGGTAAATATATTACGTTGCCGAGCTCTCTTAGCTTAAATGCCAACTCTTCAGTCACGCCTTCTTTCCCTTTGGCGTATGCTGCTCCTGTCTCAGTTTGTCTAACGACGATCAAGGGCCTTCCATACTCTAGCTCATCAGGCTGGAAGCCTTTTATCCAAGCAATCTCATCAACACCATCGAATGTTACAACTTGTTGTACCCCTAGTCTTTGAGTGAAATCTGGTGGGATTGCTCTTGAAACTATCACAAAGTTAGCCAGCGGAAGTGTCAAGCGATTCTGGGCCATAGCATGAGGATTATCCCATGTAGTCACTATCGGAATTCCCAGTCCAAACGCTACACGACACAACTCAGGTGACTGGTGTGAAATTGCAACATTAGGAGGCGAATCTATAAAAAGTTTAGAAAGCTGCAATTGGCGCTTGCTGCTTTGTAAAAGCCTACTCCCAAGTGAAGATGGGTCATATTTTCCAACAACAATAACACGCTCACCAAGTGCTTGCGCTAAGCCAAGTGTGTCTGGGTGCTTACGAGTGGTTAGAATGACGTTGTGCTTTAATGTTCGTAGACGTTTAGCAATATTCACACCATAGCGTATTTGCTTCCCAGTGCCAGCGTCATACCAAATCTTCAATATCAAACGCCCAGATCTGAAATTAGTTTAGGAATTGATGAGAACTATCTATTAATGCTTCCCTTACGTCTTTATAGTAGTATCCATACTAAAACAGAAGTGACAGTAGAAAGTACGAAGAGTAGAGAAATTATTGAAACAATTTGGCGCTCTGTTAAAGGTCGTTTGTACCCTATGAGTGTAATAAGACTTCTTCTGTGGTTGGCTTGCAATTTGCTACCTTCAAGAATCAGTTCTGGTTTCGTTTTAAAAATGAAAAAATTCAGCAATTTAAAAGCAGAGTTGAAAATATAGGGTGCAATCGAAAATAGCAGCACGAATTTTATGTCTGCTATTATTGCGAATGAAGCTAGAGTGATTCCGAAAGCGAAAGAGCCAGTGTTCCCCACAAAAATTTTGCCTTGGAAGTTGAAATAGGCTAGGCTAAGAGTAACAACTAATGGAACGTAAAGGAGAGGGGCGTGTGAGGTAGATGCAATCATCAGTCCAGCCATTATTATTGATGGGCAAATTGTTTCCAATCCATTCAATCCACCGAGTTGATTTACTGTATTTGTTGTAACAGTCACAATAAGAGGGATTATCAGAAAGTAATAGTAGATACCAAAGTCTATGTCAGTGAAGATTACCGATATCGATGTTCGAAGTGCGAAATCACTTGCCAGGGCAGATAACGGTATGGCTGCAATTATCGGTAGAAACGCTTTGTATCTCCATCTTAAATCAATCCAGTCATCCAGCAATCCCATGAAACCTCCAAACAAAATGCACCCTGCAAGAGGTAGAGCCCGTTCATAATCAAAGTAGTGAAACAGGAAAAGGTTGACCACGCTGATTAGAACGAAGAAGACGCCTAGTCCGTTGGGAATTAATGGTTTTTGAGGTTTATGCTGGTCAACAGCTTTTGGAAACAAGTTATTAGTCCTCAGACAGTTGGATGATCAACCTCATATTGCTGATAATCTACTTCATAAAGTGCCACTAGCGCATGAAGATAGATTGCTTGGCCCTGCTGAGTTTCACCAATGACTGCTAAGGGGGTTCCAGGTGAAAAGTGAGTGATTTTGAAGTATTGCATCTGCGGCGTTTGTTCGGATGGGACCAGATGATGCTTTGCAGTTTGCATTAGTTTGTAGATTGTTGTGTTTTTTCCTAGCTCATTCCATACCCATTGCCCTTGATCTGTTATGTTTCCGAAAGTTGTGTATTGTTCACGTTCTCCCCATTCACGATAGAATCCACGCGCGCTTTCCACACTTTGGTTAGCGATTCTAGCCATCCACCTCCATTTTCCTTCATCACCGAATCCCGTGTCGGTGCCAAGGCTGTTAAACGATGTGAAAACAAGAATATGTGTTGGTGGTCCATATGGTCCATTGAAATTTTCTTTCAGAATTCTAATAGCTTGAGCCTCATTTGACATGAAAGTCTGGCCTATCAGCCCTATGTGTGTGGAATTAAAAGTGGCATTATCTGCAAGAGTAGTTCGATTTCCTTTTATTGAGATCCAATATCCATAGTCCCACCAGCTGCATATTACTGCCTCCTCCGGAAGGTTTAGGTTCATCCATTGAAGCATCTCAACCCACTCATCCACCGGGTTTGTTGGCTTTATCGGAACACTTGCCGCAAGTATTGTCGGTGGTGAGTATGCATGCGTGTACATTCTTGGTGAGGGAAAAGCATAGGTTAGGGTTAGAAGCAAGAATATTAGGATTAGAACTGTTCCGCTGAATTCTGTTCCAACATGTCCTGTGATATATTTCCTACCTAATCGTATTTTTGGTGTCCTTTTCATTAAGGTGACAAAGGGTCTCAACAGGTTTGCTGTTCCAATTGCCATTAGAAGGGTAAATGCTGGTGCTAGGAGTATTGTTAAGCGCACCATCGAAAATGCAAAATATAATGTTGTTAATCCGAAAATGATGACGAAAAGGTTGCGGTTTGTTAAGTCTCTTATCGCAAAGAAAAAGCCTATGACGAAAAAAAGAACGCCAACACCATAGTCATAGTATACAGAACCCCATGCCGTAAGTCTATGTTCTTGAACTGATTGATATATCTCGGAGTCCCCTCGTTGCAGGGGGTTCAAAACGCCAGCGAACTTTCCTGCAATCGAGCCCATGTATTCCGTCTGAGATATGACTAGCAGTCCACCGATAATTGCTGCAAAGAAAATTACAGTTAATATGATTTTCCATTTTCTGGAGTTTATAGCGTTTAATGCTTCTTTGAGACATAGTAAAGTGAAAACACCTAGAACTGGCAAAATGGCCCATGTTGTAAGGTAGCTTGTAGAGTTTCTTGGAATGTTGATTGCTAAGAATAAGCCTAGACCAAATGTTATGCTGTATGAGATGAATGACCGTCGTGTGTAACGCCTAAGTAGAATCAGGGAAAACATGAAAAGGGTCGCCATCGCGATTGGGTAATATGAAGCTCCCCATGAAGCTGCAAGGTAACCCATAACTAGTCCGGCTGTCACGGCATAAATCATCGAGTGTTTTTGAGGACGCTCTTTATCCAAAGCTCTAAGGAATAGAAACACAAAGAGTAGAATTGCTCCTATTCCGACAGTTTCGTCATCGAAGAACCCTGCGGATGTTCTTGAGATAAAGGATGGATTCAATGCTAGAAAAAATGCGGAAAATAGGCCAACAGCTTTACCGCCGACATCTTTCCCAAAGAAATAGGCTATTACACAAGCCAATGCTCCAAAAATGGCTGGAAATATTATACAGAAATGATAAAGAGAAAATGGTACACCAAGGATGGAGAGTAAGTTGTATAAAGTTGCTGCAGTCATAGGAAGCCCTGGGTAAGTAGTTCCCCCTATTGACCTTTCAAGCGGATACCATCGGTTAGCTTCCGAAATGTCCCAATTCAGCCAGTCAAAGTACCCGTCTTGCACTATCTTTTCCGTAAATTGGAATTGGAAGTATGGGTCGAATTCTGAGAGCTCAAGCCCCCAGCGAATAGGAAACAGTCTTATGGAGAGAGCTAGAAAAAAAATAAGAGTTACTGCTGAGAGTGCAAGCAACGTAGAACGAGAAATAGGGATTCTTATATTTGACAGGCTTCGGAGGGCAGTCATTAATTTTTGTCTTGTTATCAGATTCCGAAGGTCCAACAATCATGTCTCCATTTGTCTAAGAGGTTTAACGAAACTCTTTTATTTTCCTTACGGTTTCTCAGACACTCCGATTAAAGCTTTCGTGAGTATCCGTACTGATTAGCATCATAGAAGGGGAATTTTACAATTTCAGCCTTGGATTTTTCATTTCTTATCTTCACAGTGACCTCTTCACCTGTCACTGCGTGATTAGTTTGGATATATGCCATTGCGATTCCTTTTTTTAACAATGGTGAGAAAGTTCCGCTTGTTATGTAGCCAATTTTCCTTTCATCCTTAAAGATTTCATATTTAGGCCGTGGGATTCCTGCCTGAAGAACCTTAAGCCCTACACGTTTCCTCTTAACCCCTTGCGTTTTTTGTTTAAGAAGTGCTTCTTTTCCAATAAACCGTTCTTTCTTAAACTTCACTACAAAACTTATTCTAGCTTCTAAGGGGGTGGTTTTCTCGTCTATGTCATTTCCATAGAGACACATCCCGGCCTCTAATCTTAAGGTATCTCTAGCTCCTAGACCACATGGATTAATATCAAATCTCTTCCCTGCTTGAAGGATGGCATTCCATGCTTTCGTAGCCTTCTCGGGATTAGAGACAGGCGTCTCCCAAATAAAGATCTCAAATCCGTCTTCACCTGTGTACCCTGTTCTTGATATAAAGGTTTTAAGATCTCCGAGTTTTGTCCAACCGCATCTGAATCTTTTAATATCACGTAAGTCCTCTTCGACAATCCCCTGTATTGTTTCTTGGGCTTTAGGTCCCTGGACAGCGAACATGGCCACACGGTCTGAAATATCCTTGATTTCTACATCAAAATGAGCCGCTTGTTTAGTCAGCCATTGGAAGTTTTTATTTCGGTTCGCAGCATTGTACACCATAAGAAAATGATTTTCTTCCTGCCGATAAAGTACAAAATCGTCTTTTATCCCGCCATTTTCATTACACATGGTAGAGTAATGAGCACTTAGAGGTTCCAGCGTAGAGACATCATTAGTGGTTACATAGTTAAGAAACATTTCAACGTCCGCTCCACTAATCGTTACTCGTCCCATATGAGTGATGTCAAAAAGTCCCACACTGTCTCTCACCGCTATGTGTTCGGGGATTATGCCTTTGTACCAGATTGGCATTTCGAATCCCGCGAAGCTAGCCAATTTGCCGTTCTGCAAGTGGAAATGATAAAGGTGTGTTCTTCCTATTTGGTCTTTCAAGTTTCGCCTATCCACGAATTATTTTGCGGGTTTGACTTCTACATCTATTGGTATATATGATAATTTTTTACCACACTTGGGGCATTTTCCATCATGTTTTTGTATGATCTCGTCTGGAGGTTTTAAATCCGGACCATGATATAAAACATGCTTGCATTCTTTGCAGAAAACTTCTTGGGGCATATGAGTTAGTCCCTCAGGATTACCAAGGAGATCAGTTGAGGTAGACTATTTATACCTTCTCGTAGAAGTACCCAACGGACCTTGGCAAGATTAAATAAGATCATCCATAATATGGAAATATCGGTAGGAGGAGGTGAGTATGAAGATGGATAAAACGGAAAGATCAGGTATAACGTTGAAAAGTGAATATTCTGGTTCTCCTACTCCTTTCGCGTTTTTCTTAGTAATACTTATAGTGTTTCTGTTGCTGGCGATTCTTACTTTTCCTACCATTTTGGCTGCTTTATTTGGGATTTTAGCTTTTGTTTCGTTGGCATTCTTGCCGGGCTGTGTGGCTATAAACAAGGAATGGGAGGAGGCAATTGTACTGCGATTTGGGAAGTTTCAACGGTTGGTTGGTCCAGGCTTCTTTTTTAAGTGGCCTTTGGCTGAGAGTTTTCTGAAACAAGATAAACGGATTATCACTTTGGACGTTTCGCGGCAAGAAGTGATGACAAAGGACAATATTAGCGTGAGTGTTGATGCAGTGGTTTTTATGAAAGTAGTGGATACAAAGGATAGCCTTGTGAATATTCAAAACGTTTGGAACAGCGTAATGAAGTATGCACAAACTACGTTAAGAGATGTTGTGGGAGACGTGGAATTGGATGAGCTATTAGCAAGGCGAGATGAGATTGCCAACAGGATCGCGAAAATTGTTGAGAGGGAAACGCAGGACTGGGGTGTAGATATTACATCAGTGAATTTACAAAATGTGGAGCTGCCTGAGGATATGAAGCGTGTTATTGCGCGGCAGGCTGAAGCTGAACGAGAGAAACGGGCGGTGATCATAAAGAGCGAAGGTGAGTTGACAGCCGCTGAGAATCTAGAGAAAGCAGTGCGGCAGATGAGTAATCGAGCGCTCTATCTTCGCACATTATCGAGTTTGGAGGATATTAGCTATGATCAAAGCAACACCATAGTATTTGCGATTCCAATGGATATGGTGCAGGGGGAAATTGTTGGATTATCAGCGTTTGCAGGAGCACACAAGACAACAAAGGAGACGCAGCAGATGAAGGAAGAGAAAAAGACTTAATGACATCTGAAGCTAGTTGAAGGTTAAAATCGAGATAATACCTGTTAAGAACGAACAATCAACACTCATAAATTATTCACCTACAAATCATGGATTATTCAGACTTCACGCAGGAACTAAAACAATACAAGCAAAAGGAAGAGTTTCAGGTATAGCCATTTTAATCTAAAGAACGCTTACTATTTCACTGAAGTGTGTCACTTTAGAAATGAGTGAAAGCAAGAAAAAACCACAGCCTGAACCCGCTGTTAGTGCTAACGAGTTAAGTAAAAAGTTAGACCTGATAATAAAACGTTTGGAAACACTTGAGAATTTAATTCTTGAAAAACCTGAATACGAAGGACTTGCGGCATCATTACGACTGACAAAGGTTGGCTTAGGCCTATACGAAGAGCCTTTGAAAGTTGCATCACGATTAAAAACTGCAGAACGTATCATCAAAAAGCCTGAAGTAGCTGTGGATGAAATAAACAGATGCATAATACAGGCTCTCGCTGTCAAAGGCTCTATGAACATCTCCGCCATTACACGCCAAGTTCAAACAATGCGCAGTACAGCTTCAAGACGCATAATTAGGCGACGCTTAAAACAACTGGAAAAGACAGGTGTGGTTAGATGTGTTGAGGGCTTTGGCAAAAAATATGAACTAGTCGAATAGTGACCACTTAACTGGTCACTTTTTCCCACTATATTAAACTAGGATACCCAGATTTTCTATTATTATGAGGTGGATAAAACATGGAAAAAAGTCTAGCCAAAAGTAAACTTTTTGGAACAAGAGATATAGTCTCATGGGATTCCTCTGTATCAACCAAAAGCATTGACAGCACAATCATGCAAAATAATAACCCTACAATAGAGAAAGCATTATCGGAGGCGGAACGTAAAAAAGCCGAAGCTATTACTATGTTAAGACATTATAGCTTCCGTTAACAACAAGGAGTGATAAATGAAATGTCAGAGAAAGCCCGAGAAAAGAGCTCAAAAGACGAAGCAGAAGAGGTTAAAGAAATCTTAAGCGTGGTCTCCACTGAGATTCCCACACTCATTAAAAATATCATCGCAAGCGTATTCAGCGAAGAGGCGGGACGGAACATGGGAAAGGCAGCTGGAGCTTTCTATAAAGAACTGAAAGAAAGTGGTATGCCAGCTGATGCTGCTTTGAGAATGACTGAAGATTACATGGAAACATTTACAGGCTTTGGGGATCTTCTTAAATCAGTTGGTAAAGGAAACACAAACAAGTTCTTCATACATCATCCAAAGCGTCCGGAGTCACCTAGGCAAGAAGATAAAGAGGACGAAGAGTAGACCAAATACAATCGCTGACAGGTTGCCAATTTGCGAGCACGAGCTGTTCTTTGTATTATGCCACGAATTGTATTTTTACTCTCCCAACTCTTGATGATATGGGTAAGCTTGGGCTGGAAAGTTAGAAAGGCAAGGAACGCGTTCGAGAGAGAGCTCATTCGAAACGGAATACCAAAAGAGGACGCTAAACGATTGAGCAGACATATCGAAGTTCTCAAGAATGAAGTAATGAGGTCATTCTGGAGATTCGCCTCGGAATGATCCTTTTCCCTTGCACATTATCTACTAGCTTTTCCAATTCAGTTTTCTCCCTGTTTTCTGAGGTCATCAATAATCTGAGAACAACACAAAGAAGAAAACGACACTTCATAACCCAGAGATTCAGCTAGCCTTATCGCATCCTCTGCTGGAAAGGCTATACCATTAACTCCTGCCTTGACAGCTAAGACATCAGTCTCTGTCCTGTGTATTCCTCTAGGTCTCATACATCCCAGCGCCAAAGGTATTGATGGCATCATGAACCTAGCAGCCACAAGCACTTTCCCAATCACAGAAGGCATAGGCGGCATAATTTCTTCCATCATGGTGCCCCGTATGGGCATGAAGGCGATGATAATCACTGCTGAAGGATTATAACGTGCAATGATTTTCAGCGCTTGTAGTTCCCCCTTCAATCTACCATAGTGAAGACCTACTAGGACATGGGGCACAGTCGGAATGTTAACATCATGCAATACTCTAAGAGAGTTTTCATAATCTGAAACACTGACATCCAGACTATAGACTTCTCTAATCGTCTCATCTGACCCGATTATATCAATTAAGGCAGCATCTATTCCTACAGTTTTCAATTGCTTCGCAACATCTTTACGAACCACTCCTGTGTGGATAAACATGGTTAACCCCAAGTCTCGCTTTATTTCTTCCATTGCATCCATGAATCGCTCTAATGGTAATGAGCCATCCGGTAAACATCCACCGCTTATCAAACATCCCACTGCACCTTTTCTCTTCAAATCTATACAGAGCTTTACAAGTTCTTCTGGTGAATTTGCTGGGTACATGGTATTTAGAATAATACCACCACAGTGTTTGCATTTCAAAGAACAGGAGGACCCTGTTATAGAGATTGACGGAAATGCAGCGGGGGAGGAACAATAGTAATCAGTCCTGTAATAGACGAAGCTGGGGGCATAAAAACGGATTTTTCTTCCAAAATTTCTCCAGCTGACTGTCTGGGCTTTCTTTAAGGCAACCTCAAATTCCTTTTCATCTGCTTCTAGTAGCCATTTGAAGTTCACAGTTTTCTAAACCCAACCTAAATAATTAAAATCAGTCAATTTATAGAATACGCATTCCCACCGCATATCAGCACTTTGGCTCACACTTGAAAACACCCGGTTTGCCTAATAGGTCATCATGTTTTTAAGAAGGATTTCGAACCTTAAATGCACGCAGAAGATTTAGAACATGATGCCCCCTCAAAAAACAGGAAAGAGTGAAACATCACCATCCTTAATTCGAGTGTCATCTGGTTCAGCTGTTGTGCTAGGCTTGATGAGTGGATTCTTAAAAACCAAGCCAACAACAGTATACTTGCTTACATATCTCAAAGACAAATGCACAGCAAATTGCGGCTTCTGCTCTCAGGCAAAGAGTAGCAGAAGCAGGGCAGACATGCTTTCTAGAGTAGTTTGGCCAGTATTTTCAACGAAAAACGTAATCACTGAGCTAGCAACAACGGCTCAGAGGGGGGAAGTGAAACGAGTTTGCATTCAAGCCTTGAACTATCCCAGAGTGACAATGGATCTCTTAGCCTTAACAAGAAGTATCAAGCTACAGGCGAATAAGTTGCCTATATCTGTTTCATGCCAGCCTTTAAACAAAGAGGATATGAGAAAACTGGCTAAAGCGGGCATCGAAAGAATTGGAATCCCATTAGATGCCGCGACAAAGGATGTTTTCGATAGAGTCAAGGGTAGTTGTGTAGGCGGACCTTATGATTGGGACAAGCAGCATTGTACGTTACTAGAGGCAGTGAAAGTGTTTGGAAAAGGTAAAGTGAGCACGCATCTAATGGTGGGTCTAGGTGAAACAGAGAAAGACATGATAGTAACTGTAAAGTGGTGTATAGATAACTACATTCACCCTGCACTCTTCGCCTTCACACCCCTTCCCGGCACAACACTGGAGCATTCTAAGCAGCCAGCCATAAACAAATACAGAAGAATCCAACTCGCACGCTATTTCTTAATGAAAGGTCAGACAAGATTCGAAAGGATAGATTTCAGTGAAAAAGGCCAAATTATTAACTTCGGGGTTTCACAAGAGTCACTGTATTCCGCTATTAGGAGCGGAGTGCCTTTCTTAACATCTGGGTGCCCTAGCTGCAACCGCCCATATTACAACGAAAAACCAAGCGGTCCACTATATAATTTTCCTACACACCCCAATTCACAAGAGGTTCAGGAAATCAGCAGAAAATTATTAGACTAGACTTATGCCAATTTTCTTTTCAAAGATATTGCCTTATGATTCTGTTTTCGTCTTTTTTCTATATAGAATAAACGTGTGACCTCTAACTTCAACAAGAAACGATCCTGTTTGGTGAGCAATCTTGTTTGAAATTTCCTTAGCACTGTACTCCTCCAATGCTCCCTTCTGTATTTTTACTTTCACCATTTCAACTCTTTCTAACCAACCGTCTACTTCAGCAAGGACCTTTTGCGAAACTCCATTTTTCCCTATCCAGACCTTGGGTCTTTCAACACTTAGCTTACGTTTTATTATCCTTTTCATTCTTGGCGTTAACATACCTCATATCTCCACTCTTTATTGGGTAGCGCATATGCTTGTTACAGTAGCCACAGGTGATGACCACATGTGGTTCTCTGCATTGCCGAATACGTATGCGACAATTAATACCGGGCAAAATAAACTTTTTACAGCCTTTACATAGATATCGCCGATGTTCTCTCGGTATACTCACCTTGGATGCCATAGATATTCGTCTAGCAATCTCAATGTAACGTTGTGCTAATTTTTCATCTTCATGGATGGTATTATCAGCAAGGCGAAAAAGCTATTGAATCCGATGTAGCGCAATCTTCTCATTTCTTGTGCTAAATTTTGTGTATTTCACTACGAAGGCAATCTACCCCTTGACTGATAAGATCGTGCATTTATTGAAATAGCTTTTTATATTAGAACTCATGTTTGAGAATGCGATTAACTTTGGGCCTGAAATCTTTCCTTCACTCCGTTAGTCGATTGTTAAAGTTAGCCACAAAACCTGGCAGGTCGGAGCTCTGGCAATCGACAAAAATATGCTTATTGGGCATTGCAGTTGTAGGCATCGTTGGTTTTCTCATTAAGCTAATCTCCATGTTCCTACAAAGCCTTTAGTTTGGGGGAATTACAGATGTCGAAGGAAAAAGAAATTGCAACATCGGTTTTTGCGGTCCGCACGACTGCTGGCCAGGAAAAGAATGTGGCAAATTTGATAGCTCTGAGGATGAAGGGCAACAAATTTCCAATCAAGGCAGTTTTAGTGCCAGAAATGTTGAAAGGCTATGTCTTCGTAGAAGCTGAAGGCCCCCATTTTGTTGAAGAAGCGATTGCAGGAATCAGACATGTTAGATCCCGAGTTCCTGGAATTGTGAACTTCTCTGAAGTTGAGAAGTACGTTGTTGTTAAACCTGTCATTGAAGAATTAGATGTTGACGATGTAGTGGAAATTATCAGTGGACCTTTTAAGAGCATGAGAGCAAAAATCACTCGAATTGACAAAACAAAGAGTGAGGTAATCCTTGAACTCTTAGAAGCCACATTCACGCTTCCAATAACGGTTCATGCAGATTATGTCAAAGTTGTAGAGAAGACAAAGAAGGAAGAGTAAGAAATGGTAGAAAAGAAAACCATTAATGCGTTAGTGAGTGGGGGACAAGCAACTGCTGGACCACCTTTGGGTCCTGCTCTAGGTCCCCTTGGGGTCAATGTCCTGGCTATAGTGAACAAGATTAATGAGTTGACCAAAAATTATGCCGGAATGAAAGTTCCAGTCAAGATTGAAGTTGATCCTGAGACTAAAGAGTTTGATGTTTCTGTTGGCACACCCACTACTTCTGCGCTCATCGTCAGTGAATTGAAGATTGAGAAAGGTTCCGGTAGCCCGAAGGAAGAGAAAGCTGGGAATCTTACGATGGCCCAATTAGTTAGTCTTACGATGAAAAAACGTTCAGAGTTGTTGGCTAAATCGCCCAAGCTTGCGGCCAAAGAAGTTTTAGGAAGTTGTGTTAGCATGGGCGTAATGGTAGAAGGAAAAGATCCCCGAGAAGTACAACAAGAAATAGATGAAGGCAAACACGACTCTTTTTTTGAGAAAGAAAAGTGACAATCTTTTTATAACGGGTCTCCATACGAGTTTTGGCACGAGGAGGTACCGGCAATGTCATTGGATACAAAGAAGGTCCTTGAAGCTGTTGAAAAAGTCAGAGAGAGGACAAAGAAGAAAAAATTCAACCAATCAGTGGAGCTGATTATCAATCTTCGCGACATTGACATGAAAAAACCGGATGCAAGAATTCAAGAGACTGTAGAGCTCCCTCATACTTCGAGTAAAAAACCTAAAGCATGTATAATAGCCACCGGAGAACTCGCTCTCAAGGCGAAGAAAGCTGGTGCCGACTTAGTAATTGGTAATTCAGAGCTGGAATCTTTAGCTACTGATAAAAAACGACAAAAACAAATCGCAAACAGTTATGATATTTTCATAGCAGAAGCTCCATTAATGCCCCTCGTAGGAAGGACCTTAGGGTCAATTCTTGGACCCAGGGGTAAGATGCCAAAACCTGTTCCACCAACAGCAGATATTAAGACTCAAATTACGAAATGGAGCAAGATGGTGAACATAAGATTGCGAAGCCAACCAGTTCTCCAATGTGCTGTGGGAACAGAGGACATGAAAAATGAAGAAGTCGTCGAAAATGTCATAGCGGTAATAAGAAGAATTGAAGGAAAACTTAAGAGAGGTCTTAAGAACGTTAAGTCGATTTACCTGAAAACCACAATGGGTCCACCAGTGAAGATTCAATTATAGAAGGGATTTGTGATGCCAGAGCAGCGTCGAATAGTGCAAGAAAAGGTTGAAGAAGTGGAAAATATAGGGAAGCTTATACAGAGATTTGATATTATTGCGTTGGCTAGCTTGCAGAAAGTACGCGCTGCTCAACTACAAACACTTCGAAAGAAACTGCAAGACGATGCTTATCTCCGGGTAATAAAGAATTCACTCATGAAACGAGCAATTGCCCAATCTGAAAACAAGCCAAACTTGGAGAAACTTGAACGCTGTCTTAGCGGCTCGACGATTTATCTGTTCACTAACCTTAACCCCTTCAAACTCGTTCTCTTATTGGAAAAGAGTAAAGTTAAAACCACGGCAAAAGCTGGCGACATAGCTGCTTTTGATGTCGTTGTTCCATCGGGAAACACTGGACAGCCACCAGGCCCAATAATCAGCCAGCTAGGCGCGGTGGGGTTGAAGACTCACATTGAGTCTGGTAGCGTCTGGATAACAAAGGACACATTGGTGGTTAGAGAAGGCGAGTCCATCTCACAGCGTTTAGCTGTGGTGTTATCAAAACTAGGCATAAAACCAGTCGAAGCAGGGCTTGTATTGAGAGCAGTCTATGACAATGGAACACTAATAGACGAGGAACAACTGGAAATAAGCCTAGACAAAACCAGAACAACCATTAAGGAAGCCCACAAATTTGCCTTCAACCTTTCAATCAACAGCGCCTATATAACACCCTCTAGCATTGAGTTCTTACTACATAAAGCCCATATAACTGCATATAGATTAAGCGTAAACGAGGAGATACCAACCAAGAAAACAGTAGCTGAAATTCTAAAGAAGGCACAAATACAAATGCTAAGATTAAAAGCTCGATTAGACAATGTTAATGAGAACACTCAGAAAGGTTGAAAAGGAAGAGTTTAGAAAAGGTAAGAGGTGGATAAAATGGAATATGTCTATGCCGCGCTGCTATTGCACAACGCGGGAAAACCGATAAACGAAGAAAATGTAACAAAACTTCTGAGCGCTGCTGGGATTAATGCGGATCAAGCTCGA
This sequence comes from Candidatus Bathyarchaeota archaeon, assembly GCA_020351305.1. GTDB lineage: Archaea > Thermoproteota > Bathyarchaeia > Bathyarchaeales > SOJC01. The sequence goes on from CP070730.1 coordinate 1,223,075, forward strand.
GTGAAGGCTCTGGTCGCTACATTGGATGAAGTAAATATAGACGAAGCTATAAAAACCGCACCAATAGCGATGGCTGCTCCGGTAGCAGCTGCTGCGCCAGCCAAGGTAGAAGAAAAGCCTGAGGCTAAGAAAGACGAGAAGAAAACGGAAAAGGAAGAGAAAGAAAAAGAAGAAGCCGCGCTTGAAGGACTTGGTGCCCTATTCGGTTAAAATCTTGTAGCTCTTTTTGCGCGCGCGCAGTATAAATTCCATGGCTCGAGGACATCTGCTGAAAAATATTTTCCTTGCCTATAGTTTTAAATGAATCTCTAAATCTTAATGTTAGGCGAAATGCAGGTTACCATCGGTTTAAGGGGTTAAGGTTGAAAAAGAAACGTTTCTCTGAGAAAGAATACCATGTTCCTTTTTTCGATGAAGAAGGATATGTAAGAAAGTTATGTCCCAAATGTGGAGAATTTTTCTGGACGCTAAATCCCGAAATGGTGACCTGTGGAGAAGCGACTTTTGAAGGCTGCTCCTTATATACCTTCATCAACAACCCACCGACTCGAAGAGCCTACAACCTACGAGAAATGCGGGAGGCCTTTCTATCTTTCTTTGAAAAGCGTGGGCATAAAAGGATGAAGTCCTATCCTGTCGTGGCTCGGTGGCGAGACGATCTTTACCTCACAAGCGCTAGCATAGTCGACTTCCAACCATATGTGACCAATGGGATAACTCCCCCTCCAGCAAACCCTCTTGTTATCAGTCAGGTCTGCATCCGCTTGGTCGATGTTGATAACACAGGACCTACTTTTGGTCGACACGGAACAATTTTCGAGATGGGGGGGCATCACGCTTTCAACTATCCTGACAAAGAGATTTACTGGAAAGACGACACTGTCAGATATCATCATGAATTCGTCACGAGAGAGTTAGGCATCCCCCCCGATGAGGTGGTTTACAAAGAACATGTATGGAGTGGCGGTGGAAACGCAGGACCAGATTTAGAAACTGTCGTACGAGGACTTGAACTAGCCACTCTAGTTTTTATGAAGTTTAGAGTGGTCAACGGTGAATTCGTTGAGTTGCCCATCCGAACAGTAGATACCGGCTACGGGATTGAACGATATACATGGATTTCGCAAGGCGCTGTGAGTGGATTCCACGCAATCTACGGTCCAATCCTTGATAGTCTTTTCAAGATGACCAAGATCAAGCGTATTGATTACAAGCTGCTTGGTGAGGTGGCAAGTTTTTCAGGGGCTTATAATCTTGATAAATCCACGGAAAGAGGAATCATTTGGGAAAAAGCTGCAGAGCATGCTGGCATGACGACAATGCAGCTTGCTGAATTCCTTCGACCCATAGAGAATGCCTTTGCTGTGGCAGACCATACGAAAAGTTTAGCTTTTATGCTCGCTGAAGGAGTTGTGCCATCTAATGTCCAAGAAGGATATCTAACGCGCCTTTTGATTCGCCGCACATATCGTTTATTGAAAACTCTAGGAATCGAGAATCATCTAGATGACATAATGGAACTGCAAATCAATGAATGGTCTAAGGATTTTCCTCATCTTAAGGAGATGCACAGCGAAATTCTAGAAGTATTATCTGTGGAAAGACAGAAATTCGAGGACACTTTGAGGAGGGGCAGCAACCTGGTTACACGTATAGCTAGGGATTTGAAGTCGAAGGGAAAGCGACAAATCCCCACTGTTACCTTGCTTGAGCTTTATGATTCTCATGGCCTCCCGCCCGAAGCCGTGAAAGACTATGCAGCTAAGATAGGAATGGGGGTAGAGATCTCTAAAGACTTTTATAAAATGGTGGCTGAACGCCACCTTCAAGCGCCTCCTAAAGAGTTGGCTGTTGACGAAAGACTGGGATTAATTGCTGATTTGCCTGAAACTCGCATGCTATACTATGAAAATGCCTACCTAAGAAAATTCGAGTCTCGAGTTCTACGCGTCTTAGACAGAAACAAGGTGGTTCTAGAACAGACAAATTTCTATCCTGAAGGCGGGGGACAGCCTGGAGACAAAGGTCGTTTGGAATTTGATGGGAAGAAAGCTGACGTTACGGATGTGAAAAAAGTCGGTAATATCATTATTCATACTATCAAGGGGGAAATTCCTCAAGAGAGACAAAGAGTGAAGGGTTCAATAGACTGGGATCGACGGAGCTATCTTATGAAAGCTCATACTGCTACTCACCTTGTAATGGGAGCAGCGCGAAGAGTCCTCGGTCAGCATGTCTGGCAATCAGGTACTCAGAAAAACGTTGAACAAGCAAGACTGGATATATCCCATTTCCGACGATTGACATCAGAAGAGGCAAACAAAATAGAGACTTTAGCAAACCAAGCGGTGATTGACACCATTTCAGTCGAAACTCAATGGTTGCCACGAGACAAAGCTGAGGCTAAATATGGCTATAGACTTTATCAAGGTGGCGCCGTACCGGGAGTAAGAGTCCGTGTTGTCAAAGTGGGCGATTGGGAGGTTGAAGCTTGCGCAGGAACCCATGTTAAGAATACAGGCGAAATCGGATTCTTAAAAATCCTTCGTACTGAACGAGTTCAAGATGGCGTAGAACGAATAGTCTATAGCACTGGACGATACGCGGTTGCGGCTAGCCAAGAAAAGGAAAAGCTGCTTCAACAGATCTCCGAAACATTAGGCGCTCCAATGGAAAAGCTCTATCCTACAACACAACGTCTTCTAAAAGAGTGGAAAAATACCCGTCGCGAAAATAAGCGCCTCATAGAAGAAATCGCGGGGCTGGAAAGCGGAAAAAGGTTAAAACAAACCGCTGAAATCAAAGAAATCGAAGATATAAAGATAATAATACAAGAATTTTCGCCCCTTGACGTTGACCGAATGATAAAAACTGCAAGCAAACTAACAGAAAAAGAAAGCATGACAGTTGCCTTATTTTATGGTAAGGATGAAAAAACAGCTCGTATTGTTGTTATGGCCGGGAAAACATGTGTCAAAAAAGGCGCAAATGCAAGTGAAATCGCAAAAGCAGCAGCAAAAATAATTGGAGGGGGGGGTAGCGGCAGATCAGACTTTGCCCAAGGTGGTGGAAATAAAATAAGCTCAACCAATGATGCAATTCAAAAGGCCGAAGAAATTTTAAGAGCCCAATTGAAAACGCACCGGAAGCCAAAATAAATAAAAACATGTAGATCTATTGGTTTAGTGGTGCAAAAAAATGAGGGATCGATTCCTCGTTAGATACTGACAAAACCTTTTATACTATGCCTCATAGTTCTGAAACTTTCATGGAACTTCTACACCGAATCGAAGCAAAATGGCAGAAAGCTTGGGAAAAGGCTAAGATTTTTGAAGCAGATCCAAATCCAAACCAAAAGAAATGTTTTGTCACTTTCCCTTACTCCTATGCTAATGGGCCTGTGCATGTTGGCCACGCCTTCACAGCAACAAGAGTAGACGCTTATGCACGGTTTAAGCGAATGCAAGGCCACAACGTTTTGTTTCCATGGGCTTGGCACTGGACAGGCCAAACAATCGTAGGGGCAAGTGAGCGCGTAAAACTTGGAGACAAACAATTTATTCGAGCATTACGAGAAATCGACGGAGTCTTAGAAGAAGAGCTGAAAAAATTCGTGGATCCCGTTTATATGGCTTCCTATTATACAAATGAAAACCGAAGGACTATTCACCAAGCTGGATTTTCTGTCGATTGGCGAAGAGAATTTTACACCACCATGCCTGCTTTCAACAAATTCATTGAGTGGCAATATAAGAGATTACGCGAAAAAGGCTATGTGATCAAAGGAACCCATCCAGTAGTATGGTGTCCTCGTTGTGAGAGCCCCACAGGGGACCACGATCGCCAAGAAGGGGAAGGCGTTACACCAGAAGAATATACACTGATAAAATTCAGATATGAAGACACTTATCTGCCAGCTGCAACTTTCAGACCAGAGACAATCTATGGCGTGACAAACATTTGGGTGAACCCAGATGCAAATTATGTAGAAGCGGAAGTGGATAGCGAAAAATGGATAATCAGCGAAACATCCTCAAACAAATTAAAAGAACAAAAGCGAAAAATAGTTATAATCCGTTGCTTCAAAGGAAAGAAACTCATCGGAAAAAGTGTTGCAAGTCCCATTGATGGAGAACCATTGCCCATCTTACCAGCGATTTTTGTCAATGTGGGAAATGCAACAGGCGTTGTCTACAGTGTTCCAGCTCATGCTCCGGTTGACTGGTTGGCATTAAGAGATTTACAGCGATATCCTGCAATTCTAGAAAAATATAGCATCGATCCAACCTTGGTAAAGAATATAAGGCCAATCCCTATGATTCACATCGAAGGATTTGGTCAATTCCCAGCTATAGAAGTAGTTGAGCAACTAGATGTGAAAGACCAATGCGATCCTAAGGTGGAAAAAGCTACAAAGCGTTTGTATAAGAAAGAATTCCACAGCGGAATATTAAAGGAAAATTGTGGTAATTATACCGGAAGATTGGTTCATGATGTCAAAACAGATATTGTCAATGATTTCAAGGAGAGAAACATTGCAGACATCATGTTTGACTTGCCTCAACCCGTAATTGACAAATCCCTGCACCAATGCATCGTCAAGGTGCTAGAAGGTCAATGGTTCATCAAGTACAGTGATTCAAAGTGGAAGCGTAAGACCAAAGATGCTCTTAACCAATCTACCATTTATCCTGAAACAGCCGCGTCATGGTTCCTGAGCGTAATAGATTGGTTAAGAGATAAACCATGCACACGTAAGAGCGGTCTAGGCACACGCTTACCATGGAACAGAGAGTGGATAATAGAAACTCTGAGCGACTCCACAATTTACATGGCTTTCTACACAATTAACAAATACATAGATCAGAGAGGCATAGAGCCTTCCCAACTGACGCCGGAGGTCTTTGATTACATCTTTTCTGGAAAAGGAAGTTTGAGGACGGTAGCTAACAAATCAAAAATAAGCAACCAACTCTTGAAGACTATGAGAGATGAATTCCTATACTGGTACCCAGTTGACATGCGAAACTCAGCGAAAGAACTGATACCTAACCATCTAACCTTCTTTCTGTTTCAACATGTCGCCTTGTTCGCTGCAGAACATTGGCCAAAGACAATAGGAGTCAATGGCATGTTAACGATTGAAGGAAAGAAAATGGGTAAGTCGAAGGGTAACTTCGTTACTTTGCGAAATGCTATTGAAGAATATGGGGCTGACTCCACACGCTGTGCATTATTGTTGGGTGCTGAAGGTATGAACGATCCTGACTGGCGGAGCGAAAACGTTCAAGATGTCAAGAACAAGCTTGAATCTTTCTACAGGTTAGCTAAAATTATAATCAACAAAGCAAAGGATGAAAAAACTGGGCAGCTGGAGGATTGGTTATTCAGTGTCCTGCAAAACAGAGTAAAAGTAGTTACAGAAAATATGGAGATGCTTAAAACCCGCACTGCTCTAGAAAACGCCTTCTTTGAAACTTGGAATGATTTCCGCTGGTATACTAGAAGAAAAGCTAGCATGGAAACTAGTGCCTTGCTGAAAGCATTCAACATTTGGATACGACTATTAGCGCCCTTCGCGCCTCATGTTTGCGAGGAAATCTGGAGTAAAATGAATACAAAAGGCTTTATCTCCTTAGCTAAATGGCCAAAATATGACAGGAAAAAGGTTAATCCTATAGCAGAGGAAAATGAGATCCTAATCAAATCAGTATTAGACGATACTTCAAATATAATTCGTGCAACAAAAATAAAACCGAAGAAGGTATGCTACTTCACTGCAGCTCAATGGAAATGGGAAATATATCAAAAAGCTTTGAAAATCTCTATAGAAAAAGGAACCGTAGACAAGAGCTACCTGATGGCAGAGATTTTCAGGGATGAAAAACTGAAGAAGCAAGCTGAAAAGGCCGCAAAATTTGCCTCAAACATCATTGAGAAAATTAACCAAATGGGGCGCACTAGGAAAACAACTCTGATGATGGTGGGAAAACTAGATGAAGCCATGGTTTTGACAAACGCAAAAAAGTTCCTAGAACAAGAGTTGAATGCAGAAATCCAAATCTACATAGAAGATAATCCCCATCGATATGACCCTAAGAATCGGGGCAAACTGGCAAAACCCTTCAAGCCTGCAATATACATCGAATGAACCGCTAGAGATGCATTCGAAGCGTGGATAAAATGTTGTGATCTACTTTAATATGGTAATTCTTCCGTCCACCTGAACTAGTAGTTACATAGTAATCTTCGTCCTTCTCGAGTTTGCTGCCATACAAAAGTGCTAATATCGTTCGACTAATGTTTATGGTGGTTAATTTTTTACTGGGAATTTTCTCTTCTATCTCTTGCTTCAACCGTCTTGGATTGATCGTGTAGATATCACTATCATGAGGAGTCCTAGCGTAACGATTTTCCATGTCTGAGATAATATAACATATCAAATCATAGTAAGGACTCTTCTTCCTCTCAATAAGTCTGAGGTAATTGATCAGGGGAATAGGGACTTGATGAAACTCGGACATAACCTTCCCCTATATATAAGTTTTAAGGATGCAAGATTTAAGTCTTGACTTTCTTGCAAAAATTTACAGAACATTGCTCTAGCTCAGCTTGCACATATGGTGTGAAAGAATTATATTTTCGTATGATCCTTCTAGAATGCCGTGGGCCCGTAGCATAGCTTGGATGCAACAAGGCCAAAAAGCGCGTCGGCCCTCTAAGCCGAAGACCCTGGGTTCAAATCCCAGCGGGCCCGCCATACATGCGCGCGCATCGGCTTACGATGGTTCTAACACAACGGAAATTTTAAATTATATTGACTCAAAATTATGTCACTGCAACTTTAATATTTAACTTGTATATGTTTATGGATGGATGAAAGATGAGCACGCATGCAGAGGATTTGAAACTTCGCTTGATGACGATCGAGTTACTTCGAACCGCTAAACGTCAACACACCTACCGCGAACTGTCCGCAAAAACTGGCTTACCTGTGACTGTTTTGAGCAGATATGCAAAAGGTCATGTCTTGCCGAATGTCGCAAGAGCCCGACAGCTCTGGAAAACTTTAAAGAAAATGGTAGGGTTGGAGATTGAACTTCACAGGAAAATAAGTTTCAACAATGATGGATACTTTGATAACACAGAGATCATAAGCGATTATAACATTCTAAGGCAGGCAGCCAATCACGCCCTCGCTACTTTCGCAGGAAAGCGTGTAACCAAAGTCTTAACAGCAGCAGTAGACGGCATCCCTCTCGCAACTATGGTGTCCAACCAATTGGGCATTAACCTAGTAATCGCCAAATGGAACAAAGAAGTCGGGGTAACATCATTTCTTGAAGAAACATACGTGTTAAGAGATTCGGGGGTAACTAGGACATTGTATATTCCAAAAAACGCAGTTAAACGAAGAGATAGTGTGCTTATCGTGGATGACATGATAAAAACTGGCGAGACCCAAAATGCACTTATCAATCTTGTCCGCAAAGCTAAAGCAGAGATCTCCGGAGTTTTCTCTCTGATAGCCATTGGAGAGGATTGGAGAAAGGGACTAAATCTTACTAAAGATTGCCCAGTTGAAGTCGTCACCAAAGCTACCCCTCCTAGCAAACGCAACTGATAAGATTATCAATGGCTGTTTAGAAACTTTTTATCCTTTAGTCTAGACCATATATACGAATCAGGGGACTTCTATGGGAATAAATCTTACACGAACAATTGAATGGAAGGCCGGTTCAGTAACAACTATTGATCAAACCAAGCTCCCTAATAGAACATCGCTCCTGAAAATCGAAAGCTGCGATGGAATTGCGAAAGCAATTAGAACAATGCAAGTTCGGGGTGCACCACTTCTCGGAGCCGTAGCTGCCTATGGTCTCGCGTTAACAGCATTTCATTCAAAAGCAAAAGACAAAGATCAAATTATGCGGGAGCTTGCTGCTTCCGCAGAGATTTTAAAAAGAACTCGACCAACGGCTGTTAATCTATTCTGGGCATTAAAAAGAGTGATGAAGAAAGCAGAAGAAACACGAGGAGACGCTGTTGATGTTGTGAAAGCTGTAGTCGACGAATCACAAATGATAGCAACAGAAGATGTCGAAGCGAATCAGAAGATCGGAAAACATGGCACTAACATCGTAGATGATGGAGATAATCTACTCACGCATTGCAATGCTGGTAGCCTGGCAACCGTAGGCTATGGCACAGCATTAGGAGTAATAAGAGCTGCTTGGAGCGATGGCAAAAGCATCAAAGTCATCGCGACTGAGACACGCCCCTTGCTTCAAGGTGCAAGATTAACCACCTATGAGCTGCTTCGAGAGAGAATTCCTGTAACCTTGATTACTGATAATATGGTGGGCTACATCATGTCTAAAGGATTAGTAGATAAGGTGATAGTGGGGGCTGACAGAATAGTAAAAGATGCAGTAGTTAATAAAATTGGCACTTATACAATAGCTGTATTGGCTAAAGAGCACAAAGTTCCCTTTTACGTTGCGGCACCAAAGTCAACATTTGACATGAATCGACTTGCAGAAGATGTCATTGTAGAAGAAAGAAACATAGAAGAAGTAGTTAAGTTTGGTGACATGCGGATTGCCCCGAAAAAAATATCTGCCCTTAATCCAGCTTTTGATATTACACCAATGAAATACATAACGGCAATAATCTACGAGGAAGATGTAATTTCTCCTGAAGAATTCCAAAAGCTTTCAGCTATTAATGGCTAGCTATATATTCTTTGAATAGTATGCTGATAGGTTGTGTTGGAAGGAGAGAGTTGAAGAAGAAACAGCATATGGAGCCTCGAAATCCAGAGATAAAGAAGATTAATGGCTTGTTTTCAGAAAAAGGCGCCACAATACTAGCGCCCAGCGATTTTGAATCTCTCACCTCTCGTGGTTATGGAGTATTAGAGAATGAAAAGCTACTCTTGAATATCTACGAGACCTTGTTTCTTCATAGTAAAGGAATGCTTGAAGTTTCTAAAGGTGAATCACGTGGGGCTTTAACTTTTCAGGAGCTTCTGCATCAGTTCAAGTTTGAGGATAAGAGTGTTTGGGCGAAATATTTGATTTATCGGGATTTGAGAAGTCGCGGTTATGTGGTAAGAGAAGGGTTTGGCTTAGGGATAAATTTCAGGGCTTATGAAAGGGGAGATTACGGAACGACAACAGCTGCTTTTCTTATCCGAGGGATTCAAGAAGGTAAACCTATTTCTGTGAGAGAGTTGGCTCGTGTTTTGAGGCATGTTCAAAGTTTGAAAAAAAAATTAGTGCTAGCGGTTGTGAACCGCCGCGGAGAAATCGTTTATTATACTCTTTCAAAGCTAACCATGAAAGACCAGTAGAGGATTCATATGGCGAAGCTTCAACCAGTTCGAGGAATGCGTGACTTCCTGTCGACTGATGCAAAAAAATTGAGGTATGTGGAGCAAATAGCAAAGGATGTTGCAAGGCTGTACGGTTTTGAGGAAGTGATTACACCTCTTCTGGAACATTTTGATTTGCTTGCGGCGAAGTCTGGAGAAGAAATCAGAGCGCGTATGTATGCTTTCAGGGATTTGGGTGGTCGAAAAGTAGCTTTGAGACCAGAATTCACTGCTTCCATTGCTCGATTAATAGTAACAACTCTACGAAACAAGCCGAAACCATTGAGGTTGTTTTCAACTGGCACCCTCTATCGTTATGACGAGCCGCAGTTTGGTCGATACCGAGAGTTTTGGCAATCAAATTTTGAAGTCGTTGGCAGCAGCAGACCTGAAGCCGATGCAGAAATTCTTTCCCTCACTCACCATTTTATGCAAAAGCTTGGACTCCGAAAATATTGGTTTAAAATTGGACATGTTGGCATACTTCGCGGAATACTCACAGATGAGAGGATAGAAGAGGAAAGACAAAACAGAGTGATGCAGCTGCTAGACGCTAAACGATGGGATGAAGCACTTAGCACCGTGGAACAATTCGGTGCCTCAAAAAAAAGTGCTATGGTTTTAAAAGCTGTATTTAAAGCTAAAGGAAAAGATTCTTCCAAAGTCTTAGCGCAGATTAAGAAAAAATTGAAGAATTACGACAGCTCAGTTGCAGCAGTAGAAAACCTACAACAAATCCTTGAGCTTTGTGAAGAAAGCAACCTTAAATTCAATACATTAATTGAGCCAGGATTTGCACGTGGCTTAGAATACTATACTGGAATGATTTTCGAGCAAATTGCCCCTGAAATGGAGATTTCAATAGGCGGTGGTGGAAGATATGACAAGCTTGCTGAACTTTTTGGAGGAAAATCGACCCCAGCTGTGGGAGTAGCTCATGGACTAGATCGCATAGTCTTAGCAATGGATAAACAAAGCACCACTCCAGAATTCTCTAAGCAAGTTGTAGCAATAATCCCAATCAGTGATGATGTAATCCCAAGAGCCATGCAATTAGCGCTGCAATTGAGGAAAGAGGGGATAGTCGTAGAGCTGGAAGTTATGGGACGCAAAGTTGCTCGAGCATTGCAAGACGCTAATAGAAGAAAGGTAACGCATGCAATCATCATAGGACCAAAGGAAATAGAAAAAGGAAAAGTGACATTGCGGAACATGAGAAATCACCAACAACAATTACTCGACATTGAAAAATTATTCGAAGCTCTCTCATGAGAATAATTTGACTGCCTAATTGGAGTCAGCAAGTGAAGATTGACTTTTTTCTTTCCAAGCTTTGAACTGCACACATATATGATGACATCCTGCCAAAATTCCACTAATTTTCGGTTCTAAGGTTTATTTATTCGCTCTTCTATCAACCTTTTCCATGTTCTTGTTAGCTCTTGGAATATGAGTGAAAGATGTCTTCTGAAAATGGTGCTGAAGTTCACGAGTTTTGCCAGAGATCCACTAATCAAGTATTTCGAACTCGATATTATCCATTAAAATGTATGAGTTCTCAGAAAAATATGTACACGCCCGTTGTAAGGGCGCAAATCGCTTCAAAGGCTATTATTGGCGCATCATTGCTAAGGCAAACCTAGAAACTTCAGGATCATTCGCAGGCTAACAATTATCAAGACAAGCCCGAAAACTCTTCGCAAATTCTCTTTTGAAACGCCTTTGGAAATGTGAGCTCCTATTTGTGCACCAAAGATTACTCCAACGCTTAGTAATAATGCATAATCAAATCGAATGTGCTGAAAGTTGCCAATGCTTTCAAGATATAAATGAGTGGCAACACCAGAGATCGATGTGAAAACCATTATGAATACAGAAGTTGCAACGGCTAGATGTATAGGAAAAGAAAGAGCGAAATGGAGGATAGGTACCATAAGAGACCCCCCACCGATACCCAATAAACCTGATGAAACGCCTGCGAAGAAACCTAGGAATAAACCAAGCTTGATATCTGTGATAAATTCAAAAACTTCCCCATCAGAATCTGTAATTCGTCGAGTCCACCCAGAAGTGCGTGTTAAATAGGATGTGCGTATGCGCTTCAATAGCTTGAAATTATCTAAGTTGTATGAAAAAATCATGCGAAAGGCAACATACATTAGGAATAAGGCGAAGATCAATATCAAGAAATCGCTAGGAATTATGTCTGTCAGATATGCTCCCAAAAATGCACCAAGTATTGTGGTTGTAGCTAGAATTAGCCCCATCTTGTAATCAATTCTTTTTTGTCTCGCATAGCCACCCGTTGAAGACATAGCTTTGAAGATAATCATGGTAAGGCTTGTGCCCGCAGCTAGTGTTGGAGAAAATTCAGTGCTTAAGGGAAGTAGAAGCAGGGCTGGCACGATGAAGACCCCCCCACCGATACCCAACATAGCTGCAACAATGCCTACAAGAAGACCTAGAATAGGAAGAAAAAGCATCTCAAGTATTGTGAGCATGGTTGGAATTCGCTCGCTTTTTTCAGATTGTCAAACAATGTTGGCTGCTTACTAATAATAATAGCGCCAGAGAAATTAGATGATAACTCTTATTTGCAAGATGTACAATGTAGCCTTGCTACATGTGGAACCCACGAAATGAGAAAATTAGGTGGAAAAAGAACTTCACTGGAGCGATTTCGCCTCAAAAAAGCATTGGACATGATAGCTCGCAAAGAAGGGCGTGGAACTGAACTCGTTAGCCTTTATGTTCCCTCTGGAAAGCAAATCAGCGAAGTCCTCAACACACTAAGGCAAGAATATGGCACTGCAGCGAACATAAAGTCAGACACGACAAGAACTAATGTTCAGGACGCAATCATCAAGGTTCAGCAACGTTTGAAGCTGTTCAAGAAAGTGCCTAAAAACGGCTTAGTAATTTTCAGTGGGTCCATATTACAAAATGGCCCTGGAAGCGAGAGAAACGAAACCTATGTGCTAACTCCACCAGAGCCCATAACCATAAACCTATACCGTTGTGACTCAAAGTTCCACACTGAACACCTCCAAGAGATGTTGAAAGAAAAAGAAACATATGGGATCCTACTAGTGGATACCAGCAAGGCAACCTTTGCAGTTTTGCAAGGGAGACATCTGAGCATTGTAAAAGACATCACTTCTGGAGTTCCAGGCAAGATGCGTGCTGGGGGACAATCCGCTAGGCGATTTGAACGACAACGAGAAGCAAAGATAATAGAATTTTTCAATCGGATCAGCGAGTATGCCACAGACATTTTTCTCGGAATAGAAAATTTAAAAGGTCTTATTATCGCAGGTCCAGGTCCCACAAAATATGATTTTCAGAAAGGGGAGTATCTCCATTATCAGCTGAAAGACAAGGTGATATCGACCATCGACACTGCATACACCAGTGAACAGGGTGCAAAGGAAGTTGTGCAAAAAGCCCCTGAAATTATGCGACAGGTTCGATTCGTCGAGGAGAGAAAGCTGATGCAAGATTTTCTTTACGAGATCGGACATGATACTGGTTTAGCTACTTATGGGGAAGAAGAGGTAAGGCGTGCATTGAAAATACGAGCAGTGAGAACCCTCCTGCTTTCGGACGCATTAGATACTGTTAGAGTGGCTACAAAATGCACCTCCTGCGGTCACAACAAAGAAGAAACCATGAAGAATAGAGACTTGGAAGGATTTCGGCAAAGCCTGACAGGGCGACCCTGCCCAAAGTGTAAATCGCCATCTCTTGTTGCAGATGAAGTGAAAGACACAATTGAAGAGCTAGCAGAACTAGCTGATCAGGTTAATGGGAATGTAGAAATCATGTCCACAGATACTGAAGAAGGACAAATGTTAAAGAATGCCTTTGGTGGAATCGCGGCAATTCTTCGTTTCAAGCTTTAGATCTCTCTACATCCATGCAAAAAGCTCTTAAAAGCCAAGTCCAGAAGCAAACCTTTGATACAGATTAATCATCCCAGAAAAGAAAAATCAAAATTCCTCTGCAAAAACGGATTACTTCGCTTCTCATCACCAATAGTGGATTTGGGACCGTGGCCTGGATAAATAATATAATCATCAGGTAAAGTCATTAATTTCTCCCGCAAAGAGAGCATCATCTTCGCACCTGAACCTCCAAGCAAGTCTACACGACCGATCGAGCCTGCAAACAATGTATCACCTGTGAAAACGCATTCCTCCCCAACAAGCGAAATGCTCCCGGGGCTATGCCCCGGCGTATATAAGACACGCAAAACGACCTTGCCAAACTTTATAGTATGATCCTCGTCCAAAAATCTGTCTGCAGTAGGCGGTATACTCCGAAATTCAATCAATTCTGCCGATGGCGGGTTTGCTTCATTTAGCAGATGTGCATCAAATTCATGGATTAGAATGGGAGCCCCAGTGACACGCTTTATAATTCCGTTGCCACACGTGTGATCGGGATGCCCATGAGTATTAATGATAAACTTGACCCTCAAATCATTTCGCTTCAAGATAGCCAGAACCTTGTTAGATTCTTCTTGGCGCTCAAACCCAGGGTCGATAACAGTTGCATCTCTACTCTCATCACACCAAACTAGATAGCAATTTGTGAAAAACGATCCTACAGTGAATATCTTCAAATTCATTGATAACCTACCAACAGCTAAAAACCCAACTTAAACTTAATAGTTTAGCCGTAATACACAGTCTTGCATACATTAAGAATTGACCATAAGCGTGTTAAGCATGCGCATTGGTTTAATAATTTGCACTTGTGGACTCCGTCTTTCATAATTCGGTACAAAAGTGCAAAGAAACCAATGCTTAAATCCTACAACTTTTCAATACTTTCAAACAACATTGAGTAGTCGACATAAATGAGTAATACTTCAGTAGATTCGACTATTGCTGCTCAGTTTGAAAAAATCCACTCCATGGTCACCGCGGAGTTTGATGTAGATGAATCGCTCCTAGAACATGGTATCCCGACTTTCTACGTAAGACTGAGATCGGATTCGAAACATGCTTTCACTAGACTTGTTAGAAGCTTAGCTAGTATAAACTTCACACCATTACTAAGAAAGAAAGATGGGAAAAATGTGCTGAAAGTTGCGCCAAAGCCAAAGATAAAACCAAGTCGTCCAATTATTAACATAATATTGCTGCTGGCAACTATTATTACTGTATTCATTACAGGATATATTCTGTCTCTTGGATTTATTGAATATGGAATGAACCCATGGATAGGAGCAGCAAGCTTTGCATTAACATTGTTAGGTATATTGGGTGCCCACGAGATGGCTCACAAACTTGCGGCGGACCATCATGAGATGAAAGCTACGCTGCCATACTTCATTCCTGGTCCTCCATTCTTTGGAATTGGAACATTTGGGGCGGTCATCGTGCAAAAAGAGACAGCCCCAAATAGAGATGCTTTGTTTGATATAGGTGCAAGCGGTCCAATCGCAGGATTTATTGTTGCAATCTTAGTCACTGCCATTGGCCTTTCTCTTTCTGCAGTAGAGTTGATGCCCGATCCTGCTCCAACTGGATTACTCCCTTCATCATTGCTTTTCTCGTTTCTAGTGGAAAGCATTGTTAGTATCCCAGGTCCAGGAAGATACATTATTCTTTTACACCCTGTAGCGTTCGCAGGCTGGATAGGAATGCTTATTACTCTACTGAATTTGCTACCAACAGGAATGCTCGATGGCGGTCACACTCTCAGGAGCATCATTAGCAGTGACTTAAGCCGAACTATTTTCACCATAGTCTCAATTATAATACTCTTTTCAGCGGGACAATGGTTAATGTTGGCTCTTGTTTTGTTCCTATCCATGTACAAGCATCCTGGACCATTAGACGATATTTCACGACTCTCTCTAAGTAGAAAACTTATCTCAATTGCATTGGTATTGATATTTATCCTTTGCATGTTCTTACCTCAACAGATAATACAAGAAATCTTTCGCCTTTTTGGTCTATTCTAATACTACCTCAGAGGGCATCTAGTTTTGCAGGATATAGGATTCAGCGCTTATTTGTTGGCATTGAAACCCGTACGCGAATAGAAGTCAAGGTATGGCGATATACACCTTCTTTTTATCCAACTTGAATTCATGCCATGATGCACCAAGGGTGATCCTAGTTTTCTTCAAGTGTACTTTTCTAGAGCGAACGAGCTCCACCAACGTTGCCAGATGAGGTTTCAGCAATTCTGTGCTTTCAGTGTCCAATTCCGCTAAGTAAACAGCATCTAAAATTTCTGTTGGCGTAAAGCCTAGCTCTTTACGCAATGCCTGGATGCGTCGAGCCACGTCACGCATCAATCCTTCCCCTTGCAATGTTTCATCTCTGCGGGTGTCTATCCAAGCATACAGGTCATTTTCTGAGGCTAGACTACCTTTTTCACGTATCTCTGGGTCCATTTCTGCCATATCATCAACATATTCGATTGCTTTTACATTGACAAGTTCGAGAAACAGATCTTCAAGTTTCTTCACAGCATTCTGAGCGCTTCTTGGTCCAGCCAAGACTACCTTCTTTAAGGGCCATCGACGTTTTAATTTTACTTTCTGTCGTGCAGAGTAAGTTAAAGAAACATATCTGAGGAGCATGTCAAAGTTCTTTTCCAGCTTTGAGTCCACTAGTTTCTGATTGTAAGCTGGCCACTCTGCAAAATTCACTGATTCAAATCGTGTCTTGTCCAGTACTTTGTGAACTTGCTGGTACATTGCTTCGCAAAGAAATGGGGTGATTGGGTTGAAGAGCAGGTTTAAAGTCTTAAGCGTCTGCCATAGAGTGACGTAGATTGTCAATCTACGTCGCAGCGTTTCTTGATCGTCGCTCCAAAGCTCATGCCTTACCATAGGAACATACTGGCGGCTTAGAAAATTGACCACAAGCTCCTCCAACTCTGAAAGCGCAAAGTTGAATTCGCAACTCTCAAACCTCTCTGTAACCTCTTTCACGGTGTTCTGCAACTTTGAAAGAAGCCATATGTCGGGTGGTTTCAGAGTCTTGATTTTTTCCACCCATTCCAAAGTGTGCTCTTGGGGATTGAAATGGTCATATTCAGCGTTTTGCATGAAGAAACGATAAAGGTGGTAGATAGTGCTAAGAACTTGGTAAGGTCGTTTTTTAAGTTCTTTAACATCGAAGCTCATTGAATCAATCGGTGAGCACTTCCATAGCGTGTAAAATCTGAAGAGGTCGGCAGAGTATTGGTTGAGCACATCGTTAGCATCTATTACGTTTCCAAGACTCTTGCTCATCTTGCGTCCTTTCTCATCTAACGAATGACCATGAAGTAAGAATGCTTGGTAGGGAGGTTCTGCTTTTTCAGTCATAATGACATGCTCGAGTAATAACGTGTTAGCCCAGCCACGAGTTTGGTCAATAGCTTCCACCAGAAAGTCAACAGGTACATAACGGGCGAACTCTTCATCACTAAATCTTGCATAAGGGGCAGCACCGCTGTTATGCCAGGTGTCGAGTACGAAAGGTTCACGATGCATTTTACCGCTACATTTTTCACATTTGAACAGGACACGGTCTATCCATGGCTTGTGAAGCTCGAAATGTCCTTTAGGAGGCTCCAATGCTTTCTCGAAAAGTTCTTTCTTGGTTGACACTAGAGCTTTGTGTCCACAGTTTGTGCATTTCCAGATTGGGAGAGGTGTGCCCCACACTCTTTCTCTTGAGAAGCACCATGGTTTGCCTTCGCGGAGAAACGCTAAGAATCGGTTTTTTGGCGATTCGTAGTAGTATTCAACCTTTTCAGCTGCCTGAACTATTCGATCATTTATCTTGTTTGTCCAAAGGTAATACTCTCTTCGAGCAAACCAAACCAGTTTGTGATGAGAACGCCAGCAGGTTGGATATTCATGGCGCACCCTTTTGATCGAAACCAGCAAATCCCTTTTTCGCAGCTCTTCTACAACTACATCATCTGCGTCTCTAGCAAAGTAACCTGCGAACATGTCAGCGTCTTTGGTGAAGTTAACCTCATCATCAAAAGGAGCGTAAATTGGGACATTGCGTTTCTGAGCGGCAACAAAGTCTTCTTCCCCATTTCCAGGGGCTAAGTGGACAACTCCTGTAGCAGCCGTTACGTCCACAAAGTCTTCACAGATAACCGTGTGCACCAATGAATGATTGTCAAGTTCCCGCTGTTTAGCAACTCTGTCTAAGAATGGGTACTCATATTTCAATCCTTTTAGTTCTTTACCCAAAGCAGTGTCGACAACGCGATAATTTTCGATTTCAAGTTCTTGCATAGTTGCCTCAACACGTTGCTTCACCATTATCCAAATTTCGTCTTTCACGTCGACCTTAGCATATTCAGCATCTGGATGCACAGCCAACATTAAGTCCGTAACTAGTGTGAAGGGCATAGTGGTCCATACGAGAAAATATTCATTCTTGGTCTCTGCAATTTTGAACTTAAAGTAGAGCGAAGGATCTTCAACCTCTTCGTATCCTAGACCCACTTCTGCGTTACTTAATGAGGTTTGACAATGAGGACAATAGGCAACAACGTAGTGCCCTTCACCCAATAATTCTTGGTCCCAAGCACGTTTGAGGTATTTCCATTCACGTTCGATATACTCATCTAGATATGTCCAGTAAGCTTTTGAATCATTTATAAACACGCCAGCTTTGATGTCCGCACGATGCCAAGCTTCGTAATACTTTACTATAGCCTTTTTACATTCAGCAACAAACCGCTCTTCTCCTACTCTTTCCAGCAGGTCTTTCTTGTTTTTTACACCTAATTGACGTTCTACTTCAAGTTCAACTGGCAACCCTTGGCAGTCCCAACCCGTCCAGAAAGGTATGTAGAAGCCCTGCATTGATTTCCATCTGTATCGCAGGTCCTTCATAACTCGTCCCCAGACATGACCTACATGGGGATAACCATTGAGTGTTGGAGGGCCTTCTACGTAGCCTAAAACTCCTTTATTGTTTTTCAGCCTTAATTGTTCTAGTTTCTCAACTATGCGGTTTCTTTCCCAGAAATCACGGATATTTTGTTCGAGCTCAAGCGGGTGATAGCCTTGGATGAGCCACCGTTTAGAATCGACGTTGAATTTGACGGTCACCTTTCATTAACACATCCCGCCAACCACAGAGATTGCTCTACCAACATATAACTTTTTTGAACTACACCTTCAGAAATGAGGCCATAACATGAAAACTTTACTTATCTTCAAGAGGTGCCCTATTGTTGATGATGTTTAAAAATCCATTAACTTGCTCAGATTTTCGTGTGCTTCTTAAGCACCTTACGAATGCACTCTAGACAGATATCTTTGTGCCATTGAAATCTCTTTTGAGTTTTCCAAACTCATTAACGACCTCTTGAAGCTGATTGCTTGTGAATACTGGTCCATCAGCACATACACGATATTTGCCAATGGTACAACTGCCGCATAGACCGATTGCACAGCGGATGATCCTCTCCAAACTCATCTGTAACGATATTTTATGCATATTGGATAATTCGAAGATTTTATAAAGCATGGGCTCTCTTCCGCATGCATATATTTTGTCGAACTTTTCCTTAGCAAGTGTCGTTTCCACGAGTTCGGTGACAACTCCTTTATGTCCAAAGCTTCCATCTTCAGTGGCAGCATTGATTTTGCCTTTGGTTCGCGAAATTATTGCTTTTATGTAGGAAAGGAAAATTAGCTCTTCCTTGGTTTTTGCCCCCAGCAAAAAGGTGAGTTTGGTCTTCAACTTAGCTAATTCAGCCGCAAGAAAGACTAATGGAGCAATCCCAGTTCCTCCACCTACTAGTAGAGCCTTTCCTTTGACTGGGCTAAAGCTGTTACCGAATGGTCCCCGAATGCCAAGAATGCCACCAGCCTCCTGCTTGTGCATTATTCTTGTAGCCTCACCAACGTTTGCCACTGTAATTGACACCAAATCGTCGGAGCAAGTAGAGGATATACTCATGGGAACTTCGTCATAGCCCGGAATCCAGACCATTATGAACTGGCCTGGCTTTCCTTGAGCGCTAAGTTCATCGGCGAAGAAGAAAGTTTTAACGGTCGGGCTTTCCCTAACGATTTTCTCTATTTCTACAATTCTTAGAAAATTAATTTTCTGTGTGATGGTCGACAACTCGCCTCTAGTGTGTGAGAGAGATTGGAGTTTATAATGTTTCTCCAATTTAACTTGATGCAAAATTCATTTAGATTTGTGAGACAAACCTATGATTTCTTTTACACTGTGAAACCCTTTTTTTTCAAGGAAGGCTTCAATTCCCTCATTAACTTGCGTAAATATGTTTAGACCCTTTTGGGCTATAGCAGTTCCTATCTGAATTGCTGAAGCTCCTGCCTGCAAAAACTCCACCGCGTCTTGCCATGTAGATATTCCCCCACACCCAACAATTGGGATATCCACTGCATC
This sequence comes from Candidatus Bathyarchaeota archaeon, assembly GCA_020351305.1. Taxonomy (GTDB): domain Archaea; phylum Thermoproteota; class Bathyarchaeia; order Bathyarchaeales; family SOJC01. The sequence goes on from CP070730.1 coordinate 1,242,854, forward strand.
GAAAATCTCGTACACACACCTCACTGCAATCGGCTTCAACGCTGAGCCTGATAAACCCCCAATCTTATTGCTAAGAATCGGTTTAGCTGTTTCTATGTCTATAACCATTGCCTTTACGGTATTTATGGCAGTAAGTGCATCAGCCCCAGCCTTCTCTGCAGTTTTAGCTGATCTTACGATGCTGTCCACGTTTGGGGTCAGCTTTACAAAAACAGGTTTTTTCACACTTCTCTTAGTTGCTTTCACGACTTCCTCAAGTAGTTTGGGGTCTTGACCAATATCAGCTCCAGTTTTTTTGGCGTGGGGACATGAAACATTTAGCTCCAGCGCGTCTGCACCAATTTTCACGGCTTTTTGAGCTGCTATTGCAAATTCATCTGTCGAAAAGGCGTAAATGCTGATAATTAAAGGAGCTACAGATCGAGTGAATTTAATCTCTTGTGTGAAATGTTCAATTCCGGGATTTGGGAGCCCCATTGCATTGACTAATCCACTTTCAACTTGCACTATTGTAGGATTTGGGTATCCAGCACGGGGTTGTAAGCCTAGAGACTTTGTCACAATCGCGCCAGCACCTGCTTTTGCCACGCGGCTCAATGTTAAGCCTGAGATGCCTAATATTCCAGCAGCAAGCATGGTTGGATTAGATAGCTCCAGGCCCGCAATATTAATCGCTAGGCGATTCATCATGATGAATGGATCCTTTGGGTTGAAGCAAGACAAGTTCTGGAGCTCATCTCAAGTTAGCAGTCCTAACGTCACTAATTATAACTCACTTGTCAGATCAGGCTAATATCCTTTATTAGAGACTAAATGAATCGGTTTTCTCCTCTTTGTGTGTCTAAATGCCCAGAAACGAAGCCAATAAGAATCCAGCGAGAAACAAGACTAGACCTACAACCATTATTACGATCCCGAACTCTCTTTGTGACAGGCGCCTTTTGTCCCATCCCCTTGAAGATTCTCGGGCAATCTGCGGGTTTATTGCTGCTTGCCCCATCAATCGATACTCACTGTAGCCTATATACATCAAACTCCCAATTACTCCAACCACTGCTCCCTCAATCATTAAGATCCATGGCAAGGCATACAACAGAGTCAAAAGACTCCACTTTCCGTGGTAGAGTTGAAAAATTGAAATGCCTATCACATCTAAGACAAGCACTATTCCAGTAACTTTCCCAGTAGTCTGCAACAACCTGACAACGCTCTTACTTCGGAGCCTCAAGTTCTCATGCAAACCTCCCTTATACATAAACTTGGTGCGTCTCTATATAACCATTTAAATGTGCGGTCAATCTCACATTCAACATATGCTCCCAACTAAAAAACTCAAACTTGAATAGTGTACGATGCAGAGATTTGTCCCATTATCTTTTTTGCCTATGCACACGGGTTTAACTAAAGAATCACATCTTCTCAACAAGATTCTAATACACCTCGAGGGCTAGATTAGCAGAGATAAGAATTAAGAGACTCATATCAAGAATAGCAATGAGGTTCGCGAAAATTTGAAAGCGGTAATCGTAGTGTCTTTAGTCGGGGTGTTTGCCCTCGATAAAGAAGGACAGGTTATTAGTAAAATCCTTTTTAAAAGGAATCCAAGACTCATTGCTGAGAAACTGGAATCATTCGATTCCGGGAAAGAGACTATTGAGGTAGTATCTCTAGTCCGGAAACTGAAGAAGAAAGGCTATACAACACTTGTTTTTGAGAACGCATCAGTTGCAAAAAACCTGAAAGAAAGATTTGCAATAGAAACTAGCTTTGTTCATCCTTCTCAACAAGGAGAGAATTTTCGTCGGGATATGGAAATATTAGCCACAGAAGTTGGATTTGTTAAGCAAAAGCAAGAGCTACGAGATTTGATCCGTGATGTTTCAATAGAACTTACTCGACTGAGAGTTCAGAAAGCCGGAGCGAAAAGGGATTTGATGATATCTCAAGCTGTGTTAAGTATTGACGACATTAATAAAACTACAAATCTATTCATGGGTCGTGTGCGTGAATGGTACGGACTGCACTTTCCTGAACTCGATCAATTTCTTGAAAAACACGAAACCTACTCAAGATTCGTCATGACCTTTGGCAAGAGATCGAACTTTA
>CP070730.1:1245059-1249657 GCA_020351305.1 Candidatus Bathyarchaeota archaeon
AAACTGGAATAACTGAGATTATAGAAGAAAAATTCTACAAGAAAAACATCACTGAGGAAAATCTTGAGACCTCTATCCCTGATGAATATTCTCTAGGCTATATATCAGAAGCAAACTTGGATGAGTTGTTCAATTGTTGGGTAAAAATATTTTCGTCTAGCAACGACCAATATTTCTCAAGTCTAGATAAGGAAGGAAGGAGAGATTTTTTCTTTAATAACTGGAATAAAGAAAAGCCGTTGATAAAAGAAGCATCCTTAACATTATCCCATAAAGGCAAATTGATTGGCTTCAGCCGAATTTTACCCATCTACGAACCAACAGATGGTTGTTTAGCTGGAATGGGCATACTACCCGAATATAGAAGGAAAGGACTAGCACAAAAACTACTAAAAATGAGCATGTTGAAATTAAAGGAACTAAAATTTGAAACAATGAGTTTTTTTGTGAGTATTGGTAATCTTGCCGCTATTTCTTTTTATGAAAAACTTGGTTTTAAATCCCAATACAAAATCGCTTCTTTAGTTGGCGAAATCTAATTGTTGCATCACTAGTGTGTGGGGGGGAATTGAACCCAACCAACCAACCAATATATTCGATATGTGTAGTATTTCATATCTTTTTCAATCTGCCCCCGAAGTGCGCACATGCATTTCATCAAGATAATTCGCTAAGATCAAAATTCTTGCCAAACCATCTTTTGGAATAGTTTAAGTTTTGTGAGTATATGCACTAAATCTACCAGCTCCAAGCATACCAGAAGATTAGCGCAGCTACAATGATTGTTGAAATACAGATCAGCAATTGGTGAACCGAGGGTCTATTGGATATGTGTACTATGGGGCAGACTGCTATGTGGATTATGCCCAGTAGAGTAAACAATCCGCCTAAAGCCATATTTAGATAACGATTTACTAAATCCCCTAAGGTCACTGATAGAAAAGCCATGGTTAGAGGAATTAGCCAGTTAGTGAACGCTTCTACAATCGCCAAGCGCGAACTGGCATCCGCACCTGCTTTCTGCATAATATCCGGCTCAAAGAATAACATAACGTAGTGAGCTGTATTTGCCACTGCGAAGAATATCCATAAAACTGAAATCCTTATCATCACATCTTCCAAGATTCAATCACCTCCTACTCTTGGAGCCAATTTTTTTGTTATCTACTGTAACTTAATTTAACAGTTGTGTTGAGAAACAAACAAGCGCGTGTCAAGTGTGTATAGGTAATAGTGAATAAGAGATTGTTTGGTTTGGGGTAGGATTCGAACCTCACACACACCCAAAAAAGAGTATGCATGGTCTTGTTAAGTGGTTATCAAGTGGTTGTTAATTGATTGTTTAGCAGTTAATACGCGCCACGCAAGCTGTATTCATTATGCAGTTTTGCGTTTGCTGTGAATTGACATTCTGGTAAAGCTTTTAAGTTCTGAGCAATCAGAAAAGAAACTAGGTTTGGGAAATGATGAAGAAGAAACTCAATCCTCTAATCATCATGGCATTGTTGGTTTCCACGTTGATTTCGATTCAGATACAGAATGTAATGGCTCCCGGTAACGTTTGGTCAAGGACATGGCATAGCTGGGCGTACTACACGGAACGGCCTATAAACCTTTCAACCACGAAGAGGGTCACAAGCTCAGACCTTAGTTTCTGGGTTGACACATCATTGGTAGCCTCGATCTATCAATATACGCAGGACGGTTCGTATGACACGGTAAACATCAGAGTGGCTGTGTACGTTGATTCTTTTGCAAGTGAAGATCTCCCAGTACCTCTGCCAGCAATCTGTGACTACATACAAATTTTCATTGAGAAAGACACAGGCGGTTCTAACCTGAATAGTCAAAAGATAGAATTTCAGTTTTCCGATGTGCGACCACTATCGCAGGGGCGAGGTTTGGTTCAATCAAACGGCATTTACTCCACACCTGGGGAGCGTGAAGAGAGGGCTCTACATGCTCTTGCTACAGCTGTAGGTCTATTCGCGGAGCCTCTAGGCGTAGCTTTAGATTTGATTGAGATTGCTCAAGCATTTTCTCCTGGCGTGGGTGGAGGCGACTTTTATAATGCAGATTATGGCGATTTGCAGGCGTACAGCTATTGGCACTGGCCAGGGTATGATTTTGGCACTGAGAATCCTATCAGACAGTACGCTTTCAATACGATAAAGTGGCTTCAAAACCCAGATGTCAATCCCACGACATACTATGGCATCAGAATCCGGGCGAGAGTGGGCTTAATATATCCGAATCCGATGGATCTGCAATATTTTGACATCGACCCTGTCTACCTTAAGATAAATCATTACACTCCACCTCCACCGCCGCCCAATGGAGGGGGAGGTTGCCCCTATCTTTTGACATGGGATGGCACAGATTTTTCTTGCGAAGGTTTACTGGACATACATGACCCTGAAGGCTTCGACGTTGTTTTCAACCATATGCTGGTTACAAACCCTGCGTGGATCAATGGAAAATACGAGTTTAGACTCATTGAACATCCACAAACCCAGTCACATATTGACCAAGTCAAGCTCTATGCGGTACTTGAGGATGGGACTGTGACCGAGCTACCTCTAACCTATGCATGGCATTCTGAACAAGGAAATGCGTTGCCTCAGCTATTATTCAGCGATGATTCGAAGACGACCATATTGGGTGCAGACCACAACAGTGGAACAAGCCAAAGCATCGACTTGAAATTCGCCTCGTTCTCGCCACACTTGGATATCAGTCACTTCGTGTTCCAGATAGAAGGCAATAATCCAATGGAGAAGTATAAGAACTAAAAGAAACCAATCTATGGGCTCATCCTTCTCCTCCTTTTTTGAAGCCAGATTCTTATGGTAACAGGCGCACATGTGTATGTGGACTCGCAAGTGTATAGTAGGTGCACGCGTTGAGTAGAGCTAAAGTTTGCCATAATTTCATAGTTTCCTTTTATATTTTTAGTTCTTCTGCGATTTGTATACTAATCAAGCAAAAAATTCACAAATGCGCTCGCCCATAAATTAGTACTCCTTTAATTTCGGCTATTAACCTTACTTCAAATAATACTTGCTTGGAACGAATATCCTTGAACAAGTTAATTGGCGTGCGTATACGTACATTTACTAGGCGTTAAAATGCAACCATTGTCATTAAGAAAGCCATAAGAGTTTTCGGAAAATGCATGGTTACATACACACAACATTTAAGCTATAGTTTAAGGTTAGAAACTCCTTCTTGAAGGGGATCGATCTGGCCTCAAAGGTTGCTATTGTGAAGTTTGATAAAAATATGGAAGAGAAATCATTAGAGCAGGCACTGCGCTTAATTGACGGAATAAGTGATTTAAACACCTCCAAGAAAGCAGTGGTTGTCAAAGTGGGAGTTTTCAGTCACAAAGCAGACAATCACACATCTGTCAGTTTTGTCGACGCTATAATTAACAGCTTCAGTAAAGCTCCTAAAGTCTTCATTGCCGAATCGGATAACTACCAAGGAACAGGTTTAGAAAGGCTGCAAATCTGGAAAGAACTTTTCTCAGAACGAGTCACACCTTTCAACCTCTCCAACCTGGAAGATGTACAAGATGTAACCCTTGCAGGTCAAAAGATTAAGCTTTCAACTCTACTCTTTAAACCTAACATATTTGTTAACACTCACATAATGAGAACTTTTAAGCGGGGAAGCATATTGAAGAACTTATTTGGTTGCATTCCTACCCAAAAGAAGGCAAAATTTCATAAAAATCAAATTTTCTGCTCACTCTTGGCAGACATCTATGAAGCAATAGGTGGAGTAGACCTATCTATAATGGATGGCACTTATCTTTGGCGCGGTGCCGGTGATCTCAGAGTACCTATGAACATTCTTCTAGCAGGAAGAGATGCAGTAGCTGTGGAGACTGTAGGAGCAATCTTGGCTGGTTTGAAACCTGAAAGGATGCCTGTAACCCAAGAATTTGTGAAGCGAGGTCTAGGAGTAGGAGACATAGAAAATATTGAGATTGTGGGGACACCACTTGAAAGTTTACATGAAGAATCTAAATTGGCAGCCAAAGCGCTCATAGAAAAATGGAAGAAACGTGGCGGTGCACCCAGCATTTGGGCACCTACAATTGACAACTTAATCAAAGAAGGATTTTTTCAGCTGCCGCACAAAAGAACAAGAGATGAGGTAGTGAAAGCTTTTGAATCTAAGGGAATCTCAACAAAAGGCTACAGGGGCGTAATCTCAACAACTTTAACCCGAAGGGAAAAAACGGGCAAATTAAAGGCAGTCAAGGAATCTAATGGATGGGTCTACTGGACAGAGTAGTTCAGAAATTAAATGCGCCCTGAGTGAGTGAAAGAGTTCAAGAGAGGATAAGTGAGAACACACAATTTTTATGGTGCAGAAAGATTATAGCTGAATATTAGTAATCCTCGCGCAATGAAAGCGATCTTATGTTTAAGGTTATGTCATTTGACGTAGTCGGAACACTGGTAGATTTTTACTACGAAGGCTACGTTTGGAAAGAAGCAATTCCTCAATTATACGCTCGGAAAACTGGTATAAGTTTCGAAAAAGCCAGAGACTATGTTTTGAAGGAATATGATCGCGTTGGAAGG
>CP070730.1:1249757-1313686 GCA_020351305.1 Candidatus Bathyarchaeota archaeon
CTACAATCTTTGTGTCAAATAACTCGAGCGTAACAGAACTAGGAAGCTTTATTGCCTTTAGAGTTATTGTTGCGATGGTTCCATTTCCTTCTGCAAATACTGTCCAGCTTGGGGTTCCTGTAATGTTTGGCCACAGGACTATTCCGACTACAAAGTAGTCTGCTCCGATTCCTGCATGCTCATCGTACCAAACGAAAATTGTTCCATTGTCTGCGGTGTTTGGCGGTGTCACGAATTGCTTCATGAAGGGCCCTTCTGTAACATCAACGAGTTCCAGAACGTCTGGATGATAGCGCAATTTGAATTCTACGCCTATGGCACGCCAGTCTACAACAAGATTGTTCATTGTCACGTTGATTTCAAAGGTTTCCCCTAAATGCATCACGCTATTCTCTGCAGGTTCTACTTTCAAGACTGGTTCTGGCAGAGGAGGATACGAATACTCATATATTCCGTCTACTGTAGTGAATGATAGTGATGGTTCTAGCTTCGTGAAAAATGAGGCTTCACCAGCTGTTACTATGTGAAGTGGACATGTAAGCATACCCGCTACTGGTGGAGCAGCTGTGATGTTGAACTCTAGTTGACAGAGTCTGCCTTCCGACACGTTTACTGGTGTAGCACCGATGCCTAGGGCTACAGCCCATAAAGCGTATCCCTGGATGTTGTTGATGTCTTGTGCAACTGGAAAGTGACTTTGACCAGCAAAGACATGGTCTGAAGGCAAGGTCATATCAAGACATTCTAAATAAGCAGGGTTCCATGTTATGTTTGCTTGCCATCCATTTAGACCCGTTACATTAAAGACTGAAATGTTCGCGAAGAAAGTATCACCAATGCTTGTAGTGTCGGTGTAAAAAGTGAAATTTCCATCTCCACTTGATGGGTTGATGACTTTCACTTCAGTACCATTTGCAGCTAGCACATAAATAGTAGGTTGATTAGCTACCATGAACACGCTTGAAATTAACATGAATACAAAGCTTAAGCTAAGTAACTTCCGTATTTTCACATAACCTTCTTTCAATAATGTCACCGTAGCCAGAGGTATGCAGTTTAAGAGTATTTAAATCTTAAAGATTCCAAAATTAGACTAGAGATTCAGTTTTCATGAATACCTTGTCCGAATTAGCTAATTCCCTTTCTGGAAAAAAAAGAGTGTTTGTTTGAATTCTCTTTTTGACAATTAAGGTTACTTAAGAGCGAGATATCTTCTTCTGGCAAAGAGGACCGCGAAACTCACGATTATCAGGACGGGAACAAGCAGCATCATCGGTAACTCTGGGTAAATCTCTATTTCACCCCGTACCGCTGTGGGGAAAACCTCCACTGTCGATCCTAATGGATCGGGAAGAGTGCTAAGTTTCGTCACTATTGTCCCTTCAGATGCAAAGGTAACATTGCTCCATCCCTCGGCAATACCTCGGAATTCAATCTGGCACAACTTGCCCTCAGTGACATTTATGGGATCGTATTGCACAGAACCGTTTAAGCCTTGAGCTACAGCCCAGACTACAAATCCAGCACTGTTATTGATATCTTTTGCAACTTCGAAAACATTCTGCCCAGCAAAGACGTGGTCGTCAGGAAGAGAAATGTCAAGTGCTTCCAGTATAGTTGGATCGAAGGTTATGTTGACTTGCCATCCCTTAAGAAAGGAAATGTTCTGAACAACTGCGTTAACCACAAATGGATCTGTAGGAACATTAGGGCCCACATTTACAGGGGTAGGCAATATTCTTACGGTGGTTTGATCTTGACCCAATGCAGAGTACATATATGTAGCAGAGGAAAGCAAAGAAGCCAATATCACTGCAAGTGTAATTGTCTTAAGTGAGAATCTTTTAGCCATGTGTCTTTCACCTTGATTTGTCCCTTATTAAAGGTTACATGAATATTAGTTTTTAGGTGTTTGTCCTAATAAAAAGAGAGAGGGAAGTTAACAATGATTGCCGAAATTGATTATCGCTATTGTGATGTCAGTTATGTCTATGATTCCATCTTGATTAAAGTCTGCATCAGGATTCCATCGAGGATGACCTGGGTCTGAACCAAAAGCATCTATAGCAATCCAAATATCCGTCACATCGACAATTCCATCGCCATTAATGTCGCCCATTAATTTGATTTTTACCCCACCATCAATAAATACGTTATCAGCAGTGTCAATTTCATATGGGACTGGGATGGCTTCGGCTTTTATAGTGTAATTGTGGCATGGTTCTACGCCAGTTGTATCCCAAACAAAAGTAACTGTGATTTCAGTGTCCGGTGCCAGAGGAGCTACAACGTTTATCGTTCCTATAAGATTGTTGTCGTAGTAGGCTTCTACCTGAAAGGTCTCGGAGACATTTCCTTCGTTTTTGAGCGTGACGTTTATTTCAACTGTCCATCCCTCATAGGCAATGGTTGTTGAGGTGGTAACATTAATCACCGCTATATCTCTTATGATCGCTAGGAAAAAGCCATCATGAGCTTCATGAGATATTGAATTGCCTTGACAATCGAAGAGATAGGTATCATGGAGATCTAAAGGCGTGGCACCCATGCTTTCTACTCTGAAGATTAAAGTGAGTAGTGCGACAGGTTCCATTGTCTGCAGTGGTTGAGAAGGAGGATAGTAGGAAACGTTGACCCAAGTAAAGCCTTCAGTGTTATTTGCCACAAAGTCGGGCGTATAGTAAGTTTCGTTCAGAGCGTCGAGAAATATTATTCCGATACATGCAAGGATTTCTGGATCATAACTTAGAGTGAATTCATATGCACACACTGCTTCGACATCATCTAGTGTGATGTTTATCTCGAATGTTTTTGGTGGAATGAGGGTTGGGTCTATTATTTCCTCCGGATCGACTGCTAGCTTGGCGACTAACATGTTGTTGAAGTATCCGTTAGCGACATCATGAGTTATCGGTCCACTGAACTGATCTTGGAGAATGGTGTCAGTGAGAGTTAGATTAGTGGCGCCCAGTTCAAGAACATGAAAAGCGATTGTTGCAAGTGTGCCATTGCCAGTTCTTGCTGGTTCGGGTGGTGTGAGTGCTGCGGAGAATTGTATTGTGCCAGCTGTGTAGTTTATTATTATAGTAGGTGTGACGTTTGCTGGAAAGAAGCTACCCAAATCTACGGATGTAGCATTGAGAATGGTTGAGTTAAAGGTTAATGTGAAATTAAAGCTATAAAGATTCATTACATTCGCAATGTCTATGTCCACTGTGAAGTTGTGGCAGGGTGTTAGAGATGAGTTAACTGTGCGTTCAGGATTAACATAAAGGTGGGCAAGCATTGTTTCTTCTGATGAGATATATTCGTATTGTCCATCTGACGGTGTGAAGGCAAGCGAAGTTTCCAGTTTCGTGAAAAATGAGGCTTCACCAGGCATTACTATATGGATTGAAGAAGAAAACGTGCCCCCAGGTGATGGAGCTGCTGTTATATTGAATTCCAGCTGCACTACTGTACCATTACCAGTGAAGCTGCCGCTTAATACAGCTGCTGCCCACAACACCCAACCATCAGCATTGTCAATAGTTTTGGCTGTTGGCAGAAAGGCGCCTAAACCTGCCAAGACATGGTCTGTTGGGACAGTTATATCAAGCAACTCTAAATAACTGGGATTCCACGTTATGTTTACCTGCCAACCATTAAGACCTGTCACATTGGTGACTGAAACGTTTGCGAAGAAAGTATAGCCAACGCGTGTAGTGTTGGTGTAGAAAGTGAAGTTCCCGTCACCTGAGGTTGGATTAATAATGGCTAACTGGGTTTGCGATGTTGCTGAGGCTGATGGCAAGGTGAGTGGATTTGTGATAAGTGCAAGTGTGGTAAGAAACCAGAGTAAAATTGTTATTTTTGTAACTATCTTTTTGTTTTGCTTTCTGTACATTTATTCTCTTTCTCCCGTAATAATAGAACTTGACAATTGTGATTATAAAGGTTCTGGAATCTAATTCCAATGAAAGCGAAGAGTCCTTTTTAAGGTGCATACATCTCTATGAATCACTTATTCACTCGTGACTTAAGTTAGTTCTATTGATCTAATGTACTTTGCCGTAACAACTTGCAGTGCCTTAGCTGTAGTTTTGGCTACGCCAACAATTTTGCGGTTAGCTATAGTGTTTCCCCGAAATGGACTATGACTATAGTGATGTCGGTTATGTCCACGACGAGGTCGTTGTTTAAGTCGTAATTTGAGTTCCAACCTGGGCTGCCAGGTGTAGTGCCAAAGGCATCAATAACAAGGACAATATCTGTGATGTCTACAATGCCATCACCGTTAACATCACCAATCAGTGGAGGTGCTTCACTAACAATCACTGTTTGTTCTAGTGTATCGTTTAATCCTTGAGTATCAGTCACGGTTAGAGATACAGTGTAGTTTGCTACACTAGTGAATGTGTGGTCTATTGTTGCACTTGACGTTGATGTGATGTTTCCGTCCCCGAAATTCCATGTGTAATCAACTATTGGTGCTTCTGCTACACCATTCCATCCAGGTAAGGAGCTTGAAGCATCGAATCTTACAGATTGGTTTGCATTAGGTATAGGTGGTGACCAAGTGAAGTCAGCGGTAGGGCCAATAGGTGGTTGGACAGATATGGGCTTTGCAGTCGTTGACCACAACCCTTCAGTGTCAGTAACGTTTAGAGTAACTACGTACGTTCCATTTTGCGTATATTGGTGTGTTGTAGTTGGAGGTGCTGGGTTACCTGTTCGTATCACTGGAGGTGATCCATCCCCGAAATCCCATTCAAATCTGGTTATGTTATCATTATAGCCTTCTGCAGAGGAGGCTGCGCCATCAAAGGTTATTGTCTGGTTGACGAAGGGATCAGCTGGGGAATAGCTGAAAGCTGCCTGCGGTGGGTATGGACCTTGCAGTATTTCATAATTAGATGAAGTTCTTGATTCGAATCCGTCATATGTTGCGCTTGAGTATATGATTCCTTCTCCTGACTTCATTTCTGGGTGTAACTTGAGTGTCGCATTATATGTTCCGTTGATTGTATCTGGAGTAAGATTAGGTTCTCCAGTGAAGGTTGTGATTCCATATCTGTCTGTGATTTGAAATGCAGCGTAACTTTCGGGGCAAATTGCAACTCCACCATTTGAGGGACGGGTTGAGTATACGCCTGCGCATGCTAAGGCTGTTCCTCTGTAAGGCCAGTTCAGTAAAGGGTATGTAAGCACAAATTCTGGCTCAGTGTTGCTCCTCAAGAGATAAGGTCCTTGAGTAATTGCGCCAGGAAGTGCAACACTATTTCCATCAAACACTGTGACTGCAATAATCACATTTCGGTCATTAGGTTCGTTGTTTTTTATTGTTATGTGAAAATATGCGAAACTAGCTGTGAAAGGTGCTGCTATTTTAAAGTCTGTCACTGGATCGCCCACTGAATCAGAGGGCATAATGTTAGTGATCTCTACTGGCCATTGACTTGCTGATATGTCTCCAGTTGGCAAAGTTCTTAAAGCGACAAGTCCAATGTCATCTTGAATTTCAAGAGCCACCAAAGCGGTGCTTACTGGTATCCCATCGAAAGTTACGTTGCCACTTATGCTTAAAGAATCTCGTAGATAATATGACTGCTTGGTGATATTCAGTGTTATGCTTAGTGAAGCAGCATAGACTGGAATTGTAGAAAAACTCGATAGTGCTAGTATTCCTAAGAAAGTAAAACGAAATAATAATGAAGGGATTTTGCTTAATCCTCTATTCATTCATGGACCTCATAAACGTTAAAAGCTCTCGTCAATTTAAACGTTCTGAAATTATGTTCTATTAAGTTAGTTGGCTTTACAGAATGATTAAATATAAAAAAAGAGGGAATGGGGATAGGATTTTCAGATGGTTTTCTATGGCATCCTTAGGATTCTGAACTCTGCTTGTACTTCTGGACAGTACGGATGACCACCTTCGGATGGCCAATCGCTTAGTGCGTTGACTATAGCTGTTCCTGTGCCTACAAATGCATGTTTCGGCAGGTATACACAGAGTGTTATGTTGTACTCAAGGAATGTACACCACTCGTGCTCTCCGCCAACATAGACCCACATATAGGCGAATCCAATTGGCACGTCGAGGTCGTCTGTGACAACTAGTGTAATCAGTGTCCAGAATGGTTGTTCTGCGTATGTTCTGAAGTATATGTCGAAGCAAGCTGTTTCGGTCTTGTTCCACTCAGTTGCTTTAGGTATGACTTCTGTGATTTCTACGCGCCACCAGACCTTGAACCACAGCCAGTCCTCAACAACTTCGCATCCAATGTCAACAGTAGCCACGACCTCCCAAATACCGAATATCTCGGTTTCAGGGTCGATGCATGGCCATGGAAGCTGGAAGCACACCGTAGCGTATCCAGTCTCATTGCTGAATGCGCTGAAGATGTAGACTTGTCCATATGGACCTCGCACTTCGAAGGCTACTAGCTTGTGTTGCACTGGGTCTAGGTTGTAGGTGACGAGAGCTGTCAGGCACACTGTCTTCTGAGGCCAGAACATGTCGCTTGTCTTGTTAATGCCCTGTCCACCATAGGGGTCAGGCCATTGTGTGAAGACATCGATGTTGCGGCCAAGGATGTATCCAAGGACTCTTGCTGTGCCGTTTTGCGCTGGATCAAAGTCAATGTATCTAAGGTCAGGGTCGATAGCCCAGTTACCGAAGAGTGGCTCAACGTCTATCGGAGAGTCCTCATACCATGGGAACTCTTCCTCATAGATTACTTCGAAGTCAATCGTTACTAGCGTTCCGCTGCCACTGGGGTATGTTGTCATAGCTGTGTGGTTGTTAATGAATATACCAAACACAAGTTCTGTGCCGTCGTCGTGCCCTGCAAACCAAGTCGCTGGTGAAGTGGCTGGGGGTGCATAGCTTGCCATGAAAGGTCCTTCTGTCCAACCAAGTACATCGAGTAATGTGGTGTTGTAGTTTGTGACTTTGAACTGGACGGCTACCATTCGCCAGCCAGCGGCTAGGTTGTTTATGTTGATGTCAACAGAGAATAGTGCTGAGGGTGTTCCAACGATTGGAGCTCCTCCGCCTAATTCTGTGTAAGATGGTTCTACGCTAATGTATGGTGTGGTTGTTGGTGGAGCATAGATGAAGTAGTAATCTGCGTCAGTTGTTGTGAATGAAATGCTAGGTTCTAGTTTGCAGAAGAAAGAGGCTTCACCTGATAATACGAGGTGTATTTGAGAGTGTAGGAATGTGAATGGTGCTGGTTCAGCAGCTATCTGGAATTCCAGTTGAGCCACTGTACCACTGCCGTTGAAGTGACCGCTTAGGACAGCAGCTGCCCACAACACCCAACCATCAGTATTGTCAACGGTCTTGGCTGTTGGCAGAAAAGTACCCAACCCAGATAGGACGTGGTCTGCTGGAACAGTTATGTCAACTAACTGTAAGTGGCTAGGATTGAATGATACATTAAGCTGCCAACCGGTCATCTGCACAGCGTTGACGACTGTAACATTGGCATAGAATGTGTCACCTAGTGATGTGGTGGAAGTGTAGAAAGTGAAGTTGTTAGTACTACTGATTGGATCCACGACATTCAGTTCATCAGCATCTGCACCGACAGCAGTGCCAATGACGAAGATAGAAGCAACGTTAAGCATTAATACGATAGCAAGCAAAGTGGAAAGTAGTTTTCTGTTCAATGTTCGTTCTCCCTTCTCCTTTTCAGCACTATGAATACTGATTTTTTCCCCATTTAAGCATTCCGGAAATATCTTCTATTTTACTGAAATGCGCATTCATAATGCAAAAAACTCAGTAACCAAAAATTCGTCTACACTTGTGTGCATAGAATGCTCTGTTTTGGTTAAAGATAAAAAAGGGGGGTTAGGAAATTTTGGAAGCTTATTATGGTAGTGTTACGGCGCCGAATTTCGAGATTATGCGTACGATGTCGGAAATGTCTGTCACGTAGTCAGCGTTTACGTCACTCTTGCCGTATGACCATCTTGGATGTCCTGGTTCACTACCAAAGTCTGCAATTCCTTCCACAATGTCTGTGATGTCGACAACGCCGTCAAAGTTGGTGTCCTCTCTGAGGAATGGTGCCCAGTACGTGCTGCCTCTGTTGGCTGATACACGGATTACCTGAGCAGTTGTATCGAATGAGTGGAAGACATATGGTCCACAGCCGATTAGAGCCGTCAAGAATGGGAATTCTGCAGGCTTTGCGTTGCCTGTGTGAGTGGTGTAGTCTACTTCCCAAGGACGGAATGCGTTCAGTGTTGTGTAGTTCATGCCAGCATAGATTTGTGGCGCACATAAAGCTATGTTGCCTAAGTAGGTTTCTACGTTGAACAGACCGGTTGCGTTGAACCAGACAGTCATGCGTGTTGATGAGTGTACGGTGGCGTTTACGTAGCTTGTTCCGATGAAGTAGAGCTGACGAGCGCTACTGCAGTTAACTGCGAATTCATAGTTAAATAGAATGTCTGATGTGTCGAAGACTTGGCCATCATGCCATGTTATGCCGTTTCGTAGAGTCATGGTGAGTTCTGTGCCGTCCACCCATTGTCCGTAGGTGTTTGTGCCATTCATTCGGCTGTAGCTCCAGTCACTTACCATCCAATTCACTGTCTCGTGTGTGAATGGATTTGTGACTATGCCACCGTCAAGAATGACTGACAGAACGTCGGCTTCGTAAGCAGATGAGAATATTGTGGGGTTAAGGTTGTCGACTGGTCCAGTTTCGTGATAGGTCATGTTCATTTTTGTCAGGTCAGTCCAGTGGATGAAGTTCTTTGTGAAGAAGTTGTTGGAGCCAAATCCTAGAGACTCAATCCATCCGTGCACACCAGGTGCGTAAGCGTTGTGGTAGGCTCGTGAATACAGTGGGATGTAGGGCACGAGGAAGTAGAGATCCCATTGAATCTCATCAACTATCTCTTTCATGGCAGGCTTTCCGATCACGGCTGTGCCGTTAGGCCACTCCCAGTAGGCACAAGCATACAGCTTGTCTTCTAATGAGTTGTCATCAGTTCTTAGTCCTGGACTGTTCCAACCGTCGTAGAAGTCTGTGTCAGGGTGGAAGAACCAGTACAGATAGTCTGGATCTTTACCTAGACCCCAGCACAGGAAGTAGATGTCGAAATCTCGGTTCATGAATACCCATTCTACCTCATCGTAGAAGCTTTCTGCATAGTTGTAGAAGTATTCATCAGTGCCATGGTATCCTGATCCTACGCTTGTAGGACCGAAGAAATCGTTCCAAGCTTCAACACAGAGGCCCGTAAGAGCCACAGATGGTGGGGCTTCTGATGGAGAAATTACGTATAATGGTCGCATTTCGTTTCCATCAGATGTCTTCCAAAAGCCTGAAGAGTTGTCCATGTTCAATCCTGCTGGATCGGTTAGGACTTCATAGGCTAAAGTCGTGTTGTAAACGACTGGTGGGACGTCAGTGTTGAAGTAGTATACGTTTGCTGGTGGGATGTTTGTGTCAAGTCGAACGTTGATAAACCTGTATAGCGTTGCGATCCAAGAGGTTTTCTGGCATCCGAGAAGTACGTTGAGGGCAAACCTGAAGTCGCTCTCGTTGAGCGGATACAGTTCGAACGATGGTGTACGGTTACCATAAGGTGCACCAGTCATGTAGGGTTCATCTGGCGGACCAGCTAGAACTGGTGGAGTGTCCCTACTGTTAATGCCTAGGTAGCACATGTGGAAACCGGCGCTAGCACTGATAGACCATGACATGTTTAGGTCTAGTTCGTCAACGTTGTCAGGGTCAATCATGCCGACCATGTTGTCAAGTTCGCCTGCTCTCGCTGCAACCATTGCGGTGGCTTCAGGATAGCTAATTTTGAGGAAGAGGTCGTCAAGTCGTGGGAAGTCGTCCAGATCAACATCAGCATAGACGGGGCTCATAGCTGCAAGGGTTGGTAGTACAAGTAATGCAATAGTCATAACAGCTGCTATTCTGAGTATTTTATGCAATTTCCTTTCTCCTTAATTTTCAGCAACTTTATTAGAACTGAGTCATGTTTAAAAAGTTTATGGAATATTTTTACATAAAAAAGTAACATGGAAAATCCAACTTGGTTGGGCCTTAACCCCTCAAAACAGGCACATTAGTGGCTTATATCATTGAAGACTAAGACTTAAATATTGAGTGAAGCTCAGATAGGACGAGGAAAATCTCATGGGATTTAGGGAATACCTAGCCAAAAGGATAATTGTTTCATTCTTGGTCATATTTTTGGTAGCTACTCTCAACTTCTTGATTTTCATTGTTTATCCTGCAGATCCTACAAGGTACCTGTTGGATCCACAATTGGCAAGGACGCCAGGCTTAGTAGATGTAATAAGGGATCAGTACGGCCTGAATGAACCTCTCCATGTAAAATACGTTAAATATCTTGGCAACATGTTTTCCTTCGGCATTCTTCCACCACACTTCGGTTACTCCTTCCAAACCCATGACTTCGTTGCCAACGAAATGGCGTGGCGCATGCCGTTGACAATTCTGCTTTTAGGCTTAGCTCTTGTAGGCAATGTAATTATAGGAATCCCACTTGGAATTTTTGCAGCTTCAAGAAGAGGAACCAAAACTGATGTAGCCGTTATCGGGGCAGGATTGTTCACTTATGGTGTGCCAACTTTCTTTGTTCAACTGCTAATGATACTCTTCTTCATAAGCTTTGTTTATCAGACATACGGAATTAAAATCTTCCCAGCTGGCGGATGGATATCTTATCCTAACCCTGAAGGCCTGATAAATGTCATGGGAGATATTCTATGGCACATGGCATTGCCAGCATTAACATTAGTTGTCGCGGGATTTGCAGGCTGGGCATTATACACAAGGAACATGTTGGTTGACGCCTTAACTCAAGACTACGTGGCTACTGCCCGCGCGAAAGGGCTTAGCGAAAGAACAATTCTCTTCAAGCACGCGTTTAAGAGCATTCATCCACAAGTTGCCACACTTTTAACGCTAAGTCTTCCAGGGCTTGTCACAGGTGCAATAATAACAGAAACAATCTTCGGTCTCGAAGGAGTTGGAAAATGGTATCTCTCTTCTCTCGACAGATCTAACCCAGATTTCCCAGTTGTGCAAGCAGTTCTTTTCGTGGTTGCCACTTTAGTCGTCGTCTGTAATCTTGTTGCAGACCTGTTATATGGTGTATTAGATCCTAGAATACGTGTTGGACAAAGAAGGTAGGAGACAAGTATGAAACTTAAGAGCCCAATCAGCGAGTATCGAGTCCAGCTTTGGACAAGAAGAATCAAGAATTTCTGGTTAGACTATTCTCATAATAAAATTGGATTGGTAGGTTTGGTGATCATCGTTGGATTTGTGTTTACAGCCGTTACCTCGCCTTGGCTCGCCCCTTACTCTGTAGAGGAGGTTAGACCAGATGCTCTCAAATATAACGCAGATGGCTATGCTGTACCCGCTTGGTATCCCATTTTCTTCCCAGCCACAGCTAACTACCCTCCACAGCATGAGCTTAAACTTAATTGGTCTATGGCTGCTGGTGAGCTCCCACAATCCTTAACTGCTAACGGGTCGGGACGATCATTCAGAGTTTATTATGACGCGAATATAACAGGAAGCTCTGATCCTGTAGAAGCCGTGTTTGTTTCGAAGTTTGAGTACCCCTATAAATACATGCGAATTTTTGAAATGCAGTTCACCTACAATCCTCGACCAGAGAGCTTTGTGGAGATTAGGAGGTTCATAGCGGGGAAGTGGAGGGTAATAGGGACAACAGGTTCCATGCTTTGGAAAATCGAGTTTGAACTGGTTCGCCCAGACAACGCTACTTTTCCTTTCTGGGATAATAACTGGGAAAGGAATAAGTATGTAAACCCCCACGCCTTGCCAGATTTTTCAGACGATGCTACAGGCGACACAATAACACTAATTTCAAGTGATCGTACTCTACCACCGAAGCTTGGATATGAAGCTTGGGAAACTTCGCTAATGACAGCACACCTTTTCCTAAAGCCCGGGGAGTACCTAGTGCGTGCAAAAATAACTTTCAAACCACCTGATGATATACCTGTAGAAGAAGCCGCAGGAAGCATTGAGATTTCAAACTTTGATGTTGAAATTAGGGGGCGCATACATGGGTTACTTGGAACTGACGCTTTTGGTCATGACGTATGGTCGCAGCTTCTTCATGGTGCTGCAATATCACTTCTATTCGGAATTTCCTCAGCAGCGATTGCTGTAAGCCTTGGAATACTTGTAGGTGTCACAGCAGGATTTGTTGGCGGCGCAGTAGATGAAGTAATGATGCGAATTGTTGACATACTCCTTTGTATCCCAGTCCTACCTATACTACTTGTCTTGATTGCTGTTTTCGGTTATAGTCTTTGGTATTTGGTTCTCATTATCGCCATATTTGGATGGCAGGGATTATCCAGAGTCATAAGGTCTCACGTACTATCCCTACGTGAGATGGCGTTTGTAGAATGCGCAACAGCGTCTGGGGCATCCAAAGGATACATCATACTCAAGCACATTGTGCCCAACGTATTACCCACAGCCCTTGCATCAATGGTGCTTTCAGTACCTGGAGCCATAATTCTTGAGGCTGCACTAAGCTTCTTGGGTTTCGGAGACCCGTTAGCACCTACGTGGGGAAAAATGTTGCAAAACGCATACGCATTTGGGGCATTCTCGCCAACGAACTTAGCCTTATGGGACATATTGCCCCCTGGAATAGCGATCGTTTTGATATGTATGGGATTCGTCTTCCTGGGCCATGCTATAGACGAAGTAGTTAATCCTCGACTTCGGAGACGACGATAAAGATGGAACTTCTTAAACTACAAAATCTTAAAATGTACTATGGAACCCTTAGAGGGGATGTACGCGCTGTAGACGACATCAGCTTCACGATGGAAAAGAAAGACACCGTGGGACTTGCAGGTGAGTCAGGATGCGGCAAAACAAGTGCTATGCTAGCCATATTACGATTACAGCCCCCAAACGCGAAAGTCAGTGGAGAGATTCTTTTTCAAGGAAAAAACCTGTTGAAAATGAGTGATAGCGAGTTCAGAAAAAATATTAGATGGAAAAAGATCTCTACAATATTTCAAGGGGCGATGAACGCACTTCACCCCACGCTGAGAGTTGGAGACCAAATCACTGAGGCGATACTTGCCCACGAATCCCGGAGCAAACAGGAAGCCACGGAGATCGCTGGGAAGCTCTTCGATCTGGTTGGAATTGGTTCAGAAAGATTAGACAGGTACTCACATGAATTAAGTGGAGGAATGAAACAGCGAACTATGATTGCCATGAGCCTAGCCTGTAATCCAGAATTAATAATAGCTGATGAGCCTACTACAGCTTTAGATGTGATCATAGAAGCACAAGTTTTGAAAGTGATGAAGGAACTCCAAGAAAAGCTTGGTCTCTCTATGATAGTAATTTCACATGACCTTTCTATGATTGCAGAAACCTGTAATAAGGCTGCAATCATGTATGCAGGTAAAATTGTGGAGTTTGGGGGAATTGTCAAGGTCTTCACAGAACCCCTACACCCTTACACCCAGAAGCTAATTGCAGCGTTTCCAAGTATTCTCGGAAGTATGAGGGAACTTGCCTCAATAAGCGGATTCCCACCTGATTTGCTTTCACCACCTCCAGCATGTAGATTTCATCCAAGATGCCCCTATGCAATGAATATTTGCAGGAAGGAAGAGCCAAGATATATAGAGGCTGACCAAAACAGGTATGTTGCATGCCATTTAGTCAGTAGGTGAGAAAATGAACAACGAATCAGTTATGAAGATCAGTAACCTGAAAAAGTATTTCCCGATAAAAGTGGGCTTCATAAAATCTTTAGCATCAAAAGAGATTCCAGCGGTTCGTGCTGTTGATGACATCAGTTTTGACATCAGAAAGGAAGAAATTTTTGGTCTTGTTGGGGAAAGCGGATGTGGGAAAACAACTACAGGTAGACTCACGATAAGACTTCTAGAACCTACTGAGGGAAGCGTGTTTTTCGAAGGAAAAGACTTGGCAGTAGTTCCAAACGATGTGATGCGCAAATTGCGCCAGAAACTGCAAATAGTCTTCCAAGATCCGTATGAATCATTAAATCCGAGAATGAGCGTATTTGATATCATAAGTGAACCGCTGCACATACAGAATATCACAGCAAGTGAAGAGCAGACTCGGGATAGAGTTCACAAGGTTATGGAGGAAATGGGATTGGTTCCTCCGGAAGAATTCTTGTATAGATTCCCCCATGAAATTAGCGGAGGTCAAAGGCAGAGAGTTGCTATCGCTAGAGCCTTTGTTCTAGGTCCAGAATTTATTGTTGCAGACGAACCTGTCTCTATGCTGGATGCTTCGATTAGAACTCAAGTCTTGAAGTTGATCAAGAAACTAGTGAAACAGTTCCATGTTTCATTCTTATACATCACACATGATATAGCAACATCCCGTCATATGTGTAACCGTCTGGCAGTCATGTATCTCGGAAAAATCGTAGAGATGGGCCCCACGGAATCTGTGATAAAAAATCCCTTCCATCATTACACTGATGCTCTAATTGCTGCGGTTCCAGTTCCAGACCCAACTGCCCGAAGAATTGAAGTTGTAATCAAAGGGGAAGTTCCAAGCGCATTCAATCCTCCACCAGGATGCAGATTTCATACTAGATGTCCAAGAGCCCAAGATATCTGCAAAAAAGAAGAACCAGAGCTGATAGACTTGGAAAAAGAAAGATACGTAGCTTGTCATTTCCCCTTAGGGAAATAATCCATCAAACTAAAGCTTCAGCTTCTATCTTAAGTCAATCTTTTTTCAGATGAGTGTAGACATATAAGATAATCTCTGGCAGATTAACTCCAGCGATATACCCATTTATTAGCAAAAGCACACCTGCGGGTTCTAAAACCAATACTACTAGAAAGGGAATGAACATAACAACAATCAGGGCTATTAACAAAGGCCAAAAAGGAGCCCCAGAGCCTACCGAAGATTGGCTAGCATTTAAACTACGGGAGTAAATATAGGCTTTAATAAAGAAGGAAGCAATAGCGAATAGAAATACCGTGACAAAATATAGCGACAATAAAAATAAATTGATAAAGAAAATGGCTGAGAATATCAAAGAAGCAGAAACTAAAATAACACTGAGGATAAAGAGTTTCTTACTCGTTTGATAAGTTAAATGATTAGTCTTGAAAAATCTCAAGACATTTCACCATTGTAAATGGGGTAGCGCCGAGTCCATACTTGCCCTAATATTGGAACATGACGAATTATAATTGTAGTCTCAAAAATCCAAGTTTTCTCTAGGTCATTTAAGGGAAAGCGGTTTATGGGGACAGAGAAGTCCATCTCGATTGACTCATTCGAGTTAGGACTCAACAAAGCGACATAGCCTAAACCAGGACGTTTTGGGAAATAAGGTGGATTCCCATCTTCACGTGTCAGCCAAAATGCATTTACGCCAACATGTGTACCAACATAGTCAATTTTAAGAGTGAGTTCACTTGGGTTCTGTAGTAGAAGCTCTGTATGGATAAATACTGTAGATTCTTGAACCGTGTAATTCACGTTTTTCACACTCACTCCAAATACAATTGGCACAGCATAGGAGCGAAAGTATATTGTGGCAGCATCTACTATCATAAACATTGAAACTGCTGTAACTACAATAAGAAATATTGCGAAAAATTTTCGGAAAGACATCCTATTATCCCATTTACATACGCGCACCAATGCATACTAAAAGGTAATATATTACCTTTTACTTTTGGTTATTTCGCGAAATAAGTGAGGCTGTGAAAATTTTGGTTCATATTCAATTTGGGGCGCAAAGAGCCAAAGATCTGATTTTGTGGATACTCATTTTTTTAGGGATTAGCCTCAGTCACACGAATGCATATTTGATGGTTTTTATTTCGAATAGCGGTTTATTAATTTATACTATAATAGTATTTATTATAAGCCTAATATTCAGTATTTTCATCAAGAATCTGAAAGGAAGTTTATTTTTCGCATATGCATCTCTTGTAGCAGGGGCAATTATTTGTGCGATGATATTATTAACTCCGCCTATGATCCATGGGGGGGTTGAGTTGAGTACATTTGTCATGGAGGCGTATACTACCCTTCTTGCGAAACTGTTTTTCATTGCCATTCCAGTGAATTTGTTCGCTGCCCTCTTAGGAAGCCTAATAAGCGGTGGCATCTGACCAACGTGCACAGAGGGACAATACAACAACTCCACATGTTTCAACTCACGAACTCGGTTGACATTATATCATGTGGTTTTCCGAAAATTCAAGATCTAGAAACTTAAGGCGATCACCAATCATGTTATTAATATGTCAAGCATTCTCACGATTGTGAGACAACACTAATATAAACCTCTCAAGATAATTTAGAATATGAGGATTCCTAGGTCTAGGCGCATATTGCTAGTTTTTTGTATCTACTTATGTGCCTTCTCAACGTTAACGACCTTTATCACTAGATGGTCGTTAGGTGCAGATGGGCCGTTAGAACTGCTAAGCCATTCTAGTCTCATTTATAGCGGAACAACATATATTATTGTTGGCGAAGTACAGAATAAAGGAACTCTACCTCTCAATAAAGTGAAGTTGAATGCGACCTTGTATGATTCTAATAATCAAGTTGTTGATACAGCGACAGGTACAACTTCATTAGGTTTGATTATGCCAAATAGAACAACACCGTTTATAATTTATTGGAATATTAGGGAAGAATTACCTCAGGTTGAATATTATCATCTAACTTGGACCTATGAAGAAACCGAAGTCATCAAACCAGAGGGGTTAGTGATAGTATGGACTCGTTTTGATCCTCCCACTGTGAGAGGAGAAATCTTTAATGAAGGCAACGAAACTGCCACTTTTATAGTTGTAGTGGCGACATTCTATGATGAAAACAAGATAGTCATCGGTGCAAGTGCTGATTTTCTTCAAGCAGTTGAGGCTGGTGACTCAAATCCATTCCAGATTGACTTCCCGTTTACAGGAAACGTAGATCTCGTAGACCGTCTTGAATATACAATTATTGCGGCGGAGTCACGACAATACATATTTAGGGTAATTCCAGGAAATCAGAACTCCAATAATGATCCAAATATGCTCTTCATAATCATGGTGATTCTATTGGTTTCTATTGTGGCAATAATTTCATCTGCGCTTATTCTTTGGAAGAGAAAAAACCCTCGTAGGAGGAGAAAAAGCCGCATTTCAAGAAAAACCAATCCGCTAAGCACCAGAAAAAGGTCGGCTTTTCAAATGCACATGCTTGCCTTTATCAAGATAACATCGCTTTGAATTTGGAGGAGGAGTATTCAAGAATACTTATAAGAATGTAAATATTTGTAAATTTTGTAGATCCTAGCCCGTGAATTCATTGAAGAAAAATTTTACTCTAATGCATGCATTCATTTTTATCATCGTATCAAGCTTCGCGCTAGAAGCATTTGCTGCTAGTTATTCTCCTTACCCATTCAAACGTGGAAATTATATAAAATATAGAACATGGGCCGGGACCAATGCAACTGCGGATCCGCGCCTACAGATTCCGGATATTGTTAAGCAGACGAATGCTATCAAGTGGATTTCGCTTAATATTCAGGGGGCAACAGGAAAAATAGTTACAGTCTCTGAAACAATAAGATTTGAGAATGAAACAGAAGAAAATATGATACACTACATCAATGTGCAAACAGGGGAAGGAGTTCCAGGTCTTCCTTTGATAATCGCTTACCGTCTAAACGCAGGAGATTATATCTATCTGCCTTCTGTGGGCACATCGCCTCCACGGATAGAGAACACAAACTGGGAGAATACATATCTAGGATATTGGCGGCACATAAATTCCGTAAACATAAACCAAGTGCCCTCCCCAGTATCTGAAGTAGGAACTCATACGCAATTTTTTTGGGATAGGGAAACTGGAATTCTCTGCGAAATGCAGACTTTGAATCGTTACGAGGAACGATTAGGACCTAATGAGGTAGTGCTGGTTGATGTCCTTTGGACGATGGAAATAATTGAGTTAGATGCCAGTTTATGGAGCTCCCAAAATGAAACACCACTACTTCCCGTGGCAATAATTGTAATAGTACTCATAGCTGCAGTTGTCCTAATACTCTTAAGGAGATATTAGCTGAACACTACCTATAGTTGTTCGCTGAACATTCCCAAAGAAGCAAATAGTTATTTCAGTCAAGCAAGTGTTTAAGCTGGCTGGTTCACTTCATCTTGCTCGTATTCCCTTCCTTTTCTCCTCAGCAACAATCTCGGCATTATCACAAGGGTAGCAATTCCCACCATGAATAGTACCAGCAAAATGCCTACTAGCGGCGTGTAGGGTGTTTGTTCGTCTCTAACCTGAACAAACTCGCTAACGAAGGGATATCTATCGATGTTGTCTTGGTCTATGATATATGGCACATCACCAACACCATCCGACCCAGTAACATTTTGATAAAACCCCCTATAGAGATCGGTGACTACATGATTACTCCAATGATTCCCTGCTTCTGGATATGCTAAGTTCCATGAATTTGGTGAATCACCTAACACCTGCGCTTGTCTAGTGTTATTTATGAAGTTGTTATGATATATGAGGTTCTCTTTAGAAATAAAAACATATATTCCACCCCTATTTTCCGTTATGTTATTACGTCTAACCACATTATCCAATGCTATAACGCCATACAAGTAAATTCCATCAAGGGAATTTTCATAGATAACATTATCCTCGATGGTGTTATTCCATGAGTTGTCAATGTAAACACCATTATGGTTTCTGAAAATTGTGTTACCATTTACTTTTGTCCCAGAAGAGTATGCCCCAAGTCTTACACCCTCTCCATTATCCTTCATAGTGTTGTTCTTCACTATGTTACCTTGACCATGATACCAAAGAAGCACACCCACTTTGTTATTCTTAAAAACATTTTCTTCAATTTGGGTATAGTCAGAGGTATCAACCCTAACACCTACATCGCATTGGCTGAAGATATTGCCAATGATAACACTAGCATTTGTGTCTAGAACATGCGCCCCTGCACCCATCAACTCTCCTGAGTTTTGGATTATAAAACCCTCAATTCTTATGTTCTGCTCCAGTATTCTGATAACTGTGCCTGTCCCATTTCCATCAATTATTGCTTCATGTAAGTTTACGCTCTTCAATGAAATCGACTTGTTCACGATTAGATGTTCATAATAAGTTCCAGATGAAACTAATATGATGTCCCCAGGGCTAGCTGCATTAATCGCCTCTTGAATTGTTGCGTAGTGAGTAGGCACTTCAATAGTATCATTGTCTTCAAGAGTTGACATAGTAATGAAAGATGAAGAAGAAATAATCAACAAGAAGAGAATCATATCAAAAATAACAAGCCTATTTCCGTCCAATTGAACTGCACTTCCACCAACTGGATAATGTATATGAAAGCATGCCGAAGTTTATATATGAAACGGTTCAAGAACAGCTGATCAGTAACAGCGATTCTCTACCTTAAAAGCGAATTCTGCAATCTAATTACCTCCTCATGAAAAAAGACATGGAAGCATCGTGAGTGCTCCAACCTCGGCGAATTTGCATATCATAAGCTGTTAACCTGTTACTAAGGGAGATAGAAAGCAGTTTCTAAGTCAAGAGTTAAATAGTCTTCCTCCATTGTGTATTTTTATATCCTAGCCTTTGAGAGAGTGTGCCTTTGGGAAGAGCATTTGAAGCAGTTTTAGGGGTTTTAGTAAACATTGTTGGCATTGTAGTGAAATGCTTTAGCTGGGTTGCCCGAAAACTTGAAGATCACTATGATGGTCGCCTGGCAGGTTTACCTCAAACAGTTTTTGCACTCGGTGTAACATTCACGGCCTTTAGTCCTTTTGTCATATACACAATATTGTTAGCGTTACGGTTAACGCCACCTTACAGTTATATCGGCTTTGCACTATGGATCGCCTTTGTAGGCGCAATAATGACTGGCGCTGCTTATATGGACTACACACGTGGACAAGCTACTATGGACAGCTTATCTAAAGATTTCACATGGGATATAGAACAGTATACCAAAGATTACATGGATTTACTTGAAAACAAGCAAACCAAGCGACAGAAAAACGCCACTTCAAACAAGGTACAAAAAAGCGAAGAGTAGAGCATCATAACAAAATACGGTTTCCATTTCTCCAATGCAACTCATGTAATGCGCATTCGAGTTTCTACTACAACCTATTCATATTCATCAGGCACTGGCAAAGTTTTCTTTCTCTTTACTATAGCATCACTGCTACAAAGAATGTGTCAAGGCTTCAGATGTGAAAAATAAGAAAGCTTATTTGGCTGTCCGTTCTCATTGTTTTCCAAACGTAAAGTACATTTGGAGGAGAAATTGTGTTAGCCTATGCGGGACGTATATTACGTGTTGACCTTTCATCTGGAAAAGCTGAAACAGAGCCATTGACTGAGGAGATGGCGAAGAAGTATATTGGAGGCATAGGGCTTGGTATTCGTCTGCTTATGGATAACTCCAAACCAGGTTCTGACGCTTTCGATCCTGATAACCCATTGATTTTTGTGACTGGCCCTCTTAGTGGCACCATGGGGCCTACTGCAGGAAATGGGTATGCAGTTGTTTCGAAGTCCCCTGCAACTGGAAGTGTAGCGGAATCCAAAGCGCATGGTTTCTTTGGACCTGAACTGAAACGAGCCGGCTACGATGCAGTTATATTCACAGGAAAGTCTGAAAAACTTGTGTATGCATGGATAGACGATGACTCGGTTCATCTGCTGGATGCCCAGCATTTGAAGGGAAAATCCCCTTACGAAGCTGACGAAATTATCAAAGAAGAGCTAGGAGACCACTATATTCGTGTATCGGCAATTGGCGAAGCAGGTGAAAAACTCGTACGTTACGCCTCGATTATAAATGATGAGTTCAGAGCAATTGGCAGAACTGGCATGGGTGCTGTAATGGGGTCAAAGAATTTAAAGGCTGTGGCTGTTCGTGGAACAAAGGATGTAAATGTCGCTGATCTTGAAGGATTTAAGGAATTCATAAAGACAATACATGAACGCATGAAAGGCCCCGCGACAAGAAAATATAGAACATTGGGAACACCCGAAAATGTCCTCGTTCTAAATGCTCTTGCAGCACTACCAACTCGAAACTTCACTCAAGCAACATTTGAAGGAGCTGAAAAAGTAAGCGGAGAATACTTGAACGAGCATTATGTTAAAAAAATCATCGGATGCGCAACATGTGCAATGCGTTGTGACCATGTTGCGGTTGTTCCTGAAGGCCCATATAAAGGATCCACCTCAAGAATGGAATTTGAATGCCTCTGGGCACTCGGACCGAGTTGTGGCGTCGATCGCTTGGATGCCATAATTGAAGCGATGCGATTATGCAACCATTATGGTACGGATGGCATTTCGACAGGTGTTACTATCGGTTTCGCCATGGATCTCTATGAGAATGGAATTCTCACAAAAGAAAACACTGAAGGTTTAGACCTTCGCTTCGGGAATCATGAAGCCTTAATAGAAATGGTGAAGAAGATTGGCAGTCGAGATGGCTGGTTGGGCGATGTGCTGGGAGAGGGAACTAAGTTAGCTGCTGAAAAAATTGGCAAGGGCGCTGAGAAATATGCTTGCCATATCAAAGGTTTAGAGTTACCAGGCTATGATATAAGAGGTCTGAAGACTGCTGCTTTAGGGTTTGCAGTCTCCTTCCGAGGAGCTTGCCACCTTCGAGCAGGCTCTTACTCCCCGGATGTTAAAGGAAAAGTAAATCGCTTTGCCATTGAGAAAGGAAGGGGAAAGATAGTCATGGAAGGCGAAGACTTGTACAACGTCGTTGACTCCTTAATATTATGCAAATTCTCACGAGGTACATATTATGATGGCCTTGAAGACATGGCAAACTATTATACACTGGCAACAGGGCTCAAAACCTCTGCTGAGGAATTAAGAAAAGCAGGTGAAAGAATAAACAACCTAGCAAGACTCTTCAATATCCGAGAAGGCGTGGGAACAAGAGAGTTCGACACATTACCAACCAAGATAATGAATGCTCCCATACCTGACGAAGGAGTCGCAAAAGGAAGTGTTGTTGGCAAAGAAGAATTCGAGTTGGGATTAGATGATTACTACACCACAAGGGGATGGACAAAAAAGGGTTTTCCCACGATAAACAAGCTAAAAGAATTGGACTTAGGTGAGTTTGCCAGCATAGTAAAGAACGGAGGAAAGAAGTGACATGGCGAAGCTACATGAAAAGAAATTTGTATCAGGAGATCCCGAAAAATGCATCGGCTGCTGTGTTTGTGAATATGCCTGTTCGATGGTGAAGGAAAAGACTTTCAACCCAACAAAGGCGCGCATACGGGCAATACGGCTTGGTCCCCTCGTGAACCTAGCTGTGGCCTGCAGACTTTGTGAAGACCCAGCTTGCGTCGCTGCTTGTCCAAGAGACGCACTAGCCCAAGAAGAAGGCACGGGAATAATCGGAGTTGACGATGACAAATGCAACGGATGTGGATGGTGTATCGAAGCCTGTGATTATGGCGCAATCATGCTGCACCCGGAGACAAAGGTGGTCTATGTATGCGACACATGTAAAGAGCTGGGTGAACCCCAGTGTGTAGAGTGGTGTCCCGAAGAAGCGTTAGACTTTGTGACTGCTGATGTCCTTGCGCAAAAAGCAAGGCGAACCGCAGTAAAAAAGCTATTCCAAGAATCCGTAGAAAAGGCATCTGAATAAACAACGAACGACATGCTGGGGACCTCAGTGATAGCAGAGGAGCAAGCAGCTGCTAAAAAATTTCTATCTGTTAACCCTGAGAAATGTGTCGGATGTAGCATATGCGAGTTTGCGTGCTCGTGGGAGAAGGAAAACAAGCTCAATCCCCTTAAATCACGAATTCGAATACTACGAGGTCCCCCGTTTATTCACTTAGCGACGACTTGTAGACAATGTGAAGATACACCTTGTATAAGAGCTTGCCCTGAAGATGCATTATATCAATCAAAGGAAACTGGAGCTATACTTGTTGACAACAAGAAATGCAATGGGTGTATGTGGTGTCTAGAAGCATGCGAGTATGGCACCATAAGATATGACAAAGATATCGAAACAGTGGTCATCTGCGATCTTTGCGACGGAGATCCAAAGTGTAAAGAAATGTGCCCTGAAGAAGCAATAGACTTTGTGGCTGAGGAGTCTGAGATTGTCAAAGCTTGGGTTGCAGCCTCAAAGAAATGGATTGATGCTTCGGAAAAACTTGTCAAGATGGCAAAGGGCAATGGAGTAGCGGATTTTCTTGCAGACAGCAAAGAAATTATGGAACGTATCGACGAAAAATATAAAGAACTTTTCGCAAAGAAAAAATGATTAACTTTCTTCACTGCATACAAGATTTCTTAGGTTCAAGGAGATGGATGTCCAGTCATTGGGAAGATCATGTGATTCTTCTTGTCATTTCATGGATGTTAAAAGAAGAAGGTTTTAAAGCGTCTTTCACGACTTCCCATCCGATTTTTGGGTTTATTTCTTCGCTGCATATAAAGATGTCCAAAGCAGCATAATGATACTCGGGCCACGTGTGAATTGATATATGAGTTTCTGCCAGTATAAGGATGACAGTTATGCCAGTAGGCGAAAATTTGTGTGATACAGTTTTTACTACTTTGCTTCCCATACTCCGGGCTGCAGATCTTAAAATCCCCACCAAGAATTCTACACTATCAAGGCTGCCTTGACAACCATATAAGTCAACTAGCAGCTCATTAATTCGTTTCAATTCTTCCATCGCTCTTCTCTTTCAAATATTTTCTCATTGTAGAATGTTCACTTCTAAAACCAACTTCTTCAAAGAATGTTTTTGCCTCATAGTTAGTGGCGGACACTATGAGATCTACTCGGTGGACTCCCTTGCTTAAGAAGTATTGGTTGGCTGATTCAATGAGTTTCCTTCCGAATCCGTTTCGGCGATGTTCAGGTTTGATAATAATAGTCTTGATATAGCCAAACTTTTCATTTATAGTCCGATCTCTTTCAGTTCTTAGCCACATCCAACCTATAATCTCATTATCCAGAAGCGCGACTTTCTGCCCATTGGGCTCCTTAGCCATTGCGCTTTCTAATTTCCTCCGATGATACTCTCGATCTAAAATTGGAGCCTTTGGAAAGGATTTTTTCGCGATTTCTCTCTCGAACTCAAGTATACTAGGAAAATCAGCCCATTCAAAATCCCGCAACACAAGTCTCCTAGCCAAGGTTTCCTTAAGCTTCTCTTTCTTTATCAACTTGAAACCTTTCTTTCTTTCACAATTGGGACACCCCTTCGCCTTCAGTTCTTCAATTGTTCTGAACCTCTCTGTTGTACCCACTTTTATTTTCTCGTTGCATTGACATTGGTATGTTCGTACGGTAAGAGTAATTTCTCCTGTATAGAACTTGTTTTTAAAGACACCTTTAACTAGGGGCTTCATTTTTTCAGTGGTCCGAAGCTGCGCTAGAAAAGTCGTGTTAGCAAGCATCTCTGCGCCCTCATATATGTTGAATCTTGGAATATATTCGACAATAGCAAGCCCCATTGCACTCAAAGTTTTTTGCACCGCTAACATTCTTTTTGGGGGTTGATGGGCAAAGGCCAAGTAGATGCTTTCGCCTTTCCGATAGAGAGCAGTTATACCTCGTGAGATAAACAATGCTAAACCAGCAATTGTATAAGGGGGATCAGTGAAAACGACATCATATTTTTGACGAAGATGTTGCGGAAGAGGGTTTCGAAGATCAGATTCAACACAAGTTATATTGAGATTCTCTTTCTGAGAAATTTGCCCAATAGCTTGTAGCAATCTTTGATCTATGTCCACAACAGTAATTTCCTTCGCAGCTTGTAACAATGCGACTGAAATGGATGTGAAGTCATCGTCCCCCAAAAAAATGATTCTCCTTCCCTCAACATCACCTTTCTCTAGCATGAAGAGAGATCTTCGAAGAGCCGTTTCTGGGGTCCCATGTGTTTGATCTAGCCAAAGCAATGGCTTTGGTCGAGTGCAAAAATACGCTTTGAGTTTTTCCAGTAAAGGCATAAAACTGCCTGGAACCTGGAAGATTTCATGTTGAAACTGCAATCCTTTGATTCGATGTGGATAAACAAGTCCCAGCTGTTCCTTGACGAACTCCTCACCCTTTTTTGTTAAAAAGGCTCCTCCGTTTCTAGCCACTAATTCTTCATTTTCTAGTTCTTTTCTAATGGCGGCAACAACAGGCACTGGAAGTTGTGTGATGTAAGACAACTCTTTTGTGCTTATTTTCTTGTTTCTAAAAATTTCGCGAAGGACTCTTCTAACAGCCTCATCACCTTCTTTCACCCTCGCTTTTTTGGAAACAATCTCTAATAAGTCGAGTCTGTTCTGCCTTTTCTCTGATCGCATAATGTTGTCGCAGCTCTAACGATTGATCACATCCATCAATGAAAATGGAGAGAAGTATATAGTGTTTATGTTACAGGAACTCCTATTAGAGGAAATAGAGAGAAGGTTTTTGTGTATTTATGTTGGGCACCTATGCAGCAATGTTTATTAGAAATAAATATCTGAAATACCACTAGACACTACAAAGTTGGTGTTTTTGAAGCCAGAAAGTCTTGCTTGTCCTTATTCCAGGTGTGGGCGCCTGTTTAAACAACCAGTGATGGTTACAGATCACTCTAAGCTTCCTAGGGAAACATATTATGCTTGCCCCCATTGCATGTTGCGATTGGAGTTGCTGGTTGATACTGATGAGCAAGATGGCTTGGAGCATGTTCTTGTGAAGGCTGTCAATGACACAATTTTTTCAGGGTTAAATGCAAGGGACAAGGAGGAAGCAGTTTCGAGTCCACACGCAACTAGACCTTCCAAGAGCTGCAGGCATTTCTTGGGGCATCTAAGGTGCCTTGACGAGGATGCAGATATCCCAGATGAGTGCGCTGTTTGCCCAAGCATCGTACAATGCTATGTTAAGAGATAGCGGTGATTTTCTATGAAAAAATGCGTATAACTTGCTTTTACACGCAACTATTCTTCGTCTTCATGCAACCCAACTTTTTTTTGAGCTCCATGCGCATGATTCGATAGATATACAGTAGCTATTATGAAGACTGCAGCAATAGCTGCACAAGCATATGTCAAGTCTCGAATTCTGTTTGTGGTTTCAGAATAAACCACTTGATGCTCTTGATTTTGATTATTCAATTCCTGAAGAAGAACACTATAGTTACCCAAAAGATCATAGAACATAGCACTTAAGTTGGAGAGCTGATGATTTTGATTATTCAATTCCTGAAGAAGAACACTATAGTTACCCAAAAGATCATAATATGTCGTGTTCATGTTCAGAAACTCTGAATAATGATTAGCTAGCTCCAGATTGAGGACGGTATAATTACTAAGGAATTCATAGAATGTCATGTTTAATTTAGTGAATTCGATTTGAAGCTTGGTATAATTTTCAAGTAGCTCATTGTAAAGATGTAGAATCTCAGGAGAAACAATTGTTATGGTTTGATCGTCATGATTGTAGGTAAAATAGAGTAAGATTTGTGTTTCATTCAAGGCTTCAAGAAGGGTTGGTGTTATTTCTTTGCTCCCAGCTAAAATTAAATATGGATATGCCATCAACTCAGAAGGAATTACTACTCTACAAAACCCAATAGAAGCATTTTCGCCAGCAACATTAAATCTTATTATTTTACTCCCAGTTTCGACCCCAATTTCAAACCTGAAATTATTGATTGAAGAATTACTAATAATAGAGACTTGATATGATTCTCCCTCCAAAGGTGTAAAAATTGAGAATGCTCCCAACAGAGGATAATTGTCTTGTTCATCTGCATCGATAAGATACGGAGTATCGCCAATCCCATCACTGCCTGTTTCATTCTGAAAAGGTCCTCTGTACACATCGATCCCATTATAACTACTCCAATAGTTGCCTTCTCCCCCAAAATCCCAGATGTTTAGTGAATCAGGCCCAGAAGATGCATCGTCAAGATTATTGAAGTTATTGTGGTAAGCAGTGTTATTGTTGCTCTGCGAGAAAAAATATACTCCATAGAAACCATTTGAAGTTATGGTATTTCTAGAAATCACATTATTACTAGAGGTGGAAAAAAAAATTCCATCCAAACTGTTCAACGTTATTGCGTTATCAGAAATCAGGTTGCTGCTAGAAGAATAAAGCTCGATTCCATTCACGCTATTCGCGGATATTATGTTATTAGAAATCACTGAACCATAAGATGTGTAAAGACCAACTCCATAATGTGTGTTTGTTATCTTGTTGTTCCGTATAATATCCTGATTTGAGTGTTCTAAACTAATCCCATGCGAACAATTTCGGATAGTGAAACCCTGAATTGTCACATTGTCAGTCCGTCTAATTAAAATCGCATCGCCACTTCCTCCACCATCGATAATCGTGGAGACCATGTTTTCCCCAACAAGCAATATACTCTTATTCACAACAATATGCTCATAATAAGTTCCACTGTACACGAAAATAGTATCCCCAGAGGCTGCTGAGTCGATAGCACTCTGTATAGTTGGGTAATCTATTGTAGGGACATACAGAACATTCGGACTCGCACCTACTGACAGCCTACCTTTCAGTCCAAGGATTAGCGACAATAAACATAGAATCATAAACGATGTGGAAATAGCTTTTTTCAAGCCAATCATGACTTTCTCTTTCTCATATCGAATTAAAAACATTAGGGTAAACTCCATGCGCTTGCTCCTTATGTTTGAGAGAGCAACTTTCCTAACACCAGGGAGCACACGACGCTTGTGAAAAGGGTTGACACAAAAATTATCAGATTAATGATAGGTTGTAGGAGCGCCCATACACTAGCAGTATAAAGTGCGCCTACCAAGAGGGCTAGTAGATAGACCCTCATTTTATTCCTCTTTCGTATAGTCGGAAGTGATTCTTGTTGGTTTAACATTGAATAGAGCTTGGTTTGTGCTCGTTTTATCTGGCTGTCTGTAGCTAAGATGACTTGGTTCTTGTCAATATCATTGAACCTGAAGCTTAGTAGAGCATATCTTTGCAAGGCCCAAGGCTTCTTCTTTGGCAGGATCTTGACGACGTTGCTCTTCTCCATTTTTTTTAAGACTGTCTGGATTTTGCGAACAAATTGAACGTCGTCAGCGCGTTCTTCTCCATAGAGTCTAGTAATTATGTCCTTGACATTGGGAAAAAAAAGTTCCAGCTGAAAGGATGCCATTGATTTAACCAGATCATATTGATATTCACCTTCTCGCAAACGTACATCACTTGTCTTAGCATCAGCACTTAAAACTTCGAGCAGGAGCTGCACTTCACGCGGGGTTAATTTACCCAAAGACAAACTGTTGACTCCTAGTCAATATTTTCAATTGAAACAACATACAAATACTTTGTGTCCAGAACTAGATTTTTCCATCAAATTTTTACGCGTGCCTGCATAATTTTTACTAACTTCAGTGCTTTTCAATTAAGTCTACTGACAAAACGCGTAAGTTTTTCAACATTGATAAACAAGTATAGGTGGGTGAAGTGGCGAACCATAAGGGAAATGTCAGTTTGCGGTATTTATCTCTGCATAGACCTCGGCAAGAAGTACGTTCTGTCTTCAAATATAGAGATAGACTTACAATTCTAATCGATATTCTGAAGTCCACACAGACTTCCAAAAATGGGAAGAAAAAGACGCAGATTCTTCAGAGTGCTAATTTGAGTTACCACCAACTAAACAAGTACTTGTATTTATTATTGACCAACGGATTTATTGCTGTTAACAAGAATGGGATGTACAGGATAACTGCTGAAGGTTCACGCTTTGCGAATGCTTTGGAACCTTTTAACATGAAACTGACATAGATTTTTCAGTAGCTATGACATGTGCGAAAGTTCAAAGTTAAATAGTCATCCTATTGATGCAGCGAGGTTTTTGACTCAATCAAGACTTATTGTATAATAATTGAGCATTAGGTGGATGATGTGTTGCAGCTAACTGATACGTGGAGTCAGCCTTTAATTTATTACCGCTTCTGAGTTAAGTTCTTATTCTCCCTGCAACTGTTAGTTAACCCTTGGAGTTTCGAATATGAACAAAACATCTGCATTTTCGGGCTTCTACAAGTTTTCGATAGAAAAACGGCTTCAACATGTGAAAGAGTTTGCTAATCTTACGGATGAGGAATCAAATCTTCTAAAAAATACAGGTTCGTTACCGTTGAAAAGTGCTGATCGCATGATAGAGAACGTAATCGGTGCATTCCCAGTTCCTCTCGGCATAGCAGTCAATTTCCTTATTAATAAGCGAGATTACCTCATTCCCATGGCCATAGAAGAGCCCTCAGTTGTAGCAGCTGCAAGCTACGCGGCGAAAATGGCTCGTGAAGGTGGAGGTTTCTACACGAGCAGCACACCCCCGATTATGATAGGTCAAATCCAAGCAGTTGATGTAAAAGCCCCACATCGAGCTCGTATGATAGTTTACTCTCATAAAAAAGAAATTCTCAAGAAAGCTAACGAACAAGACCCCGTTCTAGTCTCTTTGGGTGGTGGTGCTAAAGACCTGGAAGTGAAAATCATCAGGACTCCTATTGGCACTATGCTCATAACTGAGCTTCATGTCGATTGTCGGGACATCATGGGTGCCAACGCAGTTAACACAATGCTTGAAGCTGTTGCTCCTTTTATAGAAAAGATAACTGGAGGTCATGTCCATTTACGAATCATTAGCAATCTCGCGACTAAACGTTTAGCTAGAGCACATGTTACTGTGCCTAAAGAAGTGATAGGAGGAACAGACGTTGTAGATGGTGTAGTTCAAGCTTATCACTTTGCAGCAGTGGATCCGTATCGAGCAGCTACTCATAACAAAGGTATCCTTAATGGTGTGATTGCAGCAGTTCTCGCCACCTGTAATGATCACCGCGCGGTAGAAGCAGGTGCTCACGCTTACGCTGCTCGTACTGGGCATTATACAACTTTATCAATGTGGGAAAAAAATAAAGAGGGGGATCTAGTGGGTTCACTAGAAATGCCTATGGCAGTTGGTACTGTAGGTGGTGCTATTAGTACTCATCCCGTTTCCAGAATTGCACTCAAGATTCTCCGTGTGAAGTCAGCTAATGAACTTGGTGAAGTTATAACTGCATTAGGCTTGGCTCAGAATCTAGCTGCTCTTCGTGCATTATCACAGGAAGGAATTCAACGTGGTCATATGCGATTGCATGCTCGAAACATAGCAATCGCTGCTGGCGCTACGAATGAACTCGTAGACATTGTCAGTGAGCAGATGGTGAAGGAGAGAAAAATTCGCATTGATAGGGCTAGAGAGATTCTTGGGCAGTTTAGGAAGACAAGTGTATGATAATTCTGCCGGGCCCAGCAAGTCTGGACTTAGCGAATAACATTATGTTGGAGTTGGATGCTAGACTGGTTCCAGTCTTCTACAAGAAATTTCCTGATGGTGAAAGCAGCATACGCATTGACGGTAATGTTAATGATGAGAAGGTTGTGATTGTCCAAACAACAAGTCCTCCTCAGGACGAACGACTAATGCAGCTTTTTCTTATGGCTTCTGCTGCAAAAGATCAAGGAGCCAAAAAAATTGTCGCAGCAATTCCTTATTTTGCATACAGTCGCCAAGATAAAGTGTTCCTTCCTGGGGAAGCATTCAGTGCAAAGATAGCTGTCGACATACTCAAAGCTTGTGGGGTTACCCAAATAATAACTGTTAACGCTCACAACCCTGTAACTTTGAATAACTTCTCCATCCCAATAAGAGATGTTTCAGCCATTTCTTTGTTGGCAACACATTTCAGAGATCAAAGCTTTGAAGACTCGGTTTCCTTATCAGTGGGAAAAAAGGGACTAGCTGTGGCAAAAGAAGCTGCCACAATACTCAAAGGACCGTTCGATTACATTCCGACTCACAGGGACCGACATACTGGTGAGGTTTCCATTGAATCTAAACCTTTGAAGGTGGACGGCAAGGTCACAATCCTCTTCGACGACATTATAAGCAGCGGTGGAACGATGATAAAGGCTGTTTTTCATGCAAAGAAGCAAGGAGCAAAGAAAGTGTATGTTGCTTGCGTTCACCCACTCCTGATTAACAACGCCAAGGAGAGAATTATGCAAAGTGGAGCAAGCGGAATTGTAGGCACCGACACTGTTCCTAGTTCTATAAGTGATGTCTCCGTAGCCCCCGCGATTGCCAAAGCACTGACCGAGTGAGGAGCATCAACATTAGTGCCCCCTATTTTCTTCCTTCTTTCGGGTGAGCATAAAACACTACCTTTCGCTGAACTGGAAGCAATACTAGAAGCCGAAGGCATAGCTTATAGAGAGATTCAAAGACTGCCACAGGTTCTACGGCTTCAAACAGATATCACCGCTACTGAAGCTGTCAAGCGACGAGCTGCATTGACTAGAACCTGCTGCCACGAACTTTTTTGTTGCCAAGCCTTTTTAGATACTATTACAAAAAATATGCAATCTGTACAATTAGACAGCCTGCTTCAACCTGGAGAAAGCTTTGTCGTCCGAGTTCGAAGGGTGGGCAAATCAGCTCGAAATCTTATAGGTATGAATGTGGAACGGAAACTCGGGGAACTTATCCTGAGCAAGGTTAAGGGGGTGAAGGTAAACCTCAGATTGCCAAAAAAAAACTTCTTCGGAGTGATAACTGCCAGCAGCTTTGTTTTTGGGTTAAAACTTGCCGAAATATCACCCACTCCTTTCATGCAAAGGCGACCTCGAAAGCGTGCATTTTTTCATCCCTCTGCAATGCCAGCGAAGTTGGCGAGATGCATGGTTAACTTAGCCAGATCTAAGAGTGGCGAATTGATTTTAGACCCTTTCTGCGGAACTGGCAGCTTTCTCATAGAAGCAAGCTTGCTGGGTTGCAGGGTGTTAGGTTGTGACATCAAGAAACATATGCTTAAGGGGAGCATGCAAAATCTAAAGTTTCTAGATTTAGAATATGATGGCTTGATTGTTGCTGACGCTAAACACTTACCAATGATGAAAGTGGATTGCATAGTTACAGACCCTCCATATGGTCGGTCTGCATCCACGATGGGTTACACAACTAAGCAAATCATTCAAGATTTCTTAAATATGTCTACTGATAGGATTGCAAAAAAAAATTACATATGTATAGCTGCTCCTAAGACGGTCAACATAGTCGATATTGTGAAGCCATTAGGTCTGAAACATGTTCAATCACATCTTGTTTATGTACACAGGAGCCTTACTAGAGAGATTGTGGTGTTGGAGAAAGCGTAAATGAGCCTTTCAATAATTTTTCTTGGGACAGCTGGCAGCGTACCTACAACAATGCGGTCTTTACCAGCTATTGTAATACAGAGAAAAGGCGAGATAATCCTCTTCGATTGTGGCGAAAGTGCTCAACGCCAAATGTTGAAGGCAGGTTTAAGCTTCAATAGAAATATGAAAATATTCATAACTCATATGCATGGCGACCACATCCTTGGCTTGCCTGGATTGATTCAGACTATGTCGCTCCTAGATCGCACAAAGAAACTGGTAATATATGGACCAGTAGGTTTGGAAGATTTCATTAGCGCTATCAAAGAAACTGTGCAATTCACACTCACATTTCCCCTTGAAATAGCTGAGATCAAAGATGAAGGGATTGTCTGTAGAGAGAAAGAGTATAAGATCTATGCAGCGAGGGCAAATCATGTTACCACTGCCTTTGCTTACAGTCTTGTTGAAAAGCTACGTCCAGGAAAGTTCTACCCAGAAAAAGCTAAGGAACTAGGTGTTCCTGAAGGGGTATTATGGTCGAAGCTTCAACACGGAGCATCAATCAAACTTCAGAACGGGAGCATAGTTGAATCTAAACAAGTTGTTGGCCCGTCGAGATCAGGGAGAAAAATAGTATATACAGGAGATAGCAGGTTTTCAAAGTCTCTGGTTGAGTTGGCCAAAAATGCCGACCTCCTAATTCATGATTGCACTTTTGATGACGAGTTAGCTGAAAGAGCCGAGGAAGATGGCCATTCCACGCCTACTCAAGCAGCGAAAACTGCGAAAAAAGCAAACGCAAAGCAACTAATTCTAACGCATATCAGTGCGCGGTACAAAACTCCTGATCTCTTGCAAAGTCAAGCTGCAAAGGACTTCTCAAAAGTTGATGTAGCTAAAGACTTCATGAGGATTAGTTTACCATTGCCAGATGTCACTTAAGAAGCCTCTGCAACCTCACAATACTTTCTTCTATATTGGAGTAGGACTCCACCATTATAAGCCCTCCATATCTAATCCTTTTAATATCAACAGCAAACTGCTGCCAATCTACAGTGCCATGTCCAACTCCAAGATGCAAATCATGTTTTCCATCATTGTCGTGAGCATGAATATGGACAATCTTCTTGCTGAAAGTTTCCATCAGAGCGCGGGTTTGACCATTTATGTTGGAATGCCCAACATCTAAAACTAATCCAATCTCTTCGTTCATATCGTTGAAAAAACGGGAGAGCTGAATAACATCCTTCAGCAAAAACCCGTAGGGCTCAGGACAATTTTCCAACGCAAGCTCTACACCATGTTTTCTTGAAAGAGTGACTAGTTTATGAGCAGACTCGATATTTACTTTCCAATCCAGATCCGGATAGAAGCTGCTTATTCCTGTGTGCAAGCCAGGATGAATTACTAGAAGCCTACATTCAAGTCGTCCTGCAAAATCCATAGATTTCTCGAGTCGCTTAAGAATGAAGTTGCGCATGTCTTCTGCTGGTGCTGCAATGTTGATATTCGCAAAAGGTGCATGCATTGTATAAATTAAGCCTTGTGAGTCGCCAATATTCTTCAGTTGTCTCACGCGCTCCTCGCTGAGTGCATGCCAACCATCATCAATCAGTTCTATATGCTGCACTGCAACTTCGCGTAGTCTTTGACAAAGACTTGAAAACGGTTTGCCTAACCAGTGCAGCATGGATAAACCGATATCAATCTTGGCCATAACAGCTTCTTTTCCGTTAAGATATGCTGTGAGACATCTGGCTTGTTTCTAGAATTCTTACTCCCCTTTTAGCTAACTCATCAAAAAAGGAATCGAATCTGATGCCTTTTTCAGAGGGCAAAATCCCTTTCTCAGATATTTCGCTTTTACCTAACATTTGAGCTACTATGGACAAAGGCATTCCTGTTAGATAAGCTAGCGCGCTCACGCCATAGTTTTCATGAAATTCGTAAGTGAGGTTATATGTTTGCTTCGTTTTATTTCCATCTTTTTCACCAATCACCTCAACAACCACTCCCGCAGCGTCTTTAACATAAACGTCTGGTGGTGGCGCGCAGCTCAACAGAAAGTCTCTTGGAGAGATTTCCAAACCTTTCACTTTTATTGGTTCTATTCTAGTTAACCCCATCTCATTCAAAACATGAATTCTCTGCTCGTCTTCATCACTGCAGGACATGGCACAATCTATAACCCTAACACCTTTACCAATACTTTTTGGTAGTGAAGCTATGCCTGAATACAATGCATAACAACAGGAGCGTTCTCCTATCGGTGCAGGAAATTTGAACACATGTTTACCAGAGAATGGTTGTAACTGCTTAAACTCGCCGTTCAAGTAAATTACAGGTCCTTTAGTGTATTCCTCTAAAACGGTTCGAAAAGACCACTTGTATTTCACTGGATCAAGGTTTTTCTCACCGTAGTGAATATGCACCTCGTTAACACTATCAAGCATATTAGCGCCATACTTAGCCAAGACATCTGCTATACCCGGCGCAACACCACAGCCCAAAACAATAGTTACCCCAGCATCATATGCTTGTTTATTAAGCTCTAACTGTCTTAATGTCATGTAATAAACTCCACCCAAGTCAGTCAGAGGTCTTTGGGCAGCAATAGCGGCTTCAGTTACGTTCAAATTAAGGTGATAAGGCGCTGCATTGGCAATAACATCATTATCTGGCAATATGTTGATCAAACTTCCAATGTCAGTTATGTCAACCTTACACACAGACACTTTTTCACTCTTTGTCCACTTCGCAACCTTTTCAGCTTGTTTCAAGTCAGCCTCGCCAATAACCACTTCGGAGACTGCAGGGCTTTCAGCTAGGTCTCGAACTGTTACCATGCCCATAGCCCCTCCACCACCTAGGACAATAACTTTCACTGCATCTTATCTCCTCTCGAAAGAGGATATAGAAACGTTCAAATGATGTTTATATGTTTCCATAGTTGGTTCTGGGGGCAAGCCAGTTGATAAGCTCTATAGAATCATCACATGAAATTTGGACTTCTATAGGTCCCAAAGGGCTTTCTGCAATAGGTTCGCAAAATGATATGTGCCCTGCGTAGGCGACTTGCTTGTTCAGATAGAACGTGATAGTATTCCCCTTTAGACCCTTGAACAGGATGCTGCGTGCAGCGTCCTGGATGCGTTCTCGATGCAAAAGGTTGACAAACTTGGACAAGCTTTCCGAATTTTCTTTCTTAGCTGTGAGCAAGCATCCTTCTCGGTGTGCTTTTTTTGCCAGCTCGAAAGCACCAAAAATGTTTTCTACAGCTTGCTTGACTTTTTCTTTATCTTCAGTAGGGTAAACTTCAACCTTTACTTGAACTTCTACTTTCAGCGTCTTCAATCACATTCTCCAAGGTTTTTTTCACTTCAGCTTTAAGGGTTGCTTTTCGACCCTCATTCACTATCATCATATCAGCAGAAGCAATCGCACTTCCAATTCCAACCCGAAGCTCGCGCCAATCGCGTTCCAAGAAAGTTTCCCACCCAGCTGGGTCATCGCTTCGCCTTCGCTTAAATAACCTTTTGAATCGTGTTCCAGGAGATGAATGGATGGCTAGGAGCTTGAAATTCCGAAAATGCTTTTTGAACTCGTCAGCTTCATAAATACTGCGAATACCATCAATAATGATAACAATATTCTTCATTTTCTCGATTTTTGGGATGCACCGCTTCGCGATTGATGCAGGACCACCTTCCTGACGCATCTTCAGCATAATTCTGCCTACATTTGCTGGTGTTTGTTCCAAGCCTTGACACTGGGTTTCCTCTCTCACCTCATCACCCATTATAACAACCCCGTAGTCCATCTTCTGGGCAATTTCGATAACGGTTGCTTTTCCAGCTCCAGGCATCCCAGTAACCCCGATGACAACCGTGTTTTTCATTATCAATTCGTCCAGCTTATCTAAAACCATCATTAAGGTTAAAGTTCTTATAAATGGTTATAGTGAAACTGTGAAGAAGGATCCTAAATGTCAGAATCTATTCGCAGTTTTATCGCCTTTGACATTGATAACAAAGAAATCTTGATGCAAGTAGCTCAAGCTCAAGATAAACTGAGGGAAACGGGTGCCAACTTGAAGTTTGTTCAGCCTGAAAACATTCACATCACGATGCGCTTCTTGGGAAACATCCAGCCAAGTATGATTGACAGGATCTACAATGAGATGAAAAATGTGACTTTCTCACCTTTTGATGTGAACATTCGGGGGCTTGGAGCTTTCCCAAGTCGCAAATATGCTCGAGTTGTTTGGGCAGGCATCACTAAGGGCGCTGATGAGCTTGAGGTCATTTTCTCTCAGTTAGAACCTCGCCTTAGAAAGTTAGGATTCAAACCTGATCTGAAGGGATTTAGACCTCATATTACGATTGCGAGAGTAAGAACAGGTCGCAATAAAGTAGAACTTGCTCGTTTCATACGCGAATATGCAAACCACGAGTTTGGAGTTTTAAGGGTTGAATGTTTAAAACTTAAGCAGAGTATTTTAATGCTTAATGGACCGTTATACTCCACATTGAAAGAGACGCACGCTCACACGTAAAAGGCGTATGTAATGG
This sequence comes from Candidatus Bathyarchaeota archaeon, assembly GCA_020351305.1. Taxonomy (GTDB): domain Archaea; phylum Thermoproteota; class Bathyarchaeia; order Bathyarchaeales; family SOJC01. The sequence goes on from CP070730.1 coordinate 1,286,639, forward strand.
CTCCAAACCTTGAGAACATCCTGTTAAAAGTGTCTAAGAAGACAAGTCCTAGTTGTGAGGAAAAGAGTCATCTTCTTGCGTTGGCAGATAAACTTAAACAAAGAGTTGAGAAGGTTATCAAGAGTAAAGGGATAGATGCAGAAACAAGAGTGGAAGGCTCAGTTGCAAAAAATACATGGTTAAAAGATTCCCCAGATGTCGATATTTTCATCCGTGTTCCTTTAACCGTGCCATTGGAAGTTTTTGGCACCCTTTATCTAAACGTAGCGAAAAAAGCGATGCAAGGCGCTAAGCAGATTGAACGCTTCGCAGAACATCCCTACTTGGAGGCAATAATGGATGATGTCCGGATCAACATTGTTCCTTGTTATCGAGTAGAAAAAGGTGAGTGGAAAAGCGCGACAGATCGTACACCGTTTCACACCGATTATGTGAAACCATTGTTGGATAAAGAGCTTTGCAACCAAATTAGGCTCTTGAAACAATTCATGAAAGGAATTGGGGTTTATGGTTCTGAGATTAAAGTTGGCGGCTTCAGCGGGTATCTATGCGAACTCCTTGTTCTCTTTTATGGCTCTTTCTTGCAGGTTTTAAAGGCAACAAGCAATTGGAAGACTCGAATATCAATTGATCTAGAAGACCATTATAAGGGACAAGAGGACAAACTGAATCAGCTCTTTGATGCACCCTTAGTCGTTGTTGATCCTGTTGATAAGAAAAGAAACGCTGCATCAGCTGTACGTCAAGAATGCCTGGACGAACTCTTGGCAGCAACCAGGGTCTTCCTAGATAAGCCGAGGATAGATTTCTTCTACCCTTCAAAGGTGAAGCCCTTCACTATTGAAAGATTAGCTCAAACAATGAACAAGCGTGGTTCAAATTTTATTTTTATAAAATTTAAAGGCATTGAATCTGTTCCTGACATTTTATGGGGTCAGCTTTATAAATCTCAAAGGTCGCTTCGAAAGCTTGTCAAGCGATATGATTTTAAAATTATTCGAGACGCGGTATGGAGTGATGAAGAAGATCTAAACATATTTATCCTTGAGCTGGAACAATTGCAGCTTCCACTTATGAAAATGCACCTCGGACCACCGTTAGAAAAACAGAGTGAATGCGAGAGATTCCTTCAAAAACACATCGCTTCAACACAGACATTATCCGGTCCCCGTACAGAAGAGGGGCGATGGATCGTAGGAACAATGCGGAGATACACAAATGCAGTTAAAATGTTACAGGTAAAGCTTAAAGACGGGGGAAAAGGCGTTGGAATTGCGGAATTTGTTTCACTAGCCTTGGGAAAGACTTTTGAAATTCTGGTTAATGAAGAAATATTTCCAACATATTCCTTCAGTAGCAACTTTGCGAGATTCATGACGGAGTATCTTCAAGGAAAACCGATATGGCTGGCTTGAGACAGGGGGACAATGTATAATCAGAACGTTAGATTTGCCTTCCTGCCATTTACCCACCAGGTGTGCCATGAAACGGAACGTTTTTCCAAAGAATTTCCCACCAATCCTCTTCGGTTATAGCCTCTTTCTTTACAACTAATTCCATTATCTTGGTTAGGAGCTTATGATGTTTTCTTTCGTCAGCAACGATGGATTCCAATAGAAATCTGATTTTCTTGTCTTTTATTTCGGGCATTATCTTATCAAGATTGACTATTGCTCTTTCTTCATCCACAATATGCTTTGCAGTTATTTTTTCGAGTTCCCTATACTCTTGGTCTGTTAACGCTGGGGTGATTTTCACAATGGACATGGCTGCGTTGTAGATTCCAGCATGCTTTTGAGAGTCAAAAGCTATTGCCCGTAGAACCTGCTTCACAACTGGGCTTCTTACATTCTTAAGACTGTTTGTCACTGATTCGACAATGTTGTGTTCAAGTTTGATTTGATCTTTGAAGAATGTTGTCATTTCACTTTTTTTCATTTGCCATTGCTCCTTTAAAATATCTGATTTTTAAGGAATGCGCGTGCATTATGTAATTATTATTGAAGAGAGCACACTAAAGTGTTTGGGAGAATATTATTAGAGTACCCATAATCCAGCAATAAAATGCAAACCAGTGAAACTTCTGATTCATAACCGCTCTCATCAAGGCTTTCAGGGACAAGTAACCCACAATCATCGAGACTACAACACCTACTAGCATTGCAAGTACATCTTCACCGCTAACCAGTAGATTCAACTCGTTAGATGTTGCAATAAGAGCTCCAAGAATCGCGGGAATTGATAGAAGAAAAGAGAATTTTACGGTGACTTTTCTATTAATTCCACGAAGCAATCCCGTAGAGATTGTGGCCCCACTTCTTGAAACCCCTGGAATTATGGCGATACCTTGAGCTACGCCCAAGAGCAAAGAATCCAAGTAATTCAGAGCTCTATTGTCTCCCACCCTTCGCTTGGTAATGAAAAGTAGGAACCCAGTGACAAAAAATGCTATGCTGACTACAAAAAGGTTGCTGAAAAAGGATTCAAATAGATCTTGAAAAATATAACCAATAGCTGCAGTGGGTATGTTGCCAAAAACTACAAAAAAACCAAGCTTGCCCTCCTCTGAATTAAAATCCCGTCGAGTCAATGCTCCAAAGACTCTCCATATATCCTTTCGAAAATACATGACAATGACAGAAAGAGTCCCCAAATGAAGTAGAACATAAAAAATTGTAGGAGGCTCCCAATCAAAGAATGACTGTAAGAATGCCAAATGTCCTGAACTCGACACAGGCAACCACTCTGTCAAGCCTTGAACTAACCCGAAAATCACCGTTTCAATGATTGAAACCATAGAAGTTCAATAGACCTATCGGCATATTAAGTTTCCATAAGAAATCACTTGCATTGAGTATGACACGCCCTTCACCAACGATCAGGTATCAACATCAGAATTTTTCGCGGAGAAAAATGCACAAAAGATGTTTTAGGCAGTTGTCTCCCAAGCTTTGGCACTAAGCCTGCCGCATCCGTTCCTAATTTGGGGACAACAACATGCTCAACAATGCCCAAAGATTCAACACTCAACACATCACGTTGGAGCCTTGCCTTCTTAACAGCTTCTCTTACAGTGCTGCCTAATGCTCCCAAAACAACGAGACGATCAACCCGTGAATCAATCCAACGACTGTAAAGCCTTAACTGGTTCTCTGTCAATTCTGCCTCAAACTTGGTTGACTTAATCCTAATAACTCGAACCTCCAGTGGAAGCTCATCAGCCAATCCGAATAACTTTACGATTCGTTCAAGCGAAAACTTTCTGTTATCAGTCAGCTGACCTTGAAGCTGTTGCAAAGGAAGCGATGCGTAAATAGGTTTGGGCGAGATAACTCCAACATCCACTAATATCTCAAGATTATTTGACTTCGAGAATACAACTCTTCCCTGTAAAACAGAAAATTGTCTTATATGCTCCTTATTAATTGGAGCCAACCCTACTTCTCTTTCAAGAAAAAGAGAAGCAACCTCTTCGTCTTCACCAGAAATAATTGTTTTAACCCATCTGTTTTTCAGCAAGCTGAAGCCAGATAACTCAACTCTTAAACCTCCACATAACTGCTTTAAAAATTCTTCAAATTGACTGAGAGAAACTTCGCCATAAATCTTCTGAAGCAGCACAGTCTCAAGCAAAAGCTGTTCCTTCACTACAATTATATAGACAATTCGTCATGCCATTGCTTGAAACGCTCAATAGAAGCCTTGGGAATATTTTTATCCTGACGAAACCTTTCTACAGCCACTTCAATGGGCATTCGAATTGAACCTACAATTAACTTGTCCGCATAAGCAACAATCCGCTCCTCCAAGGACTCGGGGATATAATTCTTAACCAACCATCCTAGCTTCTCTGCCTCTTTTGCGCTTATTCCACTACCAACATGTCTTTCAATAATAAAAACAATTACACTTGGCAAGCCCTTTTCTCTTGCCATCTGAGCGCCCACAATGCTGTGGTCAATACAGTGAGTTTTTGCCCTTCCAATATCATGTAGAAGGGCCCCGATTCGTACAAGCTCAACATCAACTTCAAAACCTTTATCCTTACAAGAATTGGCTATTTCAGCAGCAAGATCTGCCACAGTAATACAGTGTTCTACGACTTTCTTTGAACAGCCAACCTGGGCTAGAAGATTCAGCGCCTCCTCTTCAGAAGGCAGCTGCCTACTCACCTAACTCCTTCCTTAATTGGTCAACCTTTTGAGACAAGATCTCGACTACTTCACCATTATCAAAATGCATCATAGCCCCACTACACGTCGGGCACTGAAAAAGGAGCTCCATTGCTTCTTCGAAGGGAATGCGTTTGCATCCTGGAGATCCACAATAATAAAAATCGTGGTTCTTTTCGTAACCAAGTCTTGCATCCAACTTTTGTAGGACATGCCTTTTCTGGTTCATAATGAACCCTTCAAGCTGGTCCGGTTGCAGTTTCCAGTGAAATATGAACCACCCTGTATTTTGGTCTCTTGATCTTCTCAACGAAACGAGAGAATGGTCATAAAGTTTGTAGAGTATCTTGCGAACAGAATTCAATCTTATTCCAGTTTTGTTTGCTATTTGATCGTCTGTAATTTCCCCTGCGTCCTTTAACGTATAGATGATTTCAATAGCTTCTTCTTTTCCCAACACTTCAGCAACTTTTACCAAGGCTTCATCGTCTACGAAAGTCAACATCAAATTCCTCAACCATTGAGTAATATTTTATATGAACCAGACATAAACCTCTTCAAAACTAAAAAATTGATGGCATTAATGCAGCTCATCATCATTTTTAAGCAGCAATTGAGCTTTTGATCTTTCACGATTTCCATATAATAAACCTCTCTTACAATAATATAAAACTAACTCATGCATACATGCGTTCCGCTTTGTGCCTAGCCTATTAGATAATTTGCTCCTCAGGTCGCTGGCAATAATTCTTTCCTATCTATATACCCAGAAAATCTTTCCTGTTTTTCGTTGACCAATAAGAAAAGTCTTTGCGGCAGTATATACAGAAAATGTCTAGCAGGATGTTCTGATTCTTCATTTAGGTTTGACTTTTGAGATAACTTTCTTTCCATGCTTCTGAGGGATGATCTGTAGCACTGCATCCTCAAACTTTTTGATTTTTCCTTTGAAAAGACGATCGAGAAAAACTGCGAGACTCGCGCATTCTGAGTGAGGCTGATTTCCAATAGCAATGTTGAAATCCGAGATTTCAGGAGAAAAGAATTCGCTTGGGACCTTTTGGCTACCTACGATGACCAATATATCTTTTCCAGTTTCCTTTACCCGTTGGATGACGTCACCTACTTGGATGTTCTCACCATAAGCAGTTAGATGAACGACAAGACCATCTTTAGCTCTCCAATCTCTAAGAGCAGCTTTCCATGAAACGCCCATCTTGAAAAAGAATGGGCCGCCCCATTTGCTAACGACTTCATCTATAGTTTTCTTGATTCTTTCATCCTTAACATCAGTTAATATTAAACCTGACGCACCCAAAGCTCTAGCTGTGAGAGCAACATGAGTTGTCAATCTTTCATCTCTATGCCGATGCCCCCATCTCAAAACTACAGCTTTAGACAAAGCCATTCCCTCAACTATCTAATTCTACAAGTTTTCTAACAGTTCCACCATGCTGTTTTACGCGTCCGAGAGCTTTATCTACAAAGTCGGGTATCGCTTCAAAGACAACATAAACAAAATTGTTCTCGTATTTCACGTTTTTCACGTTAGTAAAATCGAAGAGCCATGAAAGAAAGGAGAGGGATTCATCCGAGAGTGGTATAGAAAAGGTTGCCTGTACATAATTTCTAAGATGCTTAGAGATTTGTTGTGTAAGTAGGTCAATGTTTATTTTTTTCAGGGCTGAGGTAGGTACAATATTTGCGGTGAAGTCTTCCAACGCCTTTGCTCGTTGTAGGATTTCAGACTTTGATAAAAGATCTATCTTGTTAAGAGCAGTAACCACTGGAATGCCGTACGCTCCGATTCTTTGAATGGTATCAATGCATACAGAAAGCTTTCTTTTAATTTCATTCAGCTGTTCACTTGCATCAACAATTAGAAGTATTAAATCTGAGAAAATCGTTTCTTCCAAGGTTGAGTGAAAAGCCTCTACAAGTGTAAGCGGAAGTCGGTCAATGAACCCGACGGTGTCCGTAAAAAGCACCCGTTTCCCCATTAGGGTTACCATACGTGTTGTTGTTGAGAGTGTTGTAAACAATCCTTTGCCAGTCGAAACCGTTTCCTGAACTAGTGCATTGAAAAGTGTGCTTTTTCCAGAGTAGGTGTAACCCGCTAACGAAACAGATATGAACCCAAGTTCCCTCCTTCGTCTTCTGTGCATGCCTCTCTTTCTCTTAATTCTCTTCAACTTTTCTTGTATCGTATGAATTTGTTTCTGTACAGCTTCATGGTAAACATCAACTTCATAGGCACCGAGTCCCATGAAACCAGGCTGTTCTTCCATTTTCGCCAAGCGAACCTTTTCCTTTGCATGTGCCAGTTCGTATCGGAGTTTGGCTAGCTGAATTTGGAGCTTAGCCTCAGTTGTTGAAGCTCTCCTTGTAAATATTTCGAGAATCAGTTGAAGTCTATCTATTGATTCTACACCAGTGACTTTTGCCACATTGTAGGCTTGGACTGATTTGAGTTCATTGTCAAAGATTATCTTATCTACATTGTTTTTCTTGACCAATCCTGCAATCATTTCCACCTTACCTTTACCTATCTGAAAGCGTGGATCTGCTTTACGAATTTGTTCAACAGAGGCAACAACTCTGTATCCAGCAGCTTTTGCCAAGTTTTCAAGTTCTTCCAGGCTACTTGGTTTGTTTGCTAATCGTCGTTGCACGATTATAGCCCTAGTTATTTTTTTGCCCCCGATCTTTCTTAATATTAATCAGATCGCCTAACGTGAGAGTTTTTGATGTAGTAGCAGAGAGTTTTTTCGAAAGCTTTTCCTCAGTTGAGGGAACTAAAAGTTTGATTCTTAGCGCATATTGAAGTTTTTCAGTAAGTTTTTTGTCAGGCACCATTTTGCGGCTCTCAAGTTTCTTGAGCACAGAAACCTTCTCATTGATTTTTCTACCTAAATCTTCATGACTAAGGTCTTGCACTTCTCTGGCTCGACGTATTCTAACATTAAAATCATCAACTAGCTCTAGCGTTGACTCTAAAGGGAACTGACGCTTTGACGAGGGTCTCGATTCTCGTTTCAATTGTTTTTTAGGCCTAGTAGTAGTTATATTTGGTTTTTTTGTATTCATTTCCCAGCTCATTGAAGCAAGTTTGGCACAATCGCTGCAAACCACAAGTCGAGCTCGTTCAATTATAGCTTTGTAGGGCTTTCCTATTATGCGCTGGCCACAAACTTCGCACTGCAAGCTATGCACCTAAACTGTTTTACATACCTTCAGTTCTTTATAGTTGTCGTGTTGAATAAAGGTGCCACAATGATAGATAACCCTTTGCAGAGAATCCGTTCTATCGCTGACTATCAGTTTGGACGATCAACAGGAGAAGTGGTTTTCCCCAACAGCGTGAATATTTCCGTTTCAAGTCGGACTGGCAGATTAAGATACATTCATTTAAATGGCAAGCTTTTGGCTACTCTACGCCCCACTGACGGTCTTTTTTCGTTAACCCTCGAAGGTGCGCGCCGAATCATGCTTATTAAACCTCATCGATCGTGGGTCAAAATTCAAATCATTGCAGCTGATTTCATCGCTGCCGGGAAAAGCGTTTTCGCTAAACATGTTGCTGATTGTGATATGGAAATAAGACCTGAAGAAGAAGTTGTTGTCATTGATGATCGCCTTAGAGTCTTAGCTGTTGGAAGAGCAGTTTTGACTGGTGAGGAAATGAAATCCTTCAAAAGTGGCGTTGCTGTTCGAGTTAGACGAGGAGCTTCACAAGATTTGCAAGCGCAAAAGATGAAAGTTAAGAAGGAGAAATGAGAACTAAGTCTGGAGTAGGTGAAATTGCGCAAAGGCATGAGTCCCAGAGAGACAAAGCGGCTAATGAAACGTATGGGCTTGATTATGGAGACAATGTCTGATGTTCAGCAAGTTATATTCAAAACTAATGAAAAAGAAGTAGTTGTGGAAGAACCAGAAGTAGCTGTTGTGAACCTTAAAGGGCAAAAAATGTTTCAGGTCACTGGAGGAAAAATCATTGAAAGAGAATTGACTGTTGAAGGAGAAAAACTGACGATTCCTGAAGAGGATATAAAGCTAGTGGCTGACCAGACTGGGAAAAGTATGGAAGAGGCAAAGCAAGCATTGGAGGAAAGTGGTGGAAACCTTGCTAAAGCGATTCTTCTTCTTCAAACAGGATAGCTAGAACTGCTTCAGGATATCTTGTTTTTCCATTATATAGCCACAGTAATGACATCCTATTATTAAAGGCTCTTGAGATTTTATGTAGAATTTTGGTTTCACAGGTTCGTTGCTATTAGATATGCAAGCTGGATTGCCACATTTCACTATTCCTTGTATAATCTCTGGTAGTTTTACTTGTTTTTTGTCAACTACTTTGTAGTCGTGGACTATGTTAATTGATGCGTGAGGGGCTAAAAGTGCAATTTTATCCACTTCTTCAGGTTTCAGCTCTCTGCCTTCAACTTTCACTATATCCTTTATACCTAGTTGTTTGCTAGCTACATGCATAGCAATCAACACGATTCCGTTGGTTCGGCCTGTTATGCCTAGAATTTTTACGACATCCAGTGCATGTCCGCCTGTGATGTGATCAATGACTGTGCCATATTTGATTTTTGAAACACGGAGGGTTGTTTCCGCCATTGCAGTTGCCTCTTACAGTTTCGTAGGAAGAGAGCTATATTGCTTTCCCCAGCAAAGAAGTTATTTACCACATGCTCAGTTCTGTGTGTTGGTGTTGAGATTGGAGTTCAAAGGACGTGACATCATTTCTTTAAAGGATTTTTCAAGGGAAGAAATTAATTTTGTTCTAGAAATATCCCAATCCATGGAATCTGTAGCTAAAACTGGCTCGGATCTCCTGCGCAGTAAGATTCTAGCTACGCTATTTTTTGAGTCCAGCACCCGCACACGTCTAAGTTTTGAGTCAGCCATGCATAGACTAGGAGGTTCTTCCATAGGCTTTGCAGAAGCTGAGATTGCTTCAGTAAAGAAAGGCGAGAACTTGGCAGATACTATGCGGGTTGTTGAAAGCTATGCTGATGTTATCGTAGTTCGCCACCCATTGGAAGGAGCAGCTAGATTGGCAGCAGAGTTTGCTAGTGTCCCTGTTATTAATGGTGGTTCTGGTGCTGAGGAGCATCCTACACAGGCATTATTGGATTTGTACACGATAGCAAAAGAAAAAGGGAGTATAGACGGTTTGAATGTTGCATTGGTTGGTGATTTGCGTTATGGACGGACAGTCCACTCGTTAGCTTATGCGTTGTCGTTATGTAAAGTAAAATTATTTTTTATTTCGCCAGAAATCTTACGTATGCGAAGAGAGGTTTCCGAAGTTATCAAGGAGAAGATTAAGGTTATCGAGAAAAGTAGCCTAGAAGAAGTAATTTCTGATATTGATGTGTTATATGTAACTCGCATCCAAAAGGAGCGGTTTCCAGATGCAGCGGAATATGCTAAGGTGAAAGGGTCATATAGGGTTGATCTAGAATTGTTGGAAAAAGCTAAAGAAGATATGATTGTCTTGCATCCGCTGCCGAGAGTGGATGAAATTGCACCTGAGGTTGATGAGACTATTCATGCAAGGTATTTCCAGCAAGTTTGGAATGGGATTGTTGTGAGAATGGCATTGTTAGCCCTAATACTCGGGAAGATTGAGTGAAGGAAACTTCAAAAAAAAATCGTGCGCGTATTTTTTTAGTCATGGATTTCTAATTCTTCGCTCGCTTTAGTATTGTTTTAGCATTTCTCCATTGGTCACTTATTATTTCCATGTTGCCTAAAACGTTTGCATGCAGAGAATAGAACATGTAGCACATATAGGAACATTTTGTGCATTTCTGGTAAGTTTTTCTCAACCTTTCAAGTCTTTGGCTTTGCCACATATTAGGTAGATCAAAAATGGTTGCAACAGGCTCTTGAAGATGACATCCAGCTACTCTTCCAAGATGGTCAATCATGAAGAATGACTGAAGAGCTTTGCAATCCCATGCCCTATGGCCAGTTAAATATAATTCATTCAATGTATCCAGCATTTTTCTGGTTATTAGAATACCTCGATTTTTGCGTTTCTTTTTGGTAAGTGTGGTGAAAATTCCTGCAAGGTCTTCCTTATCGATGATTTCAAGTTCTTTATCATTTTCACCAATTTTGAATAGTGGTTGTGGAAGAGAATCATGTTGATATAAGCAGTAAAGAACTGGAATCTCTCTCTCTATGAAATATTCTGTAAAATCTAAGATCTCGTACATGTTAAGTTGTGAGATTGTGGGGGAAACTCCTACTGTAATGCCTTGGTTGTGCAGAGTTTGAACTGTGTTCATTGCATTTTTCCAAGCTCCGTGGATCCCCTTAAGGTGGTCATATTTTTTCTCGTCTAGAGTATCAAGAGATATTGCGACGAAATCAACTTTACGTAGGGCTTCTATTTTTCTTAGTGCTTGGCTTCCATTGTCGTAGATTGTTGTGATGAAGTGGTTGGAGGCGTAATCGATTATTTCTCCAATGTCTTCACGGAGAAGAGGGTTTCCTCCAGATAGTACAATTTCCATAACTCCAAGTCTGTGAAGTATATTTAGGCCTTCTTTTACTTTCTTCGTAGAAAGTTCCATTACTGGTCTCTTCTCTCTCCATACACCACAGCTTTTGCAGCGATAATTACACCGATTAGTAAGCATCCATTGTACATGATGAGGCTTGTTAAGTGCAAGAGAACGCTTGAACAGGCTAAGAACTTTATAAACGGAAAGCCTCATTTAAGATGCTCCATTGAAGGATTCTGCTTTTGAAGTGAGTTGTCCGGTTATTTAAGCATAAATGTTATAAGTGCTTTGTCAAATGAAGGAACCTAGGAAAACATTAAACCAAAAAAGTTGAGCTGAGTATTTTAATGAAGGTAGATGTAGTTGTCCTAACTAAGAACAGTGAAAGAACATTGGATAAGTGCTTAGACTCCATCTACTTGAATGTTCCAATCAACCGGCTAATTGTGGTGGATGGTTATTCAACAGACAAAACCTTAGAAATAATCGAGAAATACAATAAGAAATATAATAATGTCCTTCTGCTTTTTGAGAAAGGAACGAGAGGAAAGGCAAGACAAAAGGCTATTGAAGTGGTCACGACGGAATGGTTCATGTTCGTTGACAGCGATGTTATCCTATGTAATGAATGGTTCAATAAGGCGAAAAGGCTGATCAAAAGTAGCGTAGGTGCGATATGGGGAATAGAGGTTTGGTCAATTCTAAGAAATATGACCATCTTAAGGTTGTTTGAAAGAGTTACAATGAAGATTTTTGGAAAAAGAGGTGGCACTCATGATTTATTGGTTCGCCATAAGGCGGTTAAAAAAATTAAAATCCCTTCGAATTTACATGTTTATGAAGATGCTTATATCAAATCGTGGATTTGTAAGGAAGGATACAAGGTTGTTTCCGCTTATGAGCCTTATTGTATTCATTACCGACCAGTAATTGTTTGGACAATTAAAAAAAGTGTTTCATTGGTGGCTAATGAATTGAAATTTGCAATTCGTTATCCACAACTATTGCTGTCATATGCTTTGTATACAGCTATTGTCCTATATCAGAACCTGTTGCACAATATTAGAGCCAAATGCCAAGGCTAGTTCTTGTTGAGAAGACAGCTTTGATATCCATATGCGTCTTAATATTTCATGTGTGGTAAATAGAAAAATCTTTTCAGAGGGAAGACTGAGTGGGTGTCTCTGTGGTCATTAGGTGTATTGGTCGTGAAAAATTATTTTGCGGAGTCCTAGATCATATACTCTGTCAAACGATCGCTCCCTCTGAGATATTAGTTGTCATGGATTCCATCAATGAGAGAGAAACAGCATACGTCAACAAGCATTTAGAAGCATATCCTAATTGCAAGCTTCAAACTTTTAGACATGAAGAGTTCTCACACCCATATTCGGTGAACCTAGGCGTAGATTCTTCAAAAGAGGATTTTGTATGTATCACTAACGGACACTCATTACCATCATCACCACATTGGTTGGGAAGTGGGTTGCGACATTTTGAAGATGAAAAAGTTGCGGCTGTGGGTGGCTTCTTTTTTCCCTCAAATAGAGGTTTTAGCAAGAACCTTTTCTTTCTAGTTGAGGGCCCAGCAAAGAGAATAAGTTGGGTTTCTACTATCAATTGCATTATTCGGAAATCAAGATGGGAAGAATATCCTTTCGATGAAAATTTATTAAATATTATTCCAGAAACGAAAAAATATGGTGGAGAAGATTACGACTGGACTTTGGAAATGATTTCCAGAGGATTTAAGGTGGTTTTAGATCAAGATTTCAGTGTAGTACATGCTCATGAAAAAGACATTGTACTTGAAATTTGTAGAAACTTGAGGAATTATTTCATCTACAGAAAACTACAGGAAAAAATTAAGAAGCTTAGGAGACCGAGAAAAGCCTTAAAATTTTCAAGGAAAGAATATGCGGATAAAGAATTGCCCTCGTAATCACTTTTTAAGAGCTTGCCATAAATGATCGGCTTTTGGTCTAGCAAGTGCCTTTGCCCCGCCACCTTTGAGAAGCATAAGGCGTTTCGCTGGAGTTGGTAAAAGTTCACCTATGATAGCTGCGGTAATCCTATTCTTCTTTAAAAGTTCCACAACATTGTTTGCATAGTCTTTCTCTGCAGCAATCAATAGACTTCCGGAGGCAATCAGCTGAAGTGGGTCAACTTGGAAGTACTCACAAATTCGAAGGGTCTCTTCAGCAACATATATTTTTTCTTCATAGACCTTGAAGCCTAAATTTGAAGCGTCAGCTAGTTCATGTAATCCACCAGCAACTCCTCCCTCTGTTGGGTCATGCATCGCTGTCACGTGACCTGTCTGGAAGGCTAGAATGGCTTCTTCCACGATGCTCACCTGTCTGAAGAACCTCTCAGCCTTTTCTAAAGTTGAGCTACCAAGTTCCCTCTTAAGTTGGATGTTTTTATCTGTGGCCAGAATCGCTGTACCTTCAATTCCTGCAGATTTTGTGAGGATTAACCTGTTGCCAGTTTTGGCCCCTCGAGCTGTCACATATTGCCCTTTGTCTGTGACGCCCATGCAGCAGCCAACGATTACAGGAAATTGAAGGTTAGGGGTGGTTTCAGCGTGACCTCCTGTTACAGCAACACCAAGTTTCTTGGCGCCCAAGTTTATTTGTTTACAAATGGTTTCCACGGTTTCATTTGTCGAATTTTCAGGTAGTAGAAGGCAAGAAGAGAAAAAAGCTGGTTTTACACCAAAGGTGGCCACATCATTCGCGTTTATATTCACAGCCAACCACCCTATTCTTTCTAAGGCACCCGTAATTGGGTCCATAGAAGTGACAAGTGATTTGTTCCCAACTTCGATTACAGCTCCGTCTAAACCATGAGCTGGCCCGACAGTAACCTCCCTGAGTTTTGCACCCAAATAGTTAAAAACTATCTCCTCGAGAATTTTGGATGGAACTTTCCCAGCGGGAAGCTTCATACACATACCTCACAACGTCATGATATCTACGCTAGTAACATTGTAACTACGCCCAAAAAACCAGAATGAACAAAGCTCTGAAAAATTAGGTCTCAATGATTTCAGGCAATCGTCTCCGTAAAATCACAGCTATTGGAATACCGACAACTCCCCCAATTGCTATTTGACCTATATTACCTGGAATTTCTAGGAGTGCGGCTCCTATGCCCCACAAATAAACTTCAGTTATGAAATATCCGAAAATCATTTCAATGCCAGCCACAGTCACGGCGATTATGTCTCTAAAAGGGCTTCTTCTATCAGAGATGAGACCTGCAAGAAAACCTTCTAAACCTTTTATGATTAGAGTGGGGACTGCGAAAACAGGGAATCCAATCAGATCCGCTAATGAGGATCCTATTCCTCCAGCAATGCCACCAACAACAGGGCCAAATGTTAACGCGCTGACAAAGATCATGACATCTCCAACATTGAAGTATCCTCCCATTGGATTAGGGATGCGTATAAGTAGAGTTGCTGCACACACTAGAGCTGCCATTATTGCCCAAAGCGATATTTGAATTAGCTTTGCCTTCGTAGAGTTGGTTTGCATGCCTCTTAATCTGAAGAAAGGCATATAAAAATATCCCAACTAGACGCTACTACTCTTCTCTCTTTCGAGTTAGAAATCAGGGCAAGTGTCAGAGCAAGTGAAGGAGCAACGAAAGATGTTTCGAGATGCACGCGTGGCACTTGAGGAGATACATGTTCGCAAAGGAAACCTCCACCTAGTTTACGGAATGCCATTACCAGAAAGTCTGCGAAATGCGCGCGCAGCATATATTTTTATAGTGTGTTGTTGAATTCATCAACTGGTATGATTTTAATGACAAAGAATGAAATGGTTTGGGATCTTTCGCAGCTTGTTGAGAGCACTGAGCCAGTATGGATTCAAGAGAAATTAAAGTCTATGGTTGTTGAGGTCGAAAAGTTCCGTGAACAGTATCATGGAAAGGTTATCAACATGAGCGCAAAGGGCATTTTAGAATTCCTAGAAATGAAGGATGAGCTCTATCTCAGGTTTGAAGGCGTGATGAAATATTGTCGTTTGATGTATTCTGCTAATTCTCTTGATAATGTCGCAAAACAGCTTAATGATGCCGCTGAAAGTGCACTTATGAAACTCGGTCAAGCGATGGCGTTTGTGGACATTGAGTTGGCTAAGCTTGTTTCTAAGACTCCATCTCTGTTCAATGACCCTGCGCTTGCTGAGTATAGGCATTTTCTTGAAAGAATAGCCAAAAGAGCACCACATATTCTTTCAGAGATTGAGGAGCGCCTTATTATCATGAAGGATAAGAACGGAGTTAATGCTTGGGAAAAACTACAGGGTGATTGGCTTTCAACACGAACTTTTAAAATTGAGATTGATGGTGAAATGAAGACTCTACCATATGGGAAGATGCGTGGTCTGTACCAGAGCCCTGATCGTGATTTGAGGAAGCGAGCTTATCAGATAGTTCACAAAGAACTTGGAGGATATGAAATTATTTGGTCGAGTGCACTTCGAGCAGTTTGCGATGACCATTTGCAGGTTTCAAAACTTAGGAAATACGAGGATTCGATGACTCAAAGCTTGATTGATAATGATGTTGACAAGAAAACCATTGAAAGTCTTATGAGAACAATTGAGAATAACGTGAGCCTTTACCAAAGATATCTCAGGTTGAAAGCTAAGCTAATGAAACTTGATAAGTTGGCTGATTTTGATTTGTTTGCTCCCTTGCCACATGTTCCAGACATGAAATATAATTGGCAGAAATCCCGAGAAGAAATCGTAGCTGCCTATGGTGATTTCGATAGAGAGATAGGCAAGTGGATTGATGAAATGTTTGATAAGAAGCACATTGACGGAGAAATACGGAGAGGTAAGTGGTCAGGAGCCTTCTGTTCTTCGTGGATTTCTGGAAAGACTGCATTCATACTTCAAAGCTTTAATGAAAGAATAGGAGATGTGTATACCCAAGCTCACGAGCTTGGTCATGCTATTCATGCGTATTTGGGTTCTAGGGCGCAGAAACCGAGTAATCTTGAAATTGGTAGTTGCATTGCAGAGACTGGTAGTATTTTTGGAGAGCTTCTAGTTACTGAGCAGTTACTCGCTAACGCTAAGACGAAAGAGGAGAGGCAGGCTATACTTATCACTATATTAGATGAGTTTGGTATTGCAGCCTTTCGAGTTTCTGCTAGAGTTTTCCTTGAGCAAGATTTGTATAATGCGTTATCGCAGGGCAGATTTTTAGATGGTAAGGCTGTAGCTAAAATGTGGGTAAGGGCTAGGGATAGAATCTTCGGAAATTCGGTTGATTGGTTAGACGCAATGCAATGGGAATGGACTCGTACACCACATTATTTCTTTGCAAACTATCGTTTCTACAACTACCCATATGTATATGCTCAGCTGTTTGTATTTGCCCTGTACAAGCTTTACAAGGAGCAAGGTGCAGAATTTGTCCCTAAATTAAAGAAGTTGTTAGCAGCAGGATCGAGTGAATCTCCAAGGGATTTAGCAGCAGAGATTGGTTTAGACATTGCTGACGAAGCCTTTTGGGAGAAGGGTATGAAGCAGGCTGAAGAATTCATTGAAATGCTTGAGGTCACTCTATAGCGGGCACGAAATCTGTTGAGAAGGTAGTGATGGATACAAGTATGCATGCATAAACATGCACATATACATTCATATGTGCCTTTATTAAAAGGGAGACCCATCTCTCTGAATACTATCTAACGGATACATGCATATCTCACACTTCGTTCTTCTTCTCAATAAGACCCCCACTACCCATCAAACTTGTAACACCAAGCCATTGGACTGCAATGAATCCAATGCTGAACCTTAACAAAACTGTTATGATTCTCGTAAGTACTGTGGCTGCAGCAGCGATGTCTGGAGGTATACCAAAAAGAATGAAAGATGTGGTTAAGAATATGTCTGGTAGCCCAACCTCCGCTGGAACACCTAAAGGGATTGATTTTATTGCAACCAGAAGGGTGTAGACAATAACAACCTGTAGAAAGAGAATAGGCATACTCGGTTCCACATAGCCTATTGCAATGAAAACCAAGATAATTATCGTGATACTGGAGAACCATGCTAAAACATAAAACAACACAGGCAGAACAAGCTTGGCTGGTTTGGATCCAAAAGTTCGTAATGACTCATAAAATGTTCTTAAAGAGTCAACAATCCTGGTCTGAATGGTTTCCAGTTTGAAGCGCCCTCTGGAAACACGTTCCAAAAAGCGCATTATTGCGTTGACCAATCTCTCAGTCCATTTTTCCTTCAAGCAAAGTAGCACTAAAAATCCGAAAGCTAATACACTTATACCAGTAATGGTCACCAGGATCTGTAGCATCAAGCCTGACACAGGGTAATCAAGAATCAGCAGTCCCATAAAACCTATAGACAGTGTGGCAGCTGTCGTTATAGTTCCAAGAATCCGTTGGCTTACAAGAGATGCAACAACTTTTCCTGGATCAGCATTTGGCTCTTTAGACATCAGATAGGTTTTAGCTATCTCTCCGCTAACAGATTCAGCGGGAATAAGAAGGTCCGCAAATACACCTATCCAGACATATGCAAAGGTCTTTCTCAAAGGAACCTTCACCGATAGGGGGAGCAGGAGGTACTGCCAGTTCAAGGTGAATAAGAAAGCTTCCAAGATCAGTGCTAGAGCTGCAAAGGGGTAAACAATCATGTTAACTTGTTGTATTATGTTTATCATCTCTGAAATATTCACGAATACAACTAGGTAAAGTGCAAAGACTAAGAGACCAATTAAAAGAAAGGGAACTGTTCTCAGGAGTACTTTACGCCTTTCGTTCATTTTCATACGCTACTCCAACGTTTGGAATAACAGCATTTGTTCTCCATGTGAATTACGTTAACTAAATGCGCGCGCGCATATTTTATTGTCAATCGACACTTCGATTTGCCACAAGTTTGGGCGCAGTCTTTCCAAGTTTCCTCTCTAAACAAGATTTCACAAATCCATAATACTCAGGGTCAGGTTTGGTTGGGCGGCTCTTGAATTCACCGTGGAATTGAGAAGCAAAAAAGAAGAAATTGTTCGAGAGTTCCAAAATCTCCATTCTTTTCCCGTCAACACTTTGACCTGAAAAGACTAAGCCATGCTTCAATAAAGTGGGCTTGTAGAATGGATTGACTTCGTACCTATGGCGATGTCGTTCATAAATCTCTTCGGACAGGTATAAGGAGTAGGCCACGGTTTCCGCTTTAATCTTAATTTTATGAGCGCCAAGGCGCATTGTGCCCCCTTTTATCTTCACACCATGTTGCTCGGGTATAAGATCTATCACCGGGAAGGGTGTGGAAGCATTTATCTCAGTGCTATTTGCATCTTTCATTCCGCATACATGTCTGGCAAATTCGACAACTGCCAATTGGAAACCATAGCATATACCCAAGAAAGGAATATTGTTCTCTCTCGCTAATCGAATCGCAGCGACTTTTCCTTCAGAACCTCGTGGGCCAAAGCCATAAGGCACAAATATGCCATCATAATTCTTGAGGGATTCAAGTGTCTTAGGCTGCCTTTCGAATCTCTCTGCCTCCAAGTAGTCCAACGAAACACTGGTTTGACATATAGCACCGGCATGCTTGAATGCTTCGTTCATGCTTACGTAACTGTCTGCTAAACCCGCGTATTTGCCAACCAACGCAATGTTAATCTTATTACGTGGATGCAGAATTATCTCAACAAATTTTTCCCATTCGCTCCATTGAGGTTTTCGCGAAGACAGGTTCAAACGTTGTGCTATGAAATCACCCATTCCTTGCTTGTGCAATATAATAGGAACCTCATAGACGGATTCAACATTGAAGGAGCAGAAAACAGCATTTTCAGGTATAGTTCCAAAGAGAGCAATTTTCCGCCGTGCTTCTTTGTTAATCATTTCTCTTGAGCGTGCAACAATCATGTCTGGTTGTATGCCGATACGGCGAAGTTCGTTGACACTGTGTTGCAAAGGTTTAGTTTTCATTTCTTTTGTAACGTCTAATATTGGAACTAGGGCGACATGGATGTAAAGAGTATCTTCGTATCCCTTTTCAAGGCGCATCTGTCGTATAGCTTCGAGAAAAGGCAAGCCCTCTATGTCCCCTACTGTACCACCACATTCAGTTAACACCACATCTACTCCAGACTTTCTTGCCACATTTTGGATTCGTCGCTTAATTTCGTCTGTGACATGCGGTACGATTTGTACACAACTACCCAGATAATTTCCTTTTCTTTCTTTCTCGATGACAGATTTGTAAACCATGCCAGTTGTAACGTTATTATCCATCGTCAGGTTTAGATCCAAGAACCTTTCATACCATCCCAAATCGAGGTCTGTTTCCCCTCCATCGTCTGTGACATAAACCTCGCCGTGCATGTAGGGGTTCATCGTACCTGCATCAACATTTACATAAGGATCGACCTTGATGGCCGTAACTTTAATCCCTTTTGTTTGAAGCATTTTACCAACTGAGGATGTAACAATGCCTTTTCCAACTGAAGAAAGCACACCCCCTGTGATGAAAACATATTTCACCATGCTTCTAAGCCCTCGCTATGACAAGAGCATACGGGAAACTTTGCATTTAAGCTCTTTGTGAATATCAGGGGGTTATGGCAATTTTAATGTCTGACTTGGAGCTAGCTAGAGTCTCAAATGCCTCTTCAATTCCATCTAATTTCACTCGTTTCGTAACAAGAGGTTTCACGTTCAACACCCCTGATGCAATCAGGTTCAAGGCACTCTTGAAATGTCGTGGAGTCGCATGAAAAACGCCCATAATCGTTACTTCCCCATAGTGCAACGGTTCAGCATCTATGTTAATTCTAGTTCCAGGCGAACAGCCACCAAATTCAAGCACCGTGCCGCCTTTACTCACCATTTCCATCGCTTGCTCCCAGGTGTCTCGTAGACCTATAGCTTCAATTACTACATCAGCCCCATTTCCTGCGGTCAGATTTTTGACTTTCTCCACTGCATTTTCAGTCTTAGCACTTATCGTTTCGTCTGCACCGAGCCGCTTAGCGAACTCAAGCCGTTCATTGACCAAGTCGCTTATGATAACAGTTGCCCCGAGTTTCTTTGCGACAAGTAGATGAAAAAGCCCGATAGGGCCAGCTCCAATTATTGCTACAATATTACCAAGTTGTATATTTGCCTCTTCAGCTCCATGGAGAACACAGGCAAGCGGTTCTGTCATTGCAGCTTCTTCATAACTAACGTGTGGCGGAATCTCCTGTGCATTGACCAGAATCATTTGGGAGGGAATTCGAATATATTCAGCGTACGCCCCCCATAGCCAAAGCATGGACTCACACAAATTGAATTTTCCTTTTTGGCACATCCTGCAGCGCAAGCACGGAGCACTGTTTCCTGCACGAATTCGCATGCCTTTCTTAGGCCAAGTTACGCCTTCACCAACCTCTACGACCTCTCCAGCCCATTCATGCCCAAAAATTGTCGGTAATTTGATTACTTTCTCCACATACCCCCTCTGGAAAATCTTCAAATCTGTCCCACAGGTTGTTGCAGCTTTGATCTTAGTTAAGACTTCTCCAAAACTTGCTTTAGGCTTTTCAACATCCTCAACTCGGAGGTCTTTCACTCCATATAACATAGCAGCTCTCATTTTTTCAATAGTCATTGAAAATAACCACTTTCAAACATTCTTTGCTTTTTGCAGCCACTTGGAATGCTTCTGCTGTTTTGCTCAACGGGAATTTATGCGTTATTAGTCTCTTTGGGTCAATCTTCTTGGCTTGAATAAGCTCCAAAGCAATTTTAGTTTCTATGTGTGATGTCGAATAAGATGATACAAGTTTGATTTCTGAAAAGAATAGTTTGCCTGGGCTCAGTCGCATGAATTCCTCTCGTTGCGTAGGTGCAAAGACGCAAATAGTTCCCCCTTTGCGGCACAGTTCTACTCCAGCAAGATAGGCATTAACATTTGGCGCAGTGACTACTACAATGTCAGCGCCTCTTCCATCAGTTGCTCTCTTAACCATGTCGATGAGGCTTTCTGTCTCTGGATTAACTGTCAAATCTGCGCCCAAAAGTTTAGCTGCCTTCAATCTATAATTAATAAAATCTGTGGCTATGACCTGGCTTGCACCGAAAATTTGTAAAAGCATCGTGTGAATTATCCCGGAAGGCCCCGCGCCCATAACCACAGCTACATCTGATGGTTGTATTTCACACTTTTTTATAGCGCGTATACAGCATCCAACTGGTTCTATAAGAGTTGCTTCCTCGAAGGAAAGGTCGTGTGGGATTTTTAATGTATCTATCCAGAGGTTTTGTGCTGGAACCTTGAAGTATTCTGCAAATCCACCTGGTTGCAGATTGGTTTTAGAAAACTGCTCGCATAGTGTATAGGCTCCGTGTCTGCAGTAATAACAAGTCAAACAGGCAACGTGATGATGGGCGAAAACTCTATCATCTACCTCGAATCCTTTAACTTTGTTTCCAACTTTAGTCACTATGCCTGATGGTTCGTGTCCAAGTATTAAGGGCGCACGTGTTTTCGTATACCACTCCATCAGGTTAGAGCCACATATACCACAAGCCTTCATCTTCACAAGAATTTCTTTTGGGCCAGTTTTAGGCATGGGCATGTCTTCAATTAGTATGTTGTCAAGGCTGTAGTACATTGCTGCTTTCATATGATAGTCGCCTTGTTTGAGAAAGGTTGTGATGCACTTAAGACTTTTCTATGAATTTTATTGGAATCAACATGCTGCATTTCGGGGAAGGAGCTGTCTTGCCTCAAGAGAATGCCGGATTTCGATCCCGGCTAATTTACATTGGATGCATGTGATTCTTTCATTTCATTTTCAGAATGGCAGGTGTTCTTCAATTATATCTTTTATTTTCTTCAAGAACAGCGAAGCAGGTGCACCATCCACTATTCTGTGGTCGTATGCAAGTGTTAGAGTCATTACCGGCTTGATAACTATTTTGTCATCTGCCACAACTGGCTTCTTCACTGTGCGTCCTGCTGCTAATATTGCAGCTTCTGGGGGGTTAATTATTGGTAAGAATACATTTACATCATGCATGCCAAGGTTAGTCACTGTAAAGGTTCCACATGCTAATTGCTCTTTTGACAATTTTCCTTGCCTTGCTATGTCCACCAATTCTTCCAACTCGGAAGAGATTTTCAAAAGTTGCTTTTCATCTGCATTATGTATAACCGGGACCACAAGCCCTTTTTCTGTTGAAATAGCTATCCCAATATTGATGTCACTATATAGCCGAATTTTCCCGGCTAACAGCGTCGAATTTATCATACGGTGTTCATGTAAAGCCCTTGCCACTGCATAAATCAGAATTGCAGTGTAAGATACTTTGATTTTTTCCCGCAGCTTCACAGCTTCTGTTGCGTCAACATTCATTATGATAAAACTGTGAGGTGCTGTTCTGAAGCTAGAGGTAACACGTTCAGCAGAAATTTTCCTTATCCCTGTTAGCGGAAATTCCCTTTTTACGCTAGGTGACATTCGCGCTTTTTCTTCCATGAGACGAGTAACGTCTTGCTCAACGATCCTTCCTTCAAAACCTGAACCTTGTATTTGCGTCAAATCCATTTTATATTCTCTTGCTAGTCTTTTTGCTGCCGGTGAAGCTAAAACACGTTTTCTGAACATAACAAGCTTTGCATTTTCCCTTGCGCCCTCTTCCCTTTTTATAGACTCACTCGGTTGTTCCAGAGGTTTAATCTCTGTTTTAGGTAACCTTTCGTTTGGTGCAGTTATAAATGCAAGTGTTGCACCAACAGGCACGTCATAACCCTCCATGACCAAAATTTTTCTAAGAACACCTGTTATTGGACCTTCAACATCGTATGTGACTTTTTCGGATAACACTTCCACAACGGGCTCACCCTTTTTAATTGCATCACCTTCTTTCTTATACCACTGGATTACACTGCCAGTTTTCATTGTTAGGCTAAGTCGGGGCATGAGAATTTTTGTGACCAAAATTGTACAGCTCTTAAATTATTTCTCGGATTGTTTTTATTATTCTCCTTTCATCAGGTATTACGTATTTTTCCAAGGGAGGGCTGAAGGGGATAGGTGTGTCGGGTTCAGCCACGCGTCTTATTGGTGCATCAAGATAGTCTATAGCTTCCTCAGCAACCATTGCAGCAATTTCAGCGGTTACACCAGCTGTTTTGCAATCTTCAGCTGCAATGACTAAGCGACCTGTTTTCTTGACCGAGTCAATTATGGTTTTTTTATCTAATGGGACAAGCGTTCGTGGATCAACTACTTCAATGCCTAAGCCTTCTTTCTTAAGCATTCTTGCTGCATTTAGAGCTTTGTGAACCATGAACATTGTTGCAACTATTGTTAAGTCTTCTCCCTCATTTTTGATATCAGCAATCCCAAGTGGAATTGTATAGTCTTCTTCAGGCACTGGGCCCTCTGTTGGATAAAGGAGCTTGTGTTCACAGAATATTATCGGATTGCTGCCTTGTATCGCTGTTTTCAATAGTCCTTTTGCATCATAAGCGGTTGAAGGAACTGCGACAAGCAACCCGGGTATGTGCATGAACCACGCTTCTAGACTTTGAGAGTGGTGAGCTGCAATGTTAACTCCTCCTCCAAAAGGAGTTCGGATAACTAAAGGTACTTTTGCTTGTGCACCAAACATGTAATGAATTTTAGCTGCTTGGTTAGCTATCTGGTCCATGGCAAGTGTAGTTAAATCACCGAACATGATTTCTGCAATAGGTTTCATGCCTGTTATTGCAGCCCCAACTGCTGTGCCGATTATTGCAGATTCGCTGATTGGTGTGTCTCTAACACGTTCATCACCAAACTCCTCTGCCAGCCCCTTCGTTACTTTAAATGCACCCTCCCAACAGCGACCGATATCTTCACCAAGAAGAAATACTGTGTTGTCGCGTTTCATTTCTTCTAGCAATGCTTCACGGATTGCATCCCTATAAGTTATTACTCGCATTTTCCCATCGCCGTTATGCATAGACATTTTCCAGAGCCTCCTCAGGTGGGGGATAAGGGCTGTCTATTGCGAATTGCGCAGCTTTTTCTATAATATCGTTTACTTCTCTCTCAATCTGGGCCATACCTGCATTCAGAAGGTATCCCTTTTCGAGAAGTTGTCTTTTTAAATTCTGAATTGGGTCTTTTTTGAGCCACTCTTCAACTTCTTCTTTTGGTCTGTAGGTTGCAGGATCGAAGCGGGAATGCCCTTTGTGTCTGTACGTCTTACATTCTATTAATGATGGCCCATTGCCATGTCTAGCATGTTTGATAGCCTTTTCTGCTGTCTCATAAACAGCTATCGCATCGTTTCCATTCACTGAGACGCCGGGAATTCCATAAGCGGTGGCTCTTTCCGCTATATCTTTAATGAGCATAACTTGAGATTGGCAGGTGCCCATTGCGTAGAGGTTGTTTTCACATATAAAGACAACTGGAAGCTTCCAGACTGCTGCAAGGTTAATTCCTTCATGAAAAGTTCCTTGGTTTGCTGCACCATCACCAAAAAAGCAAGCAACAACTTGGTCGGTTCCTCTTAGTTTTATGGAAAGCCCTGCACCGGTGGCTATAGGAATCCCTGCACCTACAACTGCAGTGGCTCCTAGCATTCCTACACTGAAGTCTGCGATATGCATAGAACCACCCTTTCCTCTGCAGTACCCAGTTTTTTTACCTAATATTTCAGCCATAGTCATATCCAAACGAGCTCCCTTTGCGATACAATGTCCGTGACCTCGATGTGTACTCACGATATAATCATCTTTGCGCAAATTTGAGCAAACGCCAGCAGCTATTGCTTCCTCTCCAATGTATAGGTGGATAGTTCCAGGCACAATATTTTGACCATACAACTCGAAGACTTTTTCCTCAAAGAGCCTGATTTCTAACATTTTTCGGTAAAGCTCAATTATTTTGCCTTTTTCCAAAGCTTATTTCTCCTTCTTCGATTCCTCTAAAAGACAGTAAGCTCACTTATAAAAACTCTAAAAGATGGAAATGGTGACTGTGCCCTTTTAATAAGAACGATGTTGAGGTCTAACGAGCTCTTCCAGTATGACTAGTATATTAGGTACTTGTGTCACTATATCTGTGAAAGTAAGTATTCCAACAAGTTTTTCGTTGTCCATGACAAGAAGCCTTTTTATTCTCTTTCTCGCCATAATCTTCGCTGCTTCTTCTATGCTAGCTGTGTTGTTAATTGTTATCACTGGGCTACTCATAACCTCTCTCGCTCGTAAGGCTTCTGGAGCTAAACATGGTTCGACAATCCTTCGAAGGATGTCTCGTTCAGTTATGATGCCCACTGGGCGGTTACTCTTCACGACAACGATAGAACCTATGTCAAACTTATTCATTGTAGCAACAACTTCTTTGACAAGAGTGTCAGGTCTAACCACTCTTACATTCTTTGACATAATGTCCCTAACAAGTACTATTCCTGCCATTCAAATGCGCTCTCCAAATATCCTATGTAGCAATACTTAGGCATAGTTTCTTAAGTGTTTTTCACCTTCACGTGTACTTAAAGAGGCAGAATTCATCCTAACTTAGCAGATGATAGGTTTGATACTTCATCGACTCATCTAATGCCTTTAAGCCGAACTCCTCACGTATGATCATGAATGCTGCCTGAGGTGATATGATTCCCCTTTCTGTAATTATTAGATTTATGAGATGGGGAGGAGTGATGTCAAATGAAGGATTTCGCACCTTTACCCCTGGCATTTCTTTGAGTTCTTCTTTTGATAGAATTTCTGAAGGATCACGTTCTTCGATTTTTGGATATTGTCCTAACATAGTCTCAGGGCTGAACTTGTAAGTTTCTGCAGCAACATAAAATGAAACTCTTGATTCATATGCAGTCAAAGCAACAGTTGAAGTCCCTATCTTGTTTATAACTGCTCCATTAGCAACCACTGTGTCAGCTCCAACAATCACCTTATCCATCCTTGACATGAAATGGCGAATTGCTCCATCCACAATTAATGTAGTAGGTATCCCGATTTCATTCAGCGTTTGGGCCGTAATTCTGCCTTGTAGTCGTGGTCTCGTTTCACAGACAAAGATTTCGAAGTGTTTGCCCTGGTTAAAGGCGGTTTCAAGAATCGCAATAACTGCAGTGCTATTGCAATGAGTCATGATCAATTCGCCATCTCCTATCCTTTTAGCCCCGATTACTCCAATACTTTTCACGGCTTTTAAGGAGTTTTGGATGAAATCCGTTGCTGCTTTAATGGCAAGCTGGCGCAACTGTCTTAATTTTATGTTTCTTTTATGAGCCTCGATTACTCTAAACATGATGAAGCGTATACTGTTTGGTAAGGATACGGCTGTTGGACGTGTTTCAAGAAGAAGTCTTGCTGAGGTCTCAAGCTCTCTAACAAAGGTTGAAGGCTTTTTGGCTTTAGACTGTTGAGCAGTTATGAGAAGAGCTTCGGCAGCGTGTCGAGCAATCTTTCCTGCGCCACGTATTTTCATGCTCTTTATGTCACGGGCGATTTCCACTACTTTCCTATTTGTACTCGGCATGTGTTTCCTCTCGGAATATTTTTAATCAGTTTCGGAAAAAAGCTTTACCACATTGCCACTGTTGCATTTTTGAAGGCTTTTTCTAAAATTCGCCGAATTCAGGCTTGTTTCGACGAAAAGATTTATTTATAACCAATTTGAATAAAAGAGAATTCGTTCAGAGCCTTTCTGCCAAAAATAGAGATGGAGCGACCTGTAAGATGGATATGGAACAAATAGGCGAATGGGCCTTCCTGCTATTCATAATCATAGCCATCATTGCCGGAGTTGCAATAGGTGCAAATGTTATCGGCACAACGGATGCTCAATGGATCTCGTTAGCTTTGATCATACTGGGCTTATTGGTGGGTCTAATAACCATTACAGAGAAAGAAGCGTCACAATTTCTTATCGCTGCAATTGCTTTGATGGCCGTAAGTATCAGAGGACAAACTTTCACAAACATTGACCTCATTCTTGAACCTTTGGGCAGCATATTGGATGCCATAGTAGTCAATATCACGGCATTCGTCGCACCTGCAGCAGTAATCTTAGCGATAAAAGCAGTCTATAACATGGCCAGCAAAAAGTAGGCCCTCTCCACCCATCCCTCCTTTTTTACCCGCGCATTCTAGAAAATAAAGAACTCGATGTTTGTGAATGAGCTCGAAATAGAACAAACTCAGCATTATCGAAGCCTAAGAGATATAACTTTAGTCAGCTAATTCAACTTGTGGTTACGAGTGGCAAAGGTGATAAAAATGTTGAAGGCTAACACGCTGAATTACATTCACAATCTACAATCACCTATTGGGGTGTATCTA
>CP070730.1:1313786-1323461 GCA_020351305.1 Candidatus Bathyarchaeota archaeon
AAAGAAAGAAGAAGAGAAAATAGAGGAAAAAGTGAAGGGTGTGGAAATCACGGATTTGGAACAAATCTGTGGATCAGATAAAGAGACATGTGAAGCCCTATGGCATACAATGTTTTATGATCCCAGAAAAATCGATGTGACATTGGAAGATGCTGTTAAGAAAGCAACAAGTTTTGAGACAAAAGGAGATGAGAGAGAAGCAAGAATGTGGTATCATGTTGCTGGAGGCTTAGCGCTTTGGAAGGGTGATGTCGCAAAAGTGGAAAAGTATTTTGGCAAGTGTGCAAAGCTAGCTCCTGAGATGGGCTATGAACGCATTTCAAAGATACCTGAGAAAGCAGTAACCAAAGCCCAAGAGTTTTATGAGAGGTTTTTGCACTAAAACTGCATACTGAATAATGGTTAAGTTTATTAACCATCGAAAAGGTTTTTTCATTTGCCGGGGTGGCCGAACGGCTCAGGCGGCAGCCTGCAGAGCTGCTTTATATGGGTTCAACTCCCATCCCCGGCTTTCAAGCATATATATGTGATGCCTATACAGTCTACAAAATCACACAGCTTTTGAGGGTGCTGTATGAACCCAGATGTTGAAGCACTTCGCTCAAAACTTAGTGCACTTGATTTTCAGAAGCTGTGTGGCATAACCATACCTAAAGTTCACGAGTTCATAGCAAAGTCTGTTAGTCTCTGTAATCCTCAGCGAGTCTTCATCTGTAGCGATTCTGCTGATGATATAACTTATGTCCGGCGACAAGCAATCGCCATTGGTGAAGAGGCTGCATTGAAACTCCCAGGACACACTGTTCACTTCGATGGGATACATGACCAAGGTCGAGACCGACAAGTTACTAAATACCTTGTACCCAAGGGAACTTTCCTCAGTAAAGCTCTTAATCAAATTGATCGGCAAGAAGGATTAGCAGAAGTAGAAAGTTTACTCAAAGACACAATGAAAGATCGCACAATGATTACTCGCTTTCTTTCATTGGGACCCACCAACTCGATATTCACCATTCTCGGAGTGCAGTGCACTGATTCTTGGTATGTCGCTCATTCTGAAGACCTGCTATATCGACCTGGCTATAGAATATTCTGCAAATCACGCCCAAAAAGAGAATTTATTCAGGTCCTTCATTCGGCTGGGAAACTAAATGAGACTATGGTTAGCATTGAACATGAGAAGAAGCGCATCTACATCGATTACATGGATAACACTGTTTACAGTGTCAATACTCAGTATGCAGGCAATTCAATAGGTTTCAAGAAACTTGCCTTTCGCCTTGCAATACGCAAAGCAAACACAGAAGGATGGCTTGCTGAGCATATGATGCTCATGGGAGTGCACGGACCGAACGGTCGTAAAACCTACTTTGCTGGTGCTTTTCCCAGCGCCTGTGGTAAGACCTCCTCTGCCATGCTTCCAGGGGAGACAATACTGGGTGATGATATCGCTTATATTCGCGAAATTGATTCAGTGGCTCGCGCAGTGAATGTCGAAGCTGGCATTTTTGGTATTATTAAAGATGTCAACCCTACAGACGACGTTTCAATCTTTAAGGTACTTAGTAGCCCACGCGAGATTATCTTCTCTAATGTGCTGGTTAACGATAGCACGCCTTTCTGGTTGGGCATGGGATCTAAGTTTCCCAAGGAAGGAACTAATTTCTCTGGAGCATGGTATGAAGGAAAAACAGACAAGGCTGGCAACAGGATTCCTCCTGCTCATAAGAATGCTCGCTACGCTGTATCCCTTAAGGAGTTAGAAAATTGTGACCCTGAACTAGAAAATCCCCTAGGCGTAGAGTTAGGTGGCATAATGTATGGAGGACGAGATGCTAAAGCATACGTGCCTGTTCAACAGAGCTTTGATTGGGAGCATGGCATCATAGCTTATGGGGCATCTTTGGAGACTGAAACAACTTTTGCCACAATTGACAAGGAAGGTATACCTGAAATCAATCTAATGAGTATTCAAGACTTCATCTCCATTCCCTTAGGCAAGAATATCCGAAACAGCCTAGATTTTGGGAAAAAGCTAAAAAAACCACCTATAATCTTTGGAGTAAACTACTTCCTGCGGGACAAGGAAGGTAAATTCCTAAACAATCTGCTAGACAAACATGTGTGGATAAAATGGATGGAGCTACGAGTCCATCAAGATGTCGTAGCAATAAGCTCTCCTTCAGGCTATCTTCCCAAATATAAGGATTTGTATAGGCTCTTCAAGCAAGTTTTAAGAAAAGAGTATAATAAGGAAGATTACATCAAGCAATTCACTATTCGTGTTCCTGAAAACTTAGCCAAGATTGAGCGTGTGGAAAGATTCCATAAAGAAAGGGTCGCTGAAGCACCAGAAGAGCTATTTCAGGTATTGAATCAACAACGGGAGCGTCTGCTCAAAGCTAGAAGGAGCTTTGGCGACTACATCTCACCAGAGTGCTTCGAAGGATAAAGGAAGAACTTGCTTCGTGAATTGGTTAATACATTGAACTAGCCTTCAAACCCCCTATCAGGTTTTCGCATATTCTGTTCTTCCTATAAAAGCTGCAACTAATCTAGTTCAGTTGTTTCTAAGTTCTTGTCATTTTTTAATCCTGCAAGCAACTTCGCTGATTCAAGGCACACAATTTTATCTTTATTAAACGATTAATGGTTTTAATATATGAGGCTAGAAAGTCTTGATTCGTACAATTAACTTAAAGGATAAGATCAAGGAGCTGTCCAAACCATGGTCTCCGATTGAAATTTCTCAAGTAAATGACCAGGTTGTGCGGCTGGCATTGTATGATGGGGAATATCCTTGGCATAAACATACTGATGGAGATGAGCTTTTCTATGTGTATAGGGGGAGTATCGTGATCAGAGTGAGAGGTCATCCAAATATTACATTGTATGAGGGAGAAATAGCTGTGATGCCAAAGGGAGTAGAACATTCACCGAAAAGCATAGAGCCTTCATTTGTTTTGATGTTTGAACCCCAAGCTCTGAAAAGCCATGGAGACTATTGAGTTTGGGGTGGAGAAAATGAGGGTTTACGGAAATCTCCAAGATAAAGTCCGAATCTTGCATGTATACGAATCTTGAGTCCAATTCTAGCCCATATTATGCGATTCTATAGGAACACCAATACGAGCGGGATGAATAAAGACAAAAATAGTATCATAGCAAGCATAAGGGCACCTCGTTGCAAGAACATTTCCACAGTTCGAAGGGCAATAGCCACAAGAACAAGAGGCCATAACACCAAAGGAATCAAAAAAGCCGAAATAAAGAAGATTACATCCACAACAAGAAAATTACCAGCTGGAAAAATACTAACCTCCAAAAGGTCAACACCAACTGTCAATAGAGAAGGAAGAAAAACGAACCCCAATAATGATGCCAAACTCGAAACACTACTCTTTCTACCAAATTGCTGCATCACTAAATGAATTAAAAAAGAAGCAGCCAACCATATCGTAAGGGTTGCTGGGATAGTCATCATTGTCTTGAAAAGAATATCCCCATTGAGCAATTCACCAGCACCCATAACAGGTACAAGGCGCCACCGTGCAGGAATGAAATCCATCAGAAAGAACACAATGCTTCGAGCAACCCAGATTATAGAAACTAAAACAATGGAAACCAAGGAGAACAAGATTGATTGGCGATAGGCTATTTCCTTAAATGTACGCCTAGGGTGAAAAAACATACCGCTGAAGAAATGCCCAAAAATCCCCGAAGAAAATGCGCTTAAACGTCCGCTCAGATAGAAATCAATGAAAACCATGAAAAGATAAGGTATGGCAAGGTATTCCAAAGCTATTATTGGATATCTGAAGAAAAAGGGTTTCAGGATCATGTCATTAAGTGGCTGAAGAGTGCTTTCATTAAGTATGGTTATTAAGAGCAACATAAAACCAAACGTTGCACTGAAACTGAATTGAACCATAAAGCTTTTCTTCTTCAGAAAGACTGCAGGGATTTGTGAACCACCGAGAAAACTGACTATAGCTAAACCGTAAAGAAAGATCAGTATTTGTTTGGGATAGTCGCCTGGAGGTAAAATGCTCGAGAAATCAATAAGGCTTTCCACCACACTGGTGAGAAGAATAGAATAGCAAACAAGTAAAACCCAAGCAATTGCAATGCACACAAATGAGCGTATCATTGACTTCAAATATGCATCTATTCATAGATGTTCAGACAAATAAAAACATTTAGTCCTATACCATATGGACATGTAGTATATCGCGAATGGTTCAAGGATTGTACATATGTGTTGAGTTTTGTAAGTAGGGAACTATTTTATAGCTTACCTTTAACTCGAATTTGGCGAAGAGCACCTAAGTATGCAAAACCACCCACAATTGCAAAAAGTGAGCTCGTAAGAAAAATATTTGCTAGGAGACTTAGCTCGATGGGAGCTCCGTTGAAAGTATATTGACGAAGTGCTTCAGTTGCCAAACTCAATGGGTTTGCAGCTACAACAGTAACCAACAAAGGCGGCAGAAACTTTTGAATCTCTTCCAGAGGATAGTAAACTGTGCTAAGAGTTAGAAGAGCCATCTGAACGATGTTTTGAAAGGCAAAAAAGAATTCACCGTGCGTTGAAGCAATGGCTGCAAGGGTGGCTGCAATTCCTGCCAATCCCATAGCTAGAATGAAAAGAAAAGGCAGCAACATGAAAGCGCTCCAGATTGCACTAGCAGGGAGGACTATCAGTGCGATAACCATGAGAGAACTTGCGTATACAAGAGCAGCTGCGCCCCCGGCGAGTAAATATGCTACTACAACACCATGAGTTTGGACTGGGAGAGATAGTTCATATTGGATTACACCCTCACGGAGAGCTAGCCAGATTCGTCTGCCAGTATCCAGAGAAGCCGCAAAAAGCCCCATGATTATGATCCCCGGGATAAAGATAATCAAGTAGTCTATTTTCATGATTCCATTGTAAACAAAGGCAACAACGAGCATGTCAGAAAGGTTAAGACTTAGAAGGATTGCCATGAGCCATTTTGTCCGAAAGAAATAAGAAAAGTCGTTTCGCGCAAGTGCAAGGACCACACGGATTTCACTCATGCACTTTTAACCCCCTCTACGAGTCTTTGCACAAGGACCAAGCCTAGGCCAAGAGTACTGACTGCTAGGGCGGCTAACACTGCTGCTGCATAATACGGATTTAGGAGAAATTTCGGATCAAACCCTAAGATAGAACGGACCAAGTCTGCCCCGTAGGTAAGAGGGCTGAAGGCCGCAGCTGTTGCATATTCTGAAGGTAATACAATGAAGGGATATAATACTGTGCTAAAACGAATTATGATGGCGCTCAAACCTGTTACTATTGCAGTGTAAAGATCTGAAGATTTGAATGCTATAAAAGAAAAACCCAGCATTAGTCCTGCTACACCGAACCCGAGCCAAAAGAGTGCTAGCACGCATGCAACTACTGAAACCAAAGAAAGATTCCCTAAAATCAATAGAGTTACTGTTAGAGGAACTGAAAGCATTAGAGCAAGCTCCGTACCACCCTGCAAAGCAATTGTCAGAAACAATTGTGATCGAGAAATTGGGAGACTTAACAAGTAGGGAAGTCTTCCTTCGTGAGCGTGTTCGACAAAGTGTCTTCCAGTGTGGGATGCCATGGAAAAAGTTATCATTATCACTAAACCAACAGCGAAGAATTGACGATAATCTAGCCCTGTAATGTCAACAATTTGGGAAATTATGGCACCATACACACCTACTTGAACTAAGAAGACAGCCCATTCCATGATTATCCAAACAGGTGGCTTGAGCTCTGGTTTCAAGTCGAACCAGACTAGGCGGATTATATTGCTCATCCAGTATCCTCTCTTAAAGCCCGTCCTGTGAAGTGAAGGAAAACATCGTCAAGAGATGGTTCGGTTACCCTGATAGAGACAATGTTGGCTTTGTTTCTGTAGCACACGTCAGTCATTTTGGGTACCCATGATTCCGCCATAGATACATGAGCTTTGAATCGATTTTCACCAGAGTTGGAAATCTTGACTGTACCTTCAATCCGGCTGAGAACTTGCTCGATGGTCTGAACATCTGGCGTGTCAATTTCAAGCTCGACAACGTCCCCACCTGTGATGCTGTCTTTCAGATGCCTAACACTGTCACACACAACCTTTTTCCCCTCATCCAACACGGTCACTCGATCAGCCAAGAATTCAGCTTCACGCACCTCATTCGTGGCAACAAGTATTGTGGAGCCTTCTTCTCGCAACCGAAGGATTTGTGCCCAGATTTTACGTTTCCCACGCAAATCTACTTGGCTAGTGGGCTCATCGAATATAGCAAATTTGGGACGATGAACAAAGACTTTAGCAACCTCTAGTCGCTTCGCTTGGCCTCCAGAAAGATGCATAAAGAGCTTGTTTCGAGCATCCCAAAGCTCTAAGTCCTTGAGAAGATTATCGATTAAAGTATCACGTTTTTCCTTTGGTACCCCACACACGTTTGCGTGGAAGCGTAGTATGTCTGCGGGTTTGTGGCGCCAGAATCCTCTGGCTTCTTGAAATGATATGCCCAAAAGTCGACGAACGTGAGTTGGGTGGGCGGAAACGTCAAGACCCATTACTTCTGCATGCCCTGATGTTGGTTTAAGCACCGTTGCAAGAATAAGTAGAAGAGTGGTTTTTCCTGAACCGTTTGGTCCGAGGAGAACCATGACTTCATTCTCGTCGATAGTGAAGTCTAGGTTTTTCAAAGCGTATGCCTTTTTGCTATATCGTTTCGTTAAATCGTTGGTTTCAACAGCGTACATACCATTTTCCAACATCATGGTTGTTATTAAGAGCTAGAAGTCTAATGCGCGTCTGGAAAATAAGCATAGTGGTTACTACGCGCGTGTTCTTTTCGAGTAAAAAAGAGATCTTAGGTTATTATTTTCTGTGTCGCTTGTTTCTTTCCCTTTTCTGAGCTTTCCGGCGCCATTCTCGTTTCCTCTGTGTTCTTATAGTTGGCCTATTTCGACGCTGTTGAGAGTTGGCTTCCAACCTGTACTTGCTTATATTGTTATAGAAGGTTGAATAGTCTATTTGATTCTGTTGCAATGCCGTAATATTCTGGTTCAGCTGACTCTTAGTCTCTGGGTCTCCAACTTTATCAAAGGTTTCAGAGTAAGCTAAATAAGCAGCATGAAACTGAAAATCTGATAGATTATCGATTGAAAGTTTCTCTGGCGAAGTTGACTCGCTTCCGTTAGATTCTTCGGTCATTGTTTCCCAAGCTTTTATAATAGGCTAGAATAGTAAGCTGCCTTTTATAAATAGTGCCTATCACTCCAAGAGTGTTCACATTGAAGTTTCCTAGTGGTCTTGAAAGCGGCTTTATATGCTCCATTTGTTTGGAAAATATGCTCTCATTTCAGAGAGCTAATTTTACTAATGTACATCGCAAAATAACTTCAGTTCTGGTTTCTTCTTTTTCGGAAAGCCAATGCTGCTATCAACGTTAGAATCATGAATAATGGTAGGATGATGAGTGAAGGAAACTCTGGGACCACCTCAATCGTCACAAAAACCAATCCACCGTCTAAGCTTGTCACGCCAAAGTCGTCCATCACAACCAAGGTTGCATTGTAAGTTCCTTCTTCTGCATATTTGTGGGTAACAACAGGTAATGTAGTCCAACCGCTGTTAGTTCCATCCCCGAAGTCAAAGAAATAATAATCTACTCTGCCATCATCAGTAGAATCAGTAGCATCAAGTGTCACAGTCTCATTAAACCAAGGTGTTATTTTATCAACCTCAAGAGCTGCTACAGGTCTTTCGTTAGTTGTGCCTACAGGAGATGTCAGAAAAGGGATGAAATCCAGATTTGTCCCATCACCATTTACAGGGTTGCCTTCTCCCTCAGGATTTAAAGAAGTATGGTATGGCCCAGCTGAGTGCCCCCAGTAGTTATATTCAGCATTAATTAGGGCTCCTGATTCGACAGAGACTCCATACTGAGTATTTGAGTATATGTCATTGAACCTTGCTTTGCTGCCATCTACCGTGCTACGGCAACGAATCCCTATAGAATTCTGGAAAATCGTATTGTTTTCACATATAACAAGTAGTTCATAGGCGTAAATCCCATTTTGCGCATTCGATATAACATTGTTGACTATATAGTTGAAATGAGTGGGATTCTGATAGTTTGTGTATAAGTATAGGTTTGTTTCAGAATTGGAATAAATTCTGTTGTCTTTGATGGAAACATTATACATGTACTGGTTATGATTATTCAGGTCTACTCCAACTGTGTTAAAGTTTACTTTTGATTCACTAATAGATATATTGTAAAAGTGACCACCCATATAGTGATTCTCAAATTTGATGCCACGATTGGTATTAAATGAAGCTGTCACGTTGTGAAGGGATATGTTGTAAAAATCCCTTCGTGTATAAAAGTATAAACCATAACCTAAGTTTCTCATGGCTGAACAACCAACAATGTTGAGGTTGAACACTGATGCATAAGTGCTGCGCGAATAAAAGGCAAATCCAGCTGCGGTGTTATTCATGGCTGTGTTGTTGTGGATTGTTAGGTTTTCACCGTTTAAGGGGCTCATGTCTACAATTATTCCATAATTGCAGTTTCTTGCCAGATTATGTTTTAATATCACTTCTCCAGGGCCTTCAATTCTGATACCATAATTGGCATATTCCAATGTTGCATGTTCTACATGTGATGTAACTGACCGTCCCATGCTAAACCGAATGCTTTCCCATGAACCTGGAGTTGGGGAAGGATTGCTGGAAGTGAATAAAATTTTATGATGAGCCAATCCAACTGCATGAAGACTGCCTTCTACACTTAACATAAATCCATCTGCGAATTCTACTTCAACTCCTGGTTCAATGGTCAGTGTAACATTTGCATCAACATAAATATCTCCAATTACTCGATAAACTTCACCAGGGATTCGGGGCCATGTTTCATCAGCAGTTATGTGTCCTTCTTTCCATATGATTCCTTTTGCTGGACGAACATAGAAGCCTAATGTACTGATTGAAGAGATTCCAAAAATTATAAGAA
This sequence comes from Candidatus Bathyarchaeota archaeon, assembly GCA_020351305.1. GTDB lineage: Archaea > Thermoproteota > Bathyarchaeia > Bathyarchaeales > SOJC01. Next base: position 1,322,823 of record CP070730.1, read on the forward strand.
TAATCAACACAAATTTCTTGTCCATTTTTACGCCACCAACTCCAGAATTTCCAGTTCTTTATTGTAATCAGTTTTTATGACTTTTGGAAGAAGCTTCTATTGGGTTGGAGTGATAGTATGGTAAAACAGAATCTTGTTCTATCAGCTTTCAGACTAAAAAAGGTCGCTGTAGAGTATAGCTAATTTTATTAGTCTCTGTCATAAAGTTTATATTGGGAAATCTCTCCTCTGATTTCCCTTAGCGACTAGTCATCGCTATCAACGTTGAAAATGCGCCCCGTAACTCTTCCGGCGGCGGCGTCAACCAAGACGTTAAAGGCGTTTAAAAACGCCCTATGGATGACCCATATGGTTGACCTCCAGTTGCGGGGACAATTGAAAATGGAGACCTGATGAATAGGTTAGGTCTAACATGGGCTTAGCGTACACGAGAAACCACCCCCAAATCCAACCCAAAGCATAAGCGGCAAATAAACTCCTACAAACTAAATCCGGTTGATCCTGCCGGACCCTACTGCTATCGGGATAGGACTTAGACATGCATGTTGTGCGTCTTCTAGCTATGAGGAAGACGCAGCAGACGGCTCAGTAACATGTGGCTAACCTGCCCTCAGGACAGAGACAACCCCGGGAAACTGG
>CP070730.1:1323561-1327393 GCA_020351305.1 Candidatus Bathyarchaeota archaeon
AACATAGAATGTCATCATGCCTGGAACACTGACTGCTGTGGAGCCAACGACAAGTGGAAGTTGCGATGGCCCGCCATGCCGTCCTTGAACAAATTGTATAACTTGCTGTTCACCAGGTGTACCAGAAGTTATTTCACACCAAACTGCAATATCCGCAGCGGATTCACACTCTTGCATTAGAGGTAAGTCAGCTAAAGGAGTTCCATAGTGATCAGTTCCTTTTGCACTTGATGTGTCGTCTCCAAAGGTTTGCATGCCTACTTCGTTCCCCGGAATGTATACTAGATAAACCACTTCAGTTCCGTATTCTGGAATATTTGGGAAATCCTCACCGTATACATCTCTTAGAATCTGTTCACCCAAGGGTCCACCAGATGCCCAAAAGGCAGTGGCCACAACTTTCAAACCTAGGTTGTCAGCGTGGAAGACTGTTCCAGTTGCTTGTGGCCCATTTTCTGGTAGTGTTGAGGGGCCAAAGTCGAAGGATATTACAACTATGTCACCAGTTTGGGTGTTGGTTTCAATGGCATCATAGTATGCTTGGGTATGTTCACTTATTGGAATTGGCAGATTCAATGGCGCTAACAAGGGAATGCTGACAAAGATGAATAGTATAATGTAAAGATAGCGACGGTCAAATTCCAGTAATTCTTCAATTTTCATTTGTCATCACACCTACTGTTCAGGTCCCAAATAACCTCTTTCAATGCCTAGAAGTTGTCTGATTGCTAATAGAATAGCTCCTATTGCAATTCCGATTGTGATTGCTCTGTTTCCTGCAGTATTTGGTACGTTGAGTAGCCAAGTTGCTATCTCTGGGAAACCTTCCCAAATAACGCCTCCAATTGGAGCTCTGCCAAGAAGCATAAGTGATCCTACAATTAATAGCACTGAGGCTTCTATGCTTCTGAATCTGAATGCTCGGTATGCTGCAGAAGCAATGAAAAACGCTAGCAAAGAGAATATTGTCATGTCCATGCTGACATATATGTTGCTATAAACCCAGCTGAAGAGATCGCTTGCATACATAAGATGGGTTGGGTGCGTGAATACTCCATATATTCCAATTATGAGATATATTGCAACGCCTATGAGGGTTATTATGCTGTATTTCCAGAACCTGCCTCTTCTGTTGATGTTGAGAGTGTGGTGTCTAAGTAGAACTACAAGACCAATGACCCCTGCAGTTACAACGATTACATCTACAGTGCCAGTTAGAAGTGCTGTAGCCTCTCTTTCGGGTGTTCCAGGGGCTAAGAAGTATGTGGCAAAGACCATGATTATGCCCATCAAAAATGTGAGGACTAAAGGAATGTATCTTTTGATAACTAAACTCACATTGAATCCTCCTACAAAGTGAAGAAGTCACTAATAGTAGAGACCCCCGCTGCTGTCAAAATTGCACCAACGACAATCAATGCAATAGTAGTGAATTTTGCCCAATCAGCGCCCCAGAGTGTACCTATCTGTGTCGGATCTTTAGAAAGATATGCACCAGCTGCCATTAATTCTTCACCTATCAATGCATAGTCAGCAGCAACAACGAAGAAGTGGATTTGGTGGTAGTTAGCTGTACCAGCAATCTGTATTGCACCGCTATAGAAAGCAGCTTCAGCCAATATCAATGACTCAGCCCAGAAAGGTCCCATGTGTATGTTTGCTGCAGTTTGCTCCCTGAAAGTAAATCCTAGAACTCCGAATGCCCATGGAAATTGGTCACCACCAAGATACATAATGTTTTCTTGGTCATAATCTTCAGGTTTTCCAGCTCTGATATACGATTGTTCAACAACATCAACTGCCATAGGCATAATGGTTGGATCATAAGGCAAATAGACTAATTTAGCTCCATACTTCGCTGCAAGCTCAGCAGTATACCCAAGAATGTTCAATCCAGCAATGGTCTGATAGATGTATTGATCTCTTATGCCACCTAATCCAGTAGTGTAGGCTATGGGTTTTCCCATCTCTGTTGCACGTCCAACTGCTTCCTCGATGGCTTCTAACCCAGCTATTTTACGGATAGTGGGTTGAGCTTTTCCTGCACGTGTTAAGAACAACGCAAGTAGCCCTTCGGCAAGAACCACAATTAGCAGTACAAAAGACGCGACTAAGCCTTCGTTTATTACGCTCATCAGGATTTTCCTTCTTTTTTCTTATCTGCCTCGCGTGCTAGGGTTTCTATTCTCTGAATCAACGCTTCAACATTTTCTCGATTTTCAAAGAGCAGACCTAATTCAGAGCTTTCTCTTTCATCAACAACTATGCCAAGTAAAGGCACACCATACATCAGCCACATTTGACTACCAATGAACGAAAGTGGTTTCATAGATTCCAAAAACATTACTGCTGGTGTCTCAAGATGGTGATCCACTATCCATCGAGAGAGCTTATCCAATAAGTATTCAGATCTTTCTTCTGTCAATTCTGTTGCATAGCGATACATGGATCCAACTTCAGGGAATAAAACCTAACACACTAGGCAGTTTTCCTGTTATCTCGGTCCAAATTTAAGTCTTTGGATTCTAAAACGGAAATTAACCCCGTTTTAACCCATTTTTAATGTTTTATTCTCGAGTTTCTCTCTGAATTGTTTCATTAATAGAGGATATTGTTCAACTGTGGTGGCGTTAGCCTTGAGGCAGGAGAAATAAACGTCACCCAATCGAGGATTAATTTCGTTCATCAAATTATGTATGTGTTTTCCCATATTTGTGGCATTTACACAGAAAGATTCACATGGAAAGAAATTACGAGTAAAATATGCATGAAAATTTCTTATCTTTCCTTTTCCTTGGGCCTTTAGTTGTTGGCTTGCTCTTATCTCAGGACTTTTGCGCTCCCTGAAACGTTCTCGAACATACTTGTTTATACAGCAGATAGGATACCCAAGTAGTTCGCCGAGAAGCATCACAAACTCCGAAGAAGGTTCAGCATAGATAAGACCCAGATTTTGAATATTGGATACAGATGCAAGGGACTTCTTGATTTCAAGGCTTCTAAGCTCCATGAGTTTTTTAAGTTTTTTTTCGATTTTAGGATCCAGGAAAAGGTATATTTCATGGACACTCGGTCTAACTTTAGCTTTGAGTGTTCTTATGTGAAGTTTCTTCGACCAATTCTGATGAGCTTGATATTCAGTAGATCGAACTACAATTGTTTCAAACAAGTTCTGGATTTTCTCCCGCAATTTATTGATAGCAGAAAATTTTTCCTTTTGAGATGCGTGTATAACAGCTTGATATTCCTTAGCGCATAGTTCATCAATTTTCGCTCCCATCTGTTGACCTTTAGGAAGTTCAGCTGGAATTGTGAAGAATGAGGATGGACGAAGTTTCAAAGCTACTGTTAAATAGTCTTCAACTTTTACGTGCTCCAGCATAAAAGGCTCATTAATTAAGGCCTTCATTACATCTTTTTTCAACCAATCTTGAGAGTCATTTGCCCTCTTCCAAAGGCTCAAAGCCTTGTCACCCAGAAAGCAGTCTCATTCCTCAATTATCTCTACATTGGCCCGTGGCACTATCACCTTCCGGTTGTCAGTGAGTTCAGCCTCCAAGACTCTTACACCGGATTCCGTGTCTAATGTTTGAAGTTCAACCGGTAGTTGCGAAACGACCCCAATCTCTCCGAAAAATGGTTCTCTTATAATCCTTATCGGAGAACCTATCTGCAATCCTTGCTCGAAGAGTTTCGATCTCTCTTCAAAGTCCACAATTTCCCTCAAATCGGTCCCAATTTGCGGGATGACAATTTCTGGTCGCAGTACTCCTGCCCTAATTTGTGTAGCACCGTTAATGGAAGCTTCTTTGTCATCGAATTTTTTTAAAAG
>CP070730.1:1327493-1340956 GCA_020351305.1 Candidatus Bathyarchaeota archaeon
AATCAAGCTTCGCACCCTAAGAGGTATAAAAATGTCACGCCAGAGTGAAGTTAGATGTTTAAATTGTCTCAAGAGATTTGTTGTTCCACCAAAAGCGGAAAAAGCGGCATGTCCTAACTGCAAAACCAAGTATCGAATCTCTTGGCCAACAATGCATCAAGCCAAGGTTAGAGGACTAGCCTAACACCAATATCAGGGGATAAGAATGGTCTTCAACAGAAAAATCGCGCACATAAACTTGTCAAATGGAAAGATTTCCCAGAAAATTGTGCCTAAGGCTTTGCGAGCTCAGTATCTTGGTGGTCGTGGTATTGATATGCACCTACTTTACAAGCACATGAATCCAAAAATCAACCCATTGAGCCCGGAAAACTTGTTTATAGTTGGAGTAGGATTCTTGAGCGGAATCCCTTGTCTAGGCTCAGGAAGATGCGATATAGCAGCAAAATCACCTCTCACAGGCGCTGTTGGTGATTCTAATATAGGAGGATTCTTTGCACCTGAGCTGAGATTCGCAGGCTTCGATCATCTTGTAATCACAGGAAAAGCTAAAAAACCAGTTTACCTCCTGGCTACGGACGATGAAATTACAATAAAAGACGCATCGCACATTTGGGGAGAAGACACTTTTGAAGCACAGACACTCCTAAGACGGGATGAAGACGACGAAAACATCAAATCTCTGGTTATAGGACTAGCGGGAGAAAACCTGGTAAAATTCGCTAATGTCCGTACGGGGATGAAAAACTCTGCTGGGAGAACAGGCATGGGTTGTATAATGGGGTCGAAAAACTTGAAGGCAATTGCAGCCAGAGGAACAATACCTGTGAAATTCACTCACCCGGATGAGCTTATCGAATATTGTATGCAAATGAATGACATGATTACGAGCACTCGATGGTCAAAGGCACAATCGCGGTGGGGCACAATGATAATCTATAGTAACACTAATACTACTGGGTTGCTTAGAACCAGGAACTTTCAACTTAATCGACTGGAAGATGGGCAAGACTTAGAGCCTGAGAACATAGACCGATACTCGATTGGTACTTCTGGGTGCTACGGATGCTCAGTCCACTGCCGCCATCGCTATGTTCTCCGAGAAGGACCTTTTGCTCCTCTTTTTGGTGAAGGCCCTGAATACACATCACTAGGAGCTTTTGGAACAATGGTTGGCTGTAAAAAAATGGAGACAATCCTCATTGCAAATCACTTGGTTAACAAATATGGTCTTGACACTCTAGAAACTGGTGGATTGATAGCTTGGTCCATGGAGCTCTTCGAAAATGGAATACTTAATGAAAAAACGACTGATGGATTGAGACTGGAGTGGGGTAACGAGGAAGCAGTATTTGATTTAATACAGAGAATTGCTCACAGAGAAGGATTTGGAGATATATTAGCGGACGGATTCGGAGGAGCTATCGCCAAGATAGGCAAGGATTCTGAGTATTATGCTATCCAAGTGAAGGGAATGAGCAATCTTCATTCAGATGAACGTCCTACGCCAAGCTTTGCATTAGGTATCGCTACTTCCACAAGAGGTGCTGATCACCTGCGAAGCCGCCCTGCAATAGATATGTATGGCCTACCAGAAGACACTTTGAAGGAAATATACGGTGGTCCAGTTGCTGATGACTACAATTCATATGATGGAAAAAGCAGAATGGTTTGGTGGCAAGAGCTTCTATATGCTGTCACAGACTCTATAGGAACCTGTAAGTTCCAAACTGTTTTCTGTGCCGTGCATGCTCCCAAATGGGAAGAATTCTCGAAGCTTATCCAGCTAGCAACTGGAATGGAATTTCAAAAGAGCCATCTTATGCAGATAGGGGAGAGAATCTGCACTATCGAAAGATTATTCAATCTAAGAGAAGGCTTCACACGAAAAGATGACAACCTACCAGAACGTTACTATAAGGAGCCAACGCCGATAGGGTTGCCTGTTGCAAGAAATAAGAAGATTGATAAAGAAAAATTCAAGAAAATGTTGGATGAATATTACGAACTGCATGGTTGGGACAAAGATGGTGTTCCTAAGCAAGAAACACTGAAGAAACTCAGCCTTGACAATACACTGCTAAATCTTTCATGAGGTGATTAAGCTGCAAAAAATGCTAGCCATAGAGCCTGAGAAATGCACTGGATGCAGACTTTGCGAGACAGCTTGTGCAATTCATCATGAAAAAATATGTGCGCCTGAAAAAGCAAGAATCCGGGTCACTAAATGGGAGAATGAAGGAGTATATATCCCAATAGTCTGTCAACAATGTGAAACCCCAATATGTGAAATTGTCTGCCCTATGCACGCTATAAATAGAAATGCTGAGACTGGGGCAATGATAATAGATGACAAGCTTTGTGTTGGCTGCAAATTATGTGTACAATTCTGCCCTTTTGGGGGGATTATTGTTGACGATAAGACCAAAAAAACTGCTAAATGTGACCTATGCAGCGGTGAACCTGTTTGTGTGAAGTTTTGCCAACCAAAAGCCTTACAATATCTTGATGCAACGACACTGAACTTAAGAAAACGGAGAACTGCTGCTGAAAGATTTTCAGAGTACTTGAAAAAAATGCTAACTACAATTTAAGAACATGTATTAACCAAAGCAGCTTCAACGATCTCCGCGAAATCACAAACTTTGAAAGGTAGTGATTTTCTTAGCGATGCATAACGCAGGTTCATTTGACACGTTGGACAAGCAGTTACTAAAGTATCAACATTAAGAGGTACAACATCATTTGATAAACGGTTAAGCGCTGAATTCATGCTAACCCGATTGTTATAAGACCAAAGTCCTCCACCACCTCCACAGCATCGAGAGCTATTTTTACGCAGAAGCATTTCTACAAATCGAAGCTCTGGAATTCTGTTCAATACATTTCGTGGAGCATCAAAAACATTTGCGTGGCGACCTAAAGAACAAGGATCGTGGTAAGTAACCCGTGTATTCAAGTTCCTTAAATCAAGTCTATCTTCACGCAATAGATTTTCCACAAACTGTGATGCATGAACTATATCGCACGGCAATTTTATGTCTAATGTTTCCTTGAGCAACTTGGAAAAAGTGTAATAGCAACCTGCACAAGATGTGACCATCAGTTTTGCTTCTGTTTTTATGACTTGTTCTATGAGTTGAGTCGCATTTTTCTTCGCCTCATCCCACAAGCCTGATGCTAAAAGAATGTAGCCACAGCATCCTTCTTTGCTTCCAAGCTGAGTGAAATCGACTTTGGCATAGTCCAGAATGTTTACAACAGCTTTCGCAGTGTTTGGCGTGCGTGTCGCCACTGTGCAACCCACCCAATAAAGAACCTCAGCTTTCTTTTTGAAGCGAATATTTGGAGCCATTTTCAGCCAAGAGAGACGCTTCGTTTGAGGAGTTCCCCCAGGATTTCCAATTTTAAGAATGTTTTTAGCTTGGGCTTTGAAGATCTGCGGGGTGAGACCCTTAATCACGATTTGGCGTCGGGCAGATCGAATAGCCTCATATAGTTCGGAATTTTGTAGACAATCGGCGAAACATAGCCCACAATTGCTACAGGTGTAAAGAACATCAATCATTTTTGGAGAAATGGGCATCTCTCCTTTAGACGATGCTTTAATCAAAAGCATTCTGCCCTTTGCTGACCATGTTTCAACACCATTAAATGAAGAGGTTACAGTGCAATATCTGCTGCATGTATTACTTTCTAAGCTTAGAGTTATGGGTTTATTAGAGAATGAAATCCTTTGTGCAAGGGCATGTTTCATTAAATTGCCATTTGCGATGCCATGGAATTCGTGATTGTCTCCTGTAGATGCTTTTTTAGATTTTGAGATGGGACTAAGAAAGGGCAATTTAGAATCGTCTAGCATTACTAAAGGCTTAGAAATATTTTCTAATTTAGCAATCTCTTCTCGTCTGTCTATAATAAAATCTTGATCACTTGCCAATCTATTCAGTTTTTCAATTGTTTCTTGTGAATGCGTTCTAACTACCGCATCTATTCTACGGGTGCATCTCTCATAATAGACTTGATCGAAAGAATATACATAAAGATCTTCAACGTCTGTTAAGACATTTGCTGTTCCCGCGATTTCTCGGAGTGCATTGATTGTTTCGGTTCGTAAAGGCAATATAAAACAACTATCACTTAATCTCTATGTACTAGCTGTCAGCTTTCCTTAGTTCATAGATCATTCTGCCACCAATAAGTTCAGTCGGAACAAGCCTTAAGCTCATGCCCACCTTGATCTCATTTTCCTTGATTTCTTTACTAAAAGGGGCCAACACTGCGGGACCTTCTTCAAATTGGGCAACTCCCAGTGTGTAAGGAACCTCATACCGAAAACTAGCAGGCGCGAAGTAAAGAGTGGAAAATGTCATTAGCTTACATTTACCGCTCAGTTCAATCCATTCAATGTCGCCTTTCAAACAATTGCAATCAGCACGAGGGGGGAAGTATGTTTGTCCACAACTTTTACATCTTGTACCCATGACCTTGCCTGTTTCTAGATGTTTCTCGAATTCTTGCAGCTTGGTTTCTGCCACATAGCTTATTTTTCCGAATTTTGCAAAATTCAATGCTTTCCACCTCAAACTTCAAGTATAGTTACGGCACAGTACATGCCTATCCCACCAAGATTGTGAGCTAGTCCTCTTTTTGCACCTTTCACTTGGGTCTCACCAGACTCTCCTCTAAGTTGTTTTACAAGTGTTCTGATCTGTGAAGCGCCAGTTGCCCCTACTGGGTGCCCCTTTGCTAACAAACCCCCATCGATGTTCACAGGTATTTCGCCACCAAGGTAAGTCTGTCCTTCCTCCGCTAGGCGTCCTCCTTGGCCTTTCTCACATAAACCGAGGTCTTCATAATTTATAATTTCTGTTATCGTAAAACAATCATGAACCTCAGCAACATCAATATCCTCTGGCCCAATTCCAGCCATTCTGTAAGCTTGTCTTGCAGCTTCAGATGAACAGTCAAAGGAAGCAAAAGATGGATCTCTGCTTGTCAAAGCCATTGGACTTGAAGCAAGCCCCAGTCCAGTAACCCAAATGGGCATGTCTGTTGCATTTTTCGATATCTCCTCATTCGCCAATATTATACAAGCAGCGCCATCAGAGTTAGCGCAACAATCATACCTTTTTAAGGGGCTAGCAATCATTCGAGAATTCAAGACATCTTCCATGGTGATTTGTTTTTGAAACATTGCCTTTGGATTTTTTGTTGCATAAAAATGGTTTTTCACAGCTACTTTTGCCATCTGCTCTTCAGTAGTTCCGTATTTATGCATGTGAGATTTGGCGTATAAAGCGAAATAAGCTGGCATTGTGGTTCCAAAAGGTGATTCCCACATTACATCACCTGATCGCCCCATCACTTCTTGAACCTCAGCTGAACTCAACTCTGTCATTTTCTGAAAACCAATAATTGCCACAGTGTCATGTAAGCCTGAATTTATGAAAGACCACCCGATTCGCAATCCCACACCACTTGAGGCACAAACTGCTTCTACATTGAAGGTAGGTTGAGGGTTCAAGCCCAGATATTCAGCGACCACACCAGCAGGGGTTCTCTGTTTATCATAATGTGTGGCAGAACAGATTACAGATGCTTGAATTTCCTTTGGAGTGATTTGAGCATCCTCCATCGCCTCCTTAAAAGCTTCAAAAGCGATTTCCCGAATAGATGCGTCAGGTCTTCTCTTGAACTTTGTCTGCCCGACTCCTATGACACCAACTTTTCTCATGTAAGATTCCACATTGCCATAGTCTATTGCAGCATGGTGTTTTAATCTATTTCCCTTTTCTAAAATAGGCGATTACTTTTTCTGCAAAGAGTTGGCAGGTCATTTTCATCAGCTTTTGAGAGACAAAGAAGGGTGAGATGAAATGGCGAACTCCAGCATGTACGTACTTTTCTATTCTTTCAATCACATCATCCGGAGATCCGAATATAATGGGTGACTTATCTACCACTTCATCAGGTATTTCCTGGGCAACCTTTAGGAGATTACGTGAAACCTCTGGGTTGAACACAAGACTTGAAGTCATTTCAAACTTTGTAGTTGGAACATGATAACCTAGCTGTTGAATTATTCTTGGTCTTGACAGTAGATAGAGCTTAGCAGGTAAGAGCACGAGTTTCCGTGCAGTGTCAAAGTCCTTAGCAATAACCACATAAATAAACAGCGCAGGTTCTATTTCTGGGGGATTATCCCAGCCCAGTCCGTCCCAAAACCTTCCAGCTTTGCTAGCAGTTTGAAATAAATATCGTAGTTTCTCCTCATATTCACTGGGCTGCATTGAGGCTGGAACCCAACCATCTCCATATTCGGCAGCCATCTTCATCGTTCTAGGCGAGTTTCCAGCCACAAATATAGGGACATGAGGTTTTTGAAATGGTTTCGGCTGAAGAAAAGCTTGCTTCAGCCTGTAAAATTTACCTTCATGATCAACAACATTTTCAGTCCAGAGTCGTTTTATGATTTTGAGGGCTTCTATTGTCCGTGAAACTGGTCTATTCCATTGTATTCCGTATGGGTTTAGATTCATGGCTTCTCCTATACCTACACCAAGGATGGCTCGACCATGAGAGATGATATCACAGGTTGCAGCCATTTGAGCCAGAACAGCAGGATGGTGCCTATAGGTGTCACTTACGCAGGTTCCAAGAAGTAGACTTTTCGTTTTAGATGCAATCGCAGACAGAACGGTCCAAGCTTCCAGGGCATCCCATCTTCGTATCCCAAAACCTACCGTGTGATCAGGCATCCAAAAAGAGTCGAAGCCCTGTTGTTCAACGTAGATAGCGAGTTCATTAATTGTCTGCCAAGGGTATGGTGCACTTTCATAGCCAAATTTAATTTGCGCTGGAAGGCTGCTTCTCATCGTCTTTCGCCCTTTAATATTGAAAAAATGCATGTGTGCCTATATGTTGAGTTGTCTCTTTGCCCATTCGGGAAACCATTTATAGTAGTCGAGAGGCTTTGCTTTTCTCAGCCCTTTGTATGAGGCTTTTGCTAACGTGATTTTTCCTTTTCTGTTACGATGAAGTTTCAGGAGCCCTTGTGCTTCCAACGTTGTTAAGATGTTGTCCAGCTTTTCGTCCGTTATACCCACTAAAAGTTCTTTAATATCGTTTCTGGTCATGTGCAGCCCTGGATTCACCTTGTAGTCTTCTGCCAGCATTTTTAGCACAGATTTCTCACTAATTTCGGTGTAAGGTGTGAGGCTTGTGGTCGAGATTGGAATTCCTAATGTGGGATGAACATGGCGGTGTGGCAGCTTAAGCTCTTCAGCCATTGTGCGCAATCCTTGCCTAAATAAAACCATTCTCATCACCTCACTAGTTCCAGCGCCTAATTTGTTGACCTTAGCATCTCTCATGAATGCTTCTACAGGGTAGAATCGTGTCCAACCATCCCCACCCATAACTTGCATAGCATCAATCAATTGTTTCTCGTATGCTTCAGATGCGTAAAGCTTAGCGTTTGTTGCAGCCATCACAGCGTCTGCTTTCATGTCCATAAGATGTGCTGAGTGATATACGAGCAAACGCGCAGTTTGCACTCTCGCGAACAAGTCAGCAATCTTGAATTGATTGATCTCGGAGTCAATTGTGGGTTTCCTAAACTGAATGCGTCTTTGTGAATGTCCCACAGCGTATCGTATGGCTTCTCGCATTGGACCAAGCATTCCAGCCGCAAACAGGTTTCTTTCAAAATTTAGTCCATCAACGAGGACTTTCCAGCCATCACCTTCAGCACCCAGACGAGAACTCGCAGGGACCCTCGCATCTTCAAAGTCCAAATATCCATTAGGAAGCCCAACCCATCCACCCAATTCGTTGATTCGTTCAAGCGAAAAACCTGGCGTGTCCTTTTCAACGATAAAGGCGCTCAGGTGCTGATATTTTGCCTTATCCTCCCTATGGTCGCTTGTTCTGGCATATACGCAGTAAATATCTGCTATACCTGCATTGGTAATAAAACGTTTTTTGCCATTAAATATATAATAGTCTCCTTCTAATTCTGCGGTCGTTTCAATGTCCGCAGCATCTGAGCCCACACCTGGTTCAGTAATGCAGATACCTCCGAGCATGCCTGTAGCAACTTTGGGCAACCACTTTCCTTTTTGCTCTTCATTACCAAATTTTATGAGTTGTTCTACACCACCAAACATTGTTACAGAATAGGCTGCTGTCAATGCTGCGCATATTCGGCTGAGTTCCTCAGCTATGATGCAACATCCTGTCACACCCAAGTCTGTACCTCCAAATTCTAATGGAATAGAAGCACCAAACCATCCTCTCTCTGCCACCTCTTTCAAAAGAGTTGAAGGAAAATCTTTGGTCCAAGCAACCTCGTCTCCTTTAGATAAGTTTTGATCAGAGAAAATACGCGCATCTTCTGCTAGTTTCTTTTGTTTTTCATTCCACCATGGAAATGATTCTATCAAATTGGCCACCGGTTTTGGAGTATTAGAATGAAACATTGCCACACTTAAAACTTGCTAGACACCATCTATCAATAATGATTATATGCCCACATTATGGGCGTTTCCTCTTGAGCTGTTGCACCAGTACAGAAGCTTCTATAGCTTTCTCCGCCCTCCCCACCTTCTTAGCTTTAGACAACCAAACTTTAATTCCACAATAAGGACATTTTCGACTTTTAGTGCTAGCATCAGCAATCAGTAATCTTCCACACCCACTGCAAATAATTATTAAATACATATGTGAATCCTGCGAAAACCTTTTTCTCAGAGCAAGTATTTAACACATATCCGGAAGGAACACAACAAGATGTCTACTCCCACTCTCAATGACCTCGCAACAAAATACTTCCGCACTAAAGGTTACAAAGCAAAGCAGAACATTACTCTAGAGGGTTCGTCTGGCATGCCCAGGAGATTTGACCTTCTAATCACTAGATCAAACGAACAACGTGTAGTCCAAATTTGCAATTGGAAACGCACGGTTGGCGTTAACATTGTCATAAACCTTGATAAAGCATCGGAAGATGTTGGATTCAAGAAGCCTATTGCAATATCAGAAAAATTTAGTAGTCACGCGAAGGCTTACGCAAACCGAAAAGGTGTAATGTTATTAACTAAACGTGAGTTAAGAAAATACTAGAAAAAACTGCTTCGCCAACTTGGATTTTTATTATGAAATTAATTCACATTCAAAACCTATGAGTCTTATACACCTCCGCGAAATATGTGTTTGCGAATGAATGTTGTCATGTTAAGTTACTTTTATTAAGGTGTAGAAGATAGCCTTGAATGCATCAATTGCTTAGGTGATAGTATGAGTAAGAAAAAGCTAGGGAAAATGACATTGCATGTCACAAAATCTGATCCTGAATATTACAAAATTTCAATACTTGACCAACTAGGCGACAAAATCGATTCCATGGTGGTTTCAAAGGAAAAACTAGAAACCACAATAGAAGAACAAAAAAAACACTGGGAAAACCACAACTACGAAGTTGAAGTAAATAAGCACGCTGGCGCGTAAATGCTCCAGTAGGAGCATGTCGGTTTTCTGTTCTTTCAAAACCTTTCGTAAATGAATACCTAAATGCGTGCTCATTAATCTTATTTTATCCCCCAAAATTTCTGGAAATTAAACTAAAAAGTCACCAAGTCGATCCTCTCGCTCCAATTTCGCTAACCAATCAACAACACCAACCCGACATTTTTTTTGGTTTTCAATAACCTCCATTATTTCCTCCACGACATCTTCAATAGCTCTGCATGAAACATCAACTTCGCAGATTCTCTCTTTTCCATAAACCTTCACCGTTTCAAATAAGCACACATCTAGAATCTCCGCTGCAACATTCTCTGTAATTTTTTCACTCCCAAAACCACGTTGCCTTAAAATCTCCTGGAGCTCATCAGGGTTACGTCTTAGAACAAAAGCCAAAAAAACATTCTTTGCTTGAACTACATCCATAGCGAAATGGCCATCAACAATGACATACCCTTCAGATTGGCTAATGATTTCCTTAACTCGCTTGGCAGCCTTATCAAGATCAGCAATTAACGTTTTTCGTTTTTTATCCAATCCACAGCTATACCCTTCTTGTTGAATAAGCCTGCTTAAGTCAATATGAATGCCTTGAAGACAAGAAGCTAGGTAAGCAGATACTGAAGACTTTCCAACGCCTGGTGTGCCAACAACCACTAGAACTCGTTTCATTTCAATGATCTTTCTTATTGACTAGTTAAAAACCCTGCGTGCCACTCGTATGCATTTGCAAATCTCTGCGAAAGGCAATTTAACAAGATTAAACAACTACCTATAATCTTGGAAGAGCGAATTATGAAGACAATTAAGGTCCCGGGGAAAAACAACAAACACAAGGTTTTGCTTTACGCGATAAGCACTTGCGCATGGTGTAAACGAGAAAAGAGTTTTTTAAGAGAAAATAACATTGAATTCGAATATGTTGACATAGATCTTTGCAGCAGTGAAGACCGAGAGAAGGCCCGAAAAGACATCATAGACCGGGGTGGACGTCTTAGTTATCCTGCGATTATTATCGATAACAAGAAAATTATTAACGGTTTTCACGAAGATCGGATTAAAGAGGCTTTAGAGGATTGATAGCGTTAGAAAATGTAAGACAAAGAGCGGAGAGCGATGCAAAGACCTACGGTTATTACCTAAATACAGATCCAGATTTTCTCAAGGATCTTCTGGAGGGACTTAAACACAATGAAGAACGATATGGCTACCCATCCTGTCCATGCAGAATTGCCTCAGGCAAGT
This sequence comes from Candidatus Bathyarchaeota archaeon, assembly GCA_020351305.1. Taxonomy (GTDB): domain Archaea; phylum Thermoproteota; class Bathyarchaeia; order Bathyarchaeales; family SOJC01. The sequence continues at coordinate 1,338,264 of CP070730.1, forward strand.
TCGAGTTTGATAGAGACATACTTTGCCCTTGTGACTATCGGGACCCAGATATCAAGGAGTATGGATATTGCTACTGTGCACTTTACATAAGAAAGGATGTGTTTGAAGGCAAAACCCCCATAGTTCCCATCCCCGAGCGTAGACCATTGGATAAGCAAGCTAGAGCCAATGCGACAACAGTAGAAGCTTCCAGTGAAGAGTCTTATGAACGCACCCGCATGCAAGAGGAGCCTTTGCAAATTAAGATGAAAATTTGGTATTGTAGACAATGCGGTTACATGTGCTTCCGCGAGGACCCACCTTACATTTGTCCAATATGTAAAGCAAAAAGAGAGAGGTTTTCTGAGATTAGAATAGATTCGCGAATATAATGTTGAAATACTGAGGTAGAACTATGAAAAAAGTGTTGATTATGATTGATGATGGTTTTGAAGATTCGGAATTCCTGTATCCATATTACAGGTTTCAGGAGGAGGGCTATGAGGTCGATGTTGTAGGCTCAAAAGCCAAGGCGGTTTATAGAGGTAAACATGGTGTTCCCTTTAAGGCAGATCTTTCGCCAAAAGAAGTAAACATCACCGAGTACAAGGCGGTAATAATTCCTGGAGGTAAAGCTCCAGATCGAATGCGTTTGGATAGAGGTTTGGTTGATATTATCAAACTGGCTCATAAGAAAAACTTCGTCATAGCTGCGATTTGTCATGGCCCACAGATGCTGATCGAGGCAGATATTCTGCATGGTAAGAAAGCAACATGTTGGTACTCCGTCGCAACAGATCTTAAAAATGCTGGCGCAAATTTTGTGGACATCTCCGTTGCGATTGACGGAAACATAGTGACTTCTCGTCATCCAGCGGACTTGCCGCAATTCTGTAAAGAAGCTATAAAGCTTCTGAAAAAGCGCACAAGCAAATAATCCGAATATGCGCACGTAAGACCAAGAACCAAGATTGATGAAAAGATGAATGAAAAACCACAGCCTCTCAATTATCCTCGAAATCCAGATGAATGGCGTGTCTATATTTTGCAGGGCCTTGGTCTTACTTCTATTGAAGGAGAATCCCGATTTTCAGCAGGTACTTTTCCGTTCGATGCTTTGACTGATTGGATTTATCAAAAGTTTGGTGAAGATGAAGGATATAGTCCTGACTTCATATCAGCACTTATTCGGAACATTAAGGGTCTAGTCAGTTGGATCTATAGCAATGGTCCTGAACCATATTGGCCCGGAAGAGATGAGGAAGAGTAGCAATTCTTACATAGTCACACAATTATACGCGTGCATGCCTTTAGAAGCTGAAGGCTGAAGGGCACAATTTGTTCATGCAACATTCTTTACAATTGGGATTTCTAGCTTTACAAACTCGTCTGCCATGGAAGATGAATAAATCAGATAAATTTTGCCATTGTCTCTTCGGCACTAATTCCATTAGATCCTTTTCTATTTTATTGGGATCTTTTTTCGTAGTAAGCTTCAACCTTTGGGCAAGTCTTTTAACATGTGTATCAACAGCGATTCCCTCAATAATTCCAAAGGCGTTTGATAAGACGACGTTTGCAGTCTTTCTAGCCACTCCAGGCAGTTTAGTTAACTCATCCATTGAATTTGGTACGTTTGAATTGAAATCATTCACTAGCATCTGCGCCATTTTTTTCAAGTATTTGGCCTTATTTCGATAAAATCCTGTAGATTTGATGTCATTTTCCAGCTCTTTCAGATCTATGTTTGCATAGTCTTCTACTTTCACGTACTTCTTGAATAACTTCTTCGTAACTTTATTAACGATTTTGTCAGTTGATTGGGCTGAAAGTATTGTTGCAACTAAAAGCTCCAAGGGATCAATGTATTGAAGTGCGATTTTTGCATCTGGATGTTCCTTTGAAAGGAGTTTAATTATTTCTTGAACCCGTTCTTTGTCGTCCATTTTGTTGAATACCTGTTTGTGAGGAGTTTAGATATAGAGATGTTGTAAAATTCGACTACGGTTCCGCAATCTGAATCGCTTGTGTGGGGCAGTTGACTTCACAAGCTCTGCAGAAAATGCATTCAGGCTCATTTATTGGATCTGATTTTTGTTCTGAAACAGGATTTCCTGGTGTATCAATCATTTCAAACACTGAAACAGGACAAACCGAGACACAGATCGCATCTCCATTGCATACATCATGATCTACAGCAACTTGGGTTCCATGAACTCCAAGCTTATCAGGAGGGGTCACATCACCTCTCACATCGTGCCCGTTGTGAGTTTCAACTTTTGGCTTGTTCATGAATTCTGGGTCAATGGGCAATTTTCGATTCTTCCGTGGATTTTTTGGACTACTATCACAACTTTGCAATATATTTGCCTTTTCACCGAGATAGCAGAAAACCTTAATGATGTTATAGCGCGCATACTTAGAGGATTAGTGGAGAAGTTGAAAGAATCGAAGCATGTTTTGTGTGATAGATGTCGTTTCCCTATCGACGATTGTAAGTGCATTTGCCCCTACTGCGGTGAAACAGATGATTGCACTTGCTGTGTTGGCTATAACCGTGCTACTGGCGGTTAGCGAAATGAATGAAAGCGTTTATGTAACTTTCAGATGGCAAGGTTTATGGTAATTAGAGAATTCAATTGGATGATAGGTGGACCACAGGGAAGTGGCGTTGACACAGCTGCAAATATTTTCGGAAAAGCCTGTGGTTATGG
>CP070730.1:1341056-1363372 GCA_020351305.1 Candidatus Bathyarchaeota archaeon
CGTTTGGAATGAAGGTGAAAAACTCATGATATTTCCCTTTAGCTGCTTGTTGAGGAACACGAATCAAATAGCTCTTCTGCTTCACCTCGTCAAGCGAATGTTCAATATCACGTAGTTTCAGGTTACAAAGCTCAAAAGGTCGAAGACCACTCTGGGTCATCATCGTGAAAAACGCTTTATCTCTCAAGCATTTGGTATTCTGTAATATTGCTGAAATCTCTTCTCTCTGAATATCTCTGTTCTGAAAACTCACTATGCTTCTTCCTAAACCAATTTTGGGGAGAGGTAAATCGCTGTACACGAAGAAGCTCTTAACGCAAGCAATGTACTTCGCAATTGTAGCTGGAGCATAATCTTCATTTTGCTGTAAGTGACTTGAAAAAGCTCTTACAAGTCGTCCATATTTCCTCCTAACCTTTCGCTCATCATTAGCTGCTTCATAATCTTCTACTATTTCGTAGGCAGTCTTTCCCAAGAAATCAAGAAACCTATTGAACATCTGCTTATACTGAATTAGGGTTGCATCACAGCGTGAATTTTCTCTATAAACGCTATCAAGCCAAACCTTGGTGTGATTTAGCTTCGGGTTGTTCATCTTTATTCTGTTTATTGACTATATGCTCATAATAATTTAAGTCTTTCGACTAATTACTCATAAAATATCAATTCTTTTTCTTCAAGTTCCTTATGCAATTTGCCAACAGCTTCAAACACATCTTGTTCTCGCTTAGCTCCGGTGCAGACAAGCTTTCCGCTTGCAAAAAGCAGTATCACAACTTTTGGCTCCTTCATGCGGTAGATCAGCCCTGGAAACTGCTCTGGCTCGTACATTGTTTTTTCTAATGTGTAGGTGGCTTTCTCTAAGTCAATCATTCCTCCAAGACTTGCTGACGCTACTATGTTCTGGATTTTCAGTTCAGGTTTGCTGATGATAATTATGCCGCTCTTTTTTAGCTCTTTAATCACCCGCATAACGGCTCTTCGTGCCTCTTTCTCTGATTTGGCGCCCGTGCAAACCATTTTTCCGGAGTTGAAGATTAAAGTAGCTGTTTTAGGTCTTTTAAGACGAAAGACCAATCCTGGAAATTGCTCGGGTCGATATTCGACACCTGGGTATCCTTTCACGACTGCGTTCAAGTCTACTCGTTGATTTAGTGTTGCAGAAGCGACTACGTTTTCGATATTAATAGTAGCGTTAACTCTTGGCATTTATGGCACCTGATGACTCTATACATTTGCGTGGATTTATATATAAACTTATTAAAGTCTGGAGGTGCCTTCTGCGTTCCTAATCCTTCAATACTAAGATAGGTGTGAGTTAAAAGAGGATTAATTTCCCTGCTCATGAAGGTGAGTAAACATATGTTTGAACAACATTACTTACTCGTTTGTTTCCCTTGTGCTATCAAAAACATCGCTTTCTGCTTCAGGCTGATCTGTTTCTTCCTTTTCCCTAGTTGAGGGGAATAAGAATTCAACAAGAACTAGAACGACTATTAGACCTATGATTAAAACCATTCCTATTGTCGTGTGAACAAAGAGAGACACATGACCAAGATATGGAATAATCCACACAACTTTTCCAACAATCCTTGTTTCAGGGACATTCCAGCTGTCAGGGTCAGGATTATGGTCTCCTTTAGTCCTAAAATACCAGACCTCTCCATTCAGGGACTTACTTACAGCCCTGTGAACAATGAGCTCACTAGGATTACGTGGGCTATAGAAAACGACAATATCTCCTGATCCATATTCTGCAACGATGTCATCTCCATCTATTCCGCCTTGAACAACTATTAAGTCACCAACTTTCAATGTTGGAACCATGCTCCCAGAAGCCACTGCTAACAGTGGGTAGTCAGTTCTTAAGTAAGTTCTTAATCCAAACCAGAAGGCAATAACTCCGCCTAGTATTATTGCTAAAAATATTACAGATCTCACATGTTCGTTTTTGAGAAGATTTCTAAGTTTTGACATCTTTCCGACTTCTTGGTTCCAATAATGTTTGTTGAGTTTGTTCTTTGTCTAATATTTAACACTTAACATTGGAGGGAGATAAAAAAGGGAAATAATGGGGGTGCAGAGTTAAGCCAAAAGATTTGTTGCTTTAGATCTTCTTCTTGCCTAAGACCACTCGAAATGCCTTATCACATTTTGGGCAATCGTAGAGGCCGATTTCAAGTTGCATTCTCTTGCCCTGTCTATCAGGTCTACCAGCCATTTTCCATTTCTTTCTGAATTTTCCTTCACTTCTGCAATTGGGGCATTTGGACATGCTGTTTTCCTCCATAACAATGCGTAATGGTTTGTTATGATATAGCATAAAAGATTTTCCATGGAGAGAATCCATTCTTTTTCCTCACTGAAATGTTTCTGAGTTATCAGCTGTAAAATGCCTTGAAAGAAGCTCAAAATGGGCTTCTTTTCTTGTGACGGGGATTTATGCCTTGTCGTAAAGCCTTTTGCGTGCGAAAAACTGAAGTCATCGATGGTTGCATGTGGGGGGGAGGAAAACTCCAATGAGAGGAGCTGCCACTTCGATGTGTCATGTGCGCGCACGCATGATTGGTGGGTGATGTGGGTGGAACGGGAAATTTGGACCAGTGGCAGATAGAAAAACCCTTTAAGGAGAAAACGCGTTAGAAGCTACAATTTGCTACTTGCGTGTGTGTAACAATGGGTGAAGGTTGGCACTCCAAAGAAATTGAGTCAGTTCTTGAGGAGTTGCATACAGACGCCTTGGGTTTGACAGAGGATGAAGTGAAGCGTAGCTTAGAAAAGCACGGTCCCAACGAGCTGAAAGAAAGAAAAAGAATCTCCGCCCTTCAAATATTCTTGAACCAATTCAAAGACATTTTCGTAATAATGCTGCTTATCGCTACACTCATTGCTTTTGTAGCTGCTTATACGCAGGAAGAATCACAAGTAGACACTGTTACAATCGCAGCGATAGTTGTTCTCAATTCTGTGGTCGGATTTATCCAGGAATATCGTTCTGAAAAGGCTATGGAAGCCATGAAAAAACTCACAGCCCCAAAGGCTCGGTTAATGAGAAACGGAAAAGAGGTTCTGGTTCCTGCAAAGGATGTTGTCCCCGGGGATATCGTGCTCTTGGAGTCAGGAGACCGAGTTCCTGCAGATAGCAGATTAATTGAGGTAGTAGATTTAAGAACTGATGAGGCTGTCTTAACCGGTGAGTCCACTCAAGTTGAGAAAGGAATTGCAATTGTCAACAGAGACACACCTGTGGCAGATAGACGAAACATGGTTTTTACTGCAACTTATGTAACTTATGGCAGAGGAAAAGCAGTTGTAACCTCTACAGGTATGCAAACTGAGTTTGGCAAAATTGCGGAAATGGTGCAGACAGTTAAAGCAGAGGAAACGCCTCTTAAGCTCAAACTAGAAAGTTTTGCTAAGAAATTAGCCATAATAATAGTTATTGCATGCGCTGCGATTTTCATATTGGAACTTGTAGATCCAGCTAGGTCTGGAGAAATAATTGAAAGTTTCATAACTGCAATTGCCTTAGCAGTGTCTGCAGTTCCGGAAGGACTCCCCGCCGTAGTAACAATATCACTAGCGTTAGGAGCCCGAGAACTAGCGAAACGAAACGCCATAATCAGAAAACTTGCTTCCGCAGAGACTCTAGGAGCCACCACTGTTATCTGCTCGGACAAGACTGGCACATTAACCAAAGGCGAGATGACCGTCCGCAGAATCTTCACGAACAACAAGACGATTGAAGTCACTGGCGTTGGCTATGAGGCAAAGGGGCAGTTTTTATCGAAGAAGAAGTCCTTGGATGCAAAAAATGACAAGAACCTGAACTTGTTTCTCGGTGCCAGCGCGTTGTGCACCAATGCTTCATATGATGGAAAAAAGATCTTGGGTGACACAACCGAGGGAGCACTAATCGTCGCCGCTGCGAAGGCGGGGATTGCGAAGGGCGAGTTTGAGGAAAGATTTCCCAGAGCACACGAAATCCCTTTCACATCAGAAAGGAAGCGGATGACAACCGTACATCAGACGCCTGAAGAAAAGCTGCTCGCTTACATAAAAGGCGCACCAGAAGTTATTCTCGACCGCTGCACAAAGATCTTTGAAGATGGGAACATTCAGGAGCTAACCAAGAAAGAGAGAAGGAGGATTCTTAAAGAAAACGAGCAAATGGCAACCGACGCTCTGCGTGTACTTGGTGTAGCATATAAGGAATTGGCCCAAATTGATATTGACGATTTTCGCGAACTCAGCAGAGTGGAAGAACTTAACAAGCAGATTGAAGAAGACCTGATTTTTATCGGTTTGGTAGGAATGATCGACCCTCCCAGGGAAGAAGCTAAAAGCGCAAATACATTGTGTCAACAAGCAGGTATAAAGACAATTATGATTACAGGCGACCACAAGCTTACCGCAGTATCAGTGGCTAAAGAGATAGGATTAGTCAGGGGCAATCCAACCGACGGAGTTTTAACAGGTGAAGAGCTAGACTCCTTGAGCGATGAGCAATATCAAATGATTGTCAAAGATGTAAGGGTCTATGCACGAGTAGCTCCTGAGCACAAACTTCGAATCGTGAAAGCGTTGAAGAAAAATGGAGAGATCGTTGCCATGACAGGGGATGGTGTTAACGATGCTCCAGCCTTAAAACAGGCAGATATTGGAGTTGCCATGGGTATAACGGGCACTGACGTTACAAAGGAAGCTGCAGATATGGTTCTCGCAGATGACAATTTCGCCACCATCGTCAAAGCTGTGGAGGGGGGACGCACAATCTACGATAACATAAGGAAATTCACTTTCTTCCTGATGAGATCAAACTTTGACGAATTGGCACTAATTGGAACTTTCGCCTTGCTAGGTTTGGAGCTTCCACTGACCGCAGGGATGATCCTATGGCTGAACCTCGTTACAGATGGAGGCCCAGCAATAGCATTAACGATGGATCCCCCAGAGAAAGACGTGATGCAAAGGCTTCCACGAAATCCGAAAGAAGGCGTATTACATGGGAGGCTGGCATCGATAATTACTACCTTCATGATGCAATTCGTTTTAACTGGAGGATTATTCTTTTGGCAGTACTATCTACTTCCAGGTGATTTAACACCAATGAAATTAGCACAAGCTAGGACTATGGCTTTCACGCGGGCGACGTTGCAGGAGCTGTTTGTGGTATGGAATTGCAGATCCGAGAAACACAACGCCTTCAAAGTAGGATTCCGTTCAAATAGGTTCTTGCTAATTGCTGTCATAGTTTCAGCAATCCTGACTGTTCTAGTTCCTGTCATTGGATTGTTTGGGACAGTTATTATGACAAATCCATTAGATTGGCTTCTCGTTGTAGTAGCCTCGATGTCAGGTCTACTAATTTTCCCAGAGGTTTTCTACAACAGAAAGATTTTCAAATGGAGATAAACGTTGGTTTAGACTGCTTGCATAATCTAAGCAATATAAGGAATTTCTGTTTTCTTCTATAATGAATAACAACTTGATTGTTTTTGGACAAAAGAAAGGCTTTTACAGCAGCATTCTTCACTATCTCACTACACTTGGAGCTCTAGAGCACTTTTGAAAGAGAAATCTGAAAACGTTTTTAGCCAGTTTGTGAAACCTATTCGTAGGCTTGTTGAGCAGAGAGGATTCCAGACCCCAACAGAACCTCAAAGAAAGACTATACCGAAAATTCTTGAAGGCAAGAATGTGCTGCTGATTTCTCCAACAGCTACAGGAAAAACGGAATCAGCGATCCTGCCAATCTTGAACATGCTCATTCAAGCCCCAGATCGTCGACTTGGGATTAAAGTTCTATATATCACACCACTACGCGCCTTAAACCGTGATTTACTGGAGCGTTTGCAGTGGTGGTGTAATCTTCTAGACATTAAATTAGCGGTGCGTCATGGAGATACTGACACAAAAGAGCGAACGAGACAATCAAGAAATCCCCCAGATGTACTAATTACTACTCCTGAAACATTACAAGCTGTTTTAACTGGATGGGTGTTACGTCAGCATTTGCGGCGTGTAAAATGGGTGGTTGTCGATGAGGTTCATGAAATGGCAGACAGCAAACGTGGCAGTCAACTCTCACTTGCTCTGGAAAGGTTACGAAGTATAGTTGATAATGAATTTCAGATGATAGGTCTCTCCGCTACAATTGGAAGCCCAGAGAAAGTGGCCCAATTTCTCGTGGGCAGTGGAAGATTAGTAGAAATAGTAAAGGTTCCGGTTGCACGAGAAATGCAATTAGAGATAATCTTTCCCAAGCCAGCTACTGAAGACGACAAGCTGGCTTCATCTCTTTACACCCACCCAGAGGTAGCAGCTCGGTTACGGATCATACGTGACTATATCGAGAAGCACAGATCAGTGCTGCTCTTCACCAATACCCGAACAATCTCCGAGGTGTTGGCCAGTCGATTTAAAATATGGGATATCGACTTTCCAGTCTCCATCCACCATGGTTCCCTGGCTAAGCCTTCAAGAATTTCAGCAGAGAGAGGATTGAAAAATGGCGAGTTAAAAGGACTGGTTTGCACGAGTTCGTTGGAATTGGGCATAGATATCGGTAGAATAGACCTCGTTGTTCAATACATGAGCCCTCGACAAGTTACCAGATTGATTCAACGCATTGGAAGAAGCGGCCATAGAGTTGGGCGTATAGCTAAAGGAGTAATAATCACCATGGATTCTGACGACACACTTGAAGCTATTGCTATTGGTCGCATGGCATACCATGAAGAGATGGAACCCGTTATAATTCCCCAGAAGCCCTACGACGCTCTTGCCCATCAGATCGCTGGATTGCTAATGAAAAAAAGACGTCTTTTCTTCGGCGACATTGTGGAGACCTTTAACAAAGCCTATCCATATGCTGACCTCACCATGGAAGAAGTGCAAAAGATTCTAAAATACATGCACACACGGTTGCCACGAATCGCATGGGCTTCATTCGAAGACTTAACAGCCTTTAGACCACGAAGGAACAAAGCGCTATTCGAATACTACTTTGACAACCTGTCAATGATACCAGCAGAAAAGCACTATTTGGTCATTGATGAGGGATCAAACACAGCCATAGGAATATTGGATGAAGCCTTCACAGCTGAGTATGGAAAGCCAGGAGTTAAATTCATTATTAGAGGAAGCCCCTGGAAGATCCTTCACATATACAGCGACAAAATATATGTGAAATCCGTTGATGATCCCACAGGCGCTATTCCAAGCTGGGTCGGAGAAGAAATCCCTGTGCCTTTTGAAGTTTCTCAGGAAGTAGGGCAGATTCGAGGATATGTAGAGGAGCTGTTAAATGAAGGTCAAGAAGAAAGCCAAATTCTCGATGAATTGGTCAAGAAATATCCCGCTAATAAGGACACTTTGTCTAGAGCTTTAGAAGAAACATTTGAACAAGTGAAGGAGGGTTATCCAGTTCCAACAGATAAGCGAATGACTATTGAAGACTGGGAGGATATTGTTATCATACATGCTAACTTTGGCTCATTGACTAATCGTGCGTTGGCTCAGCTATTAGGTTACTACTTATCAGAGCGAACTGGTCATACGGCTGCTGTTCAGCATGACCCCTACCGTGTGTTTATCCAGACTATGGGATTAACAAAGGCAGAAAATATCGTAGCTTTATTCAACGAGCTTAAACAAGCATCAAAGAGCGTAATACGTGATACTTTAGCCAAAGCAGCAGTTAAAACCGGGATTTTCAAACGTCGAATGATTCATGTGGCTAGAAGGTTTGGGGCTTTGAAGAAATGGGCTGATTTCAGCACTATTAGTCTTAGCAGGCTCTTGAAAAGTTTTGAAGGTTCAGCGATTTATGAGGAAGCGCTTAAGGAAGTTTTCACTAAAGATTTAGACTTGACAAGGCTCCTTCTAGTGATGGACAGACTTCGAAGGAACGAAATAATTATCGCAAAGGTTGAAACTCAAGGAGCAGTGACTCCAGTGGCGCGAGTGGGTCTAGATCGTGTTAGCATGAAAACAGATCTGGTTCCAGCAGAGAGAATGAGGTTTATTCTGGTTGAATCAACAAAAGCTAGATTGCTAAATGAAGTTAGAAGCTTTATCTGCTTGAACTGCTGGGACTACCTGGAAATGATACGTATTAAAGATTTACCCATTGAGCCAGTCTGCCCAAAATGTAATTCCACGTCTCTAGGTCTTCTAAGAAGAGAGGAAGACTATGTGCAGTCTCTAGTAGAAAAGAAAGGAGAAAGGCTCACTGGAGCTGAGCGGAAAATGCATAAAGAAGCTTTTGAAACAGCGAAATTGCTGTCACGATATGGAAAAACTGCAGCCATTGCTCTTTCTGCTCGAGCGAAACTTGATGATATAAGAGACGTCCTTAAAAAAGAAAGAGAATCCACTGATCACTTCTTTGAACTTGTCGTCGAGGCTGAAAGGAAGGCGTTAAAGAGAAGGTTTTGGCGAGACTAATTGAGAATGCTGCAGACCTGGCTGCCCAAGTTTATAAGCTGCTGCAAGGTTTCTTGGCAATCAGGCTGAAGATGGATTAGCCATAGCGATTGAAACTTCTAAAAGTATAAATGAAGCATCTTTGAGAATTAGACTTCCTTGCCCTTGTGGAGTAGAGATGTTTGGAAGTAAGCAGGCAGAGACTTAGGGAAAAAACCTTAAGCAGGTTCAACTACATTCGAACTTGTGTCCTGGCAAGGGAGCTTTGTTTACTCATACGGTCAAATCGTGTCGCCTTTCGTCCAGAAGATGTAGAGCAATGTTGTAGCCTTGTGTCAAGCTTGTGCAAGGAAGCAGGTTGTGTCGAGCAAAGCGAGACATGTCATCAAGCAGCAGGAGCCGTAAAAGCCAATGAGGAGAAATACCTCGAGTTGTGTCAACAAAGCTGTATGAAATGCGGTGAAGCAAGGCAACCTGTGCCTAATAAGAAAACCTCATATGTAGCATAGTGGGTTTTCAATAAACGTTAAAAAGATGAATAAACATCCAAGAAAAGCATAAAGGTGACTTCATAAATGTTCATCGCTCCTTTCGTTGCATCCCCTCTTCCTGTTGTGAGACATATGTTAATGCTTGCGAAGCTGAAGGCTGGCGAGATCTTCTATGATTTAGGTGCTGGAGATGGTCGAACAGTTATACTGGCAGCCCAAGAGTTTGGAGCCAGAGCAGTAGGTGTTGAGCTACGTGAAGATCTGGCCAAAAAAGCATTAGCTACTATTCACGATCTAGGTATCCAAGACAGGGTCACGATAGTGCAAAATGACATGTTTAAAATTAATATCGCACCTGCAAACGTTGTTTTTCTCTATCTAACAACTAGCGCTAATGAGAAAGTGAAGCCCAAGCTAGAAAAGGAATTGAAATCAGGCGCACGAATCGTTTCTCATGACTACGAGGTGTTGGGATGGAAACCTGCTAAAACTGAAACCTTCTGTGAAAACCCTAAGCTGGGTTATCCATCTCACACGATCTACATATATAAAAAATAAGCAAAGATACTATATCTCCCTGAATCCTTGCTATTTTTGTTGAGGAAACCATGCCCACCATTTTTCGTTTGTGAGTATGCAATTAGATGAGAAAATATAATAGCAAGTTAGTTGTATCCCCCCTATCCATATTTGAAGTGGGGTGAGTAAATGGCATCTGAGAAGATAAAAGAACTTTTAAATCAGGCTATAGCTCGAGAGATTCAGGTCTCTATTCAATACATATTGCAGCATGCACGCGCATCCTGTGGCAACACTTAATTAATAAATCGCAAAGCTTTTTTAAAACTAAGGTTGATCAAGAAGAAGAAGGAATGTAAAAACGAAGCTCATAATTTTTGGTCCCCCCGGTTCAGGAAAAGGAACATACGCTACACGATTGCAGTCAAAATTCGACATACCTGCTATATCAACAGGAGACATCCTCCGTGAGATGGCGAAAGAAGAAACACAACTGGCAAAAGAGATCAGAGAGTTTATGAGCAAAGGAGAGCTAGTTCCAGATAAAATTGTAATTGAAATTTTGAAAGAAAAGCTGGCAGAGGATGTTAGTAAGAATGGCTTTATATTGGATGGCTATCCGCGAACTCTAGGACAAGCAAAGGCCTTAGAAAATTTCACTCGGAATGACGCAATTATTCGTTTGCGGGTACCGGAATGGATTCTCGTGGAACGCCTGTCGAGTCGAAGAATCTGCAAAGCTTGCGGAGCTGTCTACAACATCAGGTTCTTGAAGCCGAAGAATCCTGGGATTTGCGATAAATGTGGTGGTCAGCTTTATCAAAGAATAGATGACACACCCAAACTTATCAAGGAAAGATTGAAGGTTTATGAAAGACAAACTCGCCCTCTAATAGAATATTATAAAGGCAAAGTTCCATTTGTAGAGTCCAATACCGAAAAAATCGATATTCCTCCAGATATTGCTGTTGCTGAGATTATCAAAGGCCTCAAGAAACTCAACCTCCCGCTGAAAGGAAAGCTGGGGTAAATTATAACGTGCGCACAGAATCATTTGTTCTCAGCACACGCTTCAACATCTAATAATTCTTAATAGCTTGTTGTGTTCCTTAATTTTTGATTTAAGAAGTCGCTGTGGCTAGAATGCGGATTGTTCCGTGGAACCTGATAAGTACTTGGCACTGTACAAGGTGCGGTATTTGTTGTAGAAAATACGATGTTGTTCTTAAGCTCCCAGAATGGCTTAACATCGTTAAAGCTTTCGGGGTAGAATATACTGCAGCCAGTATAAGCAAGTTTTTACTAAGAAGAAGAGCAGATGGTTCTTGTGTGTTTCTCCATTGGACACCCAATGTATTTTTATGCAGTCTCCAGCGAACAAAACCTAAAGCATGCAAGCTATGGCCTTTCAAAGTTTTGGACAAGCCTGGTTATGGCAGTGTTAACGATGCAGAATATCATTATGGACATCGCAGGCTTTTCGTCTATGTGGATCCAATGTGTCCAGGGTTGAGATATGGTGTCCCAAAACCTGAGTTTGTCTATTCTGTGATACCTGAATTCATAGAGATTGCTTTAGGTGTACGCCATAAGCAGTTCAAGACTACCGCCAATTTATGACAATTCTGTTATCATTTGTATATGAGGCGATTATGTGTGAATCACAATCGTTTCAACCCGAATGCATATCTAAAGTGTCTGAGGAATCTGTCGTTCATATTGTAGCTCATAAAGTTTCTGCATTTTCTCTAGGCTATCAATCTCGTTCACAGTTTTATCTGGTCTGAAACGAACAACCTTAGGCACTCTCAATGCGTAGCCACTTGTATAATTGTCCGCTATCTGAATCTCTTGATATGTGACTTCAACAACAATTGAAGGTTTGATAAAAACGCCCTCCTCATCTTGGCTTGCTTTCGTATTTTCAACTATGTTTTTGAGCTCTTCCATTGCTTTTTCAGAAAGATTTGAGACCTTGCCTATGGTGTAAAGTTTCTTTTCTCTAGGATCCTGGACAACCATTAGAAATGAAGAATATAGGCCTGCGCGTTTGCCTTTACCATATAAGGCTTTTACAAAGGTGCAGTCAATGGTGTCCCGTTCAGGCTTTAATTTAAGCCATGTATAGGTTCTTTGACCTACTTGATAGGGTGAGTCTAGATTTTTTACAACAATGCCCTCGTAGCCTTGTTTTAAGGTATTTTCATAGAAGTTCATCAGATCTATCTCGTTTTGGCACTCTAAGCCTTCAACTAAGTATTCAGCTGGAACGACTTCTACTAAGTATTTTCTTCTCTCTGAAAGGGGAAGGTCTGTAATTTCTCTGCCGTTCAAGTATATGAGGTCAAATGCACGAACTGTGATTGCTACTCTTTTTTTTCTTTGTTTTAGATCCTCAGCTGAGAGGCTCTTAGGAACAGTTCTTTCAAGCAGGGTTTGGAATGGCAGCGATCTCCCCTCAGCGTCGATTGCTATGACTTCACTGTCCACTATGCAGCTTTGGGCGTTAAATCTCGTGGCAATTTCTGCAGCTTCTGGGAGTGTTTCTTTCTTTTCTGTTCCCTGTCGTGAATACAATCGGATTTGTGTTCCCCATTTATGAATTTGAAGTCTGCTGCCGTCTAGTTTGTGCTCAACGAGTGCAGGGTATGTGACTTTTTCAGATTGGTATAAATGAGCTAATTGTGGTTTTAGGAATTGACCAGGGCGTAGTTTAACTTCTTCAAGTGCCAGAGCCCCTTTTGGAGCTAGCATTATACCCTCTGTTAAGCCTATTATAGCGCACACATTTTCAATGAGTTCCGACGGAACTTTGTAGGCTCTTGCAGCAGCGTGAATCACAGTTCTCTGATAATAACCTAGTTTCAAATCGAATAGGAGAAGCCGTACAATGTACTTTCCTTCTTGCGGCGTACACGCCTCCAGAAGACTGGCGACCAGTTGATCGCGTTCTTTTACTTTTTCAAGGTTAGGCAAAAGCCTAATCGACTCATAGACCTCTTCCACAGTTAATTTTGATGCTTTTGGCTCAAGCAATAGGAAAACAACTTCGCCATATTCGCCATAGTTGACTAGGAGTTTTTTTACTTCTTTAGAGCTTGTTCCTGTGGCAGTGCTTGTGGCTCTTTCAACAACACCAGGTCCGATTCTAAGGCTTTCATCCACGATTTTCCCCAAGGCTAATCTCGTTTTCACCTCAAGATCGAGATCTCTTCTTCTGAAGAATTTGACTAACTCAGTTTCTTTGCCTTTTTTGCTTCTGAGGATGGCGAGGCGATCATAGACTTGTGCAATGTCAGTGAAAAGTGTTGGTTTGGCTGGTTCAATTCTACTCATGTACAAGCGTACTAAATAATATGGAACATTCATTTTCCATGAAATGTCTTCAGGAGTGTATCCTGACTCCAGTAGGTGGAGAACAGCAGCTTTGGGACTACCATAAGTCTGAACTATCTCGTTAAATGAGGGCGGTTTGACTATTGTCATGACTATTTTCTCATCTGAAGGTTGTTAGTAGTCGCGTTCTCATAACAATTATGCTTGCACTTATGCAAGTTAATGATCCAATTATATCAGCCACAGTACGTGTGCATTATTCTCGTGCTTGGGAATTGTGCCTTTGTGGAATCCCTGAGCTGATCATTCCAATAACTATGAAGAGTCCCCCGATGGCCCGGTGTATTATTATCGGTTCATTCCCAAGTGTCCATGCGAATAACCCAGCGAATACGGGTTCAAGGGCAAGTATTAAGGATACTTGTAAAGGCTTCGTGATTTTTTGTGCAACCACTTGAATGACAAATGCGGAGAGTGTTGGAAAGAAAGCAAGAAAAAAGATTACTCCCATGGTTTGTGTCTCCACAAGCGAGAAATTCAGACCCGAGATTACGCCTATGAGAAGGCTTATCGTCCCTACAAAAAGGAACTGTTGGAAACTGAGGAGGTAGGGATCATCCCCTTCGTTCATATATTTGTCCAGAATAAGAATGTGAAGAGCGTATGTCGCGGCAGCAATAATGGTGAGGAGATCCCCTATGTTGATATCTTTAAGGCCTCCTGTCAGCATCCATAATCCAAACAGAGAGACAATCGTTGCAATGATTTCCATTAACGTTGGGCGTCTCTTAGTCAGAGCAAAGGAATATATTGGCACAAAGGCTACGAAGAGGCCTGTGATGAATCCTGAGTTCGATGCAGTCGTTATGTTAAGTCCTGCAGTTTGTGAAACATATAATAGCCAAAGGATAAATCCGGTAAGAAGTCCGTGTCTTATATTTTTCAGCAGTGGTTTTTTTGCTACTAGACAAACCCCGCCTAGCAGGGTTGCTGCGAGGATGAAGCGGTAGCCCACCAAAACTATCGGATCGACTTCTCTAAGTACGTCCTTTACGATGAAGAAAGTTGCTCCCCAAAGAGCTGCTGAATAGAGTAAACCAAGCTCGGACAGCAGTTTCGCATGTCTAGATATGTTGTTCATTGCATCTAAAGGCTACTCTGTTACTATAAATACTATTCCAGCTCAAAACAGAGGCATGTTCATGAAGACAAATCCACAGATAACAACTCAAGGTCCTTCTATTAAGTTGTCTCTAATTTTCCCTTAAAGTTGCGTCATAGAGGTCTTCATATTGTGGCAAAATTCTGTCAGGGATATACTTCTCAAGAACTTTTCTCTTCGCATTTCTACCAAATTCCCTTTGTAAGACGGGGTTTTTTAGAATCTTGATTGCGTGTTGAGCAAGCATTTTTACATTCCCTACTTCAATTAGGTAACCATCGACACCATGAGAGATTAGTTCTTTCAATCCTCCAACATTAGTGGCAATTATTGGAACTTCACAACTCATAGCTTCTAAGGCTGCAAGTCCGAAACTTTCATCATCTGATGGTAATAGGAATAAGTCACATTTGCCAATGATTTGCTGGACGTTTTTCACGTTGCCAAAGAATTTTATGTTGTCTGAGATGCCAAGATTTCTCGCTATTTTTTGAGCCTTAGGCTTTTCAGGACCATCCCCAATGAGGAACAGCTTGCATTCAACTTCTTGCAGGATTTCCTTAAAGGCTTTAATGATATCAGGTATTCGTTTTATTGGTCTGAAGTTTGATGAGTGACATACGATCCTTTCATTTCCATCTTTATTTAGCCTCTTGAACTTCTGAGGATCGACAAAATTTGGTATAACTCTGATTTTTTTTGTGAGATTAAATTCAGTGATGGTGCGTTCTTTCAAGTATTCTGAAACCGTGGTCAATGCGTCGCTATTTTGCATGCTGAACTGGGTGACCTCTTTGTAGGAGGGGTGGCTACCTACTAAGTAAGAGTCTGTCCCATGAAGTGTAGTGACAACTTTCACTGAGTCATTGCAAATTTTCTTAGCTAGATAGGCAGATGTGGCATTTGGAACGGCATAATGAGCGTGGACTATGTCTAGATTGTGGTTTTTTATAACCTCTGAGAGTTTTGAAATTAATGCCAATGAGTAGCAACACGGGACACGCTCAAAAAGTGGATAAGATAGAAGCTCCACCTTATGAAAGGAGAAATTCACCTTGTCCTCCAATCGAACAGGGGTGTCGTAGCTGACCAAATGCAACTCGTGTTTCTCTGACAGCAAATGCGCGAGTTCAGTAGCGATGATTCCACTTCCACCATAGGTTGGGAAGCAAGCGATGCCTATTCTCATTTTGAGAAGACCACCGGATCATCTATCACTAATGGAGTATTACAGAAAAATGGTTCCCCAAATTCAACTCCTACTCTAGAACCATACACTTGGTCTCTTAATCTAATTGATTTGAGCAAACCTTCCCTTCCTAGCAATAGTCCCATCTGAGATTCATAAGCTTCAATGGCTTCGACCTTCTTTCCATAGCTTTGTGTAACATCGATGATAAACGAGGGGATAAACGATTTGTGCAACATATAATAGGCAACTAATTTAACATGGTGTATTTCGTTATTCGTTCTCACTTTTGATAGTTTAGCAAAAAAAACTGCTTTGTCGACGAGTATCCTGCTCATTGAGTGGTCAGGATGATGGTCGTCCCCATATGGGGCTATCAGGAGTGAGGGGCAATATCGCCTGATCACACCTGCTAATTTCTTAGCCTCATCAAAACCAGCATATACTCTACAATCTCCAAAATCCATATTTTCGCGTGTCTGGACACCAAGTAAACCAGCGGCTTTGGTTGCCTCCTCCAGCCTGGTATCTGGTGTTCCTTCAGTCCCCATCTCTCCCCTTGTAAGATCCACTATGCCAATGCGATATCCTTTACTACTCATCTTTGCGATTAAACCTCCACAGCAAAGCTCTACATCATCAGGGTGAGGGCTAATGGCAAGGATGTCTAGCAATTGATCACCTTATGTTCACCGTAATCGGCTTCTAGGAAGCTTTCGTAAACGGTCGTCAAAAACGTTTTTCCGAATTTCATGATGTACTCCATGGCATTTACCTGCCTTTCTTGGAGCTGATTATTGGGAAAGAGGTTGTTATGTGCTTTCATTATCTGCTGTTGAGCTGTCATGTTATGTCTCTTGACCTTCGAAGCAATCTTGTCTTCTAAGGCTTCTATTGTCTTAAAGATTCTACCTTTTGTGATTGTGCAAGGCTCGATTAGGGCTTTGTCAATGGACCCCGCTTCTTGGGTCACTTCGGACATGTTCCTTGAAATCTCATTCTTAAATGAATTGAAAATGTTTTCCATTCTCTTCTTCGCTAGCTCTTTCATCAGTTTTGCAGGGTCCTTTAGCTGATGAATCTCCACACTATATTTCTTTAGAACTCTGGAAATTTTTTTCTCCACAATAGTGGCCCCAAATCTGGGGAATAAAACAGGCGTCTCTATGGAGAAAAAATCGTACAATTCTCTCAATTGGGCTTGATAGGCAATCTCATTTGGTCCAGCCACATATGCGAATGTGGGGAGGAATAGATCCTGAGTTATCGGTCTCGTGAGGGCATTTGCACTAAATCTTGAGGGAGTGCTTTCTAATAGATCAAGCAGTTCCCTCTGTGAAAAAGATTCGTTTAAAGCTTGAAACTTGCCGTTAAATGTTATTCGCATACGCTCACCATTCTCATTCAGGAGAAAAAAATTACATATGTTTGATTTCTTATGGATTCTGGGGGAATAGCCCAATTTCTCAAGTTGTAAGCCTGTTCTGTTCAAGATCTGAGTACATTCTGCTGGGTGTCTGATTAGTTTATCAAAAACGGAGGTCATCAAATCTCTAAAGTAATGTGGCTCCATCATGATCAGTCCAGACTCTCCAAAAAGCCAAGTCATAAACCTGGAGAAGAAATCTCCTATATTGAAGGACTTTTCTATGATTTCTTTACTCTTTCTCAACAAGTCTGTTTTGAACTCGGAGTCTGGAGAGATATCTGCAATCATGGTTAACATCTTGTTTAGTTCAGACTTGTCCAACCTTATTTGCGCAAGAGCAATGCCCTTTACTGAATAGTCGTAGCTAATTTTGTATGGTTTATTCTGCATGAATATGTTGATGTGATCAACTTCAGAAAAGTCATGATCCTCCGAAGCATTCCAAAAAATAGGGACGAGTGGATATTTAGGGGTAGATAATCTTTCACAAATGACAATTGTGGAAATTGCTTTGTATATTGTGTATAATGGACCTGAGAATAAGCATGGTTGTTGACCCGTTACCACTACCTGCGTCTTTGTTTGCGAAAGAGATTCTATATTTTGAACCACTTGGTTGGGCGCATCTAATTTTTTGTTGTAATTTAGCAACCTGTCTACAAGTCTTTCACGGTCTATATCGAGTTTTCGAGGGGTCGGTTCTCTGAAATGCTTTCGGAACACACGCATTATTTTGTCTGCATGATTGATGTAGTCGATAGTTATCCTTCTTGAAGTCACGAATTCAAGAGGTAAGGTACTAGATTTTTTTGCTATTGTGTCTTCTTTCAAATTTATCATATTCTTTCTAATTTTCTAGTTTCAATAATTTTGCAGCATTTTTATAAAAAATCTTCTTGATGCTTTCCTTGGCGAGACCTATTTCTCTGCAAGCTCTTAGCTGTTCCATAAGGTATGGAGTGCTGAAGCCTCTAGGAAAATAGCTTGAGTCGCTTCCAAAGATCAAACGATCTGGACCAACGGTCTCTATGGTCTTCCTTATGACTCCATTCAGATTCATCTCGACAGGCATCCATTGCATCCAACGGTTTGATCCTGAGGTGTCTATATATACATTTGGACATGACCAGCAAAGTAGAAGAAGTTCTCTGAGATACCCAGCCCCGAAATGAGGAATAATGAACGGGATTTTTAGAAACATCTTTGCAACTTCCCATAGTGTAAGTGGATTCATGTTCCTCAAATCAAGAGATGGCCCTCCGCCCCCGCCAAGAACACCGAAGTGAATAATTACAGGAATTTCAAGTTTCTCCACGGTTTCCCAAAAAGGGTATATTGATTTATCATCAATAGGTTTCATCTGCGAGGAAGCTATCATTTTATAACCTTTCAATCCGAGCCTCCTAATTCCCCTCTCAAGTTCTGAGGAAGCATCTTCTGAGAATAAACTGTGATGTGCGAATCCTGAAAATTTCTCAGGATTTAGCCCTACAATTTTTGATAAATTATCATTTCCGCCACCTGTCACAAAATTTACCATTTCTACACCTTTGTTTTTTAATTCTGTAGCCCACCTCCTTGCTTGCTCTTCATCTGAAGTTATTTTAGATTCAGGAGGTGCAAATCCCCAAAGCTTCCTCATGTCTTCCTTGTCTTGCATTGACTGATCTATAAGTAATTGAGCCTTCTCTATTCCATATCTTTCAGCTAACTTTTTTCTCCATGAAGAAAGCCAATTCACCCATTGAGCAGTAGGGAAGTGGGCATGGAAGTCGAGTATTTTCAATCCGTCAAATGTCAAGTTATCGCCTCAATTCTTCAAGATATCATCATCCCAGATGAATATTTAGTTTCCTTGTGTGCCACCAATCTTCCTAGTAGGTGTTCAGTTTAAAAGATGAATAAACATTAATTTCCCTTGGACAATTGGTTGGAAGGGTTTATTCAATTATTGTGGACATATGCACGCTTAATGATTCTAACATTTATCCAAATACACATTCGCAGTATACCAAGCCAGTATACAACCCAGAATTCCAATAATCACATCCACGGTGCCATCAATGTTACGCAATGTTATGGGGAAAGAGAAGAATGGGTTAGGGGGGATTCCAAATATTGGAAAAAGATAGTACTCAAGAGACTCCCAGAGCAGGCCCCCAATAATTAGAAACCCGAGAAGTCGTAAAAACAAATCCAATTGGCGCACATTTTCATTGTTGATTTTCCTTTTTATCTGTTCATTAATATCCGTTGAAGCTACAATTAGGCTCGTAGCCTCTGAGATAATGAATCCAAAAATAAAGTGCTCAGCTATATCGAGCTCATTAAAGATTGTTCGCACGAAGAAATGATCTATGGAAAAAATCGTTATAAGTAATAGAAATGGGATTACAACTCTGTAATTAAATAAACCTTTGAATATTGAGCAAAACCACTTTCTGAATCTTTTGTGTGATGGGTCCATTAGGTCTCAACCTGAAAATTCTGGAGGGAGCTTAAATTTTCTCTTAACTGAATCAATTGGTTCTCCGAGTATCTCGATTTCATTAAGATTTGAAATCCCTAGACCACATTTCGCTGCAAGCTGAAGGTACTTCACTTTTTTAGGATCTATGCCCATTATTGCTGTTGACACGGTATCTACAGCAACCATATCTGAACCTGCTATAAGGAGATTCATCTCTACTGGTGTCCCATGGACTTCATCTGTCTCTGCTCCCACAATCCCATCGATGATGTTAAGTTTGACCTTGTCCTTGAGAATTGCAGCCAAATCAACAATTTTTGCATCTAGATTCTCATGCATTATATTTTTGGGTAGAATTGTTCCCATTAAATTCTTCATGGATAGGGTGGTCAAAGCAAGAGAATGAACCTTTAAAGTGGGAACATTGATGATGCAAGTGCTATTGTACACACTTTCAGCAATTTCTATCCGATGCAATTTCAAAGGTTTTTTTATCTTGACTTCGATTCTTGTATCTCTATTCAAATCAATGAGGGCTATTCCTTGTCTTCTTGCAACTTCTCTCATCCCTGTTATGTCAAATGCTTTCTCTGTGGTGTGTCCCGCACCACCTTCTGCAACAACCAATTCTTCTGTTCCCAGATGTTTTATGAATTCAATTGTATCTTCAATGATTCGTGGGTCAGTTGTAAGGCCAGTGGAAGAGGATTTGGCGACGACGCAATTTGGCTTAATTAGAATTCTATCTTTGGGATGAATCAGTCTCTCAGCCTTAACCATGTCTAGAACTTTTTTCGTGAGCCCTGAAGAATACTTGCCTTTGACAACTGCTACTGCTGTCTTCATTGCATTGCTTATAGAATTGAAAGGTTCATTTATTTTCTTCTGTTCTGTGCGCGCAGACTGAATCGTACTTCATTCGAGGCATTAGTTTATATGAAAGGCGCCAGGAGCAGTTTCTGGTAAGCCAGGAGCTGCCCATGTTATATAGCCACTCATGTGCACGTTACGACCTTCCAAATGCATCCTATTTCCTGTTGCTTGTGTTACTATGCCGTTCATCCTATACTTGTTATTCTTCCAACTCACTACGCCTTTGTCAGTTCCTAATAGAATTCCATCTTCGGTTATGATGTACCATACTTCCCAGAAGTGGCGAGCTTGTCCTGCATCCTTACTTCCTGTATTGTAGAAGTACATTTCTCCATTGATATCTCCACTAATTGTTCCGCTCCATATAGGTGGTCCATATCCAATATCTGGACCCTCAGCCATGAAGTACAATTCCATTGAACCTCTGAGAGGCTTTTTCGCATTTGTGGGCACTGCTGCTACTAGCGACAGAGTCAAAGCTAAGGTTAGTAAAATAATTAGCCTTTTAATCTCTCTCACCTCCTATTCCCCCCATCTTTCGAGGTTCGTGTTGCACTTCCATTAGATAAAAAACTTGTGAAAGATTATTCTATTTCACAGTTTGTTACAGCAGCTGTATCAAAACCATTAATGGTTTGTGTTATCTATTCAAATGCATGCATGATGCACTCTGCAGCTGGACACAGATGTCTCCCCATTTCCACACATTTCCGATTTTTAAGTCGAAACTTCTTCCACAAATCATAAGAAGCGCGAGCACGATTCTATCTGATTTGAACCATAAACTCTATTTCACACATAAGATATACCTAACATGTTCAGGTGGTTTGGACGAAGCTCATAACAGCTCTGTTACCTGAAGTGTGTCTAGAAGGATTAGACGAGTCTGTGCGAGCTAATATGCGCCCCGCGGAAAGATTTGTATTTTCAAATCCCACCCATCTCTTAAAAGCCTTTGAAAGTGGCGACAATCATGAAAAAGGAAAAAAAGACTTAACAAGCTCGGAAACTGGCAAAGGCAGAATCTGAATACGCTACAAAATTGGATAACAAGAAAAAAATCCCTGAAAGAAAAATAACCTAACATGCGCGAAATGATCGACTTCAATTCTTCAGAAAACGTAAATAACATCCACAACGCTTAAAGACTCCCCGAGGTTATCAAAAAAGTAGCCGAGGTAGCTCAGCCTGGGAGAGCACCCGGCTGAAGACCGGGTTGTCGCCGGTTCAAACCCGGCCCTCGGCACCACTAACAAACTCTAGACCAAATATAAAGTCACTTTGTAGTTTGATGCTTTTTCTTGAAGAACAGCCAGTTCATTTTTCCCTTGAACTTCACTAAACAGTAAACGCCTTTCAAACGTTTGCCTAGAATTTCGATAATCCACTTATTTTCCTCTTTGCTTTTCAATATATACTGTCCTTGATCCCAAATTTCAACTGTACCTGCACCATACTCGCCATTTGGAATTACTCCTTCAAAACTCGCATACTCAAGGGGGTGGTCTTCAACTTGCACTGCAAGTCTTCTTACACCATTTTCTGTTGGTGGTGTCTTTGGGACAGCCCAACTCTTCAGAACACCATCTATTTCCAACCTCAAATCAAAGTGCATACGGGCTGCTCGGTGTCTCTGAATTACATAAACACCTTTATTGTCGGGGGTTTTTTTGCCTTTTGACATGGCTGGCTTTTCACGTGTATGTAGGCGTTTTGATCTTTTTCCTCTCTTCAGTGTAAGAAATTGTCCATCCATAACTCGGTACAGATAAGCCGGGCCTCTGCACACCCACATTATTCTGTGTCCTTCCTGTGCCATGTTTCCCCACTTCGAATCTTTTTGGGGATTTTGCTCAATAAACGTGAATCCATCTATCTCAACAAACCTAATCTTCGTTGCAGATGTCTGGCTGAAGCGATGTATTACGTGGTCTATCTCCACAGCATCTTGATCCTGAAATAGAGCTTCATGGACTTTCAAGGCCGTCTCTTCGAGTTTCTTTTCCCTGGCTGCTAAATGCTCTTTGTGTACTTCATCCGGAATTCTTATGCAACGTCCCTTTGCTTCTATTGAAAACTGCTCTCTACTATCTTGGATATTGTCACTTCTTCGATGTCACATGAATAGGGATTACCATATCCACTCGTTGTCCCTGTGTTCTTCTGGCTAAGCAATGGAGTGAAAGCTGTTTTCACATCCTCTTTGCTACCATTCCCGTGTACAACCATCTTGAGTGGGTATTCGTATCTTCGTGGTTTACTACCTTTGATATACACATGGTAAACAGACAGAGATTCAACAGTGAAATGGTTCACGGTGTCCCCCTCCTTTGGGAAGCCCATGATTTTCTTGAATTTCTTCGAAAATGGCATATGATTCACTCCAGTTACTTCATCTTCACAATACTTTGATTGAA
>CP070730.1:1363472-1366446 GCA_020351305.1 Candidatus Bathyarchaeota archaeon
ATGGTCCTTACGAAAATGTGATCAAGATCAAGCCACCTATGTGCTTCAACAAAAGCAATGCGAAGCAATTGGTTGAAGAATTAGGAATAACTATCAATACGCGCCCCAACAACATCTAAAAGCATTAAAACGACTTCACATGCATGCAAGAGGCTCCATGTACTGTTCAACTATTTGAACGGCGTGTTCAAAAATATTGGATTAAATGGTACGGTTGCAATGACTAGCAGAAGTTCTAGGTGTGTACCATGGAAGCTAGAAAAGTTGGCTCCTACGGGATCGCCGGCATCACCCGCGCGCGCATTCCCTATTTTTAGCATTACTTGGTTAGTGCGTTGTTTTCTCAAGAAACAAGAGCGCGCGCAAACGTTTTTTGGCTGGCGCAGATTCTGACAGATATTTAAGTGTGCAAAAATATTGTTTCATAGAGAAAAGAGTTGGGAAAATCCGTTCGGGAACGGTGGAAGAAATATCATAGAAGAGGTGACACTCACAAGGGCAAATTGATAATGGTCCATCGAGGGGTAATTGTTGTTAGAGATTGAAGATAATGAGACACGAGGAAAATTGCCGGTATACAAAGTGGGTGACAGAATATCCGGACCCTCGGAAGAGAAGGCTGTTGAGACTAGACGTTCTGCACCAAAAATTGCCATTGTAATTCCTACGTTGAATGAACATAAGGCCGTGGGCAACGTGCTGGATGGGGTAAAAAACGTTATGGATGGATATGAATATCGAATGTTGGTTGTGGACGGGCACTCCGTCGATGGCACAGATGATATTGCTAGAGAGAAGGGCGCCGAAGTCATTTATCAGCGAGGTAAGGGTTATGGAGAAGCTTTGAAAACTGGTTTCTTTCATGCTAGAAAATGGTTAGATGCTGGAGTGATTGTGATGATAGATGCCGACCTTTCCTATGACCCCAAAGATATACCTGAATTGTTAGCACCTATCTTAAAGGATGAAGCTGACCTGGTGGTGGGTAACAGGTTTGCGGGTATGCAGAAGGGAGCAATGCCTTTTGTCAACAGGATTGGAAATAAGTTGCTTTCTTTGTTTGCCAAGGTTACTTTGAGACTTAACATATATGATACTCAAAGTGGCATAAGGGCCTTCAAGTCCAAGCTTCTGGACAGTATGAATCTGGTAGCTAGGGGTATGCCGTTTGCGATCGAGATGTTGACGGAGGCCCTCAGCTCCGATGCCAGAATACATGAAACGCCTGTAAGGTATAGACCAAGGGTGGGAAAGACAAAGCTTAGCCCCATAAAAGATGGAGGCAGGATACTTGGAATCACTTTGAGGTTAATGCTTGATACTCAACCTCTCCTCTTTTTTGGAGGCATAGGAATAGTTTTGGGGATGGTAGGTTTATTTCTGCATGCAGTTACTCTTCCCACTGTAGTGTATCAGTATTTATTCATGATTGGAGCGATTCAGTTCTTTACGCTCGGTCTTGTAATAGCCATGATCAAAAGACTTGGAAGATCGCGCACGCGAAAATCGTGGAAGAGTTGAGTAGAACTTGAGATTCTAGAACATAATGCATGCACGCGCCCTTCCTTCTAAATTCGCATGTTTGTGTGTGCGTACGGGTTAGACGTTTCTCCTGAGAAACTGCAAAAGTTTTTAGCCAACGCTTTAGATGCAATAACTAACTTCTTGACGAAGGTTGTGTAGGAGTCTGCTAGATTGAGCGAGATGGGAGCATTGAAGAAAATGAACCCAGTAATTGTGGTCCTCATCGTAGTCGCCATAATTGTCTCGAATCTGGTGCTGACTTCTTCTATGGCTTTTGAACATAAAGTCATGCTCTTCGCTTTATCGCTTGCCATAGTTATAGCGGCTGTAGCCTACGAAGCGTACAGGATAGGGAAAGAAGAAGAGTCGGAAAAGGAAGCGCTGCATAGAAAACTCTTCGGCAAACCAAGAAACACAAAGAAGGAATCATAAATGAATGAACTACAAACCTGCAAAGCATGTGGAACGAAAACATGCATTCGGGTAGCTTGAAACACAGTAAGCAACCTTGACCAACTGTTCTTTCAAGTTGCATAGAAGATTGGTTCTCAAGATTCATGCGCGCGCATAGCTGATCGTATCTTTGAAGCGGTCTGTAGAAAGACGAAATCTAGACCTACTTGGAGATAGCCCAGATTTTCCTTTTTTCCTTTGACAGGATGCAGTATGTAGAGCTCATTAAGAAATCATGTCAAATTGGATTGCGCGAGCAAAGCAAGTGTAGTTAAATTCTTATGGCTGGCACAAATTACGATGTATGCATCCACGGGACGAAATCCTTTCTTGCCCAGCAATTAAGAAAGGTAGGACCTCAAATTTGAGTTCAGCACGGTTGCCAATTTCTAAATTGAGAGGGATTTTCCCCTTTTCAGTACTTATTCTCTTAGTGCTGGCTATGATATTCTTTCTCCCGAGAGATCCGGAAAATGGAAGAACAGATCCAGCCAAACCTTATGTGGGAGTTTCTTTCTGCGGTAACACAACTGCCGAAGCCAAAATGCTAATTGATAAAACCAAAGACTACACCAATCTGTTTGTGCTGCAATCGGGTCCACTTAGCAAGAATGAAACAGGTATAAATCTGATCTGTGATTATGCAGTTGACTCTGGTCTAGATTTCATCGTTTTTTTGGGCTGGTTTGACTTTGAGCATCCATGGCAAATTCCATGGCTCGACTTCGCAAAAAATCGATGGGGTGACAGATTCTTGGGTCTTTACTTATATGACGAGCCAGGTGGAATTCAACTAGATTATAACTGGACAAGACTTTTTCAAAGAATTAGAGGATTTTATCCCTCTTTTTATGAATCAATCGCTCCTTACGTAGGAGGAGATGTCAATGAGACTGTGGTTCGAGATTATGAAGAAGCCAAAAGAGGGTATCTTGATTATATTGTTAACCAGATACAAGTTGGTGAGCTGATTAACCGTTCGATTACGGCTTTTACC
>CP070730.1:1366546-1370288 GCA_020351305.1 Candidatus Bathyarchaeota archaeon
AGTTGAAGTAAAGTCTAGAAGAGATGGCACGCTGGTTGAAGCATGAGTCTACTCCGAATATTCCTCAGTAGCGCAATCTTTTCGTTTAGGGCTCAATTCGGTTGGCTTTATCCTCCCATGTGGT
The DNA here is from genome assembly GCA_020351305.1 of Candidatus Bathyarchaeota archaeon. Taxonomy (GTDB): domain Archaea; phylum Thermoproteota; class Bathyarchaeia; order Bathyarchaeales; family SOJC01. The sequence continues at coordinate 1,366,671 of CP070730.1, forward strand.
TAACAATGAAGTTGATTATGTCACTCTCCCAGATATCTTTCTTTGTGTTTGTAGCCCAGTTTCTTAGCACTGTGAGCAGCCCTGAAGTTGACCTAATCACCTACATAGCTATAGGGAACGCAATGTCAGTGCTGTCCTGGAATACCATCTTCTCAGTCGTTAACATAACTAGCCATGATAAATGGGATGGAACTTTGCCACTTGTATTAGCTACTCCCGCCCACAGGCTTCCACTATTTATTGGAAGAGCCATGATTCATGTTTTTGATGGCATGTTGAGTGTCTTAATAGGTTTTGCTTATTCTGCGTTTTTGTTTGGAGTGGACTTTGGGAACACAGATGTATTAGCTCTTTTGATAGTAGTAGCCCTTACAGCCTTTGCTATGGCTGGGTTTGGGTTGTTAATTGGGGGGCTTTCCTTTTATTACAGGGATCCTCTTATTTTCGCAAACATTTTCACATTTGCTTTACTGATATTCTGCGGCGTAAATTTTCCAATTCAAGAGCTGCCACACCCGCTGCATATGATTTCCTACATTTTTCCTCTTACCTATGGAGTAGATGCCGGAAGAAGGATAATTGCAGGAGCAGCACTTATTTATGTTATTTCATTGCTGAGTCAGATGCTTATAGTTGGTTTCATATCAATTACTCTAGGATACATATTCTTCAGATCTTTTGAGCACCTGGCACGAAAAACTGGTCGAATAGAAGCAATATGAAGTAAACACATGCCTAGCTTCTATCTGGTTGAAGTTTTTATATGATGGATCGTAGAGTAAGATCTTAAAGAAAATCCTAACATTCTATATAAAGCAAGCACTATGAATATTCAAGCAATCTTCTGATTCATGCCTTCCTCTTTCCTTGGAAAAATTAGTCTGAATGTGAGGTTCTATGCTCCTAAGTCACGAGACAGCACAAAAACCAATATGGAAATGGTCGGGAGATGGTGTTCTGAAAGCCTCGGGCGGGATTTGAACCCGCGACCACCGCCTTACCAAGGCGATGCCCTACCGGGCTAGGCCACCGAGGCACAGCAACTATTGCATATATCGCTTTAGAAGAGAACAAATACTAGGAAATTTAGAGCTTTCGGTCTCATTTTAGAGATCAATTAAACTAACAATAAGATTATTCTGTGATTCTAAAGGCAAAAATCTACCTACTGGATTTCATTTGAGATTTCCGAAACCAAGCGGTTAGCTTACTATTTGTCGGTTTAAAGGGATTCTTGAGATGTTCCTTTTCACTCCAAGATTCTGTTTTCTATCTGGAGATGCATGATAGTATAACTTGATGTTTGGAATTAGCGCTGAAATGATTTTGTTTTCCGCCTTCATGAGATGTTCTTGGAAAGTGGTTCGTGGGACTTTTCTTTTTGCAGCAATCGCCTTAACATCAGCTACTCTAGGCAGATTGTAGTAGCCACTGCGGTGTGCAGCAAGAATTGCCTCCATCTGCTTCTCTGTCAGACCAGAAAACAGGGCATCGGCAGACATAGTTAGGGAGCTTGATACAAATCCATCAAATGGGGTTTTACGTAGAATTTTGTAATGCCATCCAAATTTCTCAAAGCGTCTTATAAGTTCTTCAAAATCATTATGTTTGAAAACTATAAGCCTGTGGTATGCCCAGCCATTTTCTATCATATTTGGGAAAATATTTAGAATATTTAATTTTCCGATGTGTCTTACAATCGTATCTTGCTTCATACAGTGACATCTATGCACGTTCAGATAGAGCCTTTGCTCATCTGTAATTTCTTCCATGACATCCCCAATTTGGAGTGCTGGAATCTCTTCAAGAACCAAAGGATATTCTTCAAGGTTCCTAACAACAATCTCTATTACATCATTCTCTCTGTTGCACCAGATGAAGACGCTTGCAGATGAAAATCTACGGGTCAAGTCTATGAGTGAGGGGGTTCTCAAATGCGTCACTTTTAAGGCGATATCAAACAAAGCCATCTTATGCACTAAAGTATGGATTAACTTGGTCAAATATAATTCTATGGCCGTCAAATGACGGTATAATAATACCAGTCATAAGACGGCGCAACCTCTATGTTTACCTCAGCACATAGGTTGTTGTGTGATGAAAGAAATGAAAGAGGTTAAACTGGGAAAAAGCCATGCCAATGAAGTGATTAAGGCAATAGGGAAAGAAAGTGGTTTCAGGCTGCCACTGCCTTTGCGGGAAAAAAGGCATACCGGTGTTTCCGCTTACTCTGCGCCTTCTGATATTCAAAAGGAATTATGGAATGCTTTGCTGGAGGCGGAGAAACAAAAAGCTAAACATGTGATAGAAATCCAAAGGCGGAGTTCAATTCGCTAGAATAGTATATGGAAAACCTCAACTTCCCCCATTTTTTTAGAATTCAATATTTATGTGCATTGTCTTTTCTGTAAAATAATTAAGTTAATGCGTGCGCGTGAAATTTGCTTAAGAGTCGATCGACGAACACTTGTATGTGGAATTTCGCTCATTTTTCGATTTTTCATACTGAAATGACTTGATTCTATGACTTTATAATCCGCTGAATATAGTCGTAGTGGAAGGTTCATTGCATGGTTACAGGAGCTGGATAGTGTGAATTATATCATTAGAAAGTGCGGGAGGTGGGATTTGAACCCACGAACGCCTACGCGACAAGGTCCTAAGCCTTGCTCCTTTGACCAGGCTCGGAAACCCCCGCTTAGACACTCATCCAAAAGATTGAAACCGTTATATAAGCGTAAAACATTTGTCTTTAGAATCAAGCACACTTTTCTCATCTATCATGGGAAAAAAGCGAAGATGTAAAGTTCTTGAGTTGGAACAGATTTTTGTAGCTTCCTATGCTATAAGAGCTCAGAATTTTTCAACCCGTCTAATACTAAAAACGTTTCAGTCTCTGGATCTTTTCTTCCCCAGCTTCCGTTTTTATTCTGTCTTTTAATAACCAATGGTAATGCTTTTTCAAGCTGCTTCTTCGCTATCACATTATTCATTATGGATAGAGCATGAAATGTGTGATAGAAAGGAAAACCTTTCCATGCTCCCAATTTGCTTTGCTTTTTCGCCAAGTGTTTTACGCTTTTCTGAACCTGTTTTGATTCAGCACTGAGTGGATGCTCGATTAATACCCGAAATATGTTAATAGTGCACCATGCGCCACACCATCCTGGTCTCCAAAACTGAAGAATTGAATTAACCGTTGTTAGGATTTGTCTGTTGTTACTAAAACCAAAAATATGGAATATATGAATTGAATAAGCCGTTTGATATAGAATCGTGCAGCCTGGTCCAAATTCACCGTAAAATGTCGACCGCATCAAGCGTGTGTCCTCTTTGTTTTCCGATAAGAAAAAGCCTGGGTAACCTCTATATTGGTGTCTATGAATTCTAAGAAGCCATTTCAATCCTCTTTCTATGTTTTTATTTTTTACAGTGTAGCCAAGAAGGGCGAGGTTCCAGAGATTATTTGCAGTGCGTACAAAAATCTTATCCCAACTTCCATCTGCTAGCTGGTTTGCAACTATTTTCTCATATAATCTTCTTTTCACTGTTATGTCTGACTTGCCTTCGTTTTTTAAAACCTCTCTTCTTAGATACACCCCAATAGGTGAATGAAGA
>CP070730.1:1370388-1378276 GCA_020351305.1 Candidatus Bathyarchaeota archaeon
CGAAGGGCTATCAATTCACTGCAAGCAGGAGCTTCACTTGGAAAACCTGTAAACTCTGAAGTGGTCTATTCTGTGGTTGGCCATGCAAATCCTGCAGATGTTCAAGCCATGTTGAAAATTGTAATGGGCGGAAGCTTTGTTGAAGCTCGTAAAAGACTCCGTGAAATGATTGTGAAATATGGTGTTTCTGGAAGCGATATTATTAAGCAAATTCATATAGAGCTTTTTCGCCTTGACATCGCTGAGGAGTGGAAGGTTAGATTAGCCAGCGTAGTTGGAGAAGTGGATTTTCGTCTTGTTGAAGGTGCAGATGAAGAGGTGCAGTTAAGCGCGTTGTTGGCGAGACTTGCAGAGGCGGGTTATGCGATGAAAGGTGGCTAATCTCAAGTGTACGCTGCCTGGACTGTGAAACACAAACCCAAATCCTTGATCGAAGTTGTAGGAAATCGAGAAGCAATCAGTAAATTTGAACGATGGTTGAAGTCTTGGGAGAAGGGCTTCCCCCCGCAAAGAGCTGCGTTTCTCTATGGTCCGCCTGGAGTGGGTAAGACGGTGACTGTTGAGGCTCTGGCCAATGATCTGGGCATGGAGCTTGTGGAGAAGAACGCAAGCGACTACCGTACAGAAGGAAAAATTCGTCAATTTGCTGGACTAGCCTCACAGTTCGGAAGTTTTTTTGGCAAAAATCGTATAATTCTCTTAGATGAGATAGATGGAGTCTATGGCACTGTGGATAGAGGAGCCGTACCAGCCATTACTCAAATAATTAAGGAGACTCGCTGCCCTATTGTTTTGACGGCAAATGACTTCTGGAATAAGAAGTTGGTGGCCTTTAGAGATAAGAAAAAATATCTTATCATTGAGTTCAAAAGACCTTTGGTCAGAGAAGTATTGAAGCATTTGAAGAGAATTTGTGAACGAGAAGGCCTTGCTACAGAAGAGGACGCTTTGAAATTCATTGCACAACGTAACGAAGGAGATGTACGGTCAGCGGTTAACGATCTACAAGCACTAGCTCAGGGAAAAAAGATGCTTCGGTACGATGACGTATCTTGGCTTGCCTATCGAGACCGTAAAGACGTGATATTCTCTGTTTTACGCTTAGTTCTATACGGAAAGAGTTGTGCTTCCGCTAAGCAAGCTATTGACATGGCTGATGTAGATTTGGACATGTTTTTCGAGTGGGTTTACGAAAATGTGCCTTATCATTTCAATGTTCCAAGCGAGTTGGCTAACGCTATGGAAGCTTTAGCAAAAGCTGACCTTTTCAGAGGAAGAATCAGGAGAACACAGAACTGGAAACTGTTGCGGTATGTAATTGATTTCATGACTGCAGGTGTAGCTATGGCCAGGCACGAATCGAAGTCTTCCGGATGGATACCGTTTAGATTTCCACAAAAAATAAGAATGCTTTCAACCAGTCGAGTTGAAAGGCGAAAAAAACTTGTTATAGGGAAGAAGATCAAGCGGCGAATGCATATTTCAGCAGTTGCAGCGCAAAAAGAGGTTCTACCTTACTTGAGAATCATTTTTGAAAACAACCCACAGATGGCGGCTGGTCTGACTGGATGGTTCAACTTCGACGAAGAAGAGGTCAATTATATTGCTGGGGGCAAAAGAAAGGCAAAAGCGATACTGAAAACTCTGAAGTGACGAGTATAGAGTGGATGTGCGATGCTGAGTATTCATTAGGTCTCTGAAATTTCAGCCTACTTCATTGTTTGAGGGATTGATTTTCTGTAGTAAGGTTCCCTATTTCGGCAAGTTTCCAAAAAAAGCTTCGCCAAAGCTTCGTCAGTCACTCCACTCCTCATAGGAGTGAGTACATCTATTAGATTTGAATTCACCATTAAACAAGGCTTTAATTTACCATCACTAGTAATCCTCAACCTAGTACAATGGGCACAGAACTCAGTATTCTCTATGGGACGAATTACCTCGACTCTTCCATCAGGCAAGTGATACAAATGTCTGTTCTGCATGTATGGTCTCGTTTCTACCTGCGAAGCCCTCCTAGCCATGTCAGCCTCCACTTCATTTAACGGATAATGGAAACGTTCATAGTATGATTCGCTGATGTTTACAGGCTCCAGCTCTATTAGTTGCAGCAAGGCACCACTATCCTTGGCAAACTGGGTCATTGCAGGAATCTCGTTTTCATTAACATCAGCTAATACAAGCATGTTCACTTTTACGGGATGCAAACCCACTTCAACTGCAGCACCTATACCGTCAATGGCATCTTTCAAGTCGCCACCCATCAGGTTATGATAAACCTTCTCATTCAAGGATGGTAAGCTAATATTTACTCTCATTAAGCCATTAGCTTTCAAATCCTTCGCCATAGAAACCATTGATGTTCCATTCGTGGTCATCGATAAGTCTTTCAAATCTTTCAGACTTGCGATGCCTTTGACAATGGTAAGAATGTCTTTTCTTAGTAAAGGTTCACCACCTGTGAGTTTAACCCGCTGTATGCCTAAGCTTATGGCTATTTTCACTAAACGAATAATTTCCTCAGCTGTCATTTCGACAGCTGGATCGTTGGGCGCTGGCTTTTGGCCTTCGCGATGGCAGTAAGGACAGTGTAGGTTGCAGCGTTGAGTAACGGAGATTCGCAAATTCAGAACTGGGCGACCGAAGTGGTCTTTGATCATGGTTTTTCCCGAGCGTGCTTCACGATGTGACCCACCTCGGGTAATATAAGCTTGTCGAGACAAAGCTTCACAGCATTTTTGCTTCCTGGAATACAGAAAACTACCTTTTCTTTTACAAGACCAGCGGTAGCACGACTCATTATTGCGGGTGACCCTATATTATCATAGCTGAGTTTTCTGAATAATTCGCCAAATCCCGGTAAGGTCTTACTCAACATTGGGGCGACGGTTTCAGTGGTCATGTCTTTTGGTGAAATTCCGGTGCCGCCACAGATGACAATAGCATTTACCTTATCGTGCTTCAGCGCCATCTCAACAGCTTCTGTAATCTTTGTCTCATCATCTGGCACTAGAACACGAAGAACAATCTGATGACCAAAGCTTCTAAGGGTTTCAACGATTAAATCTCCCGAAGGGTCATCAACTTGCTTCTTATCTTTCAAAGATTCGAAGCGGGATGTGCTGCACATGACAAGGGCAAAACCAAGTGAGGTCGGGGCTTCAGCTTTATGTCTCTGCGAAGATCCACTCACCCTTTTTTCACCTTACGCAGAATCTGTATGTCGCCAATGGTGGTTGCTGGATATTGACCCTTTTCATCTTTCTCATACTGCTTAGTCATATCCCAAACCGTCAAAAGAGCAGCGGAGACTGCTACTAAAGCCTCCATCTCTACACCCGTTTTGGCAATGGCTTTAACTGTTGCTTCTACAGCCAAGTGTGATTCATCAACAACCCTCACCTTAACATCTACAGTTGACAGCGGAAGAGGATGGCATAGAGGGACAAGTTCACTTGTTTTCTTAGCTGCTAGGATCCCTGCAACCTTCGCTAAACTAAAAACATCTCCCTTCTCAATTTTTCCATCTTTGACTTTGTTTATAGTCTCGACCTTAAGCTTGATGGTGCCTTTCGCCTTTGCTTCTCGAAAAACCAGCGGTTTCTCACTCACATCTACCATACTCATATTCTTACACCTTTATGTGAACTTGCCAAATGCAAGTCAAGTTTGTTTGCTTCCTTGTTCCCACACTGCCATTAAATCTTTTATTACTCTTACCTTTGCGTTTTCCTCGTTGAAACGGTAGATTCGAATGCGACCGAACGATTTGTGCCTTATTAAGCCAGCCTTTTCTAGCATTTGCAGATGTTGGTTCGTGGTGGTGTAGTTTAGTCCTGCTCGTCTAGCAATTTCAGAAATGTTTAGCTCTTCTATTTCGAAAAGAATGCGTAATATCCTAACTCTGCCTCGGGATGAGAAAATGTCTTCAATCATCATTAAATTATCCTCTTTTTGCATGTTGCAGAATTTTATTCAATTCTGTTTCCAAGTTCGTTGCAGTGATGTGAGGTAGTCCAATCAAGGTGGTTTTCCCTCGTTGTCCGCTGGTGGAAGGTTCTGCTTTGATGATGCCCAAGTTTGAAAGCTCCTTAGCATATTTCCAGAGTTGTGTATGTCCCCGTGGTTTTTTGTCGAACTCTTCGCACACGATTGTGTAGGCTTCTTCTGCTTCGCCCATTGAAAGATAAGCGCCTTTGGTCAGTTGGAAGCGCCGCGAGATTCCTAGAAGGAACAGTTTCTTGTGAAGGTCCAGGGCTGCAATCTCGTCTCTTCGAATTCCTGCGTAAACGGTTTCTACGGCTCTTCTTACGTGCTCTGGTGAAACTTCTTTATCTCCTTCTGTGTCTGCGTACTTTCCAGCTCTCCAAATAAGTTCTATGGCGTAGCGTGCGTTTCCTCCTTCTTCTGTACCTAGTTCAGCTGCGAATTCTATTGTTTCCACTGGTGTAGTTCCTGGCTTGAAGGCCAAAGTTATGCGATCGTTCAAGATGTCTTTAAGTTGCGTTTTTGTATAGGCATCAAGTTGGATTATGTTGCTTTGAAGAGTGCTTCTTGTACTTGCGTCCAGTTTGTTAAGCCAGTCTAGTTCGCGAAGAATACATATGAGGGAAAGTCGTCTTGGTGTTTTTGGGCGGGTTTCTTCTATGCGGCTTAGTTTGTAGAGAGGTTCTGAGCCTTCGTTTTGAATGAGAGACTCTAATTCATCTAAGGTGACGATGAGATGAACGTTTTGAGTGTCAAGGATTTGAATTAAGGCTTGCAGCAGTTCTTCTGCGGAGTAACCTCGTTTTGGAAATGTTGGGTGGAATTGGGTTACTATCTGCTGCAGTGTTAGGAAGAAGCTGCCTTTGTTTTGGCGGCAGTTCAAATGGATGTAGCGAAGATTGATGTTCCGTCGTTGGGCTTCGCGGGTTATCTCTCGTCCAAAGAGCTGAGTTAGCACGGTTTTTCCAGTTCCAACCTTGCCGGTTATGATTACGCGTTGAGTCATTTTTCCTGGTGTTTCTATTGCGTGGCGGAAGTATTGGTTGAGAAGTTTGAGTTGGAAGTTACGGTGTTGCAGTTTGGAGGGTGTGTAGTTGATGTCGAGTTTGGTCTCATCTTTGAAAACGGTAGCGTAGGACAATGGGTGGTGACCCCCTTTTGTATTTGTCTGCTAAACGTGTCTTTTAATGATTTTTGTCTCTTTAAATGCATATTTCTGTGGAGGTTAGGTAAAAATGTAACAGGAAGATTGTTGGTTTAACAAGAGTAGAATGAGCTACAGCTTGGAGAAAAAAAAGTAAAAATGTTCCATATTCTTTTTAAGGAAAGGTTACGCCATATTTTATGCTGAAATTAGAGGGAGAAAAGAGAAGCTATGCATTGTATCAATAATAAGAGAGCATATACAGTACTTACCTTAAGTCTGCTTATTACATCCTTGCTGTTAGTCAATAGCATTAACATACCAAGTGCGCAACCCACTCAAACGATGCATCTTCATGGACCACCACTGAAACCTATCCACATGCACTCAAACATTACACTGACCCCCATCCACATGCATCACACTAAAGGCATAATATGGCCTACAAACCTGACTTATTATGAACCCAACTGCACGACAGACTGGTACGCGATATATCCTCCACAATATGATCCGCCTTGGGAGAGATGGCATCTCACAAGCTTTGAAGATGTAGGAGAACCTCTCCCTGGACTTAGTCAAAACGACCAAATCGACATGACAAACGAGGGAGGCGAAACCCTTTGGTTCCATGTTGACAGGATGACCTTAACTCTTAACTTGTCAGGCCCATATCCCACTCCATGGCATGAACCTGCACAGAGCACAAGGCTTCTAGAGCTGAAGCAGAACTACTGCCAACCTTATGATCCATATATAGTCTTTGATCCACTCGACACTGTTTGGCATGAGGTTTGGCCCGTCTATTCAGGCATATTCACTATAACCGATTGGTTTGATGATCCAGCGAACATCAATGGAATGCTTGATTTCACAGATTCGATTTCGTTTGACTTTGGTATGAATTGGTGGCATGTTGAGGACATAGCTACTGACCTCATCCTACGATGGAAGATGTTGGATCCGATAGGCACTTATTGGCATGAACTTTACCCCGACTTTTGCGAGTGGTACGAAATCACAAGTTGGTCATCTTTCCCCGATCCATGGTGCGACAGGATTAGCCCCAAAGACACAATCGACATGTACAGATTCAGCGACCAAACAACACATTGGTATATGGTAGATCGAGTAACCCTCACCATCAACGTCACTGATGTAGATACCCATGAGTGGATGATGCTTGAACTAAAAACATTATACTATGAGGAGATGTACCATGCGCTCAAAAAGCCGATTAATACCTTTTGGCATGCAGTCTACCCTGAAGATGTTTATTGCACTATCTTCAACCTCACTTGGTGGGACCCGATGGACCCACTATGGGACAACTGCAACGGAGTCCTTGACCCATGCGATCACATAGTATTAAAGAATCTAACAGATGGTTTAGATCAAAGATATCATATTACGGACATAGCATACGACATTATACTTAATGAATACATCACTGACCCAGTCTGCAATGACTGGACAGAACTATACCCGATTTTCGGAGAAGAATGGCACATATCCGATTTCGTAGACACAAATGCAGACATATGGCTCAGCCCCTGTGACAACATCACACTACAAGATCCCGCTGGAGCACCTTATGATGTCCATGTAGAGAATGTGACGCTAACATTAAACGTCACTATACTGGACATAACTGGTACAGGAGGGCTTTCATTCACTCCAGGGGACCGCATATATCTAGAAAACTTGGAAAACCTCAAGAATCCATGGAACTATACTTGGCCGCGATTGTACCATCCTAAGATTGAACCTTGGAATACAACTTGGATGGTAGTCTATCCAACCGATTACTTCGACGAACAATATGAATTTGGGATCTGGATCGATAATTGTAATGGCGTCATAGACACTTGCGACACTATCACGTTAACCTATGTGGATCAATCCCAAACTCTGATTGTTCATGTTGATGAGATAGCTGTCGACATAGTCGTAGAACCGTTCGAAGAACCTCCACCACCGCCTACCTGGTACAAGAAACCATCCTACCGTGACTACGCGCAAAGCGGAATGCCTGATTTTGACCAGAAACAAGACGGCTGGGGCATACCACCACTTGCACCCACTCAATGGACTTGGTGTGGCCCAGTTGCTGTTGCAAACTCGTTTTGGTGGTTTGACTCCAAATATGAAGATATCAATGGTACAGGTCCGATACCACCCCCAACCATAAGCGACAACTTCAGACTTGTAACAGCCTATGGACCCTGGGACGACCACGATCCAAGGAATGTTCTTCCATTTGTCAACAACTTAGCCCATTTGATGGACACAGATGGTCAACGAACAGGTCTTATCCACACGGGAACAAATTACATAGACATGGAAACAGGAATCTCCCAGTATCTACAACAACAGGGAATCAACCCTGTAGGCGATGCTGACGGAGATGGAGATGTCGACAATGCTGACTTCACCATAATCAACAACGCTATGGGCACAACTCCAATGTCTATCGGATGGGACATGCGCGCAGATATATTCCCAGTAGGAGGAGGAAACAACCTTGTAGACATAAATGACTTGAACGCAGCTATAGCAAACAACGGTTCAGTCGGCATGTTCTGGGAAAGGACAGTGGACTTTCCAGACTTCTACTGGATAGAAGAGGAAATCGAGCTATGCGAAGACGTTGTGCTTCTACTCGAATTCTGGAACGAAACCGCACCTGGAGTTTGGGACCGCATAGAGAATCCATACGACTTTCCAGGCGGTTCAGGAGGTCACTACGTGACTGCTGCC
>CP070730.1:1378376-1389710 GCA_020351305.1 Candidatus Bathyarchaeota archaeon
ACGCTTTGCTTTAGTATTTTGCTAGGTTTCCAGTTTTCCGTATGTATATGTCTGTTAGGTAGAAGATGAAGATTCCGAACAATATCCATATGACATCCAGAGCTAAGAGATGCAAGAAAATGTTACCGACCACTTGTGGTGTATAATTCTCTATTAGGAATGCTCGCATGCCAACTAGAGCTGGTGCTGTTGGCAAGACTGAGCTTGCTTGTTGGGCAATTGTTGGAAGCACGATTAATGGATAAGCTACTGGAGATAGAATCATCATTATGCTATGAAGTCCTTCAGCAACTATCCAACCTTCCTTCAAGATCAAACTGAGAGCTGAGACGAGGATGCCAAACCCGTATAACGCCAGCATCATCAAAGCAAAAATAAGGAGCGCGGGCAGTATTCCTTGGATCTGCAAAGCGAGGCCAAAGATTAGGTAGATAGCTGCAAATTCAATCGCAGTGCCTAGGCTTTGATGAATTGTGCTATGTAGTGCCATACCCAAAACCAGACTAAGGCGACTTGTAGGGGTCACATAAAGTGACTCTAATGTTCCGAACCATTGTTCTCTCCGGATGCTAAAACCCATTGCCCAGACAGCTGTGCCTATGAACCCGATGATCATGTATCCTGTGAAAACAAAGGTGACGACATCTCCAGTTCCAACGAGTCTTTCAAGGTTCTCGCTGTGCCTGCCTCCGATTACAGCTAATCCATATATTATAAAGGGCAAAAGGAAAACGAATGGCGAAATGCATTGGCGTACAAAGCTTATTGGATAAGCTAGATCTAATTTCCAGATCTTGATGTTAGATTCCCAGATGGCTCTCAACTCAGCTTTTATGTTGCTCCATGTGAACCCGGTAGGGCATTTGACTTCTCGAAGCTTATGCACTTTCCCACTTGTATCTTTCAGGTTCATCCCTCTCCCTCTCCTAGAAGTTACTAATTGTCCCGGATTTTTTCGTTTTCTCCTCCATCCAGTTGAACAAGTAGAAGCCGAGGAATATTGCGACTCCGTCAATTACTAGGAGCGCCAAAACCTCTAAATAAAGAGCAGAAAGATTCTGGTTCAGGAGCATAATGCTTCGAACTGCAATAAGAGCATATGTAAGGGGGAGAATTTTTCCTAGTATCTGCGCCCACAAAGGTAGACTTGCAAGGGGGTAACGTACGGGAGAAAACACAGAGAATACATACTCCATTGTGTGTGCTAAATCGTGAGCTTGTTTATATCTAAGAGAAAGCGCAGCCAAGATCAAAGCCATTCCATAAAGTCCCAGTATTAGTAAGATCACAATGAAGATCACAGGTATTATTACACCGATAGTCAATGCTATTCCGAAAAAGAGTATACAGATTGCTAGTTGGGTGAAAGCGAAGATTGAACTTGAAATGCTTTCACTTAGAGCTTTGCCTATCAAGATGAAGGCCTTATTGCAAGGAGATGAAAGTATGTAATCCAGTGTTCCTCGATAAGCCTCTCTTCTAATGCTTTCTCCCATACCATAGAGCGAGGTGAGAACATAGCTGTTGAGAACAGCGCCTAGAATCACGAATGGAATGAATTCCGCCGTACCTGCTATTTCAGCGAAGCTTTGGCTTTGAAGCCCCCCTACAAAGGCTTCACCTTGAAGTATGAATGGAATAAACCAGAAGATGGGGAATATAGCCCAGAAAATGAAGACAACTGGATAAGCTAGTAAAAACTTAAGGTTTTTCACTATTTCACTCCAAACAATGATGTAATTGCTCCGCAGTGAAGACTGCTGCATTATCCTTTCTTTCAAACACGTAGTTCTCCTGGTTCAGTTTCAGTAAGTTTTGCCCCAGTCAGTTTGATAAAAACATCTTCAAGAGTGGGAGCTCCGATGTTTAAGCTGCATATTCGGGTGTTTTTCTGTCTAAGCATGTCCATGACTGCGCTGATGTGTTTTTCAGCGTTTCCACCAATTAATTTAATCCTTGAAGGGGAGCCCTTCTTTTCATCTCCATGAATAAGCTTTACAATTTTAACATCTTTAAGGCGTTTTTCAATGTGCATTTTGATGTCTGGCGGTGGATTGTAGCAGGCGATTTCTACAAGTTCGGTTTCTTTTACTAAGGCTTTGAGATTGTCTGAGGTGTCAATTGCGATGACTTTGCCATTGTTAATTACTGCTACTCTGTCACATAATTGGTCGGCTTCTTCCATGTAATGCGTAGCTAACAAGATTGTTTTCCCTTGTTTTTCTGCGAGCTCTTTTATCTGGCTTCGGATTTGCCTTGAAAATGTTGGGTCCAAACCTAGCGTGGGCTCGTCTAACAATAGTATCGGGGGGTCATGGAGCAATGATCGAGCTATTGCTATTTTCTGTCTCATTCCGGTGCTATAATCCTCAAGTCTCTCATCACCTCTATCAGAAAGCTGCATTATGCTTAGCAGTTCCTCAACTCTGTCTTTGGTTTCTTTTCTAGGCATCTTGTACAATGAAGCAAAATACATGAGGTTATCCCGAGCCGTAAGTTTCCAGTAGAGAGTTCGTTCTCCACCTATAACCATGCCTAAACTAGCACGGACCATCGATGTCTGCTTCAGAATATCAAAACCATTTATTACTGCTGTGCCTTTGTCAGGAATCAAGATTGTTGAAAGGCACTTCACCAATGTAGTTTTGCCGGCTCCATTTGGTCCGAGTAAGCCAAAGAGCTCGCTCGAGCGAACATTAACATTAACATGGTCTAAGGCTACCACCACGTCAGAATTTTTGGTTTTCACTTTTTCTTTTCTTTGGTTCCTTCTCAAGAAGCCAAAGATTCCTTTGTGCTTCTTTTTGGTGAATCTCTTTGCTAAGTTAAATGTTTGAATAGTATAGACATCGTTTTCTTCGCGATGAGCCAACTCGACACCTTCATGGAACCGTAGAAAGAAGGAGATGCAAGCTTATTAAGTTTGCAAAATACTGTGAGAAGCAATATGTCGGAGCGAGACTACCAGTAACGGCAGGTCACATGTAACACGAATAGTTTAAATGGCAACTGCTACGTTTTTTCCTTGATTATATCGAAGGCTGTAGAAACAGCTGTGGCAATATATTGTCTGCACTTTGTTTCCCACATGTTCTTCTCATCATATTTCTCATAGCCCTCTGCCGTGTTGAAGTCGCAGCCTGTTAGTTCTCTACAAGTTAGGTGCCTATGTTCCTTTTTGAAACGATTGAGGAATTCGAGAGCAAACCAATAAGCTTTCCTTTCTTCTTTTTTGACTATATTTCTGCCAAAGCGGATGCCCAGAGCCAAGATACCTCCACTTACTGCGCCACACACCATTCCTTGACCTCCAATGCCTGCGCCTAAGCCTGTGGCTATCCTGGGAATAAGCTTACACTTGATCTCCAGATGGTTGCTAATTGCCTTAAGAACGGACTCAGAGCAAAGAAAACCTTCAGCGGCATAAGACTGTGCCAAGTCGATGACTTTCTGCCTTTCCATGCTTACTCAGCTCATATTCATTCTCAATGAGATAGGTCTACTACTTCAGTTTTTGTGATTTGTAGGATCAACGCTAGCTAAAGTGTGGTTTCGTGAGGTTTGAAGAAATTTAAAGTAGTTTCTTGAATAAATGCAGGAGATTGATTTGGTATTACTTCGCTATCATAAAGGGACGATTCTTGTTCGGGGTAATGTGAGAGTCCCCAACAGTACTTGGGATCCGCATTTTGGGGCATTCAGAACCTTAGCAATATATTATCCTGAGGTTCTACAGTTTCTACGGCTCAGTAAAGTAAGTTTTAAAGATGATGTATTGAATTTACTACCTTGTCCTGACCTAGCGAGTAATACAATCCTGCGGGATTATCAAGCAGAAGCTCTGGAGGCTTGGATTAAAGGGGGGAATCGGGGGGTAATAGTTCTGCCTACCGGAGCTGGAAAGACTATTGTTGCAATAGCTGCGATTTCGCATGTCAACGCTCCAACGTTGGTAGCTGTTCCAACAATTGATCTCATGGAACAGTGGAGAACGACTTTAGAAAAGGAATTCAAGGTTGAGATAGGGGCTTATGGAGGAGGGGAAACTAGCCTTCAAGCTATTACAGTATCAACGTACGACTCTGCTTATCTTAGAGCAGAAGAGCTGGGTGATAAGTTCATTCTAGTCATCTTTGATGAAGTTCACCATCTACCAGCGCCAAGCTATAGTCAAATCGCAGAGCTTTTTGCTGCTCCTTTTCGGTTAGGTTTAACAGCGACATACTTTAGGGAAGACGAAGGCCATAAAGTGCTTCCTCGCCTTGTAGGAAACATTGTTTATGAATTGGAAACCGATGATTTAGCTGGAACCCATCTCTCCCACTACACTCTTGAAAAAATGCTCGTAAATCTGACGCCCGTAGAACAGGCAGCATATGAAGAAAACTACGCAGTTTTCCTAAATTTTCTTAGGTGGAAAAGAATCAAGCTTCGAAGTGCAAGAGATTTTCAACGATTCATAATGAGAACAGGTTCCGACCCTAGAGCTAGGGAAGCACTTCTAGCAAGAAACAAAGCCTTAGACATCGCATTGAACAGTTCAAACAAAATCAAAGCATTGAAACGTCTTTTAGCCCGAAGCTCTAAAAAAAAGGTGTTAATTTTTACGCAACATAACAAGCTTGTATATAGAATTAGCAGGGAATTTCTCATCCCAGCTATAACTCATCAAACGCCCAAAGAGGAACGCTCTGAAATCTTGGGCAGATTTAAATCCGGAGCCTATCAAAGGATAGTTACTTCCCGTGTTCTGGATGAAGGGATTGATGTGCCTGATGCTACAATTGGCATAATCCTAAGTGGGACTGGCAGCTCAAGAGAATTCATTCAAAGATTAGGAAGACTTCTAAGAAAAAAGAAAGGAAAAAGAGCCAGGCTTGTAGAAATCGTCTCCAACGAGACCCGAGAGATAGGCATCAGTAAACGTAGGAGACGATAAGACTTGCTGCCCATCAATTTACTGCGTGTTCGCACAAGAAAAGGACAAATCAACCCAATTTATGCTGAAGTGAATAATGAGAACCTAAACTTCGCCAAAGAGCTTACATCACTTTTCAAGGGCAATCTAGGTAAGCCCAAGGGGGGGTTAAAAGAAAAAGTTTCAGCCCTCGAACCAGGCGGATATGAATACAGGTTTGTGCGAGGGCTCGCACAAATCCTTCAAAGACAATGCACCTTCAAGATTGAAGCGCCAATCAGCCCAATCCTTGCCAGAAAGCTGGTTTTCAAAGAAGCTAGCCATCGAAATCCAACAACCAAAACAACCCGGGAGCAGGTCCTGAACGATGTGGCTGATCAATTAGAGGTAACAACGACCCAACTAGAGAAATCTCTTTACGCTGATTTAGATGAAGAGCTCATTCTAGAGGGATTCGATCAAATCAATGAAGTTGAATTGCTGAAACGATACAACTTAAGTCTCACTCAAACGCTTTTGTTTAGAGCTATATTTCTAGAAATCAAAGCATCTGAATACTGGAAAGAAATATTGCGCAAAGTGAAGTTTCTAGGCTTGATGTATTCGGCTGAAAGCAGAAATGGTGAGTTCAAGATAACCGTGACTGGTCCCTTATCCACATTCAAACTCACCCAGCGCTATGGGACTGCTATTGCGAAATTACTGCCAACAATTGTCCAATCAAAAGATTGGGAAATTAGCAGCAGTATTATCAGAACAGGTCAATTTGGCAGGAGAATATACCAGCTAAGATTAACCAGTGACCAATTAGGAGACAAAATCAAGCCAGCTCATCTTAATAGAGAGGATGAACAAAATTCTTTTGACAGCTTTGTAGAAGCGAAGTTTTTCGAAGATTTCAGATCTTTGAACACAGATTGGAAAATAACTCGAGAGCCTACCCCTTTGCTGGTTGGAAAACATGTGTTTCTTCCCGACTTTTGTTTTGAAAAACGGGGAGTCATAATTTATTTGGAGATTGTGGGATTCTGGACAAGAAAATACCTGGAAACGAAAATCAAGAAATTGCAGCAGCTCAAAGGTGTCAATATACTCATAGCAGCGAATCAGAAGCTAGCTTGCGATAGATTGAAACAAGCTCAAGGTGAGATAATCTTCTTCAAAAGACTTGTTCCTGCGGGTAAAATTTTCAGAATGCTTAAGAATTATGAGAAAAATCTCCTTGAAGCTGAAATTCAGAGATTAGATCTAAATAATTTGCATCTAGCAGGAGACATTGTAGAGTTAGACACAATTGCCCAAACATATGGCGTCTCAGTTGAGGCTTTGCAGGTGAAACTGAAAGATGTTAATGTAGATGGTTACACCTTAGCAGGAGCATTCTTCATTAAGAACAAGAAACTTCAAGGGATCAAGTCAAAACTTACATCACTCACTGAACCTTCGGTTTCAAAAGCAATTGAAGTGATAGAGGCCGAAGACGTGATGAAACCATATGATGTTTTGTCAGCATTGAATTATGGTATACGCTGGAATGGACTTGACTTGGAAAACAGCCTGATATATGAGAAGGAAAAAACTGATCAATGATTCCATGAACAGAGAAACTTAGATTACTTATTGGGTCAGCTTCGTAATTGCGTACGTATCTTATCATGTAAAGAGTTATCAATTAGGTTTCTCGATATTGCTCAACATGGACAAAGTTGTTGTTCTAACAGGCTTTGAGCCTTACGATGACTTTTTAGTAAACCCCTCATGGGAAGCTGTGAAGGCATTTGGAAATGAAAAAGCGGGACTCTACAATGTCAAGGTCTTTAAAATTCCCCTCATCTACAAAGAGATTAAACCAACTATCACCAGGATAATAGACGACGAAAGCCTAGGAGCTCTAATTAGCTTTGGACAATCTTATCGTCCTGTGATTTCACTTGAAAAAGTCGCCATAAATTATGCAGACCTTACAGAAGCAGCAGTTCTCTATAACTGCGGAACTCGCCCAAAAGATGAAATTCTTGAACCCAACGCGCCTATAGCATACTCCACAAAACTTTCAATCCGTAAAATCCTGAATCAGCTTCGAAAATCCAACATTCCAGCCGAAATTTCGTATTCAGCTGGGACATTCGGATGTAACCAGCTTTTCTATAACATGATGCACAAATTAGGCAGCGAAAGATTAGACATTCCTGCTGGCTTCATCCATGTACCAAGCTTGCCCTCCCAAGTTGCAAAACTTCAGAGGGAAAAAAACCTCAAACTGCCCAGTATGAACCTAGAAACAACCATCAAAGCCATAAAAATAGTAATTGAGACAACACTTGAAGATATCTAATGTAAGCACCCTCACCACAAATTGGCTACAGGCATCTAGGGTGTGTGGTTTGCAAACACACTTAATGCCCCTCCTGCTAGACCACACAAGGAACCGACAAGCCCCACATATTGAATGTTGTATATCATTGAAAAACTAGATGTCATGAACCACCACAAGATTAAGTAGAAAAAGGAGAACAGCACCGTTAGAATGCTGGCAAGAGTCTTGTATGTCATTCTTTGTAGAATGGTAACAATAACGATAAGCAGTCCTAAATAAAGCAACGAAGCGAGTAAACCGAGTAACAGTGCACCAAAGAAAGCGCAAGTTAATCCGCCTATAAGAGAAAGGTAATACCCGATTCGAGCGAGTCTTTCCTTTTCATATCCGAGCAAACCAAATGCCTCTTTTAGACAAATATGAATCAGAGCCTAAAAAGGCACATCCTAACGCGCGCGCATTTTTCAAGATGACAAGTGGTTGTTGCCTCGATGCTTAGAGGTTGACTAAGCCAAAAATAATTGCGTTCCATGCAACCACAAAGGTATAGAAAGCAACGAGTACAACTAAGATTCCTCCAAACAGCTTTTTGGAAAAGGCCCACTCAGTCGGAGTAGCCACTATTTTCGTTAATTGGTACAATCCTCCAAAGAGTAGTACAACCCCAATTTTCAGCGATGCTGAGAGGAAAACCCCAATTCTCCCCCATAAGAAGAGTGTGACTGGATTAGCCTCATAAGCTGGAGTTGTAATCAAAACATCAACAATGTTCAACAATAATAGCGCAAAAAACCATATTTCAATGGATGATTTAATCCGCTTCAACGCTTTCTCCTTGTATTGAAAAACTGAGTTGTTAAACATAAGGTTTGAGCCTCATGTGAATACGTAGAAAGGATTGGGCAAACGTGTAAAAAATCGGTGTATAAATAAGCCTATATGGGCTACTAACTGATCTACGAAGCAGCTTGGCTTAAAGCTCCAGTGGGGATATTTCCCACCCACTCACATTTTTTTAGAGCCAGATACTCAAAGGTCTTATAGGACTAAGTTATAAACATCGATTTTAAAATGAGTTACATGCTGGGAGTCTAGGTTGCCGAAGGGGATGCTGTGGACTGAATTGCTGTTCAGATATTTTCCGATTGATGAGAACATTCTTTGACAGCAGATGTTGGCAAGATTCGGTTTTCTCTTTTTACTTTGGATTTCTGGTCTTTTGGTTCATGCTGTGGATGGGCTGGCAACAGCCTATATATCAGAGTTGAATGTTTATTTGAGTATTCTTGGGACATTCTTCATGGTGTTTTTTGGGTCATATTATGTTCAACGTATGCTAGGCAAGATAATTCAGAATTTCCGTCCAATGTTGAAACTGGATGATCTAGGTTTTCAGAAGTTTTCTGAAAGACTGAAAAGGATCAGTTATAGTTTCCTCCCATGCCTTTTTTTGGCTATCGGCTTTGGAGTCTTAGCAGGCGGACCTTATCAATTTCAGCAAATATTGGCTACAGGCTTGAAACCACATGTGATCTGGAACCTTTCGGTCAATTTCTTCGGTTGGCTTCTTGGAGCAACTGCTATCTGGATGCTTAGTTCGATTTGGATAATAATCTTTCTTATGTCGAGACAGCCATTGAACGTGAAGTTGTCACCAGAAACGATGTCAAGATTCCGCGAGTTGAGCATGTTTGCTTTATGGTTCTCACTGTTTTATTTTCTCGGGGTCTCAATCGGAAATTTACCGTTTCTAGTCAGCGCCCCTGCTTTATCTCTCCTTGAAATCGTTGTATCCCCCTATCATTTTTTCATCGTTATTGGCGTGGTCGGCAGCTTATTTCCCTTCTACAATATTCATTTGGCAATTCTAAGAGTGAAGAAGCAAGAACTATCAAAGATTTCAGAAGAGTCTGAGCAGTTGCTAGAGCAGTTAGATGAGATCTTGGCAAAACAACCTGAAAAGCAAGCCAGCGGTCAAACTCTCACCATTATGGCACGCTTGTTTAGCTTGCAGATGAAAGAGAAGCATGTAGCATTTGCCCAGGAATGGCCTGTTGACATAAGTTTCCTCTCAAAGCTTCTAGTTTTAGGGTTAATTCCTGTCATAAGCCGACTCATAGCCATGACGATACTTTCTTGAAATTGAAAAATAATAAGTTACTTTATCCATAATTAGAAACTGAGATTTCTGGTGATGATTGAATTTACGAAATTAAGACTTTGGGCTCCTTTCGCTTTTTTTCTTACGGTGATAATAGTCTTATCGTTTATCTGGTTCTTCACGTTCCCTCCTTCAGCGTGGGAAGGTACTCCCAATTATTTTCAAATGTATGCAGACTTTGTCCTTGCACGACCCATAGATGCTTTTTTGACTGTGAGTACAGGTCCAGGGGGCACTGTTTCTTGGGCGTTCCTCCCGACCTATGCATTAATTGGAATCCATATAATCCTTTACGTGGTTGGAAAGAAAAGAAAAGAGCATTATACTTTCTTGAATAAAAGGTATCTGATCTACATCGTTTTTCTAGGGCTGTTTGCGATCTCCTTCCAAAATGCGAGTCAACACTACGGTTGGTATTGGAATCCAGAGCTGGACGCGCCAGGTTATGTCGACACATGGACTCACATAACCTCTCCTTGGCTTTTAGGTGCTTTAATTGTCCCTCTTGCTTTAGAAAGATATCTGGGCTGGGACAGAAAATTCATGTGGATCTTTATGTTTTGTGTGTTAGGGATTATAGCCCTTGGTTGGGAGATTGCTGAGACCTTGGATGTTCAAGTGAGACCTGAATCGTCATATTTCAACTATCCAATGGATTCACTAAAAGATATTATTATGGGAGCAGGAATTGGTACGGTGTTGTCATGTTGGGTTTATGAACGACTTGTGATGGACTTTAGCGAGAAATCACAAGCTTCAGGGTGAAAAACTTTGCCTCCAACTCCCATACATTTCTTCTCCATCGCTCCTCTCCATTTCATCAAATCCGGAACCTTTGACATTACAGCCCTACTACTCTCGTCCACTTGCATTGATCTAGAATTGCTATTTTTTATCTTGAACGGGCAACCGCTATATCATGGGTTTTCACATAGCTATTTCTTCGCCCTCACATTTTTTCCAGTGATGATAAGTTTGGTTGTTTTTGTGGCAGAGAGGAAATTTCCAGAGATACTAAAGAGCACCTACAAATTCTTCCGATTTTCTCCAACTGAGCTGAAATACAGCTTCAAAAGCATCTTTCTCTCCTCTCTAATTGGTGGGGTATCCCACATCTTTTTCGACATGTGGACCCACAGAGTTTCATCATATCTTTTCTATCCCTTTGTTGTTTTTAGTTCAGAGAACCCCTTTTGGATCGGTGAGTACGAAGTTTTAATTTACGTCATTGTGGCTTTTCTAAGTATATGCTCCATCTACTTCTGGATTAAGCGCATGCGCACTCACAAGCATACACGATAGAAAGCGCACACGAAAAAGACCCACTACTATTTCTTAGAAAACGTAAATAGATACCCACCACAAAAAGTATACGAAATCAAGAAATAGTGGCCGGGGTGAGGTAGTCTGGTAGCCTATAGGCCTGTGGAGCCTAGCGCCCGGGTTCAAATCCCGGCCCCGGCCCTCTCAACGTCTACAAGATAATTACCGATTTTCCATCAATATTTCATAGAAATATCGTGTGACCTTGTCACCCTCAACAGAAGAGATATGTTTAATCCATTTAATGTCGAAATACTCCCCAAATAATTCTTCAAGCTTGTCCTTTCTGAAGTGATTCCAAGCTGGACCATTCTTATAGCTAAAGCATACCATCAAATACATGCCTTCAGTCTTCAGAACATTGTTGACTCCTCTGATGAAGGAAGCCCTATTCTCTACTTCTACGTGGTGGAAACAGCCGAAATCGAAGACGAAACCAATTGTTTTGTGCTTGAAAGGAAGGTTCAAAAAGCTACTCACAAGAAGGGCTATTGTAGTTCTGGTTTTTTGCGACTTATTTCTAGCGTATTTCACTGCTTCATCTGACAAATCTAGGCCAATGACATCGAATCCCTTTTCTGCTAAATATATTGGGTTTGTGCCGACGCCGCAGCA
>CP070730.1:1389810-1392364 GCA_020351305.1 Candidatus Bathyarchaeota archaeon
AGTCAAACAAGGCGGGGGTACCCGAGCCAGGTCTAAGGGGTGGGGTTCAGGTCCCCATGGCGCAGGCCTTCGTGGGTTAAAATCCCACCCCCCGCATGCAAGTTTCTAAAACATTTCTCCGCGCGGGTGGGTGTCTTTCGGCTAAGTACCCTACCCATGCATGCACTCCTAGCCGTCATGGTTTACAGAAGAACGTGAATATCAAGCGAGCTGAAGCTGAACACGGAATCCTTACTCTTTGGTTAGTTTGGCGAGTTTGTAAGCATCGTAGGTGGCTATGACTCGGACAACGAAATCTATTATTTTGGAGATAGGAGTGATAAGGAAGGTCCAATAGGGCCACCAGCCTGGAACTTGACCTAATTGAACGAACTGATAGAAAAAGCCGTAGGGAAATGTCAAAAGGACAGCGGGAATCAGAAAGACTATCCCTCTCGGTATTCTTCCACAGTACACTTGCCCTAATCCGGGAAAGAAGAATGACCCAGCTGCACACAGATATGGATCTCTCTCTTTAACTGCCATATTCTCACCAACAACTCGTATGTTCTATCACCTTAAATCACTTTCATCAAGTAGATGTCAGGCAAGCTAAAGCTACGCTTCTTGGTCTGCGCTCGCGCAGCTAAATTTCATCTATTTTGCTGAATGCCTGAAACTCAGAAATCTTCTCAAAACCTCTGCTTCTCAACCTGAACGTCTTCGTTTTGGTGCGTGTGCCTTAAATTATTAATGCAACTTGAGATGAACTAGTGATGCGCGCATGAAGGGAGATAAATTGCGTTTTGGAATTCAAATTGGTAACTACGTCGGGTTCGATTACAGCACTATTGAGAAGCTTGCGCTAAATGCCGAGAAGCTTGGTTTTGACTCTGTATGGATTAGTGACCACTTCTTTTATGATGACAATCCAGAAACTAGAATCTGTCTGGAAGCATGGACAGTATTGGCTGCACTGGCATCGAAGACCCATTCAGTTAGGTTGGGAACGTTGGTGACATGTAATTCCTTCAGATATCCAACTGTCCTTGCAAAGATGGCAGCTACTGTAGATGTGATATCCAACGGCAGATTGGAATTTGGCATTGGTGCTGGTTGGAAGGAAAATGAGCACATAGCTTATGGAATACCATTCCCCTCAGTGGTTGAACGATTGGAGCGACTAGAGGAATCAATCCAAATCATCAAGAAGTTGTGGACAGACTCCAGAGTCACGTTCAAAGGTAAATACTACCGCGTCAAGGATGCCTACTCCACCCCCAAACCAGTACAGAAACTGCCACCCATTTTCATCGGCGGACATGGCAAACAGAGAACACTGAGAATTGTAGCTGAATATGGAGACTACTGCAATTTTACACATTCAGCCTCCCTCAAAGAGATCACTGAATTACTTGATGTCCTCAGAATGCATTGTAAGACCGTCTCCAGGGAGTATGATGATATCGGAAAGTCCTACTTTGCCTATGTTTTGATCGGGGAGACTCAACATGAGTTCGAGCAACTGATGAAGAGAATGGCCAAGGCGTGGGGCGTTCGTGTTAGTGAGTTCAAGAAGCAACATCTGACTAGCGCCTTTTCAGGAACACCAGACGCGATACAGGCTAAATTTCAAGAATTGATTGACCTTGGATTTGACTATTTCCAGATTCAGTTCCCATATCCAGAAGATTACAGTCAGAGTGAAGCATTTGCCGATCTAGTTCTTAATGAACTGAAATGAATGACTCAGCAAGGATGGCATGGGAAAAGGTCAAACCTATGTTAGAACATGCTGGAAAACAAAGTCAACGGAAACCAGGCAAATACATTCCAGCATACCAATGGTTCGAATACCTCTACAATGAACTGCAGAAGTGAGAACAAACACTACAAACCCAACAATAATCATCCTTTCTCCTTGTGCGTACCTTAAATTATTAATGCAATTTAAGATGAGAAACGAATCAATCTTGAAACGCTGCTTTAGGTTTCTAGAAATTTGTTTCATAAGCCGTTAATATGGCTATCATTGTGAGTAGTTATCTAGTATCTGCCAATTGGAAGGAGGTGATAACAGGATGAAGAACGTTTTGATACCCGTCTTTGTTTTTCTAGTGTTGTTGATGATAGCACCAGTCATGGCAAAACCTATTGGACCTCAGAAAGCGTGGGAAAAGAACCCAAATATGGAGATTGTACCTCCGGATCCTGGCCCTCCCGCCACGGCTGGGGGAGTGGACGCTTATCTTCCCAGCGGAGGAACCCACTCTTGGATGGCCAACACCGAAGAGATGCCAATTGATTTCATGCTTGGTCTTGATGCGTCAAAGGCTAAAGGACTCATCAAAAAAGCTGAAGAGATTACCCCTTCCGGATTGGAAGCATGGATGATGATTCTGCTTGAACCTGAGACCGCATTGGAGGCTGTTAGAAACACGTGGTTCTATATGCCGTATGAAACCCTTGTGGCTATGTTTATTATGGAAGGGCTCACTCCAGAAGAAGCTGCAGCAGCAGCATCGATGTGGCCAGAGGGAATGTGTGCAAGGTTTGTAAACGTGGGTCCTACGTG
>CP070730.1:1392464-1397360 GCA_020351305.1 Candidatus Bathyarchaeota archaeon
GTTTGATCCCAGAAGTTTCTCATCTGGGCACACATGTTGCCGAATCGAGTTGGCGTGCCGACAATAACTCCGTCGATTTCTTCCAGATCTTTGCTAGGATCAGCGATCGGGATATCCTTCATCAACTCTTTCACCTTTTTTGTATCCTCTCTCCAAGACTCTTCTGGAACAAGTTCGGCAACTTGTCTAAGAGCTGGTTTGCCTCCTGCCTCACGGACGCCCTCTGCTACTGCTTGTGCCATCCTGAAGATGTGTCCGTACATCGAATAGAAGAGAACTAGAATCTTTGGTCTATCTTCCTTCATCTCTTCACCCCTTTTTTACTTTATACATGCATGCCGGTACCTATATGGGCAAATACAACATGATGTAGATGTATATCCCCACTAGCAGCTCGATCAACCATAGGAACACAGTGACGCGCATAACGTTCTTCCTTCTGGCACAAGCCCTGATTTTGTTGATTAGCCATACGCCCACTAGCCAGATTCCCAAGACCTCTACCACGGTTCCCATAATGGAGTGTGAAAGCACAATTAAGGCGGCATCGGAAAACGGCATTGAAAACAAGCCTCTAAAGCCTTGCAAAGAAGGAATCATGACGATGGCCATAGATATGGTGTTTAGGAAAACAGCAATACCCATTACAGTTCCGTGTCTATTGAATCCACGTCTGAACTTGGCAATCGTAACTCCTCCAGTTAGGAGAATGAAAATGAAAACCTGAAGCAACAAGTTCAGGTCAGATGCTAGCGGAGCATTTGCATTGAAAAGTCCCATCTTCCCCAGCGACCATTATTGATTTATGCGAGGTGTATTCCTAAAAGCCTTGTCATGACTCTGGAACAACTATTGATCGTCCATGCTACTTAAAAAACTGGCCATTCCCTACAGCTTGGACCTAGCCAGTAATACTGCGATTGAGACAATTACTAAGATCAGGATTAAGGAGAGTGCCAAGAATTCGGGAACCACCACGGGTTGAGACCAGACACTCCAGCCATGCCAGGTACAAAAAGCTCTAGCTTGAACTGGAGGAGTATCCGTCACTTCACCCATGTTGTATTGAACAAGGAAAGTCTCTGTTGACTGAGGCCCGAGAAAAACCGCTTCAACAGTCCCGTCTATGTCAACCTCAACGGCGTCCACATAGTGGGTAGGTGTTGGTGAGGCATGCCTAACAGTTATGTTGAGGATAGTATCAGTTCCACTTGTCCATGGTTCAATACTTGTTACATCCGGAATATCAGCCAATACAAGATTGATCTGAAAAGCGAAGAGTACTCCTAGAGCCAAAACCAACGTGATGGCAAAAGTTTTCGGCTTTTTCTTCTTTTCACTAATCATAGTTGCAACCATTAAGCTAAACCTAGAACCCAATATTTAAGCATACAAGTGTGCGCATGCATGCGAAAAGCTTAAGCAAATAGCGTACCACAAATGAAATTGTGGTGTTAGATGAAGCGGGAATGGGCAGAAGAATTAGGCTCCAAGTGTGACATTGACTCAGAGACTTTGGAGCACGTAATAGAAGAGTTGAGTGAAAGTTGCTATGGTGACGCAAAAACTGCAAGGAAAGTCGTTGAAGAACTTACGTTGAAATGCAGCTTCAAAAAGGGTGAACTAACGAAGTTCATCCGCGAAGTCTCCCAAAACTGCCCTATGGACGCAAAGAAACTGCACAACGAAATTGTCAAAGCTGAGGGTAAGAGAGAGCAGGCCTTTCAAGCGATATACAGAGCAGGAAGGACAAGGTTTTGAAAACTCTACCATGTGGGCGCATGGACAAAATCGCTTCTGAATTGGATATATCCTCTTTTTGAATTTCGGGTCTTGAGAAGTACAATATCTCCTTCCTTGATTTGGTGACCTTCCAAGCCTTCACGATGGTTCTCATTCTCAATGTGGTTAGGTCCAGTACCCTACATTTTCATTCCAACAAAAAGGAAGAACATGTCTCTAATGTTCATGTCATTATCAATGTTCACTTGGAGATTGCCGTTTCCTACACACAATTCTCTTGGCATTTAGAATCATCTAGTGGTGGTGATGGTCCAAAAGTTGATGGTATTGATCCGGCGGCATAAGGGAACGGAAAGCCCTTTCTACCACCTCGTTCAGAGCGGGGTGGATGTGCATTCCATTGATTATCGGCTCTGCGCTTTGTTCAGGGGTATACATCAGGTTTACTATCTCCTGTATGAGAACAGAGGCGTACGGCCCAATAATATGTGCTCCCAAGATCTTCATGGTTTCCCCCTCAACGATTACCTTGACAAAGTAGTCTTTTACACCCATTGCCTCACCCTTAGCAGTGTTTTCATACCTGTAGATTCCGATTAGCACCTTGTCTTTTCCGTATTCTTCAATCGCTTCTTTCTCTCTGAGGCCGACGCCTGCAATCTCGGGATACGTGAAAACTGCGTGCGGTATCGCGTGATAATCAACTTTTACCTTCTTGTCTACTATGGCATTGTAGTATACGATTATAGATTCATAGTTTGCCGCATGTTTGAAGAGCTGTCTACCGTTTGCATCGCCAAAAGCCCAAATGTTTGGTTGCGAGGTCTCCATATGCTCATTGACGGTAATCCATCCTCTCTGGTCTGTTTCTATCCCTCCTCTTTCAGGATGAAGCACGTCTATGTTCGGGCCTCT
This sequence comes from Candidatus Bathyarchaeota archaeon, assembly GCA_020351305.1. Classification (GTDB taxonomy): domain Archaea; phylum Thermoproteota; class Bathyarchaeia; order Bathyarchaeales; family SOJC01. The sequence goes on from CP070730.1 coordinate 1,395,123, forward strand.
TCCGGTAGCTATCAGTATCTCGTCTGCAGTTATCACCGCCTTTTCTCCATTCTCCCTGTTAACAGCGACAAGCCGCTTCTTGCCCATCGAAGTCTTCTCTGCCTCACGCACCTCATGATTTGTAAGAATTGTCATGTGTTTCTCCAACTCTCTTTTAGCTAGTGCCGACACTTCCGGTTCTTCTTGTTTGAGAAATTGAGGATTCCTGCCGATTACGGATACTTTAGATCCCATGGCTGAAAAGAAATGGCCGTATTCTGCAGCTATGTATCCTCCGCCCACTATAGCAATACTTTTGGGTAGTCGATTCATCTTGAGAACTGTGTCGCTTGTAAGATAGCCTACCTTATCTAGCCCTTTTACCGGAGGTACTAGGGGCTTTGATCCTGTGCATAGGAATATCATCTGTGATGTTATGGTCTCATCACCAACTTTCAGCGTGTATGGACCCACAAATTCGGCTACGTCTGGGTAGTAATCTATGTTTTCAGAACGGGATAGCCCTTGACGGATCATGTTAATGTCCCTGCCGATAAGTGTCCTCATCCTTTCCATTACCTTTTCGAAATCGATTTTTCTGATATCAGCCTCGACGCCAAACTCCCCTGCCCTCCCAATTGTTCTCACCAATTCAGCAGGATATAGCAATATCTTCGACGGTATGCAACCCCTAGTCAAACAAATACCCCCAGGCTCATCCTTATCTATGACTGCGATTTTCATGCGCGGATTCTCTCGAATCACCGCACTAACAATGTTCATTGCAGAGCCTGAACCTATCGCTATCAAGTCGTATTTCTTCACACCAGCCACCTGGCTCTAATAATGACATGTAAGTTCTTAAATATGTGTGACTGTTCCCCAACAGCAACATACCCTAGACTGTTTTATATTCACGTATTTCTTGTGCCTCACTTTCTTTGTCCACGCGCATGGGTGGTTTACTTGACCGAAATGCCACAAAAAGGCTAGAATAAGCTCTGGTTATTTCTAGAATTCAGGCTCATCAAGGGAAAATTTGGATCTTGTTGTCTTTTAGTGACAAAGGACCAGTCGCGGCTGTAGAGGCACCTACGCGCGCGCAATCACATCCGCTTGCCCTCAGACTTAAGAGTACTCAACTCGCCTGAGTACATGGAATGGTTCTGGATTTGCTTATAGACCAATTGGACTAATCTTTGATCACCAAAAGTGGGATTTAAACAAGTACCAAGCGCGCGCGTGCGTGCCGCGCGTGGACAAGATATTGGATATATGCGCGCGCATAAGACGGTTGGAAAATCGCACTTTTTCTGAAGCGATCAAATCTCTAAGGCCTTCTTTATCTCGTCCTCGCGAAAGCCGTTGATTAAGATTCTGTCATCTATAATTACTGCCGGAAAGCTGAAACGTCCTCCACGACTCAGAATGTCACTTCTTATTTTTTCGTAATCTTCATCGTTGCATAAGTCGACATCAACATACTCGAATTCAATATTGTTATCTCTCAGAAGTTGCTTCTCTTTTTTACACCAAGGGCAGGTACTAAGAACGTACAACAAAACTCGATGCTTGTTGTTTCTGCCTTGGACCTTTATAGTATGCATTTTCTCTCCCTTTGGTCTCAACCTTAATACAATTTAAAGATATGGTGCGCACGCGCAGGAAGATTAAAGGATGCGAGGAAAGAACATGCCAGTCTTTTTATAATTAGAGTAATCGGTGCCGAATTCTTTTTCCATTTCTTTCTCTTCCTTCTTTGCTAACCGATAGTAAATTACCACCAAGATTGGCCACATAACTAAGATAGGTATGGTTGCCCAATGAACAAGCATTCCAAAGGTAATTAAAAGGAAAACTGTGTATTGTGGATGCCTAATGTGTTCATAGACACGCACACGCGCGCGCTGCGCATGCTGCACTTTTGCGCCTAATCAGATTTAGAGTTGGTTTGCTTCTTCTCTATCAGAAACTTGTAAGCTGTTAAAGCAGCTAAAGCTCCTTGACCGACTGCTATAGATATTTGTTTTTCTTCAACGTCTGTTACATCTCCAGCTGAAAATAGGCCTCCTAAAGTCGTGGATTGATCCTTATTCACCGGAACCTCCCGTCGGCTGTTCAATTTAATCAAACCCTTTAATGGCTTGGTGTTTGGAGTGAGGCCTATCTCCAGAAAAACTCCTTCTACGTTGAGATCGACCTTCTTTTTCCCGTCAATTGATTCCAGTCTCACTCCCGAGAGTTTATCTTTTCCCAGGA
>CP070730.1:1397460-1412130 GCA_020351305.1 Candidatus Bathyarchaeota archaeon
TCAAATCAAGAAGATGTTACAGGCGTGTGGGACGCTAATTATGTCATGGTTCACCATCTCGAAGAGACCTTGGCTCCTGACGCTGGTTATTGGAGCAAATACGAAGGCAATCCAATACTAACAGGAGCTAAAGACGCTTTCGGATCGACATTCTACGATAACGACACAAGTGTCTATCATTACTACTGTAGTTGGGAATCAATCCTGCATTACAACTCTACCGATGGAAAGAATTGGACTGCAGCTGGAACCGCGTTAACAGCGACAGAGCCTTGGGAGGGAGGTTTGGTTGGTGTGCCATTTGTTTGGAAGGAGGATGGCATATGGTATATGCTCTATCGAGGCGGAAGCCCCCGCTCAATAGGGCTCGCTAACTCAACGGACGCTGTGAATTGGGTGAAATATGAAGGTAACCCAGTTCTTACCGAAGCAACGTGGGCTGGCGGAGTACAGCCTTGGGGAGTGATCAAAGTTGATTCGACGTACTATTTGTGGTACGGTGATGTTTCAGGTACAGACCGAAGGGTGGGACTCGCAACTTCTACAAACCTTAAAGTTTGGACGAAAGACGCGAATAACCCCATCTTTAGTGGGGGCAGATTCACACCCTTCCCCTTCAAGCACGACGGCTACTACTACCTACTTATCCCACACTATACTTCTGGCACCGACTACAGTGAAATCGAGTTATGGAGAGACGTGAACCCAACGTTTTACGACGGAGAAAGAGTGTACCTCGGCGTAGCCATTAACTATGGACCAACCGTATGGGACGACCACGATCAATGCACACCCTGTGTACTCACTGACACGATTTACAGGGACACATGTAATGTTACCAACGACGAGCTTTGGACCTACTACTCAGGCGAGCATGGCGGCGCTTGGCAGACAGGCCTGAGCATCGAAGCAAACATTACTGAGGCTATCGCAAAGGTTGGAACTACGGCATTTTCTCATTTTGATTCCACAGTCAACAGCAACGACGGTCTAGTCTACGGTGGACTGAACATGGACATAGTGGGGCAAATTAATGGCGCGGACGAGTTTGATGGAAGTGACGATTATGTCGATTGCGGAAATGCTGATAATTTAAACATTCAGGGACCCTTCACAATTGAAGCTTGGGTCACCTCGTCCATCGTCTTTGGGACAACCGGTGATTACCACAGCATAGTCGCCAAAAATTCGATGTTTGACAACGGGTTTGGAATAGATGTTTACGAACGAAGTGATGCTCCTTATCTAGAAGCTTGGACAAGGGACGGTGGTTACAACTTCCTACGATACAACATCGCTGGAACATGGACTGTTGACACCTTCTATCACGTCGTAGCTACTTTCGACGGTTCAATCCTCACACTCTACGTGAATGGAGTGGAAGCAATCGATGGCGCAGCCAGCAATCCTGGCGATACATCAATGGACAGCATGTACATCGGAGGATCGGCTGGACTCAGCGCAAGTGATGGACGGTGGCCTGGCATCATCGATGAAGTGCGAGTGTCAAACATGTCTCGAAGCCCGTGCTGGATCTCAACAGAGTACAATAACCAGCACAACCCCTCCACCTTCTACACGGTCGGGCTCGAAGAAACACCAGGAACTCCAAACACACCTCCTATTGCAAATGATCTTGTGATAACACCACCGGCACCATACACAACTGATGATTTGGTTGGAACATACACGTATTATGATGCTGATGGTGATCCTGAATCTGGGACTGAGATAAAGTGGTACAAGGATGATGTACTACAATCAGATTACAACGATCAGAACACCGTTTTATCCACATCTACGGCACCCGGAGAGGTATGGTACTTCACAGTGAGACCTAGTGATGGAACAGACTTCGGAGAACTAGAAATTTCGGTCCCTGCCATAATTAGAACCGATCCTGGGACCTACATTTTCGCGGACGGCTTCGAAGATGGTGTTCCCGGAAACTGGGATAGTCGGCATCGGTCTGGTGGAACGATTACTCAGTCTAGTGCACAGGCGCATCATGAGAGTTACTCTGCAATGGCAGATGTGACCTCGGCTAATGGCTACGGTGTTGTCTCTAAAACGTTTAGCCCTCTTCTTTCCACCGCTCATATGCGATGCTATGTTTACTTCACTGCCTTCCCCGCAACCAACAATCAAACATGCTTCTTGAGAAGCTCGGGAGATCTGGGAAATTGGCCTCAAGCCACAATCGCGGCAGCTACTGTTTATAACGATGATGGAACCGTTAAATGGGCGATGGTTTATGAAGACTCAGGCGATTACAGGGCTATTGCTGACACCCCCCTGCCCCAATTAAACACCTGGTATTGTGTCGAAATCAAAACGCTTGTTGATGGAGCTTCAGGCGAAGCCTGCATGGATGTTAATGGCGTGGAAATTATAAGCCGGACAGGATTAGACAATGACGCTTATGGAGACATTGAATTCTGTGTTGTAGGAAGCACCGCTTTGCCCCTTGGTACAAACGGTATCTCCACCTGCTATGTTGATTGCGTTGCTGTCGCTGACACATACATAGGAACTGAAGAAGCACCTCCACCGGATGTAAATCCCCCAACCTACTCAAATGTAGGAGTCAATGCGACTATTGCAGGTCAACTATGCCTTTTCCATGCAAAATGGACGGACGACACAGAGTTAAGTGGATTCATATTCAGCACAAACAACACGGGAGTGTGGGTGGATGATGATTGGACACCACTAAGCAGTACTTCGGATTGGAGCAATGTAACTAAAATACTAAATCCGACGCCTGGAGTGATTGTTGAGTACCAATTCCGTTGCTACGACACGTCTAATAATGAGCAAAGCACACCAATCTATTCGTTGAGGACGCAAATCCCTGTGGAAATGCTATTCTCAATATCATCCAACTCAACAGTGTCTGACATAGCCTTCAACGCCGCGAGTAAAGAGATTACCTTCATTTTGGAGGGACCCTCAGGAACCACAGGGCACATGAGCATATTCCTATCAGACAGATTGGTCTCAGACTTAACTGGCCTCGCAGTCTATCTAGATGGAGAAGAACAAGCATACACTACAATTGCCACAGAAGACGGCTGGAATATACAATTCACGTATCAACACAGCCAGCACACAGTGCGAATCGTCCTATCCTCAGCTCTGCCAACACCTTTCACAGAACCAGCAAAATTAATTATAGGCACACTGATAACCACAGTTACATCATTTGCTTTACTAGCTCTATCCCGAAAGAAGAAGACAAAAAAATAACTCCTATGTCTTTTTTTTCCATCTCCTTTTTTTTTTTATTGCTCCCAAAGATCTTGGCTGTGGAATTAGTTGTCTTACAATGAATAGAGTCTGAGCTCGCACGCAGAGGTGCCACTAGAGTTGTAGGAAGCTAGGATGAACTTGCAGAGTAACCTGCCAACAGCGTGCATGCATAAGGTTTAGAAACTAGCGTTCATGGAGATATTAGCAATGATTCCGAAAATTTATTTTGGTCGCACAGGGCACGCTAGCACTCGAGTAATATTTGGCTCTTGGGCCCTAAGTAAAGCAACGCAAGCAGAAGCCGATCGTGTACTCGAATTATTATTAGAGTTTGGCGTGAATCATATTGACACAGCACCAATGTATGGAAATGCAGAGAAGTGCATTGGCTCGTGGATGAAGCAGCATCGAAAGAATTTTTTCCTCGCAACCAAGTCTCGAAGGCGGACGCATGAAGGAGCCTTGGAGGACCTTCAACGCTCGTTGGGCAGGTTGAAAGTTGATTACATAGATCTTTGGCAGTTGCATGGTTTAACCAACCAGGGAGGTTGGGAAAAAGCGATGGGACCTGAGGGTGCTTTAAAGGCTTTCATTGAAGCTCGTGACAAGGGTTTGGTGCGCTTTCTAGGCGTAACCGGTCATGGAGCTAAGGCACCAGCAATGCTGAAACCTAGTTTGGAGCGGTTCGATTTCGACGCAGTCATGTTCCCTTATAACTATCCTTTAATGCAGGATGTTCGTTATGAAGCTGACTTTAATGAGTTAATTAGTCTGTGTTGTGAACATGGTGCAGCGGTGCAAACCATGAAGTGTCTCGCTCGATGGCCATGTAGAGGGCAGTCCAAGACATATAATACATATTTCTATGAACCACTGGTGGCTCAAGAAGCAATCGATAAGGCAGTGCATTGGTCGTTGGGGCTCACAGACAGTTTTTTAATGACAGTAGGTGATATGCAGCTTCTGCCTAAAATGCTGGATGCCGCAAATCGTTTTGAGAAGCGACCATCTGAAGCAGAAATGCAAGTGATGGTAGATGAGTTTACCCTCCAACCAATTTTCTTTCGCCCACAGCGCAAGGGATCTCACACTTGGGGTTATCAAATGTCTCAAGCGCTTGAAGTTTTAATGCGTGAAGAATTCTTCAAATACCCCAATAAGAGGACGCTAGAGTCTGTTGTCAAATCCCTCGAGTCTCTGGGGCTTTCAACTCATGGTAGAAAAGAAAACATCGCAAGAGCTCTTGCAAATAGAACAACAAAAGGAAGATTGAAAAAAACCAAGCTTTCGAACCAGTGGATTTATTGGACCGAATAACTTAATGCAGTGAGCCAGCTACTTGATCGATAGGTACATGCGCCAAATATGCTCTCTCAGAGATGCGATTATTGGATTGAGAGAAAATGAATTTAGTACACATGCTGAGACGCGCGCGCATAATTAGGAGGATATTCCTGTAAATCGCTGTTTAGTCAAAGTCCCAAATACTTCGTCCTTTTGAAAAGCTCATTATGAAGCGGCAGTTTCTGCAAATCATTAGAGTAATCTTGTGAGCAGTGAAACCCCATTTACTGTCCATTTTACCCTCTTGTCTCTCAAAATTCGTGTTTTGACATAAGGGGCACATGAGTCTTCTTTTATCTGACAATAAATTCACCTTAATGATTGCTTATCTTTCAGCTTTACAACATAAAAATTGTGAAAACAAAATCAGAATTTTTAATGCGCACATGCATATATTATTTCAGAGCGTCTTTAGGTATCTTTCCTTTATTTTAAATGCAGCATTCAAGTGAACTATCTGATGTCGGGTTATGGGCATTAACAAGATCCCTGCTACAGTTTTTTTCCCCCAAAAATCAATAAGCCATCTTGAACGTTGAACATCCGATACTCCTCCTTCATCAATTATCCGATTCAATTGGTGCATTGTCATTTTCCTTTTCAAGTCCTTCGCTTCTAGTTGTCTAATAATTTCTCGAGTCTTTTTTCCTACAGCTGTTCTATAATTCCTTAATTCCTTCATGTCAATTCTATTGCTAAAATCTGTAATTACTTCTGCTACCATTGCATTTCCAGTATCTTTGGTGGTTGTGTTTAGCTTATTTAGCCAGTCTTCGTTCAACACTTGAGTCACGTCAGCAATGAGTATGTTTGCTGTTATATCCTCAATTCGAGTAATGTGCCACACATTCCATGCAATAGTTGTGCTTTTGTTGGGTAAGGCAGCTCTGAATACTTCGTCGTCTAGTCCATCCCATAATTTGTCTTCGTAAGTTAAGTGAGTGCATCTACTCACTCTTGAATTGTGAAGGAGAGAGTGCATGAGAAGGCAAAGTTTGATTGCTTCACTAAACTTCTCGGATTTTAGGAGAAGTTTTCTTAGCAGAGCCTGTTTTGGGTTCCACTCCTTTGCGACACTTATCATGTTAAGAACTCTCCTCTATGCATGTGCATGCATTGATAACTTAATCTTCGCATAGCAACATGCTTTGCCAAAGAATTTCGATCTGATGCGCTATTGCATATATGCCTTATCACATGCTTTCTTTCAGCATTTCAGCTAGTCGCTGAATTCCTTCGGATATCTGCTGTTCTGTTGAATATGAGAAATTTATTCTAGCGGTGTTTTGTCCTTTTCCATCGCAGTGGAATGCTGATCCTACAACATAGGCAACTTTGTTTTCAATGGCTTTGGGGAATAAATCATTCGCACTCAAATTTTTAGGCAATTCAAGCCAAAGAAACAAGCCTCCATCAGGCTTTGACCATCTTACTCCTTCAGGCATGTGGTGTTTCAGTGTCTTCAGCATAACCTCAAGTTTTCCATTATAGAGGTCGCGAAGTTTCCTGATTTGCTTCGGTAACAATCCCCTTTTTAGATATTCCGCAACCATCAGCTGTGTGTAGGAAGGAGAGCACAGATCCATGCTTTGTTTTGCAACAATCATCCGATCCATCCACTCAATGGGAGCCATTATCCAACCGATTCTTAAGCCTGGGCAAAGTAGCTTAGAGAAGGTGCCCAGAGCTATGATCTGATCTTGTGTGTCGAGGTTATATATTGCAGGGACACTTTTGCCTCTATACCGCAATTCCCGATATGGACTATCCTCAATGATCGGGATATCATATTGATATGCGATTTCCAGAAGGGTCTTTCGTCTTTGCAGGGTCATTGTAATCCCAGAAGGGTTTTGGAAATCAGGAACAACATAGATGAACTTTGGTTTGCGATTCTTTTTAGCTAATTTTGCCAAGAGTTTGCTAAGATTGTCCATCCTCATTCCTTGAGCATCTTGAGGTACGCCTATCATCTTGGCTCTGTAAGCGTTGAAAGCCTGTAAGCCACCAATGTAGCTAGGTAACTCCATAACGACGATATCATTGGGATCTAAGAACACTTTGGAAATAATGTCTAATCCTTGTTGCGATCCAGCTGTGATTAAGATGTTCTCGGGCTTGATTGAGGCTTTTTCATAACTCATCCATTTGGCGATCTCTTCGCGTAATGGTGGTTCTCCTTCAGTAGGTCCATATTGAAGGGCCAAAGCTCCTTTCTCTCGTAAAAGTTCACATGAGATCTCTTCAAGATCTTTTATAGGAAATGTTTTGGGATCTGGGAGGCCGCCAGCAAATGATATGATATCTGGCTTTCTAGCCACCTTTAGTAGCTCCCTGATCTCCGAGCGTTTCATGTTGCGTGCGGCCCTGGAATAAAATACCGTTAAATCCTTAACCAATCTGCGCCTTCCTTTCAAGTATTTCATGAATAGCTGCTTGCTATCATAAACGAGCATATATTTAATGCTTATTTATCTTTCTTTGGTTCCGGAATTATGCTTCTGAAAATGTGCGGCATTAATGCTTTAGAACAGGTTCTTCTCCACACACGTAGGCATCTTATACATGAGCCTAAACGACCAGCTTGCGCTTGTAGAAACTGATAGAGTTGTCAAATATGGATAGTCTTTAGCTCACTGAAAAAATAGTCCTTGTCTTCTTTTTCCTTTATCTGTTCCCCAGCTTTATTTGCAAGTTCAAGAAACTTTTCGCACTCTGCCTTCTTACCTGCGACTGCATAAGCTCTTGCATTAGCTTCACAGGCAAACGCAATATCCCAGTCTCCAATTTCATTCGCTCTGCAAATCTTCAAGCACCTCTTGGCATGGTAAAGCGCTGGTTCATGTCTTTTCAGCACTGTATACATCCTAGATATCTGCCACTCTCCCCTTTCAAATTCCACCGGAGTTCCAATTTCGCCCCAATGAAAACGAGAAGCATGAGCCAGGTGAATCATCTTGTCATCTTCATCTATAGTTCGATCCTTCTTTTCCATTAAGTTCCAAACAGAATTGAAACAATCTACAGCTATTTTCTTATGCGCATCTTTCTGTATCTTTTTTTTCTCTTCTGCCAACCAAGCCACCAAATCGATTTATTTGTAGTAAGTAACAGGCACTATTAAATTTCGTTTCATCCATGTACCTGCCGTTCCATTTATAATTCAAAACATCTCCCCTTCCTGCCTGGAGGGAAACCTCACACACATCAATGGCTGCATTGCCATCAAAAACTTAATGAGTTACTTATGTAAAAGCGAGGGTCTTGAAAAATATTTATTTAGTATGTTCATTCACCACTTTTGAAAAGATGATGAAAAAAGCCAGTTGGAAACTAAGAAATTTAGAGTTAAGAGACTATCAGTTAAGGTTATCCGAGGAATTGGCTCAAAACAGAAGACAAAACTACATAATATGGGCTCCAGTTGGCATGGGCAAAACAATCATTGCTTATTTAGCTGTAGCAAGAGCGCATAATCTTGGAAGACTGCAGGCAGGAAAAGTGATAATTATCCCTCATTCTAGAGCAATGGTCAATCAATGGTGTGATTTTGCCCAGAAACTAGGGTTATCCGAATATGCAAAAGTAGCCACTAGCAGAGAAATCAGCAATTATTCAAAATTTGTTTATGGAAAAACAAGGATAAGGAGAAAGATTCAGGAAAAGGCGAAGAAGAAGAATCTTTACAGAGAGGCTGACGTAGTAATTTCAACACCAAGGCTATTTTCGAAAGACCTTTCAGAGAAGATATTTGAGAAACGTCAAATTGAGCAAGTTGACATGGTTTTCATTGACGAGGTATCTAAGATCATGACTCCCAATCCAAAAGATCCCATTTGGACCTATGACACTAAGAAAGATTACGCCCTAATCCTCGAAAGCTTTAAACTAAAACAGCTCATTGGTCTCACTGCAACACCTGGGGACCTTTATGAACTAAGGATGTTGGAAGAGAAACTTCAGGCAATCACTATTGGACCAAGTATAGATGACACTGAAAAGTATAGTTTTGACGTAAAAACTCAAAAGCATTATATCATTGATCCTTGGGTCGAAGAGCTTGATAAGAAAATAAAAACCATTATAGGGGCTAATCTTGGCATAATTTCTAAACGCTTGGAAAGCCATCGTAGTGGTTTATACTCTTCACACATGCTGAGAGTAGTCACTTCCTTGATCAATCATACTGATAGTCGCGTGTCTTCAGCAGCAAAATCAGTTGTCAAAGCCATTTATATGAGGTTACTTCTTCTAGAGCGATCATTTAGAGCTTTATTTGACTATGTTAGTGACATAGAAGTTGAAGGTGAATCTTGGGATCGTATCAAGCAACTCACGGCAGATCGCGCGAGATCAGATCCATACTCATCGAAGATGCGACAATCAGTAAAAATTATCAAGCTATCCACTGAAAAAGGCAAAAAAATCTTAGTTTTCAACAGGTACATTGATGGGTGTGAGGAGCTTAAAGACGCTTTGCAACAGGCAGGAATCGGCTCTGACATTGTAACTGGGAACATGGGTTTAGATGAGCAAGGATTGAAATTTAGAGAGTTTAATGAGGGGCAAAATGAAGTGCTAATCTCAACGGTTGGTGTTGGAGGCGCTGGGGTGGACCTCCCAAATGCGGATGTGGTTATTCAATATGGCTTATCAACTTCTGCATTCCAGATGGAACAAAGAAAAGGTAGAATACGAGGTGGAGTTGAAAAGTGCCTTGTATATAAACATACGAGGGAGGATAGAAAGTTTGATGAGCTTCAGAGTCGCTTGGCAAGCATTGGTGACAAAATTAATCGCTTAAACCCAGACTCTAGCCTTCGCAGCAATTATCGCAACCTTGTTGAGCTGCTAACTCCTCAGAGCAAGCACACTGTCAATTAAAGAGCATGAAAGTAAGAAGCATCAAATGAAAAAAATAATCCGTGTTGTCAAAATATCGTGCTCGAGGCTGATCGAACGTAGCTAATAGTTTTTATTAATAATATCGCTTTAAGAATCATCCCACGCTCAAAAAAGTTAGGAGTTTGTATTTTTTTCGAAGAGAAGATAGTGTGTCATCCATATGTCGCGTCCAGTCACTTGGTAGGTATGGAGTTTCCAACCATTTCTCTCGAATCTTTCAATTGTGGGACCAACTTGCTTATGATGACCAACTTGCACACATATCCATTCTTTCAACAATCTCACCACAAATACAATTGAACCGCGTTGGAGTTAAGCCTTGACGAAAAATGTCATCATGGAAGCGCCCAAAAAGCGGGAAATTTTTATAGATATCTAATAAGAAAAGCCATGTGTGCACATCGCAACTCTCCAGCAGGTGTGCAAGAGAATGGAGATTAATATGTCAGAACAAAAAGACTGGACAAAGGAAGAGATTGAGAAGGAATACGTCGGAGAAATGATTGCTGTAACTGTTCCAGTGAACGTTCACTTGCAAGGAAAGCAGCGTATCCTAGGCCTTGCAGAGATGAAGGATATTCTCAAGGAGGCTAGATTGATCTCTGTTGGGGAGTGTGGATGTCGAAGCAGGGTGAAAATGTGCGACGCACCAGAGGATGTCTGTTTAGGTCTAGATGAAAAGGCTGAGGAAGAGATCAAAAGGGGATCAGCCAGAAGGGTGAGTCTAGAAAAAGCCCTTGAAGTTCTGGAACGCTCGCATGATGCTGGGTTGGTTCATATTGCTTACACTTTTAAAGACGATGAGAAGCCAAGGTATGTCTGCAGCTGCTGTTCATGCTGCTGCCATTCTATGAGTGGTCTGGTGCGGTTTGGCATCCCAGACGCAGTAGTGGCATCAAAGTATGTTGCTATAAACAGTTCTGAGACTTGCATTAACTGTAACACTTGCACCGAGAGATGTCAATTTAAAGCCCGTCAAATAAAGAACGGTGAGATGGTGTTTGACCATAAAAGATGTTTTGGCTGCGGAGTCTGCACAGGCACTTGTCCAACCAACTCAATTTCGCTCGTAAAGCGTAAGTAATGCGTACGCGCTAGGTTTTTTACAAAACTCTCAGCATGTTTTAAAATTATTTCTTTCTCCATTTTCCCTATATGTTGTTGTGGTTGAAGACAATAGAAAGGAATGAATGATTTAATGTTTGGAAAACTTTGCAAAAACCTGTTTTTTACTTGAGATTGCATTTTTGGCAAGATAGTTTGTAGCTTTTCGGGTGGTCAATTACATCTTTGATTCTGACATAGCAACCTCTACGCGCGCGCATACGCTTTTATTAGTCTTTTGTATGAGATACGTTGAATATTGTTGATGAAGCAACGGTGACTGGTGTGAATAATAGAATCGTCACATTTTTCAAGTTAATAAGTAGGAAGCAAGCGATCATTATCACCATATGTTTTTTCGTTATAGTTGTTACTTCGGCTTTTGCGATCAACATACTTCAGAATCAACTGTCAATAGATGGCAATGATACGACTCCGCATAAGACTGAGGTCGCGAGTCTACTCTGCGAATGGAGGCTTTCAGTTAAAGGCTTCTTCATTGTGAACATTACAAATCAACACGACTTCAGTGTTTTCGGTGTCAGGGCTCAGGGACAATTCATAAATGGTTCACTATTGATTCTAGAGCTTACACCCCCACACGACACTCTTGAACCATCTCAATCCTACGCAGTCAGTCAGGCAGGAAGCGAAAAAGACTTTGAAAACATTGACAACATTAAAGCTTGGGGATACTACTTAGTGGGAGCAAATAATACTGATTAAACGATTGATGAGAAAAGTGAAAACTGCCATCACATTTACATGTGTAGCTTGAACCGCGCGCTGTTCTACAAAGTATGAATTGAGGGTTCATGATTTCTTGTGTTATGTACCCGTTTTCATCTCTCGTCTTGATCGTCTTCGTCTTCCTCGTTTCTCTCTTGGCTGCGATCACGATAGTACTCACGTAGTGGGCGCATCCGCACATGCGCACTTACTGCGTCTCTAAGCATTTCTGCACTTCTTGCCGCACTATGTGGGAACGCGCGGGCATGATCTTCAACAGAATCAACTGCCTTTTGTGCTACCTCCCTTGCTGCATCCATCGCGGCATCTCTTAGTCTTTCTGCGCCGTTTGTTGGCGCCCCCGCTACAAGACTCATTGCATCTACTGCGACATTTGCTGCGTCCCTCACTACACGATTTGCTGCGTCTTCAAATCTTTGTATACCATTTGCCGCATCCCGCGCCACGTCGGCTGCTACTTCTCCTACGCTTTCTATCTGTCCTAATGCGTTCTCTGCGTAATTTACTACCTCATCTACTGCCGCATCTATTGCCTCATCGATTGCCGGGCCTATATATCTGTCCGCTTCTATTGCCGCGTCCACTGCTGCATCTTCTATCGCCTCTCCTATTGTTCGAGGCTCGGAGGTTGTTGTTTCAAATGCTGTAGTTCTTTCTCCTGCTTCAGGTGGTTTAATTTTAGGAGCGCGCGTTTCAGGTGCTGAGGTTTCTCCTTGTGCTTCAGTCGATTCGGGTGACGGAGTCTCGGTATGAACTTCTGGTTGTATAGGTGCAGTGGTTTCAGGAGGTTCATCCCTCTCCCACACGCGCTCATGCGCGAGCTCAGGGTTTTGGTTTTCCTCACGCTTGCGAAGCCATTGTCTAAGGTCTCGAAGAAAGATTGCTGTCTTATCCTTCCTTCTTCGGTAACCCGCGTCCGATATCGTAGGAACTGTATGCACGCGTCCGCTCTTGCCCTGTCCTGGTTTGTCTTTTGATGGTGTCTCCTCTCCCGCTTTGTCTTCTTCTGGCTCATCCTGACTCTCGTCTGCAGTCTCTTCTGGGATTTCTGACTGTGCTTCAGTTGCTTGTTGACCGTTTTCTATATCCGCTTCTACAGCTGTGTCTGTTGGCGCCATTGCTGGGGCTTCTGTTGGTTCCTCAGAAGTATCGCTTGTCTCCTGTTCCTCTCGAACATCGTCAACTTCCTTATTCAACGTTATTCCCTAATGTTAAAGGAGGGGCAACGCCCAAGAAAAGTATTTCTTCAATCTAATCAAGTCATGTTAGATTGAGATTTACTGAACTATTAGATCGAAGTAGAGTTAGCACGCGTTGTTTCAGAGATTAGCCACAATTCTGTCCTTTAAGAAACTGCGCCAATCATGGTATGGGAGAGAATGGTTTTTTTGTATGGCGTAGCAAAGTGATACCTTCTGCTTCACTTCGGGAGATACTTCATCTGAGATGATTCTTCTGCTAGCGGTCTGGCTGGCGCTTTTAAGACTCTTCCACATTTCATCTCCGATTTTTTCGGTCATGGCTGTTTTGAAGAATCGATCCAAACGCTCATCTTTAAGAAGTGGTTGAGCGTTGAATCTGTAAAGGCATAAGCCATTGGCACAATTTTCGCGGCAGCCAGTGTAAGGATCATATCGACGTCTACAGAGCTTCTTGTACTGATCTTGGAAAGCACTGATCTTCTCGTGGAACTCCATCAGCTCTTTCTCTTCGAGTTCTCGTCCATAGATCTCCATGACCCTCTGCATTATCTTCATGAAATTGGCTTTCAAGCCTTGAACTTCGCTGTACATCCACCTGTATTGTTGACCTTTCCTCTCGAAATAGTCATCTACAGCCTGGATCATTACGCATATGAAGAAGTCTAACCCTCTCTTGAGGTTCTTCCTTCGTTCACTGACGCTCTGAACCAGAAATGGATACTCACGGATTAAGGTGGAGGCTTCTTCCACACTGGAGAGGACATAGTACGCAAAGGCTTCTTGAAAACCTGTGTCATCTACAATCCACTGAGCCCTCTTTCTGTAATCACATATCTTTTTGCAATGTTCTTGACAATTGTCAAAAGGGATGTAGATTTCTTGAGCTTTTTCCATAAAAGTCTTCATGGCCTTGTGTACCATCAGATCATCCTCAGCTTTGGTCGTGGTGTCAGCTGACGGTATCTTGCTATATGGTACCTTGACATGGAGAGGACTGTCGTCACCCTCACTATATACGACAGCTTCGCCAACGTTGAGCGAGGCGACACGGGCTATTTCATTTTCATCCATGTTCATTGCTCCTCCGACTGTGGACCGGTCATCTATCGAGACGACGCGGTGCATGATCTTGAGATTGGTATTCTTGATGGCGTCTGGAGCGAGTTTTGATGGGATCTGTTCCAATATTGCGAACCCTTCACCATATGCTCTAATCTCAGATAGGATATTACAGAAGGCCTCGACGGCTTTCCCTTTAATGTTAGCAGCTTCATAATTCACTTCTGTGGGCACATTCTTCAGCAGCCTGTGAGCTTCCTCGATGATAGTGATGTGATTGAGACTTTCTCCCTCTTTCACTCCTTTCGAAACATAGTATTCGTAGAGGAGCATGAGGAGTAGACCTATGATGAATGCCTTTTCATCGTCGTCACCAACCTTCTCCAACTCTATTATAGCGGGGTGCTCCAGAAGTTGCTCGATCGGTATGCTTGTCTTGGTGTCCAACATCAAGCCCTTTCCACCCACACGTAGACTATTGATTCTGGTCTTTAGAGCTGCTTTCACATCCATGGTAATTCTTCGTTCGTACCCGAGTCGGTCAACTAATTCATCTACTTTTCGATATAGATCTGTCAGAGTTGGATGCGCGTTTCTATGTCTCCCCATCTCGTTCTCGTTTGTAGCCAGATTCCATCCCTTGTCCTCGTAAACTTCATGGATGCACTGCTCCAGAACATAGGGCATTGGAGCATACATAACGAAGCTAGCGTTGAAGACTGATTTCAGATGGTCTATGTGGCTTTGGACTGATACGCCAGGCATAATCTGGAAGGGGTTCAACCGGAATGGAGATACAGATTCGTCGCCTAACGTGAAGACCCGCAAGTCATTTCCAAGCTCTTTGCTCTGAAGTAGCTTTCTATATTCTGTCTTGGCAGGTTCGATCACTAAGAAGGGAATGCCTCTTTGCCAAAGTTGTTTAAGCATGTGAAAGCATGTGTTGGTTTTACCGCATCCTGTGACTCCAACTATTAAGGCGTGCCGATCAAGATCTTGGACACGAATCTGGTACTTCAATCCCATTTTTAAGGATTGATCCAATATTTCACCA
>CP070730.1:1412230-1416191 GCA_020351305.1 Candidatus Bathyarchaeota archaeon
AAAATGATGATGCCTGCTATTGTGATGAAAGTTCCTTTGTTAATCACTATTAGGATTGTTATGTATACAAGGAAAAGAATGAGGGCAAGAGCGATTACGGTGAATATCGCTTCGAGAATGCGCTTCCCTATCTTCATTCAACCTCTCCTTTTAACGGGTGGCAAAACTCCACCACCTTGTTAGCTTAGAATCCGAACCGATTCTAGGAACTCTTGAGGATTGAGGAGGATGGCTCCAACTCTGTAAGCAGAGATCAACTGGTTAATTTGCGATATAGCGTCAGCCAGATAGAAGTCAACCATTGAGGAGATAGAGATGCTTTTCCAAGTAGCATGATACCATCCCTTGCTCCAATCGTCAAGATTTGAATACTCTTTGAATTCTGGATAGACTACCTCAAATTTCTCCAACCCACTCGTCAATACATAAACCTCTCCTGTAGCATCAAACCACATGCCTATCCCCGCAGGAATAGCATTAGGAAAGAGTGAGATTACATTTGCCAAGTCATCCAGAATATACCCATGAATTACCCCACCCTGAACATCTTCCAACTCCTCAATCTCAAGTCTGTACTCAATTTCTACAACAAACATTGTCTCAGGTTGATTCTGAAATGAGACCTCACGCACAGATTGATATTCAGAGTGCTCGGGAGGAGGTCCGAAAAGATCTATCCCTGCTGGTTGAAGCCATTCATGAAGGTTCTGAAATGCTCTCACCCGTTCATCAAGAAGAATACCAGCATATTGTGCGATAACATACCGAATGGATCCGACAAGTGGAGTATTACCACGACCATTAATGTTAATGTAATAGAACGGAACATTGACCTTGTTTTCTAAGACCCATTTTAGAAATGCATCAGTAACCAATCTTGAGTCAGGATCCAGATCTTTTGAAAGTATTTTTCGCACTTTATCTCTGGCACGAACGTACTCCTGTTCTTCTAAAGTGAGAATCTTGGTGAATTGGCACGTGGCGATTGTGGTTTTGCATTTTTCCACTAGGATTGTTGTATTGTAAGGGCGATCGTATCCTTTGAGATCTAAGCCTGGGGCAGAGAAAAATATGGTGTGATTCCCTAGCTCTGCCTCATTATACCTAATCCATACAGATCGATTTCCCCGCCATTGCCCATCAATGAAGATGTCAGCCTCAACACTAGTGTGTGTCTCATTATAGGCATCATAAAATTCTGTATTTACGCGAAGAATACCATAACGAGCAAAGTAGTTAACAACAGTAGTAGTTTTTTCGAAATGCGTAATTTCTACCTCCCGAGGCTGTGGGCTCTCATAAGTATCGTTGAAGTCACCAAATGAAATAGTATGTTTTCCCGGAGATAGGCTTATCACCGTCCCAGATTCCCCGATTTTCTGTCCATTTTCAAATACATCAACCCTCAAAGTGCGGGATGATAATCTGTCACTTGTTGGAACAGGATACTTGGCAATAGCCGAAACAACCAATGATCCTGATGCCAAAGATGTGAAAGGTACACCAAACCTATATTGAATAATCGATAAAGTTGCAGCCCCAATAATCACTGCAAGGCTGCTCGCTAGAAGCATCTTTCTTCTCATCATTCTCCCACAAATTCCAACTATTAATTCAAGCATAGTAATAAAACTTCAGAAACAAGGTTCTATCATCTATTCTCAAAGAAAAAGCAGTGTGCGCGCACTGAGGCTCTTAAGTGTTTGTCACGCGAGCACCTATTCGACAGATGTATTCTAAAAAATCTCTCCAGTTTTTCCTACCAATGCGCACGAGTAATCCCTGTTTCAACCTCTGAAAGCTTGAGATAGGCTTATCTATTGCTGTCCTTCATTCTGTTTGCTCTACGAGCAAGAGATCGGAGATGGTGTACAGGTGCCCATGATCCAAACAATCGATTTGACGAGGCGTTTCGAGGACTTAGTAGCTGTGGATCGTTTGAATTTGAATATCGATGAGGGGGAAATTTTTGGCTTATTGGGTCCAAATGGAGCGGGAAAGACGACGACTGTTCTGATGCTTTCAACAGTGATTAAACCCTCAGATGGAACGGCGATCGTTGGAGAATATGATGTTGGAAAAAACCCAAACGACGTGAGAAAATTAATTGGCATCTGCTTTCAGGAGCCGAAGCTTATGTGGGTCAGCACGCCTTGGGATGTTTTGAATTGGCATGCAAAGGTTTGCGGTCTTTCAACTCAAGAGCGGAAGAGAATAGTCAGGCAAGTGCTCGAAGACGTGAACATGTGGGATGACAGAAAGAAGAAAGTTCATGGTCTTTCAGGTGGAATGAAGAAACGCGTTGAAGTTGCGAAGATCTTAATTCAAAGGCCCAAAATTGCTTTCATTGACGAGCCTACTGCCCAAATAGATGTAGTAGGCAAGCACAAGATCTGGAACATGATTCGCGAACTTCGAGAAGAAGGGTCTACCATAATACTTGCAACTAATGAGCTTTATGAAGCAGACCGGCTTTCTGACCGCGTTGGCATCATGCATAAAGGTAAGATGCTGGTTTGTGATACGCCCAAAACCTTGAAAGATAGCATCCCTGGTGGAGACATAATAGAGATTGAGCTTGAAAAAGAAGCAAACCAAAAAGTACTGGAGGAGTTAAAAGACTTCCGAGAAGTTGCAGATTTGGCATTGTTGAAACCCAACAAACTTAAGGTCTATTTAAACAAAGTGGAAGAGATAATTCCTCAGATCATGGAGCTTTTCTTGAAGCGGGGAGCCCCAATGCGCTCAATCCGTATGAGCGAGCCATCTCTTGACGATGTCTTCGTGCATTATACAGGGTTGACCATTGAAGAGGCTCAGAAGAAAGGTCCTTCGAGGTGAAAGGAACGAAGAAACTGGTATTTGTAGTCGAAAGAGACCTGCGCACACTGTTCCAGTTCAAAGCCCTCATAATAATGCGAACAATATGGTTCGCTGCACAGGTCGCCTTCTTCGGTCTGATAGCTTCTCGGATGGTTGTACCCGAGTTGGCGGACATTTATTTCGAATACTATGTCGCAGGCGTCGTGATAATGATGCTCTATTCCGCATCAGTATTTATTGGGTATGATATTTCTGAAGAAGCTGAACACGGGGTCTTCGAGTATCTGCTCAGTCTTCCTGTTTCTAGAAAGGAGCTTGTCTTGGGAAGATCGATTGGCGGTGGAATCCGTAGCTTCATATTTGTAGGACCACTTATCGCAATAGCCCTGGGCGTAATTGGACTTGCAAACCCAGTAAATCTCTTGATTACGTTCTTAGCCCTTTTCTTGTTTGCCTTTGGGGTCTCTGGTATGAGTATTACAATTATAGTTTCGTTGAAATCTGGAGATCGATTTGATATTCTCATGGGGGTGGTGAACGCCTTGATAGTTCGCTTGAGCACAACTATGTATCCCCTTTTCTTCGTTGAAAAGGCAAGCCCAACTTATGCGACAATCTCAAAATTCAATCCAGTCACTTTCGCGTCTGACCTCTTCCGTTGGGGAACTGGAATTGAAAGGTACTTAACTGTGAGTCCTATGCCGTTAGCAGCGATAATTGGGCTGGTCATTTTCTTCTTCACCTTCACGTTCATTGGGGTCACGATTTATGAGAGACGGCTTGAAGGAGGAGGCTGGCAATAGATGAAAGCGATCCTGCACATGCTTGAGTATGATTTCAGAAACTTCTTTCGCTACAAGTGGTGGCTAGCTGGCCTGATAAGCATGAACCTCGCCGACCTGCTGATAATGGCAGTAGTCTACAACCAAATGGTGAGCCCAGAGATAGCGGAACAAATAAAAACCTACTTCAGCTTTTTCGCCCCAGGAGTCACAGTCCTAGGCTTGTTCGCTTCAGCCTTCATGATTGGTCGAGAAGTAAACATGGAAGTGCGTCGCCAAATCCACCACTACATGCTAAGCCTTCCAATCACACGTTTCGAACTAGCATTTGGCCGACTCCTCGCTGGTGGATTGCG
>CP070730.1:1416291-1424139 GCA_020351305.1 Candidatus Bathyarchaeota archaeon
ACCTAACTCAAGAAATTACGCCTGGAGGATATTATTGGATTTTCCCCGAAGGCGGTAACAAAGTGAATGTTGGTTTAGGGGTAGCTATGACCGGGAAGTTTCCGAATCCTAGAGAGCGATTCCACGAACGTATACTTTCCCAATCGCTTTTCAAGGGCTCTTCGGTAGTTGACAAGGGCGCGTGGTGTGTACCTACTCGCAGACCTTTGGATAATATGGTGGGCAACGGCATCATTATTGTGGGCGATGCGGCTTGTCAAGTTAACCCTATTCATGGCGGTGGCATGGGACCCTCAATGATTGGGGGGACTTTGGCTGGGGAAACGGCAGCAAAGGCTATAGAAAAGGATGACGTGAGTCGAGAGGAGTTGTGGGATTATAATGTTGGATACATAAGGGACTATGGGGCGAAACAAGCAGGACTAGAGGTTTTCCGCATTCTCTTACAGAATTTGGATGATGAAGACCTGAATTATAGCATGCGGTATAAATTACTGACTGAGGAGGACGTTTTAAAGGCGAGTATGGGTGGGGAGGCACGATTTACTATAACCGAAAAAGCTAGGAGAGCCTTTAGAGGAGTAAAAAAGATAAGTGTTCTAAGAAAGCTAAGAAATACAACCAAGTCAATGGAAGAGATTAAGGCTTGGTATAGGAGTTATCCTACATCTCCAAAGGACTTTCAAGCATGGCAAGCGGGTACCAAACAGATATTCAAGAAAGTTGAAAAACTTGAAAAATAGCTACTAATAGACACTAGACCTAGAACTTGGTTTGTTTGTATGCGTGTTGCAGCTTTGATCAGTGGAGGGAAAGACTCAGCCTTGGCACTCCACCGGGCTTTACAGGAGCAATTTGAAGTGAAATTCTTGGTTGCAATGATACCGCAAAGAGAAGACAGTTGGATGTTTCATTATCCAAACATCCACTTAGTTGACTATTTTGCAGAAGCAACGGGCATCCCATTGGTGAAAGAAGAAACTGCAGCTATTAAAGAAGAAGAGCTGAAGGACCTAAAACGTGCATTAGCCACATTGGACATAGAAGGTGTAGTCTCAGGATCAATAGCCTCTCAGTATCAAAAGCAGCGAATTGAAAAGATCTGCAAGGAAATAGGCATTGTTTCGATTACGCCACTATGGAAAGAAAACCAGTTAAAACTACTCAGAGAATTGGTTAGGCAAAAATTCAAAGCCATCATAACTGGGGTCTATGCACAAGGATTTGACGAAGGCTGGTTAGGAAAACAGATAGGCACATGCACGATAAATTCTCTCATAGACCTCAAATGCAAATATCACATCTCACTCATAGGCGAAGGTGGCGAATATGAAACTCTGGTTCTAGACGCTCCTTTTTTCAAGAAAAGAATAGATCTAGTGGAAGTAGAGAAAATTTGGAAATCCCATAGTGGATGGTTACAAGTGAAAAAAGCTCATCTGATAGCTAAACGATAAAATTCTAATTCGATTAGTGTATGAAATATTCTGGCACTAAGCATTCATGTTAAATCGATTATGCAGTCTTATACTCTTGGAGAGCTTCCTTTATTTTCTCAAGCTTTCTTCCAACTATGTGGACTGTTTCACGAGAAGTCTTTGTGTCAAATCTTACCTCTAGATACTTGTCAAGCATTCCAGCACTGACAATCTCAGCATCTGTGAAGTTTTTAAGAGAAAAACTTAGAACATCTGGTGTGGAGCTGAATGGCCCCGGCTTAGATCCTTCATATATCATTCTTTTGTTAGTTAGCACCATTTACCCATAGAAGCTGAAAACTTAGAGATACGGCGTCCTCCAGGGAAAACCTTCAAGATCTCCTCTCCCTCTTCAAGATTGGTATCGATAGTTGGCTTCTCGCTCCAATGGCTTCAAGTATTCGAAGATCAAGGAAATCTAAACCTTTCTTCAAGGAACCACCGAGCCCTCCCAATTGTATAGTGTGCTAGTTTGAAAGATTTAAGGTTAAGGCCACTTTGCTGATTTAGCCAGGCCCTGGCCAACCTGGGCCAGGAACATCGTCCCCTCCGTTTGGTTGTACAAGCCCACCTAAATAAAGATTTAGAGATGTCATTTTGAAAGGCATTGCTATGTCTGAGAAGCTGTGAATCTGAATGGCTGCTTGAACCCCGACGCCGATGACGATTATAACAATGGTGATGATACCAAGAAATCTTTTAATGCTCAAAAACTCACCTCCTCCCGTTTTAATTTTTCTGGAGAAGAGACGAATACGTGTAAGAAAAATTAAACATTCTTCCCAAACCGGAATATAACGAGTGTTGCTTGAAAGCACATACAAACAAATTATTTTTTATTTTTCACAAAAAAACGAAAAGATTTTTATCTTTTATAAGGACATAGAGACGAAACATTTAGGATTGTGGCTAGATGGGGAAGTTTCTAGGCAGTATCGTAAAGGCGGCTTGGGTGAGATCTGGAAAAATATGCGAATGCCGCAGAAAAACTCATGATCACCCATATGGGAGGTGCCCTAGAAGACTTGTATGGCCAAGCAGAGGAAAGGAAGGACAAGTTGGAGCTTGGGAAGCTCACCATAAGACTAGTCAAGCCACAGGTGGGGAGGAAACGCTCTCTAACTGTGAAATCTTATGTCTCCGATGTCACAAGGAAACCTAAACATATGGAAGCTAAAAAAAATGCGTACGTGCAGGCAATTTAACCTGTGTGTTTGTGAGTGCAAAGGCTGCAAAGGAACTTGCAGAGATTCTGCTCGCGAAAAACAAACCCACTCCTATTCTCAGTGTTTTACTTTATTATCCCCCATATTTCGAAAATCCCAAAAAATCACAACCACAACACTTGGCATGATACAACCGTCATCAGCCTTTCCAGCGTTTCTATTCTTGGTTGTGTTCGAATCCCAATTTAGCCAATAGTCACATTTCAAATCTCCTTATTTTTTTTCCATCATTTCTCAGGTTTTCAGAACAAATCTTACAAAGTTTCTTCCTAAAAATCAAATACTTATTTGTCCAATAAGCACATTTTTTGCATATGGTTTTATTGCAAATCTCACAGAAATAACTATGTCCAAACCATCTAGGGCGACATGTTATTCTTCCACATGAATTGTAATAGATGAAGCACCAACTTATTCGTCAAATACCCCTGTCGCAGAGATCGCCCAAGCTCTCTTATTTCACTATATTATCTTAATTGGTGAACGAAATGGAAAAATCAGAATAGTAACAAGAGCTGATTTTTTGAAAATACTTATCAAGCAAAATAACGGCATTCATGCAGTGTAGAGGTGCGATTGTGCCAAGAGAAGGATTCACATGTATTACGATACGCAATGACTTGAAGCAGAGATTGTCAGAACTCTCGCAATCTACTGGATTGAGCATACCCAAGTTGATTGAGAGAACAGTTTGTATTAGTACTGTACTAGTACACAACATCGCAAACCCAGTTTGCCAAAGAAGCTTAGATCAAGCCGGTTCTCGAGAAATAACCCAAAATGCGGTGGAGCCCCGAGCGGGAGTTGAACCCGCGACCTACAGCTTACAAGGCTGTTGCTCTAGCCACTGAGCTACCGAGGCATACCTACTTTAGGAAAAGAACCTCGATCAAGAAATTTAGAGCTTTCGGTTCAATTTGGAGCACCGAGTTTCTTTGAGACGCTTGGTAAAACCTGCTTAATGGCTCGCGTGTGTATCCAACACATGTAAGTAAGCAATGAACCAAAAAATGTAAATTCAGCCATCACATATTCTCAATTATGCGAAAAGAATTGCTCAAGAAATTATTGATAGAATTGTTGAGGGACTCTAAACAAAGCGACAGGAAGCTTGCGAAGAAGCTTGGGGTTTCGCAACCAACAATAACCAGAAATCGCAGTAAGCTTGAACATGATGGAATCATCAGGAGTTATACTGTTATTCCTGATTGGAAAAAAATAGGCTGCGAAATACTTGTCATTACATTTGTAAAGATGCACCCGGAGGTCGTATCTGAAGAGTTGTTTAAGAGGCTACGGGTGTACTCAATGAAGTTTCCAAATGTGTTTTTTGCTAGTCGAGGACAGGGATTAGGCATGACTGGAATGATAATGTCTCTGCATAAAGACTACCGGGATTATGCTCTGAAAATAAGCCAATTCCGAAGCGACTGGTCACAGTATCTAGAGGATCTTCAAAGCTTCATAATGGTTACAGATGAAGGTGTGATCAAAGATTTTTCATTCAAGTACTTCGATGAAACCTGCTATGACAAGCCCTTGAAATCTTCCTAGACGCTAATAATCCAATGTCAATGTTAGTTTTCATAATAACGATGTGGCTACTGCTATCTATTGTGGCTGTAATTCAAAAACTCTGAAATACGACATTTCTAATATGCCTGGACATTCCTCAAAACATAAACATGAGAGTGCATCGAAACTCAAGGGAAGGTTGATAATTGGCAAGTCAAGAAGGGGTAAAAAAATTAGAAACAGTTCTATTGGTTTCTCAGAATGAAACCTCAGAAGTAAGATCCCTCTTAATAAAAGGTGGCTTCAAGCTAGTTGAAAGAAATCCAGATTTCATTGTTTGTTATGGCGGAGATGGAACCGTTCTATTTGCTGAAAGGAATTTTCCACAGATTCCTAAACTTATCATTAAGCGGACGAAAATTTGTAGAAAGTGCGATTACACTTTTTATGATATGAACAATGTGATCTCTAAAATTAGGGATGAGAAGTTCGTAATAAAGAAAGAAATCAAAATTGAGACAAGAATCAAGAACGAAAAACTGATTGGATTAAATGAAATCCAAGTTCACACCAAACTCCCGATATACGCTATTAGATTCTCTGTGTCTGTGGGTAAGCAGAGATTTGAGAATTTAATCGGTGACGGAGTTATTGTTGCAACACCTTTCGGTTCAACAGGCTACTACAAATCAACTGGTGGAAAGCAATTTGAAGAAGGGCTGGGTGTGGCATTCAATAACTTGCACAATAAAAACGTAGAGAGCTTTGTGGTTGATGGAGATTCTTTAGTGGAAGTGAAGATGAACAGAGGGCCTGCATGGGTCTTAGCAGACAACAATGAAAGATTCTTACAATTAGAATCTGACGATGCTATTACTATAAAAAAATCTGAGAGTTTAGCAAATCTAATTTATGTCCTATAGCGATCAGTTGTTAACAAATAGATTATACATGGCAACAACCTTTTTAGTGGTTGAGATTTCTATAAGCTTTCGGTAGATAGTTTTGGCTATCTTCGTGACAAAAGCTGACGGGAGAAAACAGCGTTTCGATCGAAAAAAGATTATTCGAACGTGCATGAGAATGGGCGCTGACAAGGAGATGGCCGAGAAGGTCGCTGAAGGAATTGAGCATAGTATATATGATGGCGTAGAGACTCGGAAAATTCTTCAGATGATTTTCAGAAGATTAGGCAGGTACAAGCCCTCGATTAAACATCAAATCTGCCTGAGGAGAGCATTGAGTTTGATGAAGCCTCAGCCTGATTTTGAACGCTTCATACAGATCTTACTGAGTGAACATGGTTATGAGGTGACCTCCAACCGAATTATTCGCGGCAGGTGTGTGGAGCATGAAGTTGATGCTGTTGCGAGTAAAAATGGTTTGACATACATTGTGGAGGTGAAGCATCATTACAACTATCATACTCCAACAGGCTTGGATGAAAGTCGCATTGCGTGGGCAGTCCTTGAAGACATTACAGAAGGATTCAAACTAGGATTTAACAAGCTGAAAATAGATAAAGCGATGATCGTTTGTAACACAAAATTCTCGAATCACGCCAAACGTTACGCTGAGTGCAGAGGAATTCACAAAATAGGGTGGGCGTCCCCTTTAGACCATAGCCTGCAAGCCATGATCGATGAGAAGAAGCTCTACCCCATACAATGCATCAAAGGCCTAACGACTCCAACTAAAGAAAAATTAGCATCAGCAGGAATTATCCTACTAAAACAGCTAACCTCGGAAGACCCAGAGGAACTTTTGAGAAAAACAAAGCTTCCCAAGAAAATTCTAGAACCTCTGGTCAAAAAGGCTGAAATGATAATCTTATAGCATGTATGGCGCACATTCCTAGAAATCTTTTCATTGCCTCATCAGCTTCTTCAGGCGTTATTCGCTTGTATCCACCATAAGTTTATATAAGCCAGCTTATCAACTGGTAATTCACGCGAGAAATAGAATTCAGGAGAATACTAGTTTTTCGCCAGCTAGAAAATGGAGGTGTAATTCGATTGTCGTATAGAGAAACTCGAGAGATGCATAAAGCAACCTGCGCTGATTGTGGACAAGAATGCGAAGTCCCATTCAAACCCGATCCTAGCAGGCCAGTATACTGTCGAGATTGTTGGTCAAAGAGAAGAAGATCACGACGCAGGTATTAATCGTCTAACCTGCTATCAAACATAACGCTCGATTACAGATTCCAAAAGAATCATTTTTTAAAATCTCTCTTTTTCATTTTACTGGGGCTACAAGTGCCCATCTTATATACCTGTATACATGCATCCGAGCGATAAGAAATGATGGTAAACGCACGCCCCATGCGATAATTTGGCTTATTAATAACATTCAGTATAGGGATGTATGAAGTGGGGTTGGAATTATTTGAGTTCTACATCACAACCTAAAGCAAGGTTCCACAATCGTGTAAATGAAAGCGATTTTCTTGGCATAACAGTTTGGAAAGGAAAGTCGAACCCAGAAGCTGAGGTGATTGTCGCTCAAATTCGTCGCCGAGTTGGTGACGATTGGGAGACTGTTGGAAGACTTGCTGTATATCGAACTGCTGATGGGGTTTATTCACAGCTTCCTGAGCGCCCTCGGGCATAGCGCAATATCGTTATATTTTTGTGCCAGAGTTAATATGAATGCGAGATGGTATATTGACAGAAGAGAAGTTTCCAGTTTCAGAAACACTAAATGTTGTAGATGGCATAACATTAGTCAAATCAGATAAATGGTGGTCAGCGGTAGTTGCCCTTGAGTCTTTTGGACGCAAACAAATATGCGTATACCTATGGATCAAGAAGGGAGATGAGTGGAAGCGAAAGCAGAAATTCATAGTGCAAAGGAAAGATAATTGGGAAGAGATCAAGACAGCTGTAGATAAACTCATGCCATTTCTGACTGGAGGGTCTAAACCTGCAGTCAAAGAACCTTGGTTAAATCAGGCGCGTGCAAAAACCGGAACTTAGCGACTGCTATATAACTAGTTGACAATCACTTGATAGTCATTTAGAAACCACTTGCCAAGCACTTTCCAAAAAGCTCCAAACTTTTGGCAAATGTCCGCACATCCATGCGGAATATTCCAAAAGCAATGATCTCTATTATCAAATGGACTTTAGAAATTGTGGACATTGTCTCCTGGGGACAGGCTGTCCGCGTCCACACGCTGGGGTACAAAACTGTGGACAAAAAATCTAGGCTTTTAAGAGATTTCTTTTCCGAAAAAAAGCGCGATCTTGCCTTCTCGGAATTTCTGTGAGAAAAAGCATGTCCATAAAAATGTCCACGGATGTGCACAACTGGGGTACAAACAAAAACAAAAAAATTCCTGTTACTTCAGGTCACACCATGTTTTGGGTGGTGCCGGGGGCGTGATTCGAACTCGCGACTTCTGGGCGCTTGGCCTCGCTCTCCAGATTATGAGTCTGGCGCCCAAACCAGGCTAGGCTACCCCGGCATACATTTCCAGATTCTAAGCCTGTTTTAAGGATATTTAATCAAGTAGATATTTCTGTCTTATGCAGCTTCATTAGTTGAGCAGCTTTTCCACAATTCATAAAAGTCTGAATTCAGAGCCATAGGAGAGCAATGAATAGTGAAGGGAATGTTCTTTGACG
>CP070730.1:1424239-1453927 GCA_020351305.1 Candidatus Bathyarchaeota archaeon
AGAATCTCAACGAAGCAAGGATCAGTGGTTGTTAAAGTTAAAGAATCAAAAAGGGGATCCCACCCGAGGATTGTTTACATGCCCTATGGTCTTTGGGCAAACATCATAATTCCCCCTCAAACTCATGGAACGGGGATGCCATCTTTCAAAGGGATAAAGGCAGAGATACGGACTGCCCCAGCAGAAAAGGTTCCAAGCATCCCGCAGCTCTTAAGGCAGTATTTTGGGAAGGAATAGCAATGCCAGTGATTGATAATGTCACCTGTCCAGTTTGTGGGACTCTTTGTGATGATCTCAGTGTAACAGTTAAGGAAAACGCCATAATTGATGTTAAAAATGCATGTGCGGTCAGTGAAGCGAAATTCATGAGTTTTTCCAATCCTAAACATCGCAATTTAAGACCTCTCATAAGAAAAAACGGAAAGTTAATTGAGTCTACTTTTGAGGAGGCGGTGGAAAAAAGTGCTCAAATCCTAGTGGATGCATCTTATCCAATTCTCTATGGCTGGAGCTGCACAAGCTGTGAGGCTATACGAGTAGGACTAGAATTGGCTGAAGAAGTCGGAGGGATTACAGATAATACTTCCACAGTCTGCCATGGGCCATCAATTCTGAGTATCCAGAATCTTGGCATACCAACCTGCACTTTGGGTCAGATACGTCACCGTGCTGACCTGATTATTTATTGGGCTAGCGATCCCTACAGTGCCCATCCACGTCACATGGAACGTTATACAGCTTTTTCAGACGGACGCTTTCAGGAAAGTGAATGGGAGCATTTTGTGACTAGGTTGCGAGGTATACTGGGTCGAAGAAGGCTCAACAGAGCTTCAGAGCTGGTGTTGATGAAAGAAGCATCGTTGCCAGTTTTTTCTGGGCAAAAGCTGCCACCTAAATTCGAAACTCGTAAGCGAAAGGTGATTGTTGTGGATGTTCGAAAAACCCATTCCGCAGAATTTGCTGATTTCTTTCTTCAGGTTGAACCGAACAAAGATTTTGAGTTGTTTCAAGCCTTACGTTTGTTGGTTAGAGATGGCGAGCTTGAAGTGAACCAGGTTGCAGGCGTGCCTGTTGATCTGCTTGAGGAGGTTGCCGATGCACTTGTTGGATGTGATTTTGGTGCTCTGTTTTTTGGCGTAGGGTTAACAATGAGTTCTGGAAAGTTGCAGAATATTGACGCTGCAATTGCTCTGACGCAGGATTTGAATCTTCGCACAAAGTTCGTGATTATGCCCATGCGAGGACATTTCAATGTGGCAGGGGCAAATGTTGTTTATACTTGGCAGACAGGTTACCCATTTGCTTTAGACTTTTCACAAAACTATCCACGTTATAATCCTGGGGAAACATCTGTAGTGGATATACTGTCCCATGACAAAGCGGATGCAGGTCTGATTGTCGCTTCGGATCCAGTTTCCAATTTTCCGCGATCAGCTGTCGAAAATTTAGTGAAAAACCCGCTAATCGTAATCGACCCTGTGATTTCTCCAACGACTATGGTCGCCGATGTTGTGTTTCCTTCTGCCTTTGTTGGAATCGAAGTTGATGGAACAGCATACCGAATGGACCGTGTTCCACTGCCAATGAAAAAATTAGTAGATCCGCCCTCACTATGTCATTCAGATGAGGAAATTCTGCGCAGAATTCTACATCAAGTTAAACGCATAAAACAACAAAGGAGGAAGCTCTAGAATGGGAGGACTTCTGGTCAAGAATGGCTTCGTTTACGATCCATTGAATAATATCAATGGAGAAAAAATGGACATCGCTGTCCTTGATGGTAAAATTGTGGAAAAAACGAGAAACGCTAAAGTTATTGATGCTTCAGGAATGGTTGTGATGCCAGGAGGAGTCGACATACACTCCCACATCGCAGGATCCAAAGTTAACTCAGGTCGCCTCCTAAGACCAGAAGATCATTATAAAGACGTGGAAGCAAGAACTGCGAAAACACGATCAGGCGTTGGCTATTCGATTCCTTCAACTTTTACGACAGGCTACCGTTACTCACGATTAGGCTGGACAACCGTGATGGAGCCAGCTATGCCTCCGCTTAAGGCCAAACATACACATGAAGAACTAAATGACACACCAATGATTGATAAAGGTGCATTTCCACTTTTAGGCAGCAACTGGTTTGTATTGGAACACTTAAGGGCGAAGGAATACGAGGAATGTGCTGCTTACGTAGCTTGGATGATGAGGGCAACCAAAGGATATGCTATTAAGATTGTGAACCCGGGGGGGCTAGAAGCGTGGGGTTTCGGTCGAAATGTTCGTGATATCGATGACCCTGTGCCAAACTTCGATATAACGCCCCGGGAAATTGTGCAAGGCTTGTGCAAAGTAAACCAACTTCTCAATTTGCCTCACACAATTCATGTCCATACAAATAACCTAGGAAAGCCTGGCAACTACATAACGACTTTGGAGACTATGAAATGTGTTGAAAACTTAGCGACAGAAGTGAATCCTGCTATTCACTTAACCCATTGCCAATTCAGCGCCTTCGCAGGGAATAACTGGCGCACCTTTAGATCTGCTTCAGAAGAAATCTCTGAATATGTGAATTCTCACAGCCATGTTACACTTGATATTGGGCAAATTATATTCACTAACACGACAACCATGACAGCAGATGGTCCTTTCCAATTCATTCTCTATCAGATTACCGGAAACAAGTGGGTAAACAATGATGTGGAGACTGAAACTAGCTCTGGAATAGTGCCTTTCCGCTACAAGCGAAAAAGCTATGTTCATGCAATTCAGTGGACAGTCGGGTTAGAACTTGCCTTAAAAATAAAAGATCCATGGAAAACCTTCTTGACAACAGACCATCCCAACGCCGGACCGTTCATGGCATATCCAAAGATTATTGCGTGGTTAATGAGCCAAAAAGCTAGAGATGCAGTTATTAGTAAAATTAGCAGAAAGGCAAGGCATAAAGCTTCACTGCCTTCAATAGACAGAGAATTCACGCTTCATGAAATCGCAGTAGTAACTAGGGCGGGTCAAGCTAAAGCCCTAGGCTTGAAGAATAAGGGACATTTGGGTATAGGAGCGGATGCTGATATAGCCATCTACAACCTCAACCCGGAAAAAACGAATTTGGCGAAAGAACCTGCAATGATTCGACAGGCCTTCAAGAACGCTGCCTACACAATAAAAGACGGAGAAATAGTAGTGAAAAACGGTGAAGTTGTAAAATCCGTCAATGGAAAAACATACTGGGCTGATTTGAAAGCTTCTCAAAGCCTCTTGGAGATTGAGCCTGAGCTTCAAAAAGTCTTTGAAGAATATTACACAGTCAAATATGAAAACTACCTTGTGCCAAATCATTACCTATCAATCGGCGCCCCAATCCAGATACAAACAAAGGTGTAAAAAATGACACTAAAACTTCAGTTAATAAAAGAGTTGAGAGTGCCAATTGATGCTGGATGTATATGCCCAGACACTTTCGCTGGAAAATCGTTGAATGAGATTGCTGAGCTTCAGATTTGGGAAGGAAACCGAAAACGCCTGTTAAATAGCCTATTTGAGCTAAAAGAGGATAGCCAAGAAACGCCTGATGAAACAAACATCCACCTTACTGGAAACCTTTCAAGAGTCCAAAGAATCGGAGCAGGCATGAAAGGTGGCGAAATAACGGTACAAGGCGATGTTGGGATGCATCTTGGAGAGAAAATGCTGGGAGGTACAATCATGGTAGAAGGTAACGCTGGCTCTTGGACTGGATCTGCAATGAAGGGAGGAACAATTATTGTGAAGAAAAATGCAGGCGATTACATTGGAGGAGCCTATCGGGGAAGTACCAAAGGTATGCAAGGTGGAACAATTATAATACATGGAGATGCTGGGACAGAAGTTGGGTGTTACATGAGAAATGGTCTAATTAAAATCCAAGGAAACGTTGCCCAATTTGTCGGCATCCGCATGAGAAATGGCACCATAGTTGTTCAAGGCTCTGCAGCAGAAAGGGCAGGGGCATTCATGACTGGAGGGAAAATAATCATTTGCAACAATGTCACATCAATCTTACCTTCGTTTTCTATTGATAGCATAAAGAGCAAAGCCAAAGCTGAAGGAGAAGCAATCAAAGGGCCATTCTACCTTTTCATCGGAGACCTCGCTGATCATGGAAATGGGAAACTCTATGTGTCCAAAAATAAGAACGAATACCTGAAAAGTTTCGAAGAATTTCTCTGAAGGAAACGTTCAGGTTGATTTATATTCACTTCAAATACATTATTCATGCATGCTGAGCGTGAACCAAGAAGCCTTCAAACTTGTGAAAAGGCTATGCGAGTCCCCTGACGAATATTCAATTTCGGTCAGAAAAAACAGAAAAGGGGTCACACTAATCGACGCAGGAATACAAGCTGAGGGAGGTTTTAACGCTGGTAGAATAGTCACAGAGATTTGTATGGGTGGCTTTGGTGTAGCCCGGATTTTTCCGAAACAATATGACGATGTTGAGCTCTCATGTATATTTGTTCACTCCGACCATCCTGCGATAGCTACGTTTGGTTCTCAATTTGCGGGATGGCAAATAAAAAAGGGGAACTTTTTTGCAATAGGATCCGGTCCTGCTCGTGCATTGGCTTTGAAACCTCGTGACATTTATGAGAAGATAAAATATGAAGACAAGGCAGACATTGCGATAATGGTTTTGGAAACCAATAAAGAACCCCCAGAAGAGCTTACCAACGATTTTGCACTTGAGTGTAATGTATCTCCAAGCCAACTGTACATTATCCTAACTCCTACAACAAGTATAACGGGATCAACACAGATTTCGGGTAGAATTGTTGAGACAGGCTTGCATAAATTGTCTAAACTAGGAATTGATCCATTATCTATCAGGTATGCATGGGGGTACGCACCTATAGCTCCAGTGCACCCAAAATTCGCCGAAGCTATGGGCGAAACAAATGATGTAATTCTGTATGGCGGAGTTGCCTTTTACGCACTTGAGCACAAGAATGACAACAAATTAAAAGATCTCCTGAGAAAGGCCCCCTCTTCAGCCTCTAACCACTATGGTAGACCTTTTAAGGACATCTTTAAGGAAGCTAATTATGATTTCTATCAAATAGATCCAAATCTTTTCGCACCAGCGATGTTCATCATTAATAATATTGTCACAGGCAGTGTTCTCCAAGTTGGAAAAGTGAATGTTGAAGTACTTAAACAATCATTGGGCCTAGTTACTTTAGACAACAGTCAGGATTGACCAAAATCTTCTAGAATTGTCGCCATGAATTTAGTTCCTTTTATGAAACCTTCTATAGTCAAGTTCTCATTTGGAGCATGACCTCTCGAGTCAGCGTGGCTGCATCCTGCAGAGACAACAGGGCAATGGAGCTGATTTCGGAATAAATGCATAGGCCCAGAGCCTGCACTAGTGGGGTATATGACAGCTCTCTTTTCATAAACTTTCTCCGCTGCCTTGGCAACAACATCTACAAACATCTCTGTCACAGGTGTTTTCGTTGGCTCAGTGGAACCATGGCGAATAGTTTTGACATCTCCGAAGCCATTCTTATGCAAGTGAAGTGCTAGTTTCTCAAAAATCTCATCAGGCATTTGGTTTGGCACGAGTCTGAAGTCAAGCTTGACCATGCTCTTTTTTGGTAAAACTGTCTTGGATCCAAGTCCTGTATAACCCGTTAGAATACCATTTATCGTGCATGTTGGGCTATAAAGTAAGGCCTTTTTTGCCTCCGTCCCACTTCTTCTGTTTAGAAACTCCTTTAAGCCTAGAGTTTTAATTTTTTTTTCTTCTTCCTGATGTATATCATCTAATAGTTGGAGTTCCTCCATAGAAGGTGGCTCAACATTGTCATAGAAACCCCCAATCGATATCTCGTCTTTCTTGTTTTTTATGGTGCTTAGAGCCCAGACGAGACGCCATGCTGGGTTTGGGACAAGCGGAGCGTCTGCAGAATGAACATCTCTAACAGCTCCTTCAGCTCTGAGCTCCACTGATAAAACACCTTTGAGACCCAAATAAATGGTAGGTCGACCTTCATAATCTGTTCCACCAAACTCCCATATTGTGGCATCGTTGGAAAACAAGTCCTTATGCTGCTCGATCACTGGGGCAAAGTGGGGACTGCCTATTTCCTCCTCACCTTCAACCACAAACTTCACATTCACCGGGACATCATTGTTGGTTTCTAAAAAGGATTCAACTGCCTTTATTCTTGAAATAATGTTTCCCTTGTTGTCTGAGGAGCCTCGACCATAAATTCTTCCTTTGTGAATCTTACCTCCGAAAGCATCGAATTTCCACTCTTCAAGAGGCTCAGGTGGTTGAATGTCATAGTGATCGTAGAACAGCAAAGTTTTCTTTGATTTTTTAGACGCGAGTTCTCCGTATACAACGGGGTATCCGCCTTTTTCAGGAATGAGTTGAGTGGAGAACCCAGCCTTCTGCAACACATTTTCAACCATTTCCGCACATTCCTGAATTCCTTCTCCTTTTGCAGAAACGCTAGGCTGTTTAACAAGTCTCACTAGTTCACTCACGAAATTTTGCGAGTGCTGGTCAATATAGTCATGAACTTTTTCTATGCTCATAAGAACATTCCTTCTAGTAAAACCAGCCATAGGTTATAGAATATTCGGATTAAAATGTTCTTATCAGGTGCAATTCTGCTTCATCGCCACTTATGCTTATCTACAAATAATTTCCTATGGACAAATATCATATCTGAGCGAGAAGTTTTTAGCCAGAAGACAATACTAGATGGTTAGGTGAGTTGAAGAATGGTTGAGGAAAAAGATGTTTTGGATTTTCTCAAAGATCAAAATGGCCAGGCCTCTCTTGATGAGATTTCCAAAGGACTCAGCATAGCAAAGTATGGGCCTGATTCAGCTTATGCTTTGCTTCAAGCACTAAAAGCTAAGGAGGTGGTTAGTAGGAAAGGTGAAATGTGGGTTTTAACTACTCTCCCTGCAACATCTGTTTCTACAACCCAGCTAGAAGAAAGAGTAGGCGACACCGAAAAGGTAACTGAGGCACCAGCAGACGTAGATAAAATTGTCAAGGCGATGGCAAAAACTCTGGC
Organism: Candidatus Bathyarchaeota archaeon; assembly: GCA_020351305.1. GTDB lineage: Archaea > Thermoproteota > Bathyarchaeia > Bathyarchaeales > SOJC01. The sequence goes on from CP070730.1 coordinate 1,431,316, forward strand.
GAACGCAATGAAAGAAGCAAGAGAACCAGCTGATGAGTGGGAGCTTGCCACAAAGCCTATGACAACTGAAATTGAACGCAAAGAAAAAAAACTTAGTTCTCTAGTCTTGCAACCGAGCGCTGCTGAAGAAGCCAAAAAAACTCTAACAGCTCTTCCCACGAAAACTTTCATTGATCATTTGTTCTACAAACCTGAAGGGAAAACGCTAAACGGGATTCCTCTTGTAGGGCAATTTGCCTTAACCGGCTTACCAGGAGCTGGCAAATCCATTCTTGCAGAGGAAATTGCTGTTAATGTTTCTTCAGAAGGCAAGAAGGTTCTTTATACAACTGCAGAAGACACTTGGCAGAGTCCTACACCTCGTTTTGACCTTCAATCTCGCATGAAACAAAAAGCCGACTTTTTGGGAAAAAATTGGGATAAAATCCAGGAAAACTTGTTTGTGTTAGACACTGTCATATTTCCTGAGCTTCGTGAATGGAACACATTTGCTGAAACATACCGCTATGTAGTTGAAAAAGAGAACATTAACTTGGCAATCATTGACTCCGTCACCGTTCTTGAATCTTATAGAGGCGCGCTAAAATATCGTGTCATGGAATTGGCAAGACATAACCAAATGAAAGGTGTTACGTGCATTTATGTAAACCAACGAAGCAGAGAATCTTGGGACACTTACGAGATGGCAGGCGGGATAGGGCTTGCCCACAATCTTGATGGAACCATAATAGTTGACTACGGGCGTGTCTACTGGCAGGACCAGCAAACCGATTTGGAAGTGAAGAGAGGTGAGTTCGTCCGAATCGCCCGGGTCCTAGATTGTCGTATGTGCAATTTTGAACGCAACAGAATCCGCATTGATATAACAAAGGAAGGCCTCTTGAGACCAGTAGAGTCCTTCTCAAAGCCTTCAAAATGATTGAAAGAGTGGTGCGTGATAGAAGAAGAACTAAGAAGTTTTTAACAAGATAATGTAGCAATATTATAATAATATCTGTCTAATATCCTCTACTATCGTGAGGTTCAATTAGACATGTCATTTTCGTTTCGTGTTAAACTAAACCAAAATGAAGTTGAGATATCAGGCACTCATAAACAAGTTCTAAAAACCATTGAAGACTTGCCTAAGCTTATAGAGAATATGTCTAAAGCATTTGCTCACATGAATTCTGAAGTTGTTGTTGAAGAACCACCTGTTAAGGTGCGCTTGACTTCTTCAGCTGCACCATCTAAGATGTATCCTTCAATTAAGAAAGCGAAGAACTGCAGCCAGGCTGTGTTGAAGCTGCTAGCAACCGAGTGGGGTGTATGGAGACCTAGAACTATGTCTGAGATTGTGGAGGCTTTGAAGGCGAATGCTATTCATTATCCCTCTACGACTTTGTCTGGTGTGTTGTCGTGGTTGGTGAAAAGGGGGAAGATAAGAAGGTGGAAAACTGATGCTGGCTACGTATATATTTTAGCTGAGAAGGAGGCTACTTAGCCTTGCCTGGACATTTGCAAATCAGGGTTAAGGCGGCTTTTGGTGAGGTTGTGGTTGAAGGTGATAACGCCAAAGAAGTTTTGGATCTACTAGGAGACATGTCTCCAGAGTTTATTGAGAAAGTTGGCAGCCTGGTTTCATCCAGATTGACTCCTCCCTTACAGTCGCAGCTAGCGGGAATTGTAGAGTCTACTACTGAAGGACCTGTGGTTACGGCTAGAGGCAAATTCACTCACTACGAGGCAATAGGGTTAGTTTTATATGCTTCTGAGGATAGGACCTGCGCAGCATCCCAAATCGATCGCTTGTTGCACCTAAGTGGAGTGAAACCAATGGTGCCTGCCAGATTGAATGAGATGACGAAAAGGGGACTGGTTTTCAAACCTGATCCTCGAAGACCCGAGTTTAAACTGACAAAACCAGGGGAGAAATGGATTGAAGAGGAAGTTGTGCCTAAACTAAAGGAGAGCGAGTAATGTGAGTTTGACAGTGCGTGTCAAGTATATGGGAATGGAAAAAACTTTTGTTGGTGATGTTGACAGTGTTTGGGTGAATGTTAATCGATTTTTCAGCCAGATGGTTCCACTTATTGCGATAGCACGAAGAGCGGTCTTAACCGTGAACTTAGAGGAAGCCATAAGGGCTGGTGAGGGATTAGTGGCAGTGGCTGAAGAGGGACCAATGGTGCTTGTTTCTAAGCAGAGATTAACGGATAATGAGAGTCTACTTCTGAAACTTCTAGCCGCATATATTGGTGGGCGGCTAGGTGTTTTAGATAGAATCTGGCTTTCAAGGGAGGAGCTGAAGGGGTGGTTGGGCAAGAGTGGGAAGATAACAGGCACTCGCCTGGGCGAGTTGTGTCATGAAGGGTTGGTTGCCAAGACCGAGGAAGGAAGATACAGACTTTCTACATTCGGGATTAAGCAGCTAATAGAGGAGATATTGCCACGAATCAAGAGAAAAACATGAATTTGTGGCATAGGATCTTCATCTCGCCAAGAACCTGAATAGTAGACATGTCCAGCTAGCAGCGTTTCTAGAAATCGCTTGGGTTTGCTACACATTCATAATCTTCTATAACAGATAACTCTATCATTTTTTTCCTTAAACACAGAAACTATAAAATAGACGTTTACGTATGTCAAATATTCTCAAGGTATCATATATCCTCATAAAAAGTTAGCATTAAGCGTGGGACTCTCAATATGCCTATGAAGATTCAAAAAACCGGTTCAGACACCCAACTAGTAGTGGAAAGAATTCACCACGCAAAAAACTACAAGCTAACTCTAGACTGCAGACTTTGCGTAGGGTGTGAGCTCTGTAGCCTTATTTGCCCCAGAGAAGCAATATCAGTCGCAAAACAACCAAAAAAGGATGGACAAAAAACACAACACCCGATAATAGATGTAGACGAGGTTAAATGCCATTACTGCGGCATATGCACCGCAATATGTCCTTATGGAGCATTACATGTCACCATAGACGGTAACAATATTGCTTCTGTTATCGAAAAAGAAAGTTTTCCACAGTTAATCCGAGAAATAACAGTGGATGCGACAAAATGCCCAACAGACTGCACCGAATGTGAAGAAATTTGCCCACTCGACCTCATAAAGGTCACATCAGATCCTAAGACCAATAAGGTTACAATCGAAATCAAGGAAGAACAATGCCCTACTTGCCGTAAATGCGAAATTAAGTGCCCTGAAGGACTCATTCGGATTCGAAAAATCTTCACTGGAAAACTTACAATAAGGCAAGAAAAATGCCCTACCAACTGTCAAGACTGTTTAGATGTTTGCCCTATTACAGACACGCTATACCTTTCAGAAAAAGATGGAAAAGTATACGTGAATGAGATATTCTGCACCTACTGTGGGGCATGCAAGATCGTCTGCCCTGAAGAACAAGCATTAGAGCTCTCACGTTCAACCATACACCACACTCCAGTTCGTTCAGGGGCGTGGAACAAAGCTCTTGAAAAACTAACGTCCACCACCGAAATGACAAAGGAGTTACGTGGAAAAGGGAGAAAGAAAACTATGGAAGCCGTTAAAAAGCGTCTTGAGCCAAGGGCGAAGTAATATGAGCAAACACGATTCAAAATCAGAGGAAAATAAAGTCACTGAGAGCGCACCAATCAAAGCTCATGAGTTTGATTCCCATTTTAAATACGAGATTACTGAAGAGCATGGTGGGGAGAAGCTTAAACATTGTTTTCAATGTGGCACATGTACATCAGACTGTCCAATAGCTAGATTCAGCGACTCCTACAGGCCTAGAACACTAATTCGAATGGCTCTCCTTGGTTTAAAAGACAGAGTGCTCTCCAGCGAAACTCTATGGCTTTGTGCAGCGTGCTTCACATGCACAGACCGTTGCCCCCAAGATATTGAAGTAGCAAGCATAATTCGAATACTCAGGAATGCCGCTGTACACCGAGGAGGCATACCATTAATCTTTAAAGAATTAGGCTCAAGCATTCTGGAAACGGGCATCGCCTACCGAATTCCTGAATTACGACTGAAGAAAAGAGAGACAACAGGATTACCACAACTACCTAAGAGCAACCCTGAAGACATTGCAAAGCTTGCCAAAGCAACTGGTTTTTCTAAATTGCTTAAAAGGAATGAAAAAACATGACGACTCCCAAGAAAAGCCCAAACTCAAGCTCAAAATTCTTACTATTCCTAGGGTGCGCTATCCCATATAGAGTCACGAGTTATGAAATCTCTACTAGGAAGGTTCTCGCCAAACTAGGAATAACACTTATCGAAATGACCGAGTATAACTGCTGTGGTCTTCCCATTGACCCGGTGAACCACGAAATGATGGTTGCACTGGCAGCAAGAAACCTTTGCTTGGCTGAAAAACAAGGTCTAAACATCGTTACACTATGCCCTGGATGTGCTGGAACCCTACGTAAAGTAAACAAAAAATTGAAGCAAAACAAGGAGCTTAGGGAGAGAATTAACGGTTACCTGAAAGAGACAGGGCTAGAGTTCAAAGGGACAATAGAAGCCAAACACCTACTCCAACTTTTAGTAGAGGATATAGGCTTAGAAAGAATAAAGGATAAAGTGAAAAGACCACTGACCAATATGAATGTTACAGAGCATGCTGGCTGCCATGTATCACGACCTGCTGATGGTGTTGACTTTGAAAACCCGGAAGATCCTGAAGCTCTCAAAAACTTAATTGAAGTGACCGGCGCCAAATATGTAGACTATACTGACAAGATAGCCTGTTGTGGAGCTCCGATTGCAGGTGTAAATGACAGAATCCCACTCCAACTCACTAGAGAAAAACTTGTACACGTTAAGGAAGCTGGTGCTCAAGCACTAATCACGGTCTGTCCATTCTGTCACATGATGTTCGATACCAACCAACCTCGAATAGAGAGAATGTTCAACGAAAGCTTCAAAACCCCAGTTTTACACTATCCCCAGCTTCTGGGATTAGCAATGGATTTTTCACCAGAAGAATTGGATCTAAAAGGCTTACGAGTTGATCCGACAAAGATAGTCTCCCAAATTCATGGAGCAAAAAAGGGTGATTCAAAATGGTAGATGAACAACCTCGAGTCGGCGTGTTCGTGTGCCACTGTGGCCTAAACATTGCAGGAGTAATAGATGTAAAGGCAGTAATAGAATATGCAAGAACACTGCCCGATGTGGTTTTCACCAAGGATAATCGGTATACATGCGCTGACCCTGGACAAGACGAGATCAGAAAAGCGATAAAAGAACACCGACTTAATCGAGTGGTGGTTGCTGCGTGTTCTCCACGTATGCATGAACCGACTTTCCGCAAAACTTGCGCAGAAGCAGATTTGAATCCCTTCTTCTTCGAGATGGCAAACATTCGAGAGTTTTCCTCTTGGTGCCATCCCAATACACCAAAAGAAGCTACGGAGAAAGCGAAGGAAATCGTAAGGATGGCTGTTGCGAAGGCAAGGCTGCTCCAACCGCTAAAAGAAATCGAAGTGCCGGTGACGAACAAGGCACTCGTAATTGGCGGTGGAATAGCTGGAATCAACTCCGCTTTGGATCTGGCTGAGATGGGCTTTAGGGTTTACCTCTTAGAAAAGACCGAGAGCATTGGCGGTCACATGGCGCAATTGGACAAAACATTCCCAACTTTGGACTGCAGCATTTGTATTGAGGGACCAAAGATGGTTGATGTGGGGCGCCATCCTAATATTGACATTATATCCTACGCTGATCTCGTCAGCGTTTCAGGTTATGTAGGCAACTTCAAAGTTAAAATTCGAAAAAATCCAAGGTATGTTATTCATGAAGACTGTACAGGCTGTGGCGAATGCAAAGAGGTCTGTCCTATTGAGTACCCTAACGAATGGGACATGAACATGGGAGTAAGAAAAGCCATATCAATCCCTTTTGAGCAGGCAGTCCCACTGGTTTATACTCTCAATATGGACCATTGCATCGAATGCTACAAATGCATAGATGCCTGCGGCGCAAGGCAAGCTATTAATTTTGACCAAGAGCCAGAAGAAATCGAGTTGGATGTTGGTGCGATAATAGTCGCAACAGGCTTTGATATCTACTTACCTTATGATGACCCACTGTATGGATATGGGAAGTATGACAATGTAATTACAGCTCTGGAGTTTGAGCGCCTAATTCTGGCCGCAGGACCGACTGGAGGGAAAGTCATTCGGGCATCAGATGGTGAAAAGCCTCATACCGTGGCCTTCATCCAATGTGTAGGGTCACGGAACCTAAAGAAATTTGAATACTGCTCAGGTTTCTGTTGCATGTATGCACTGAAAAATGCAATCCTTCTCAAGGAGAAGTATAAACGCGACGTGGAAGTCTATGTCTTGTACATGGATATGCGAACCCCCTTCAAAGGATACGAGGAATTCTATAAAAGAGCCAGAGACTTGGGTGTAACTTTCATCCGAGGGCGAGCAAGCCACATCATTGAGGACCCAGATAAAAATAACCTCGTCATACGGGCTGAAGATATGACATTAGGTCAGCCTATTGAACTCCCTGCAGAAATGGTTGTGTTATGCACTGCAGCTGTTCCCAGGTCAGACGCAGGGGAGATGGCGCGAATCCTAAACATCTCCAGGGGAACTGATGGCTTTTTCATGGAAAGTCACCCCAAACTCAAGCCCATAGATACACCAGTGGATGGAGTTTTTGTCGCAGGTTCATGTCAAGCCCCAAAAGATATACCATATAGCGTTTCTCAAGGAAGCGGTGCCGCTGCACGAGCCGCAACTATACTCTCAAAGAAAAAATGGAAAATAGAACCTATAGTGGCTGAAGTAAATGCCGATTTATGTAAAAACACCCAGGCAAAATGTGGCATTTGCGCCCAACGATGTCCTTATGGATCTATAGAAGCTCTAGAGAAGCAACCCGCAAAAGTCATTACGGCTATGTGTCACGGCTGTGGTACTTGCGTGGCTGAATGTCCTTCGGACGCTATCACGCAGAATCATTTCACAGACGAACAAATTTTTGCTCAGATAGCATCTGCTTTGGAAGAGAATCCAGAAGGTAAAATCCTGGGTTTTCTTTGTAATTGGTGTTGCTATGCTGGGGCAGATTTGGCCGGTACTAGTCGTTTCGAATACCCGCCTCTCATTAGACCAGTCCGTGTTATGTGTTCAGGACGTGTGGATAAAGACTTTGTGTTGGAAGCCTTTAGAAAAGGCGCAGGCATGGTTTTAATTGGTGCATGTCATCTACCCTATGACTGCCACTACATCAGCGGTAATGCAAGAATGAAAGCACGTATGGATGTTCTAGCCCCCATGCTAGAGAAACTCGGTCTAAGCCCCCAACGTTTCAAGGTAGAATATGTTTCAGCCGCTGAAGGGCTCAAATTCGCAGAACTGATGAAAGAAATGGCAGCTCAATTACAAGAGTTGGGACCTGATAAGGTAAAGGCAGAAAATGCGAAGCTGAAGCCAATCCTTGACAGAATGTTGGCTAAGAAAACACAGAAAAAACCACCGCAGATAATCCAAAAAGCCTAACAATTTCTCTCCTTCTATATTAGCTCTTGTGCTAGAAGCTTGATGTATCTTAAGGCACTTCTATAGAAAAAGCATTCATGTACACGCATACTTTATTCGCTAAATAATATCTGCTGACCCTGAGAAATCTGAAACATGCTGTAAATCGCTGTTAAAATTCCTTTGAATTAGTGAGTTTTCCATGGAATCTAACTAGGTTATTGACACGTTTTGAATCTGGAAGTATCGCTTTGCCAAGAAGCGTATTCGCTCAGCGTTTCTTCCATTCCTCCCAATAGCCACGCCCTTATCTTGCGGATTAACCTGCACAACAGCAATGGATTTTCCATCAGGTTTCTCTGTTATTCTGATCTCCCTCACATGAGCAGGTCTTAGCGCATTTTTTATGAATTGAGCAGGATTATCAGAATACTCAATGATTTCATGTTTCTTACTCGTCATTCGCTCCAAAAGGTGGATATTTTTTCCCCCTTTACCTATTGCCATACCCACATCTCCCTCTTTCACAATAAAGATAGCGCGATTTGCTTCTTCATCAAGAACGCAATCTTTAACAGCAGCTCCTGTGATGCTTTCAAAAAGGGCTATGAAACGCATTTCCTTGCTGGTTAATTTTATCCCACTAGCCATGCTAGAGCTCCTTAACTTTCTCTTCTACGCCCTCTTGGCTCTCTTGATACTGCTCAACAAGCTTCATAATCTCTGAATCACCTGGCTCCTTCACAGTCAAGGTTGAGACTGGAAACCGTTTTCCACATATCCTACCCAAATCGAAGCTGTTGCCTTTGTAAGTGACAACTGGGATTGTAGATGCTTTTCCATAATACTCCAGGTCTTCTCGGATCTCAGGGGGGTTATTGGAAGATACAACGACAAGTCGAGCCTTACCAGCTCTGACACTTCTCTTTGCTTCATTAGCACCGAAAACTACTTTACCGGTCTTCACTGATGTTGCAATGGCTTTGTCCACATCGATCATTCACTTTTCTCCTGCTTTCCTGTCAGCGTAGACATGTATAAGTTCACAAGTCCCGTGCCAATGGGTATTGATTGCCCTACTATAACGTTTTCGGTTACACCTTTCAGCGGATCTGCATCTCCTTTGATTGCTGCATCAACAATGTTAGGAACTGTTATTTCGAAGGCTGCACGAGCTAAGACACTGGATTTGGATCCGCTGATACCGTGACGACCAATCTGCCTGACATCTCCAGTAGCAGTCATGATATCTGCTACCAGCATGATGTGTCGAATGTCAACATCTAGACCCTGTTCTTCCAACACGTTTATTGCTTCTTTTATAAGCGAATTGCGAGCTGCTTCAATGCCTAGGGTCGTCGCAATTTCATGAACATGATTCGTACCAGTTCTAGTTGGATCGATGTCCACACTTTCTAGAACCTTCGGTAAGTTCGATCCATCAGTTCTAATGACCCATTCTCCTTTCTCTTCAGCTACAAGGACACGTCTGATGCTAGCAGCTCCTTTTATCTGGTGAGAGATTACTTTACTCAATAACTTTTTCCGATCGTCGGTTTTCTTTGGCTTAACGTAGATCTTTTTACCCTTTGCTCTTATTGTGCATCCCGGTAGCTGCAACACCTCTTCCAAATCATTAATTGAGACACCTCTGTTCTCCATCAAAGTGGTGTCTAAGTCAACAACGATCTCTTCATTTTTAGGATCATCATAAACAGCTTTCGCAATGTCTTGTACAGTAGTGTGAATTATGTTGCGTGCGATTTCAGTCGCGTTTTCTTTGTTTTTTCGATTCTTCTTCTTAAGATAAATAGACATAATAGGAGTGGATGGGATCCGTCTGGCGTCCACAATCTCAATAAGCCGTGGCAAGCCTAAGGTGACGTTTTGCTCTCTCACACCTGCATAGTGAAAAGTACGTAGGGTCATCTGTGTGCCTGGTTCACCTATAGATTGCGCTGCCACAATTCCTACTGCTTCCCCTGGCTCGACTAAGGCCCGTTTGTAATGTTTTAATGTTAACTCAATGGTTTGGTCGACCCCTTTTTTGCTTAGTTTAGATTCCTTTAATTCTCGATTTAATTCGTGGACTAGAATTGGTGTAAGTCTATCCTCGATGCTCTTGGATTTTTCTTGGATGTATTTTTCAGAAGCAGATCTGCCACCACCCATCATGATGCTAACTTGATCAACGAGTCTGCTGACATTTACAGCTTTTCCATGATCGCTTTTCGCAGGATCGACTCCGTCTTCACCATAGCGGAATTGTATGATATCACCAATGGAATTGCGAACTGTTCCATCATACTCAATACGCAAGTGTTCTAAGGCATTGATCAAACGTCTTTGCATGTAACCGCTTTGTTGTGTTCGCACAGCTGTGTCTACTAAACCTTCGCGCCCTCCCATAGCGTGGAAAAAGAATTCTACAGGGTCAAGGCCTGATTGATAGGAAGAGTTGACAAAACCTCTTGCCTTGGGGGAAGGATCCCCTGGTTCAAAGTGTGGTAGTGCTCGTTGCACATAGCCTCGCATTATGCGTTTTCCTCGAACTGATTGTTGGCCAACAGAAGCTGTTATTTGGCCGATGTTTAGGCTAGAGCCTCTCGCTCCAGTTCTAGTCATGATTATTCCTGAATTTTCAAGGGTGAAATCTTCGTCAGCGATTTTTCCTGCGTCATCTCTTGCCTTCGCAAGCTCATTCATGACGTAGATTTCAAAGGAGTCTTGGAGGGATTGTCCAGGCAATCTTTGCAGCGTTTTCTTTCGGTAGGCTGAAATCAGTTCTTGAACGTTTTTCTCGTATTTTTCTAATGTTTTTTTGATTTTATTTTGGGCCTTTGGTGACAATTCCAATTCATCAAAAGAGTATGTAAAGCCCCGAATAGACATGAAAAGCTTCAATAACTGGGTTATATTGTTTAAAAACTCTCGACCTCGTTTGGTGCCATAGTCTTTAATTATGCGGTGCAGAATGCTTTCTGACTGTTCTGCTCCTATAGACCTTCGGTCAATGACGCCAGATTTCAATACGCCATTTTTAATAACCACAAATGCGTCGTGTGGGCAGTTTATTTTGTCACATTTCACACAGCTTTGACATATTGTGGCTTTCAATGAATAGTTAAAGTCTTCAGGTAGGAAAAGACTGAAGATCTGCTTTCCTGTCCACTTGGGCTTTGGCTTTTTTACTTCAGGTTCTGGCAAAGAGCCTTGGTATTCTGCTGCAGTAAGCAGTCTGCAAACTTCTTCTTTAGTGAGAAGCGTGGATTTTTTGGTGAGAAGGTAAGCAGAGGTGATGAAATCTCTGATCGCGCCAATTATGGGGCCTCCGAACCTTGGGGAGAGTATTTGATCCTGAACTTGCATCAGCAATAGCGCTTCTGTTTGTGCTTCTTCGCTTTGTGGTATGTGGAGGTTCATTTCATCGCCATCAAAGTCAGCATTGTAGGGTGGGCAAACGCAGAGGTGCAATCGAAATGTCTTGAAGGGCAATACTTTGACATAATGAGCCATTATTGACATGCGGTGTAAAGATGGTTGACGGTTGAAAATTGCAATGTCTCTGTCTTTGAGATGGCGTTCTACGATGTAACCTGGTTCTATGGCTTCAGCCACCTTTTCGCGGTCCACAACAAATTCCAAGCGAATTCTTTTCCCGTCTGGTCTTACAACATATAAAGCTCCTGGGTATTCGTCAGGACCATTCTTGATGAAAGCCTGCATTTCCTCAACGTTCCACTCTGTGATTTTTTCTGGAATAGATAGCTTAATCGCAATATCTAGTGGTACTCCTACTTCACTGATGTCTATGTTAGGATCAGGGGAAATGACCGTTCTCGCGGAAAAGTCTACTCTTTTTCCAGACAGGTTGCTTCTGAAACGACCATCTTTTCCTTTAAGTCGCTGAGACAGTGTTTTTAATGCTCTTCCGGAGCGGTGTCTAGCCGGAGGGATTCCAGATGCTTCATTATTAAAGTATGTAGTCACATGGTATTGTAGTAATTCTGATAAGTCTTGGATAATGAGGGTCGGTGCTCCTGCTTCCATATTTTCTTTTAGGCGCTGATTGATCCTTATAATATCGACAAGCTTATGGGTTAGGTCGTCTTCAGAACGGATTCCAGATTCTAAAGTGATTGATGGTCTAACGTAAACGGGTGGGACTGGGAGAACCTGTAGGATCATCCATTCAGGTCGAGCGGTCTTAGGGTCAAAGCCAATGAGTTCTAAATCCTCATCTGATATCCGTTCAAGTCTTTCACGAACCATGCTTGGGGTTAACTGTGGGGAACCTCCTTCAGGTACTTCCTCACGATATCGGGTTGGCTTTTCGAAAACTATCTTATGTTGTTGAATGCCACAGTGAAGGCACTCTTTTGATTTCGCATCCTTAATGACTTTCTTGTAGATGCTATCTGGCACTTCACCTAGAAGCCTTTTCGCTCGTTTGATTTGTTCCCTAACTTTTTCAATCTGTTCTTCTGATAATGTAATGCGTCCACATGTTCTACATGTCGCATTCAAGAGGTTATGAATAACTTTCGTGAATATCATATGAATTATGGGAACTGCCAGTTCAACGTGACCAAAATGGCCTGGGCAGCGAATAGCTGTATTACCACATGATTTGCATCTCTGTCTTGGTTCAAGAGTGCCTAATCTGCCGTCCATCAAACCAGAAGTTATGGGTGCACCATCTTCATCATAGGTGTCTGCAGTTTGTATCTCAACTACAGAAAGCCTTCGTAATTTCTGAGGTGAGAATAGTCCAAATCGAAGCTCATCTATAACCTTATGTGAAACTTCTTCGAACGCCATTCTAGGCGCGCTCCTTTAATTTCAGACGAGGTGCAACACAAAGGCTCATCAATTCCTGCAGCAAAAGCTTGAAAGCGTATGAAATAACCACTGGAGATATCTGAGAGTCTTCTTCACATATACGACAAACATACGCACGCTGCTTCATATCGTAATAAGCTATGTAACCACAATTTTCGCACACATATAGAAGATATTTGTCAGATTCCTCTAGAAGTCGATCTCTAAGTAGCATCGCTGCTCCGTGACCGATCAAACAGTCTCGTTCCATCTCGCCAAACCTTAACCCACCACCTCTTGCTCTCCCTTCAGTGGGCTGTCGTGTCAACATCTGAACCTGCCCTCGCGCCCGAGCATGTATCTTGTCAGAGACCATGTGATGTAGCTTTTGATAATAAACCACACCTACGAAAATATCCGCAACAAACTTTTCCCCAGTAATGCCACTATAAAAAACCTCTCTTCCAGTGTGGCTGAAACCGTAATCTATTAGAGTCTGCTTCACATCACTAGATTTTTCATTAATGAATGGCGTTCCATCTGCAGACCTTCCACGAGCTGAAGCCATCTTTCCTGCCATAGATTCCAAAAACTGACCAACAGTCATTCGTGAGGGTATCGCGTGAGGGTTTATTATTATATCAGGAACAATGCCTGATTCAGTGAATGGCAGATCTTCTTGAGGTATGATCATCCCAATAACGCCCTTTTGTCCATGGCGTGAGGCAAATTTGTCTCCTAACTCGGGAATACGCTGATCACGAACCTTAGCCTTGACAAGTTTGCTACCTTCACTGGTTTCCGTAATAAACACTGCGTCAACAGTTCCGGTTTCTGATTGCCTAACATCTACTGATGTATCACGCATTGACGGACCTTTTACTTCAAATTCCTTGTATTCCTCAAGGAATCTTGGAGGACTAGTTCTTCCTATGAGAACATCTCCACCAACCATATTTGCTTCAAGGCTTACGATTCCGTCCGGTTCAAGTAATCGGTAGTATTGTTCACCCCTGAAGCCTCTTATACCTGCCTCGGGAGTGACAAATCGGTCTCTAAGTCCTCCTAGGTATTGGCGGCATTCGGCTTCGTAGATTCGATAAAAGGTGGAGCGGCACAAGCCACGTTCTATTGACGCCTTATTGAAGATGAGGGCATCTTCCATGTTATATCCTTCAAAAGATATTACCGCAACAACACAATTCTGACCTGAAGGTCTTTGATTGTACCCTAATATCTCCATTGGTCTTGTTTTGACGAGGGGAATTTGAGGATAGTGCAAAATGTGAGAGCGGGAGTCCACACGGTAAATGAAATTTGTTGTGTATACGCCTAGGGCTTGTTTTGCCATAGCAGCTTCATACGAATTTCGAGGAGATTGATTATGTTCTGGGTAAGGTATTAATGAGGCACATATACTAAGGATTGTGTAAGATGAGAGTTCTACATGTGTGTGTTTATTTTGCACTTCGTCTAAACTAAGAGCTACATAGACGTTTTCTTCTTCTTCTGCATCTATGTACTCAATGATTGCGTTTTTTATGTGGTCATCCCAGGACCATTCACCGGAGCGAATTTTGTCAATATACTCTGGTTGAAGCCGTGGAATGCCCTTTTCAACCACTATAAGAGGTCGCCGAACACGACCTTCGTCACAATTAATGTAAATTTCTTCTCTTCCGCCTATGGTTTTAAAATGGGCAGCATTGATTTCGGAGGAAACTTCGCCTTTTCTACGTTTGTTTCTTAACTCTGACACAAGTTCTGCTGGATAGGGGTGGTAACCGGCTATGGAACCGTTTATGAAGACTTTCGCGCCTGAAATGCGGAGCTCTCTGTTCGCATCTTGAGCTGGAATGACACCCATGCCATGGATAACTTGCCTGACTTTTTCAGCGCTTATGGATACAGATATGCATGCCGAAAGAGCTAGATTTTTCACCAAGCCGCAGTTTGAACCTTCAGGAGTCTCATTTGGGCACAGACGTCCCCAATGCGTTGGATGCAGATCTCGTGCTTCGAAGTTTGGCTGGCTGCGGCTGAGTGGTGATTGTAGTCTGCGGAGGTGGCTTAATGTTGAAACAAGGTTTGTCCTATCGAGGAGCTGTGTTATGCCAACCCTTCCTCTGCCCCAATTGCCCGTGGCTAATGAGTGCTGGAGCCGTTCTGAAATTATACCGGGGCGTACTGCTGCGGACACTGTAATCATCTGCCGTTTGAATCCCATTCTTTCTAATTGGTATTTTATATCCCTACATAAGTTTCTGAAGGCAACTCGGAAAAGGTCTGCAAGAAGAGGGCCAGCGAGTTTTAACCTTTTATTCTTAAAGTGATCTTTGTCGTCTGTTGTGCGTTTTCGAAGTTTCAGCTCTATTACTCTGCATATCATTTCACCTAAGAAGATAGCCTTATCCATTCGTTTTTCAGGTGTGCGATCCAAGTGGGGAAGGAAGTTTCGGTCTAGAATGCTTTCCGCTCTTTGAAGTCGATACTCTAATACCTGTCCATGTGCTACACGGTTACCTATATATTCGAGAGCTTCTTTAATGGCCTCTATTCCCACAGCTTTTTCAAAAGAAGGTTCAAGCAGGTCTTGTAAATGTTGATCTGGCGAGACTGCTTCAGCGATTTCTCTGTCAGATTCCAATCCTAAAGCTCTCATTACCACTATGATAGGGACTTCAGATGGAACTCCTGGAATAGTAACGTAGATAGAGCCGTCTGATTTTAGACGAAGCTCTATTCTTGCTCTAAAACCAACAGTGGTGGAGAATATTTTTGCCTGATAAACCGGATGTGCACCTCTTGTGTCGATGTCCACGATTATCCGGTTCGGCGCCAGATCTTCGAGAGCAACTATTACCCGTTCCGAGCCATTGATGACAAAGTATCCACCTGGATCAGTAGGATCTTCGCCATGAGCCACTAGCTCTTCGGACTGTAATTGTGAGAGGACACACAATTTTGATTTGAGCATAACTGGAATATCACCAATCAGAACAAGTTCTGTGTCCATCTCTCTTCCGTCCATTATGGGGGTCATCTCTATGGCAATTGGGGCAACATATGATAGATTGCGGAATCTTGCCTCCATAGGGAAAATATCATGTTTTGTGCCATCAACTTCAGTCACATAAGGACCACTAATACGAGTTTGCGGGTCAATTATCCAAGCTTGGCTGAGTTTAATTTTGTAAGGGCTTTCAGGTAGTTCAATGTTTATTTCGCCAACTTCGTCAATTATCTCTTGAAGTCCATGGTCAATGAATTCGTTATAGGAGTCTAAATGCTGTCTAACTAATCCTTTATCTTTGAAGAAGGATTTTTGGAGGAGTAAGAGTTCGTCTTTTGTGATTTCAGACACTTCATTCACTTCCATAAAACTAGATTTAGAGTTAATTGAAAGGGAGGCCTATTTTGGTATTTTTCTTCCAAGCTAATGGTTTCCTCCAATGAGAAACGGTATTATCTTCCCCGAAAAGATGGTTCTCCTTATATTTTATATGGTCCATTTTGGGGCCAAAGCCATAGAGGCATGGTTGTGTCTAATAAACTTTACCTCATAAATTCACGTGTGGTCTAGTCAAGGAAATACTCATTAGATTCAGTGGCGCAAACAATCGCTAGGTTTTAAGAAACTTGTTCAGTTTGATTTTCTTCCCCTTCTTATCAATAGCCTTCCCAACAGCAATCTCCTCACCTATCCACAACTCCATGCCATCTGTTGCTGGTACAACCTTTGCGCCCGTTTCTCTTTCCATCATTCTTGCCTCCCTAGTTGGACCACGAAAGATCATCTTCATGCCAAAATGGGTCAAAACTACAAACTCCGGTTCCGTAGCTTTGACTATTTCAATCGCATCGTCAGTGGTCATATGGCCTTGCCATGGTTCCCCACTGGGTCGCAAAACGCACAAAATCAACATCCGTACACCTCGGTAAAAACCCTCGATTTCTTCAAAAAACTCAGTGTCACTCGTGTACCCGATGGCGCCTACTTCTGTCTCGAAGCGAAAGCCCACCGCGTCCACATCTGAATGCCTTGCTTCAAAGCCTTTTATCTTGACATCCTTAATTTCAAACTCTGTTCCAGCTACGGTTTCAACTACTTGTTTGGGTAAACTTTGATGATACTTTGATATAGCAACCTCCGCAGTTTCACCCCCCTTAAGCACGCTTCTTGCAGCAGCTAAAATCCCTTGCCGCTTAAGAGCCCCTCTTGCCATCGCTTCGATCAGAACCTCAGCATCATTGTAGTGGTCAGGGTGGGCATGGGAAACTATGATTCCATTAATTTTGCGAGGATCCAAACCTAACATCCATGAATAGACTAAAGCCCCAGGGCCAGGATCTAGATGCAAATTAAGCTCATCTTTTAAAAATCTAACACCTGCAGTTCGCCGCTTCTGTGTAATAGTAGCAAATCGTCCTCCACCAGTTCCTAAGAATACAATTCTAAGGTCACCCAAGACTTAACACATCGACCAGTTGATCCAACTAAGGCTCATTAGCTTTATTACGTCATTTACTCCTTAAATAGCCAGCGAAGGAGCTTCACAGTTCATGCCAATAGTAATCCGCATAGGTGGCTCGGTCGTAGCTTCCCCTACAAATCCTGAACTATTAAATCAATATGCGAATCTTCTCAAGGAGCTTAGAAAAAAAGGCTGCAAAACCATAACAGTCGTTGGCGGGGGATCCTTGGCAAGGGAATTCATCAAAATAGGCGAGCAACTAGGTGTAGACGAAAAAGCACAGGACTGGCTTGCAATACACGTCTCTCGTCTATACGCTCTACTTTTCATTTTAATGCTGGGAAAAAACGCAACAAAGAGCGTGCCAACCTTAGTAAATGAGGCGGTTAGAGCTTTGAAGGAAGGTAAGATCGTCGTTATGGGTGGGCTAAAACCTGGAATGACGACAGATTCAGTTGCAGCACAAATCGCTCTCGAAACAAACGCACATTTGCTTGTTAAAGCCACAGACCAAAATGGCATCTACAACAAAGATCCAAGAAAACATAAAAATGCAATAAAACTAGATGAAATAACCTTCCAAGACCTGGGTCAGGTCCTAAGACAAGATTATCACAAGGCTGGAATACATCAAGTCCTTGATCCAGTTGCTGCCAAAATGCTCCAAAAGAGTAGGATTAAAACTGTGGTAGTAAACGGATACAATCCCCGAAATATTCAATATGCTATTGAAGGCAAAAAGATCGGAACTACAATCATGGCATGATACTACACATCCTGCTGCAAAGCTCGCGATGTGGGAACGCTCTGTTAATTTACGTTCTTTCATCAGGACTCTTAAAACAATGTTCGAGTACGTTCTTATAAGAAGAAAATCAATGGAGCCTTTTTATTCAAACACCACTAAACTACAATAGATAATCTATAGAAACATGGGGCAACAACGATGATTGAGCTTCGAGAAAACGAGCAAAGAACCCTTATGACTATTAGCAGCCTTGGTGGCAAAGCAGATGTAGACCAAATCGTAAGAACGAGCGGGCTTGCTCACGCTTCTGTCATGCGAGCTTCGTTGCGACTGTCTAAAGAGAAACTAGTTAAGGTTATCGAGCAAAAACGAGCAATCGCAACTTTGAATGACGAAGGCAAAGCCTATGCAAGGAAAGGACTACCAGAACGTCAATTAATGAAGTCTTTAATCAAACTCGGTGGCAAAGCAAGGATTGGCAGGGTTGTTGCCAATGCAAAGCTGGAGAATCAGCTTGTACCAATTGCGTTAGGCTGGCTACGACAAAAGGGATGGGCAAGAATGGAAGGACAAGATAGAACCCTAAAAGCTTTGAAGGAACCGAAAAAAGGGAAAGACGAAATAGTCCTTAAGATCCTTGCAGAAAATGGAGCAACTATTACAGAAGAATTAAAAAAAGAAGAACAAGAAGCTATCGCTGCATTACGAAAACGTAAGCTTGTCGAAGTGGAAAAAAAAACTTTGCGTATCTTAGAACTACAAGCTAAAGGTCGAAAGCTGATTAAGAAGGGACTAAAACTCGCTAAAGAGGTGAGCCAACTGACGCCAAAACTCATTATAACCGGTAAATGGCGAAAGACAAAATTAAGAAAATTTGATGTAACAGCGCCTGGCCCACCTATGAACCCAGGAAAAATTCACCCTTTACAACAAATAATCGAACGTGCAAGAGAGATTTTTTTAGCGATGGGTTTTACCGAGATTCGCGGCCCATTGATTGAAACAGCTTTCTGGAACTTCGATGCATTGTTTCAACCTCAAGATCACCCTGCCCGGGAGATGATGGACACATTTTACTTGTCCAACCCGAAGGCTGGAAAACTACCAGAAAAGAAAGTCGTGAATGCTGTTGCGAAAACCCATGAAAATGGTTGGATAACTGGATCTAAGGGATGGGGTTACAATTGGAAGACACAAGAGGCTAGAAGACTTTTATTGCGAACACATACGACAGCCGAAACCATCAAATATCTTTCAAAGAACAAGAATCCCCCCATCAAAGTATTCTCAGTTGACAGAGTTTACCGAAATGAGCAACTCACCTACAAGCACACAGCCGAATTCTATCAGATAGAAGGAATTGTAGTAGACAAAGCTGTGACATTATGCGATTTGATGGGCACACTTAAGGCTTTCTACAGCCGTTTCGGTTTAAGAAAAGTTCAGTTCTGGCCATGCTATTTTCCTTATACTGAACCTTCAGCGCAAGCGATGGTTTACGTCCCACGGCTTCAGCATTGGATGGAACTTTGCGGCATGGGCATGTTTAGACCTGAGGTCTTATCCCCAATGGGCATTGAGTATCCAGTTTTGGCTTGGGGGGGAGGACTCGAACGCATAGCTATGGTTGAGCTTGGGCTAAATGACATACGGCAACTGTATGGAAACAGCTTAAGTTGGATTAGGAGGACGCCGTTATGCCAGTAATCACACTGGATAGAGAAAGGTTCTCTGAATTTGTAGGGAGAGATCTTAGTTTAGCAGAGATGACCAAGTGGCTGCCTTGGCTAGGTTTCGACATTGAAGAAACTGGAGTAGACTTCGTGAAAGTAGAGTTTAATCCCAATCGAATTGATTTTTCTAGCTACGTAGGTGTAGCGAGAGCCTTCAAAGGTTTGAGAGGTTGGGAGATCGGTCTACCTTCTTACAATGTAAAGGCTAACAAAGTCCTGCTTCGCATTGAAGAAGCGGTCTCTGAAGTTAGACCATTTATGCTTGCAGCAATAGTGCGTGGCATTAAGTTTGATGAAGAAGGGGTCTCTGAGTTAATGGAAATGCAGGAAGATCTACATTGGGGTTTGGGCAGAGACCGAAAGAAGGCGTCGATTGGGGTTCATAACCTAGATGTAATTAAGCCACCATTCACCTTTACTGCAGTGGAACCACATAGTGTTAGATTTATCCCATTGGATAAAAATAATGAGATGAGTTTGAAGGAAATCCTCGAAAAACATGAAAAAGGCATTGCGTACAAACATCTAATTGACTGGGCACCTAAATATCCACTATTAATTGACAAAGATGGCAAAGTACTCTCTATGCCACCAATAATAAATAGTGAACTGACGAGAGTCGACAAAAATACTAGAAACTTGTTTCTGGATGTGACTGGTACAGACTATGTTGCGGTTGAGAAGAGCCTGAACGTACTATCTACCACCTTCGCAGAGATGGCAGACACAATCGAAAGCGTCAAAATTAGATATGTTGATCAAACAGTATTTTCACCAAATTTAACGCCTCAAAAAATGAAACTCCGAAAAGCCTACACCAATAGATTATTGGGGCTTAGACTTTCCTTGCCAAAAATAATAGAATGTCTAAGAAGATGTAGGATAGGAGCTAGAAAGGTTAGCAAAGAAAGCATTGAAGCGGAGATACCACCGTATCGCATTGATATCCTTCATGAAGTGGATTTAGTAGAAGAGGTGGCTATTGGCTATGGTTACTATAAACTTAAACCTACTTTTCCCTCCTCAGTCACTATCGGCAAACAACATGTTGCCAACAAAACTGCAAACATGGCAAGACAAATCATGATAGGCTTAGGATTTACAGAGGTGATGAATTTCACGCTAACAAACGAAAGATTGCATTATAGGAACATGCGGAGAAAAATCAAAGGGACGATCAAACTAGCAAATCCTGTCTCAATAGGATACACCGTAATGAGACAAGATATCCTTCCTAATTTAATGGCGAACCTTGCAGACAACAAGCATGAAAGCTTTCCACAGAGGCTCTTCGAAGTCTCAGATGTTGTGGGACTGAATAGAAAATTAGAGACGCAATGCGAAAGACGGTTACATGTCGCTGCAGTTTCATCTCATGTCAATGCGAACTTCACCGAGATAAAGTCTGCTGTAGAAGCATTTATGACAAATATCGGTTTAAAACGATATAGAGTGAAACCCGCGGAAAACTCAAGTTTTATTGAAGGAAGAGTGGCAGCAATTAACGTTAAAAACATCCCGATTGGTATAGTTGGCGAAATTCATCCGGAAGTGATGAATAATTTTGGGTTGGAAAATCCCACCGCAGCCTTTGAAATTAATTTGGAGGCGATACTCCAGTAAATGTTAAGTCTGTAAAATATTCCTGTTGACAAAATAATTACTAAGACGAAGTTCGCGCCAACTTTTGGATGAATACAGAAAGGTTTTATCTACTCAATTCAATTGATAGTTAGCGATGACATGAGCAATAGAAATCCCATCAAAACTCTTCCAGAGAACTCGTGCAGACGGACTCGACAAAGGCAAGCTCAACAGCCTGCCAGTGACGAAGAGCTTACCCAAACACGGGACAGGTGGGCGCGGGTGCTATAACCTTCCACGTTAGAGAGAACTTAGCAGAGGAGAGCGAAGACTCCGTCAATGAAGTTGAGAGTTAGGACGTGGGATTTACATCACCCGCGATAAGAGAACTCTTAAATTATTGGCTATTGAATGCTAGAACAGTTGGCAGGATGCAGCTTTGGACATTGAAAACCGACTTGATCTTGTAACACGCAACACTGAAGAAATTGTCACTAAGAGTGAGCTTCGTTCGCTTCTAGAAACAAAAACTAAACCTCGAGCATACTGGGGTTTTGAGTCAAGCGGCTTCATGCATATTGGTCTAGGATTAGTTTGCGGTTCAAAAATCAAAGAGGTTGTTAAGGCAGGATTCCACTTCATCATTCTCCTTGCTGATTGGCATTCATGGATTAACAATAAACTTGGTGGCAAAATGGAGAACATCCGTTTGTGCGGTGAATATTTCAAGGAGTGCTTCACTGCACTTGGAATTGAAAATATTGAATATCTATGGGCATCAGATCTTGCAAAAGATATAGAATACTGGGAAAAAGTTGTGAAGATAGGAAAAAACGCCTCAGTTAAACGCATCTGGAGAGCGCTACCAATAATGGGCAGAGAAATGGATCTCTCTGATGTCGAAACTGCTTGGTTACTTGACCCTTGTATGCAAGCTGTCGACATATTCCACATGCAACTTGATGTGGCTTTTGCAGGTATGGATCAGCGTAAAGCTCACATGCTAGCCCGTGACATTGCAGAAAAACTGCGTTGGCGAAAGCCAACATCCATCCATACTCCGTTGCTCATGGGCCTTCAAGGTCCCACAAAAGATGAAAGACAACTCGACGAGGATAATGCACTGAATTTTCTTATAGCTTCAAAAATGGCTAAAAGTATGCCCAGCACATGCATCTTTGTGCATGACACGCCTGAAGACATACAATTCAAGTTGAAAAACGCGTATTGCCCACCCAAACAAGTAAGAAATAACCCTATACTCGAAGAAGCACGACTTGCTGTGTTGACAAACACGGAGGAGCTAACAATCACACGCCCATCAAAATACGGAGGAGCAGAAGTTTTCACAAACTACACGGATCTTGAAACAGCATACAAAGAAGGTAGAATCCATCCTTTAGACCTAAAAAATTCAGTTGCTAAAGCCCTAATACGAATATTAGAACCTGTTCGAAACCACTTCAAAAGCAATCCAGAAAAGCTGGATAGAATGAAAGAAATCGAAATAACAAGGTAACAATTAGCGAGAATGCAAAATTTCATGATTGATCAACAAATTGGTGAAAATTCAATTTAAATGATCCATTAGCACCATTTTAATTCCCTTGACAGCCTATGAGGAGCAGATGATTGTGGCAAAATTTGGAAATGCTTATACTGAATATCAGAAAAGAAAAAGGCGTTTTCTTCCTAAGATGAGAAGATGGCGTGCGAGCACATGCCTTTGATGAGATTCATACAAACATAAGATTCTTATATCAAGTC
>CP070730.1:1454027-1459883 GCA_020351305.1 Candidatus Bathyarchaeota archaeon
CAACTTGCAAGCATAATTAGCGAAAGGACTGGAATTTTCATGGATTATCATATTCTAAAGTACAATGGACGCCCCATGACTATGACTGAAGTATATGGAGCTTTGAAGAAAATTTTTCGAGGTGAGGCGCCCAAAAGGCAGGTGCTAACTTATGGTTCTTAAAATGTCAGACTACCGAACTCCCGTATTTGTTGATTGGTGTCCTGGATGTGGAAACTTCGGAATTCAAGCAGCGATACAAATGGCTTTAGTCGAGTTACAGATCGAACCATCCAAAGCAGTCATTGTCTCAGGGATTGGATGCTCGGGTAAAACCCCTCACTTCATAAACACAAATGGAGTACATACGTTGCATGGCAGAAGCTTACCTTTCGCCATTGGAATTAAATTGGCTAATCCTGAGTTAGAAGTAATTGCAGTCGGGGGAGATGGTGATGGACTCGGAATAGGCGCAGGGCACTTTGTCAACGCAGGTAGGAGAAATGTTGACATGACCTATATTATTCATGACAATGCCGTCTATGGCTTAACCAAGGGGCAAGCATCTCCGACCTTGAAATTAGGATTACAGACAAAATCCCTTCCTAAACCAAATATAAACGCAGCAGTGAATCCAATTGCCTTAGCTCTAGCTGCAGGTTATACATTCATTGCCAGAACTTATGCTTATGATGCGAGACACACTCGAGACATTCTAATCCAAGCCATAAAACATAGAGGGTTAGCATTTGTTGACATATTACAACCGTGCCCAACCTACAACAACATCAACACTAAAAGTTGGTTTGAGGGATTTGACAGAATTGATCCTGAGAATGGAAAACCCAAGCCAAGGATCTACAAACTAAGGGAGACTGGCTGGGATCCAGCTGTGCGTAACGAAAATGAAGAACTGGATAAGACATTAGTCGCAATGAAGAAATCTAGAGAATGGGGCGACAAAATACCGATCGGTGTATTCTACAAAAACGAACTCGTACCAACATATGGTGAGAGAATAGTAAAAAGAATTCCATTCTATTATCAAAAAAGCCCAGTGAAACAAGAAATCTGTGATGAATCGGGAGTACCTAACATTGTAATGGAGAAATGGTTTAAAGAGTTAAGTGTATAACCTATGCTCGTGAATGAGAATGAAGGGTTACGCAGGCAAAATACTAAGAGTAAACTTATCGAACAACTCAGTCAAAATTGAGCCACTCCCATCTGAATGGCCACGAAAATTCTTGGGTGGAATAGGCTTTGCGAGTATTATGCTCTTCAATGAAACAAAAAAGGATCAAGATGCTCTCAATGCAGAAAACAAATTAATTATAGCACCTGGACTTCTAACTGGAACGGGCATCCCAACCGCTTCAAAAACGCTTTTCATTACAAAATCCCCCTTGACTGACGGTTTTGGTAAAGCATCTGCAGGGGCATCAATCGGGCCATCATTAAAAAAAGCAGGATATGATATTTTAGTAATAGAGGGTGCAAGCCCCAAGCCCGTAATCCTAGTAGTTAACAATCAACAAGTGGAGCTTAATGATGCAGAGGAACTGTGGGGGAAAAACGTGCGTGAAACAGCTAGCCTGCTCAAGAAACATTACGAAGGCTACTCAACTGCTGTCATCGGTCCAGCTGGGGAAAACCTCTCGAAAATCGCTGGAATAGATTCAAACGAAAGACAGGCTGCTAGAACGGGCGTTGGAGCTGTTATGGGCGCCAAGAAACTGAAGGCAATAGCTGTGAAAGGCACTCTCAAGGTAGAATATGCCAATCCCGAAGCTTTGCACGATCTAGTTATCAAGTGGACCAAGAGCATTAGAGAGAGTCCTGACTCGCAGTTGGACATGAAGTATGGGACAGCAGAGTTTTATGCTTGGGTTAATAAGGACAAAGGTGTCCATCCAAGTCGCAACTGGCAGCAAGGCTATTTTCAGAAGTCTTTCGACAATCAAACCAAGGAGGGTGAGCCAACTCAACTAGATCCTTATTATTGGTCCCCAAAGTATACTGTCAGAAACAAACCGTGCCCAAACTGTACCAAGCCATGTGGGAGAATTATACGAATCACTGAAGGAAAATACTCAGGTACAGAGCTTGATGGTCCAGAGTACGAAACAATTTATTCTTTAGGAGCAAACCTTGATATTGACAACTTCGAAGCGCTCAGCCACATTCACATGATGTGCGATCTTTATGGATTGGACGCAATTTCTGCCGGACTCACTGTTTCATGGGCTATGGAAGCCTTTGAGAAAGGACTGCTTACAAGCGATGACTTAGACGGGTTGAGTTTAAGGTTTGGAGATATAGATGGAACATTAGAGATTCTACGAAGGATGGCCTATCGAGAGGGAAAAGTTGGTGCCCTCTTATCTGATGGAGTTAAGAAAGCCAGCGAAAAGTTGGGAAAGGGCTCAAGTAAATTCGCTATCCACTCTAAAGGACTTGAACTACCAGCTTATGATGTTAGAGGAATCAAAGGAATGGGCCTTGCAATGGCTGTCGCTGTTAGAGGGGGTGACCACCTAACAGCAGTAGTTTATGGAACGGAGCTTGTTGGGAAATGGTGGAAGTTTTCGGGAATAGACAGATTTTCAGCTGAGAATAAAGGATATGAGGTCAAGGCTCATGAGGACTTGATGATCCTATACGATATTGTGGGAGTCTGCAAGTTTACTAGACACATGTTTTTTGCTAAGGCTTACCCAGAAATGGTTAAAGCAGTCACAGGGATGGACATGAGCGTTGCCGATCTTTTCACTATTGGTGAGCGAGTTAATAATCTGCAACGAGCTTTCAACGTTAGAGAAGGGCTTGCGAGAAACGCTGATTCATTGCCTGAACGGGTGTTTGAGAATCCTATACCCAAGGGAGTATCAAAAGGCTGCAGGATTAAGAGAAGTGAGTTCGAACGGATGCTTGATGACTACTACCAAGCGCGTGGGTGGTCATGGAACGGTATTCCTACCAAAACTAAGTTGATCTCGCTTGATTTATTTAAAGCCTCAAAGGAAGTAGGTGTATAAAACAAAAGGATATTAATTGACAATTAGTGCTCGATACGCATACTAATGGAATCAATGACCGCAATATTCTCTTATCCTAGCATAGGCTACTATGGGCTTAGTAATATTTTCAACGAGCTCTTCTAATGGGCAGTTACTTGTTTTCTCAGAGTTTAGAATTGCGGGAACCAAGTTTTCAAACTCAAAGGAAATGTTGAATGTTCTTAGTATTTCCGCCCCCTTTTTACTGAGGGTGGTTGCAAATGCAGCAGTGACGTTTGAGTACGCACAGAGAAGCGCTGCGGCTTTACCAATAGTTCGGTCAGCTACTGAGGCTCTTGAGAGTTCGTTGTTCAGCTGCTCTATCGCTCGCAGAAAGCCACTAAGCCCTTCAGTATTCGTTTCAAAAACAACCTTGGAGTTCTTCACGAACACTAGACTCAGTCTTTGATTCTTCAATCTCTGTTGTGCAATTCTTAAATCATCCATCTCAATTCTCTAACCTTTTTATGAAAAGTAAAATCATTTTCTTTATTTTTCTCTTTGTCTGAGCATGTATGCTGCTGTTTAAGTATTTCTATTCTGTATTAAAAAGTTCAGTTTCAGGCATCGTAGAAATGCTCCAGGCAAGTTCGCGAATTTTTCCATCAGGTAATTTCTCTCCTAAAAGCTTGGTCATAAGATTATGAAAGGTTAATTTATTCAGGACAATAACTACTTTTTTGCCATCATTTCTCTTAAAAGTAACACGTACTCCTTCAGAATCTTTAATGAAAAGTTTTCCATTACCAATAGTACATCTCGTAGCGATTTGAAGCCCATCTATAACGCAAGAAATGGGAGTACGAAGAGGTAAGAACGCTTCAACTCTTAATGGTTTATCCTCAGTCAGATTCAACCGCTCAAGTCCAACTAATCCCATTCGGACACCGATTACTAAAAATGGTCCTAAATGTCCATGAAAATCTTCTGCTCTCCTAAGTATTGAAAGATTTTTCTCGCTTATTGTGCTTCTCAAGTGTCAACCGTCATCTCTTAGAAACAAATCCTGCCTTTTTAATATAGTTGACTAATATGTCAGCCAACACAGCGCTAATCACTGCTTCAATTGTCAACTTGATCATAATGGTGGAAAGGATGATCCATGTTGCTGTGGTCGTTCTATTTAGGAACATAGTGAACCATATGTAGTCCGTGACTACAACATAAGGAGCTTGTACGCACCATGCCATGATTCCTGAAAGGCCTGGTCTTAATTTCTTGGTAAAAAACCCGTTAGCCAAGCCTAAGATTGCTAGCCCAATGAAGATGAATGGGATTCCAGGAAGGTAAGTTGCCATAAACAAGCCTCCAATAGTTCCCGCGATCATTCCATAAAAAGGCCCAGCGAGAGCACCACAGATGAAAATTGGCACTTGAGAAAAGTGTATTGATGATTCAAAGGACCCTACAGATAGTGGAATGGCAATTGGAGGAAAAGCAAGGATGTTCGCTAAAGCACCTAAAATGGCTGCTAACATCAAGGCTTTTATTTTATTCATGAATGGCTAATCCTCAGAATTTGCATACTTGCCCCAACACCAATTAAAACTTGTGGTTGCTGAGTTTTTTTAACTGCACTGGTTGGGGCTGTGAATTAGTGGATACAAAAGCAATCCTAATTCATAGAAGATTGTTAGTGTTTGATTTGGTACTTTGACTATTCTGCTAATGAAAACATTAAATCTAAAGCTCTTTTTGCCTTCTGCGCTACATCTTTTGAAACTACCACCAGGTTTTCTTCATTCTTGAGTACTCTATATAGTCTTTCTAATGTTGTGAGTTTCATTGGGTTGCAGATGGCGCTTCCGTAGGCTGGGAGAAATTTTTTCTCAGGATTTTCTTTTCTCAGCTTGTGAAGGAGACCAACCTCAGTTCCAATTATAAACTTCGTTGATGAAGAAGCCTTTGCGAACCTACAGATTTGCGATGTGCTTCCAATAAAATCAGCGATGTCTCTTACATCTTTGGAACATTCAGGATGAACTGCTACAATAGCGTCTATGTGTGCATTCTTTTTCGCCAAAATATCTTCTTTCATGAACAGGATATGTGTGGGACAGAAGCCTTTTGGGGGAATAGGAATAACCTTTTTTCCGGTTTTTTCTTGTACATACTCTGCCAAATTTTGGTCAGGGCCAAAAAGCACTGTTTCAGCATCAAGGGCCTCAACGATTCTAACGGCGTTTGCTGATGTACAGCAAACATCACATTCTGCTTTGGCTTCAGCTAGTGTGTTAACATAGAGTACAACTGGTATGTCTGGATATTTCCTTTTCCATGATTTTAATTGTTCAGCTGGAAGCATATAAGCCATTGAGCATCTTGAACCAACGCATGGCAACAGCACTTTTTTTTCTGGGTTGAGAATGGCAGCTGATTCAGCCATAAAATTTACAGCAGCGAATGCGATTATTTTTGCATCATTATCTTCCTTTACTCGGCGACTAAGTTCTATGCTGTCGCCTACATAGTCGGCGATGTCTTGGATTTCCGGACGTTGATAGTTATGAGCCAGTATAATCGCGTCTTTTTCTCTTTTGATTTTTTTAATGTCATCAACGAGTGTCATGTTCTTCCTTCCATGAGAGAGGCGAGTAGTATGCGGTGTTGAATGATATATATCTGTAGCGTTCTGACCCGATCTCTGCTTAACAAACACTCCCTTTGCAGATTGCATAATTTCTCAAGATTTTTGAAAGCTAATAATGTGGAAAGCCCTTGTCAATTGACAAGCGACTATGCACGCATATAAGTTTGAGCTGGTCAGGAGGAAGGACAGAAATCGTATTTGCGCATGTGTGATATGCTTAGCAAATCC
>CP070730.1:1459983-1463164 GCA_020351305.1 Candidatus Bathyarchaeota archaeon
GTCAAATATGCGTCTCTGCGCAGAGTAAGGCGAAAAATTTGACCACAGTAGAACCGCTTAGAGAGGGGCTTGCGGGAGCCACAAAAGACATCAAAGGCAAAATCCTTGAATACGCATGGTGGCTTAAGAGGAGAGGACGTAGTCAGATAACTATTGAAACTAGAGTCAACAAACTTAAAGGGTTAGTAAATCTAGGCTGCGATTTACTGAATCCAGATAGCATGAAAGACATTCTCGCCAACCAAAAATGGAAGCAAAGCACAAAGGCTAGCATAGTTTCAATTTACTCAGATTTTCTGAAATGTTTCAATAAGCATTGGGAACCACCTATTTACAAGCCGATCTATGAGATTCCTTTCATCCCTACAGAATCTGAGATAGATCAGTTGATTGCTGGATCTGGCAAAAAAATGGCAGCGTTATTGCAGCTTCTTAAGGAGACCGCTATAAGAATAGGAGAGGCCTGTAAACTCAGATGGATCGATATAGATGTTAAACAGAAGATCATTAGAATCAAAGCTGAAAAGAACAGTAAGCCTAGAATCTTTCATGCTTCAGATATTCTGTTGAATATGTTAGACATAATTCCCAGCAAAACTACTCAAGTTTTTCCTTCAAAACCTAGAGTGCTTTCAACATACTTCAGAGTATTGAGAAATCGCTTAGCCAAACGTTTAAGCAATCCAAGACTCAAAGAAATCACTTTTCATACTATAAGACATTGGAAGGCAACACAACTCTATCATCAAACTAAAGACATCTTGTTTGTGAAGGAGTTTCTAGGCCACAAACGACTCGATTCAACATTGATATACATAAACATTGAGAAAGCAATTTATTACGATGGAAAGCCAGATGAGTTCCATGTTAAAATAGCTAGAACACCTAAAGAAATGAAAGAGCTGCTAGAAGTTGGCTTTGACTACGTCTGCGAAAAAGATGGATTCGTGTTCTTTAGAAAACGCAAGTGAACACGCAAAAAATATGATAGTTGGCGGAAAACTATGAGAGTCATCGCTGACCTTCATATTCACAGCCGTTTCAGCCGAGCCACAAGCAAGAGAATAGATATCCAAGAGATTTCACGTTTTGCTGAAATAAAGGGCTTGAATCTGATAGGTACAGGAGACTTTACCCATCCAAAATGGATGAAAGAGCTACAAAAAGACTTGATTGAGGGACCAAACGCTGGGCTTTTCAAGTATGCAAAAACTGATAATTCAGTTAATTTCATGATAACTGGTGAAGTATGCACAGTTTTCACATTCAGGGGTGAAACAAAGAAAATTCATAACTTAATTTTGACTAACAGCCTTGAGACAGCAAGTCAAATAAATGGAAGATTGGCACGGTATGGCGATTTGAGCATTGATGGAAGACCAGTCCTTGAGATGACCGCGCCACATTTGGTTGAAGAGATTATGGCTGTTTCTTCGGAAAATGAAGTAATACCAGCGCATGTATGGACACCATGGTTCAGCGTTTTTGGGGCCTTCAGCGGTTTTGACAGGATAGAGGATTGCTATCAGGATATGACAAAACATATTCACGCCCTTGAAACCGGCTTGTCTTCAGATCCACTTATGAACTGGCGCCTTAGCGCCTTAGACGGATTTGCCCTAGTTTCTAACAGCGACAGCCACAGCTGCTGGCCTTGGAGGATTGGACGTGAAGCAAATGTATTCAATCTTGCGCAATTCAGATACGATGAGATTTTAGACACAATCCGCAAGAAAGACCCGCAACGATTCAAGTTCACCATCGAAACAAGCCCAGCCTACGGCAAGTATCACTGGACTGGACACAGAAATTGCAGCGTCTCCATGCCGCCTCAAAAGGCGATAACATTTAATAGTATTTGTCCAATTTGCCGGAGGAAGCTAACTAAAGGCGTAGAACAAAGGCTCGTAGAGTTAGCAAATAGACCAGCCGGCTACAAACCACAAAACGCAATTGGCTATAAGCACCTACTACCTCTATCAGAAATCATTGCAACAGTCTTGGGCGCTTCATCCCCTAGCATGCGAAATGTCTGGAGAATTTTTAACAACCTAATTTCTCAATTCGGCAATGAATACAAAGTACTAATTAACGCTTCTCTAGAAGAAATGTCTAAGGTTGTTAACCCAGAAATAGCTGAAGCAATTGTTAGAGTAAGAGAAGGGAACATCAAAGTCATACCTGGATATGATGGAGTCTATGGTCAGCTACGCCTTTTTGAGGAGGAGAAAACGAGCGCAGGGATTAATGAGGTCCCACAATGTAGTTTAACAGACTTCATGTGACTAAATGTGATGATGTTGAAAGTTACCTAAACTTTTCAATCCAGTTCTGAGATGTACTTTCCAAGAATTTTTTCGAAGAGGGTTGTTAAGTTGTTTGGCGCACGCATGACTCTAAAGGCTTTAACATCTCACTTTTCATCTTTTTGTGTTGCTAGTTAGCCCCCGCCCATTGGAACTGTGATTATAATTAAGTCGTCACTTCTCAGCTTCACGTCTATGTCTCTTATGTTTCGACCATTTAACATTACTAAAGTATTGACATCAATCTTTCCAGTTTTATCGTCAATAGTCTCATTAAAGTCTTCACCATATCTCTTTGCAAGCATTTTAAGAATCTCCCCAAGTGTAGTGCCTGAGTAAATGTCTTGCATGATTTCTCTTTTGCCAACTATCTCCCTGAATATGGCGAAGAATTGAATCTTGACATGAGCTTTATAAGGCTTCAAAGTTTTGCGTATCCTAGAAATATTAGAGTCCTAGAGTTGGATTTAATTATTGCGGAATTAATATTACTAAGACTTGATTTATATAATTTATAGAATTAATTATGAGTATAAAAATCGTAGAAGGTGAAACATTTGGAGATCAGAAAATTACAGAAGATTAGAGGAGGTAGCTTCACTCTCTCAATTCCTAAAAAATGGGTGGATAGAATGAAGTTGAAGACTGGTCAGCAAATGTTTGTCTCAGAAGAAGATGGATACCTCAGTATCTTTCCAATAACGAAGCTTTCGGAAAAGCCATCAACTGTCACTCTTCAACTTAAAGAGCTTCTTGATCCTGAAGCACTTGAATACAACATTACCACCTATTATATTCAAGGAGCGGACCGAATCGATATCGTTTCTAAAGAAATCATTCCCGCTGAACAAAAGAGGAAACTAAAACTTCTCCGA
>CP070730.1:1463264-1468476 GCA_020351305.1 Candidatus Bathyarchaeota archaeon
CTTTAGGTTTATCTCTTTGGTCCCTTGATTCTCTGATTGTGTTCCTACTGCTTCATAACCTGATTCTTTGATTATCTCTCCAATTCTCTGAAGACTTGTCTCGTGAATGTTATATTCTACCATGGCTTTTTCGGTGGCGAAGTTGACGCTGGTGCTAATCACCCCAGGTTCGCGCTTTAGGGCTTTCTCTATCGATTGGGCACATGCTGCGCAGTGCATTCCGTTGATTTGGATTATCTTTTTCTCTTTTTCAGTCGTCGTGTTCGCCCCTTATTTGGTATGAGAGTGGAAACTTATAAATATATCTGGAAAAGATATATCTTGTAGCGACTAAGCAAGATGGTCAAAATGAGTATAGATGAACTCCTTTCCGACTTCTCGAGGTTCTACATACTAACAATTCTATATGAGAATCCATCACATGGTTATGAGATACTTAATAAATTCCGAAAAAGAGTGGGAAAAAAGGTCAGCCCAAGCCTAGTGTACCCATTCCTTAAACAACTCGAGCAAAAAGGACTCTTAAAGCACAATGTTAAGAAAGTGGGTGAAAAAGCAAAAAAAATCTTTGAGTTGACAGAGGAAGGAAAAGAGCTCTCTACGCGACTGTTCAAACGCTTCTCAAACCTTGTCTCGATAGCCATTGAGCCAAGCTTACAGGTTTGCGCAAACTGCGGCTGCAAAGTCTATGAAGGGGGCTATAGAGAGGTGGTAGATGGTAAAGAGACAGCTTTTTGCTGTATTCATTGTGCACACTCGTACAAGAGAGAAAAGTAACCCCTACGGGCGCGCGTATTTCCTTTCTTTTACCCTGTTAAGCACCTCACCAACCTCTGGCAATTCTTCTTCTCTTAGCCAGTCAAGTGTCGCTTCTCACCAATCTTTCGCCTTAGCTATCATGTAAAACATTACAAGTCCCCTAGATTCAGAGAAATGCGGGTGCATAGGCGAATAAGTTTACGCAAGCGTAAGGTCGAGTTTACTTCACTTTGTCCCCCGAATTAAGAAGTTCCTCAAGAGCATGATTCAGCGGTCACTGGAAGAGATTTGGTTTAGTTTTTCTTTGATGGTTTTCTTCTCAGGTGATAGGTCAAAGGATTTTTTATACTTCTACAGATTGGGTCTTTTGGATTTGCGCATACACCATGAGTTTGTAGAGTTGAACAATTGTATGTTTTATATGGGATTCCGCTTCCTCTTTGACCTGCAAGATGCTCTACTTGATATCTTGTTTTGTCTTCTCTGAAGTCTGGGATATTTGAAAAGAGATTTACTACTCTGTCTACACTGATGCCTTGATTCAGAAGATATGTAACCAAAGTGAACCTTTCAGTCTGAGAAAGATGTTGCCCTTTAGAGGTTCTGTCTAAGAAATTCATGATACATGGTGGATATTCGGATTCTTTAGCCTGAACCTTCTGATCAAACTCTGTTAAGTGAGGTTTTCTTTTCTTGAATTCACCTTTGATTTCCTCAGTAATTTCTTGAATATTAGGAGGGATCTTGGAAATTTTCTCCCTAGTTTTGTCCTCTATATATTTCCGAACTTCTTCTTGAAGAAGACGGCAGGCTTCCTTTCTAGTTACATACACTTGACCATTTCTGACATGTCTATTCACCAGCTTCCATTCTGGTGAATGGACTAGTCTTCCTCTAGATGTATTATTCAAGTAGTTTACAAAATGCATTTTCATTGGGAAAGGCTCGTCTTTTGATAGACTAATGTCCCATCCAAAAGATTTTGCGATTTCTAGTATAACCTCTTGCTTCTCTTCTAGGAGATAATTATAGGTTTTTCTTGCTTCAGAAAGTGCATATCTTTCAGTTAGAAGCCTATCTTTTACCCCTGTAACCACTAATATAGCAACAGGGAACGAAGCAATCTCAATCTCAACTCGCTTATATGGTGCTTGGTTTTGTACATGCGCCAAAAATTCAAAAGTGGCAGCAATTCTCACCTTTGCCCGATCAATGATGGTCCCCAGCTCTCCAAGATCATCTAGGACAATACCCAAATCAGCAATATACTTCCTTGCATGAGGTAAAAAGGGATATTTTACCATGTCAGTTTGGGTAAAGAGGATGCTTTCACCTAGTCTTTGAAATCCCGAATGTGACTCTTATGTTTTCTGTATGTATAAACCTTCCATCTTCTTCTCCTGGATTTTAAGGATGGATATCTACCCGTTTTGGAAATTGTACGCACGTATAACAGAATTGCCCAGCTGATCGAGAAGATTCTTCTAGAAGTCTATTTCACAAGCCCTTTAAATCACCCTTACCATTCTGTTTATGTCCCCCATGAAAGGAGAAAGGAGAAGGTCTGAGACAATAAAGTTGATGAAGACACTTGCTTTTATGGTTGGGAAGGGGAAGAAAAGACAAAAAACTCACTCCTAGAGAGAAAGGAGATGTGCTGGATTTCCCAACCATTACAAACTAAGAGAGGTAATATACTTAAGCTCTGGTTTTTTGAGAGACATGTTAGCCTTGCACGTGCGTATATTTATGGTACCGTGAAACGAAAAGCGCGTTTATAGAAGTGTCCGAATTCCGTCCAAATTCTGTCCATTGTCCACTCTGTAAAACTCGTGGGTGTACATGGATTTTTTTCAGTATGTTATGTTACTTATTAAGGACGAAATGTTGGAGGAATTCCAGAAGTGGAAATCTTTGAAGAATGTCCGGACAAAAATTTAGAGTCGCGCGTGCCTTGTTGAGGTAACAAAGCAGATATACTGATTTTTCTTCTTTAATATGACAGTTAGAAGTGTCACTGTCATTAATATTGGTGGAATTAGGAAAGCTGGGAATTCTGAGATCACTAGTTGACCTGAATATCTGTCATCCATAATTGGATGAGGATAAGCATTGTACTCTTCGGGATAGACACCAATATCATGATGCGCGCGTGCATTCATCTCCAGAAGGACATCCCAACAATCTTCACTCGACGCTTGGGCGTCACTCGGTGTCCAAAATCCAAAAGCTATGAAAAGCATCAAGACAAGTGCTGTTGATATAGACTGCATTATTGCGATTAGAAATAACGGTTCAATCTACTTAAGCTCTAATTTTACGATCTAATTTTCTCTCTGAAATAATTGGCTAAGTAAGTTGATGAAGGGCGCTTCAGGATGTTATCAGTGCCTAAGCTTATTAGGAAGCTTTCCATGGAAGCCATATAATTCCCCCATTCAATTTCGAACTCACGTCTAAATTTCACATAGTCGCCAAAGCTTTCATGGAAGGATACTGCAACTCCATCCTTGTTTAGCCCTTGGCCTGTGGAGACAAAGACAATGTTTGAATGTTTCTTAACGAACGCTGCTGCTTTTTTAGCGAAATCTGCAGACTCACGTTCACGGGTACGAACTTCCGGCTGCCAGGCAACAAACATGAAACACATCATGCTTAGTCCCAATTTCTTAAAGTCAGGTATAGCTGTGTATTGAAGTATACCTTGCTTCTCCAATGATGCTCTTCTTCGTGTTATAGTGGGTTGTGAAACGCCAAGTTTGTTTGCCAGTTTTCTATCACTTACCTTTGAGTTCTCAATTAGTTCGGCAATAATTTTATAATCTAATAGTCTGAGCTTTTTCATAAAACAATACTTAGTTATCTGTAACTTTAAGATTTATTGTGCGTGTGATGTAATAATGCGTATGCATGGATAAAAGTGCCTTAGTCAAAGATGCGTGCGCTATATCTCATTCCGCAATATCCGTTCCGCATTTTAGACAGAATTTTGAACAGTCAAGGATCATTCTTTTGCATCGAGGACACATGAGAGTTGGCACAATCTTTGGAATTTTTGGTTTCTTTTGATTTTTGTCCTGTTGCCCTTTGTAGAGCATATGGAATCCCACCGTATTTCCAGCAAAACCAAGGATTGATCCTGCTACAAGCATTGATAAGGTTATCGACCCATATTTTCCCCCTAATCTGAAATCATATTCTCGTGCTAGAGGATTTCCTGATTGACTGTAGTCTAGATATTCGTTTGTCACCACACCGCTAAGACCAGCTACGAAACCTATAAAACTGCACCCTATGATGCCAAACGCGATTAGAGCAATGGGCGAAATCGAATGCAAATGGACTACCCATATTCAATTCCGAAAAATAGGGGAAAAAAGATTATGAATCTAGGCTCCATTCTAGAATCCATATGTCCACCGAATTGTGGCTCCCATTTCTAACTCTGCAATGCTACATTTCAAGCGCTAGATTCAACAACAAATGTACTTCGTACAAATGCCAACTGTCAACATAAATTTTTCAGTGGCGATAAAAATAATTTCTTATCAATGCGCAAGCAGTAAGTGTAATGGACTTTTGACCATAGTTTTGCAACACTTTATATTGCAAAACCCTTTACAAAACTCCAAATTTTTGAGAGTCCATTCATTTCCGTAATACAAATCCAAAGGCTTTGTAGTTTTTGCAATATAAACCTGTAATACAAACACCATCAAACCTGTAATACAGCCCCAAAAAGCATGGAAAAACCCTGTTTCAAAAGGAAAGTTTCACAATCGCATAAAACACGAGAGCCAAGCTCTTTTATGACAAAGTACGCGCGCGTCCTATCTAAGGAATGGTTCTCTAGAAGTTTTATAGAACACTAAAGCCTAGCAAGATGTGAAAAACGGTGACCATGTAGAATGTTAGTGTGAGAGAACCCTGAAATTTGGAATTACCCTACAAACCATGTGCACCGCTTTTTTCTATCTTTACATCCTAGCATTGTAAGATTTTTATTATTGCTTATGACATCAAACCAGCCAAACATTGGACATCTTACCCAGATAGAGCTGTCTCCATATCTAACCACTTTGATGCTATGGATGTATCTGTTCCTGCATTTATATTCTCTAACTCCGATAATTTGTGACTTCTCCAAGCGCAGCAATCTTAATTGAATGGCCTCTGAAACGAATTCGGAAAGACTTTTGCAATTGTCCTTCTCAAGAGCTTTTTCTACTCGATCTATAAGTTCCCGCCTAACTCTTACTGTCTTAAGTTTGGGCATAACTCACCTGTAAATTAAAAACATCGAATTATTGATATATAGATAGTGCTTATAGAATAATGAATAAAATATACTGTATTTACAGGACTTGAAACTTTAACTATTATGCATGCAAAAACCAAGAAAGGAAGGTTAGAGATTCTTAGATATGCGAATCCTATAGCTTTTACGACTCGA
>CP070730.1:1468576-1472044 GCA_020351305.1 Candidatus Bathyarchaeota archaeon
CACAGCAAAATCAGTCTATGATGCAATTCGAGGATACTACTGGAAAAGAATTACTGACTATTAACCCATATTCAAAGGCAAATGAAATAGGGATTTGCGAAAGAAATCGCCATTTTTATCTTTTCTGAACTCACACAGCAACTCTGGGCACCTTTGATTTGCTTTTAAATCTCAATTGCGCGCAATACCCCTGTAAAGACGCAAAAATCAGAAGTAAAACAATAAAGAATACTTCTCGCTTAAGATAAGCCATGCAAACCAAACAGCTCTATCTTTATGACAGCTACAAAAAAGAGTTTGAAGCAAAAATTCAAAACGTAAATGGAAATCAAGTCATTCTCGACCAGACGAGTTTTCATCCCCTGACAGGTGGTGTATCATATGATATGGGGCACATAAAAAAAGGAGATAACCAGCATAAGGTTTTGCGAGTAGAAATTAACCGAGAAACGAAAGAAATAACTCACGTACTCGACAATGCAAAAGGCCTAAGCCAAGGCAATATCGTGAAAGGCATTTTAGACTGGGAACGACGCTATCGGTTGATGCGCCTGCACACGGCGGCACACCTTATAGCAGCAATAATGTACAGAGACTTTAATGCATTAGTAACTGGTGGACAAGTGGAGTATGAAAAAGCAAAATTAGACTTCAACCTGCCTAAAACTGAGCGAGAAATATTCGAGGACGCTGTGGCCAAAGCAAACAAGGAAATGGACAAGGGAACCGCATTGAAAACATATTTTCTAGACAGAAAAGAAGCGCTAAGGATGCCGGGAATCGTAAAACTAGCTAAAAGAACACCTCCACATGTGAAAGAATTGCGCATAGTTGAGATCCCCGGAATAGATGTCCAGGCTGACGGGGGCCCTCATATCAATAATACTCGTGAAGTAGGCGAAATAAGCATGGTGAAAATCGAAAACAAAGGAAAAAACCAAAGGCGCGTTTACTTTACCGTAAAATAGAAAGTTGCAGAACTCTGGAAGAAAAATAGTGTGCGCGCTTCAAGATAACCTCAACTCCTTTTGTCTCTAAGAGGGCTAACTCAAAGCGTAAACTGTGATCATGAGACCTAGACCTCAGGAAACATTTATGGTCCAACAACTTACATATCTGCTGATAATTTGACTTTTCAATGAGACTCTAATACAACCAAGATTTAACTGAACTCCGATTTTTTGGAGTAAGGTGAGAGCAGCCTTGCTTGCTCGACATGCAAGTCTAACTAGCATCTTTTTTGCGAGGCTTAACTAAGAGCCATATTAGCGCAATTATTCCTGCTATGTTCATTGCAATTGAGATATAGCCGAGAAGCTCTCCTCCAAGAATGGCCATTTGAGGCGAGCTTAAGATGAGAACAGCAAACAGTAGAATAGTCAAAACAATAATAGCCCAGATTTTATTGCTCATTTTTTTCTCTCCTTTGCCATATCCAATCCTTTTAATACATTACAGTTTTAGCTCTATCTCCTATTGCGTATCCGAGAAAACAGCCAATGGCCATCATAACTCCAGCCAATATAACTTCTGGAAGTGTTACGAACAGGGGCTGCCAGAAACCCCACGAGTAAATCTGAAAGATTGTTGCAGCAGCATTATACAGTACTCCGAACATGAAACCCGCGAGCAACAGCGAACTCAAAGTCCCACGTTTGGAGGAAAGGTAAAAAGCTTCTAACGCTAACGCTGCCATAATAGCTCGTGCAAACCATATGGGATTGAAAAAGAACACTTGGCCGATTATGCCATAGACTAAAAGAAGCGTGAAAGCGGATCCGGGTTTTGGAGACAGCTTCAAGGCGGCAGCAACCGCTATGCCTAACGGAAAGTAAAAAAGTATGGGTCCGGCAAACTGTGGAAAAGAATACCAGAGAAAAGTCAAACCTGGCACAAACATCGAACCGTAATCAATCACTGCCATTAACGCAACGAACATGGCAATTATCGCGAAGTCAATGGTTTTTAATGGATTCTTTTCAACGCCAAGTTTAATTGATAACAGAATCCAAGCGCCAAAAACAGCCATCATCACACCTACATACACCCAGAGACCGACCCAACCCAACATTTCCCAAGAAGCAGTAAAGAACACTAAAAATGCCAAAGACGCTATTATAGAAATTGCAGCTATTACTAAAGAGTTAGCTTTCATTATTTAACCCCAAATTAACTGATTTGACGTTTGAGTTATTAAAATTTTGCTAATAAGCCTTATATGAATCTCGGAGAAAAGAAGAGTACCTGCGCACATCGAGGCGCATCAAATTAAGAGGAGAAACGGTCCCGTGCGAAACAGAGTAATCTTTGGTTCTGAAAGCTGTACAACTTTAAGCAGCTGCATCAAGAACATAGGAAACTCACAGCTGAAGGGCTTGAAATGAATTGATTACGCTAGAGGGCCTGCAGTTGTTCACTCGTGATTAAGATGGAGACAATTCTTTCAACCGAGAACCTTTGCTACACCTATGAGGGACAAAAAGAATATGCACTGAAAAACATAAACCTGAAAATAAAACAGGGGGATTTCACCTTAATCGCCGGTCCAACAGGAAGCGGCAAGTCCACCTTAGCCTTATGTTTGAGCGGATTAATCCCGCAGGTCATAGGCGGCGAAATGAAAGGCAAAGTCATTGTTGATAGAAAAGACACCAGACAGTATGAAGTTTATCAAATGGCTCAATATGTTGGATTAGTTTTTCAGAACGCAGAAAACCAACTATGTTCTCTGAATGTTGAGGACGAAGTTATATTCGGACCGGAAAACTTGGGGCTATCAAGAAAAGAAATTGAGAAGCGCGAAGATTTCGTCTTGAATGCAACTAGTTTGAGCGCCCTTAGGAACAAATACACTTTTAATCTGTCAGGGGGGCAGAAACACAGAACTGCAATAGCTGCAACTCTCTCGATGTTACCGAAAATCATGCTATTAGATGAACCCTTTTCTGAACTCGATCCCACCGGATGTAAAGAAGTACTGCAAACTCTGAAGAAACTCAATGAAGAGTTCGGTATTACAGTAGTCTTAATTGAACACAAATTGGAACAAGTTTTGGGTTTTACGAAGAATGTAGTCCTTTTAAAGGACGGTGAAATCATCGCAAACGGTACAAACTATGAAGTTTTCAAGGAGAGACAATTTGAGGGGGGACACGCACTCAGAATTCCAGAAACGTTGAAACTCAGCTATGAGCTAGTAGAGAGGGGATTATTAAAAAAACCAGTATTGAATGTGGAGGAACTTATAGCTTCAATGCCTCAAAATTGGACATCAAGTCTTCACCGCATATCAAAACCATTTTCTTTCAACCGTCAAGAAAGAAAAGCGAATTCACAAAATGCATTGATCGAAGTTAACGAATTATGTTACATGTAC
Organism: Candidatus Bathyarchaeota archaeon; assembly: GCA_020351305.1. GTDB lineage: Archaea > Thermoproteota > Bathyarchaeia > Bathyarchaeales > SOJC01. The sequence goes on from CP070730.1 coordinate 1,471,953, forward strand.
AATGATGGCACCATAGCGTTGACAGACATTAATTTGCAAGTATTTCCCGGCGAGTTCCTAGCAATTTTGGGGGGAAATGGCGCTGGAAAGAC
>CP070730.1:1472144-1518517 GCA_020351305.1 Candidatus Bathyarchaeota archaeon
GATAACATCTGCAAACTCGTCTTCAATGATTCTCTTGTCTTCACCTTGAATAGCTTCCCCAAGTTCTTCGATCTCCTCTTTCAACCATCTATAAGTTCCATTAGCACCTCGTTTGAAGTCTCGATGAGAATATATGCGCTCCATCATTTCCTGAAACTCACGAATATACATAACTTTTCTTCCTTTTCAGTAAAGGCTAAGTAAACCTTGATATTGCTTCCATTAGAATGTACCGCCGTATTCAGCGAATTTTCACGTACTTGTATGCTTCTGCTGTGTCCTCAAAGCAGTAGTGCACATCTTGATAGTCCTTTCTGAACTCTACAACATCTTTCTTAACTTTATTAAGATCTTCCTTATCGATAACCACACGTTTGATGAAATCCGCAATTTCATGCATCTCAGATTTTTTCATACCAAGCCTTGTTACTTCAGAAGTACCAAGCCTTATTCCTCCTGGATGCATAAAGTGACGCCCCTCCTTAATGTCCCATGGCAATAGATTCCGATTAATGATAATGTTGGCTTTTTCCAAAACCTCTTCTATTTTTCCACCGTCGCCTTGTTTTGTAATGTCAACAAGAATGATATGCGATTCTGTGAAGCCTTTATGTTCAGCCAACACCTTAAGCCCACGTTCATACAGGGCCTGTGCTAACTCTTTCGCGTTCATGATCACTTGTTGGGCATACTGTTCTCCAAATTCCAAGAACTCAGCACATGCTACGGTAACGCCTGCTAGAGCATGCAAATGGTGATTACTCACCATACCAGGAAATGTGGCTCTTTTAATTATGTTTGCATCTTTGTTCCATGAAAGCACTCCACCATGTTGCGGACCGAAGAGAGTCTTATGAGTACTTAAGCTGACGACATCAGCACCTTCCCGTAGAGGATCTTGGAATGTTCCACCCGCAATTAAACCAGCTACATGAGCAGCATCATAGCCAATTCTTGCGCCTACATTGTGAAAAACTTCAGCTAATTCTCTAATAGGGTGAGGAAATGGAAACACGCTTGCCCCGAAAATTGCAAGCTTAGGTGGGGTTCCTTCATCTACTAGCTTTTTCATTCTTTTCTTCGTCTTGTCGACATCTATGTTCAACTCTTTATAGTCCAATGCTAAGTAACGCACATCCAAACCACTGACAGCCCCTGCCGTTCCTCCTAGCCGTTTCTTACCCGTTGTAATATGACCCCCACATGGAATTGATAGCGCCATCATTACATCACCTGGCTCTGTGAACGCTGTGTAAACCACGAGATTTGCGACCACTCCTGAAATGGGGCGCACATCAACAAATTCAGCGTTGAACAATTTCTTCATCAAATCAATACACAGAAGCTCGACTTGATCTATGAAGGAACATCCTGCATAAACGCGCTCACCTGGCCAACCCTCAGCATAACGATGACCAAAATCACTTGCCAATGCTTCACGCACAGCTGGGCTCGACACATTTTCGCTTGCTATCAAAGGAATACTTTCTTGAAACCATCGATGATGTTCTTGGATTAATTGAAAAGTTCGATTATATGATGTGTGGGCAGACAAAGATTCAACCCCCTATCTTTTAGAAAGATCATGCTGACATAAAAAGCTTTGAACCAACAATAACTTTAATTGCACGCACATTAACTATTGCTAAGTGGATACACTAGCGTGCGGAGCTTGACGATATGAGTAGAAAAAAGAAGCGAGAAAGTGGTGCACCTATGCCTGCAGCAAGTGCTGGCTTACTGAGGTTCTTTGAGGAGGAAACAAAAGGTATACAGATTAGGCCAGAACTAATTGTTGTTCTCTCGATAGCCCTAATAGTTTTGTGCATATTAGCGTGGGCTTATTCTCCACCAGTATGAAGAACTTCTATTCGCTGAACTGAGCCTAGATTAACAAAAATCTCACTTCTATCCTCTCTACCAGCAATCTGCGGTATAGGGTTTGCTATTGTCGCACGGAAAATTACGGCTTCTGCATTTGAAAGCCAGATTCCTGGTGGTTCGTGAGTTATGGCAACTAAGGTTCCTTCAAAACCATAAGCTTGATTGAGGATTACTAATAGCCTCTTACCTACATTTTTTTCCAGCATATGGAAGATTGATGGAGGAGGCAAGATGCTGTTAGCTGGCATAAATGATCTCTATTCTCTTATAATAGCACTAAGATAAAACTTTATCTGGACTCTGGTACAGGCATCTTTGGAAACTTACTTTAAAATGCCTCCGAAGTGTTTTGAAGGTTATTAACTTAATATCTATGAAACGAACTATTCTTGAAATTCATGAGGAGGCAACAATCTGATTGTCTTCTGCTAAGAATTTAGAGTACTCAATTGATCGAGCTGTAAAACATTATTCATCCCTCTTTGTGTTGCCTTCTCATAGAAAAGTTGCTTTACTAACTTTTCTGTTGTGCATAATAGGAGGGACTCTCGCTGTTTTTCCATTTACTACTTCAACCTCTGGAATGATTTTGGCTCTGCAATTTAGTTTACTTTTTTTCTCGTTTTCATCAATCTCTGATGTAATCATTAGACAGGTTTTCATGAAGTCTGATCCGATCTTCAACACTAGGCGTTGTGCGGCTCTTTCCGCGTTCTCTATCCTGCTGTGGTTCGGGTTTCTCCTGATAGGTTCTCTACTTGCTTTCTTCACTGGATCTTGGGGTCTTTGGATTGACCTATTTTCAATCGGATTTGTAGCTGTTTGTATACTACGCTTAGTTGTATTTTCGTCTACATCCTTTGCATCCTACGGAAAAGCATTGGGAGCAGCTTTACTGCAACCTATTTTGTGCCTACCACCATTGTTTTGGACATCTTACTACATGAATTACAGGTTAACCTATGCAGAAGTAGCTTATTTTCCCCTTTCCATTCCCATAGCGATTCTTACGGTTTTTGTTTTCATCCAATCAGTTGATAAAGTCGGGATGGAGGCTTTTCAGACACCTACAGTCAAAATCCTTAAGGCGTTTTTAGCTAATTGGATGGAGGACTTGGTGGCTCCAGTAGAAAATCTCTTTGAAAGTTTTGGAAAACGTAGGACTATCGATTTCTCTCTTCTTGCATTTAAAGCAGAGAATAAAATCAAATCTTTGACTGTCGTGTCCTCGTTCCATCCCGGACCATTCAAGAATGTTGGGAGCAGTCTTCTCCCCTTCATGCTTCAAAGAAGCCTGGAGAAAAAACTAAATTGTGTTGTAGCAGTTCCTCATGGTTTGTATGGACACGAATTCGATCTTTTTTCCCAAAATGAAAACCAAAAAGTATTGACAAGTGTATTGGAATCAACAGAATTTACTCAATTTTCTCCTAAAGCAACTCGCCTTGTAAGAACGCAAAAGGGCGTTGCTAGTGGGAGCTGTCAGATATTCGGAGATTGTGCAGTCTTCACTCTAACACTGGCACCTGAGACAACTGAGGATTTTCCTCAAGAGATAGGCGATATGATTCTCAAGAAGGCATCACAATTGGGACTAAAGCATGTGATTATAATTAACGCCCATAACAGCATTAATGATCCTTTTGACACAGACAAAGCTGTAGACCCTTTAAAAGAAGTTGCTCTAGAGGCTATGCATAGAACCTCCAAATTTAGGCCTTCTCCCTTTAAAATTGGCATTTCAAAGGCCTTGCCTAAGGAGTTCAGCCTTGAAGACGGGATGGGTCCTGGAGGAATATCCGTTTTAACAATTAAAGTTGGCAACCAGACCTGTGCTTACATAACTATTGATGGTAATAACATGGTTTCCGGTTTAAGAGAAAAGATTCTTGGAGCATTAAAAGAGGTAGGTGTTGACGAAGGCGAGGTTCTCACTACTGACACACATGCCGTGAACGCCGTAGTCCTGACAGATCGTGGTTACCATCCGCTGGGCGAGGCAATATCACATGAAAAACTGACTGACTACATTAAGTGCCTGACCATGAAAGCTATAGATAATATGATGCCTGCATCGGTCGCTTGGTTTGCTGGTCAAGTTCCGGATGTAGGGGTGATTGGAGAAAGCCAGATAAGAGAGCTGTCAAATCTGGCTGACAAAGCACTTCAGCAGGCCAAGAAATCTGCAGTTTTATTGTTAACAGCTGTGAGCCTACTTTTTGTCGGGTTGCTTATTCTTCTTTAGCTTTTTCTCTATGTCATGCTGCATTTCTTGAGTAGCTTGTTCCATCGTTTATCTATTATTTTTTGGATATCGGTTAATACATGCTCAAATTTTGGCTTGAACAAATGTCCAAAGCGACGTTGCATTTTAAGATATTCTCTAACGTCTTTCCTGCGTTCTGGTTTTAAAGTCATAATTTTACTCTGAGGAGACAAACTATATTCGCTATCTATTGCCTCCCACAGTGGAAAGATGCACGTTTCTACAGCTAACCTTGCAAGCTCTATGGTTTTGCTGGTGTCATAACGCCAACCTCGAGGACATGGTGCAAAGACGTGTAGAAAGGCGGGGCCCTCGGCTTCCAAGCCTTTCCGTGCTTTTATGAGTAAATCTTGCCAATATGCAATTGATGCTGTTGCCACATAAGGAATTTCGTGAGCCACCATTATATCCGCTATGGGTTTCTTCATTTGAGTCTTTCCCGGAATATCTGTACCTCCAGGCGATGTCGTAGTTGACGCGCCATGAGGCGTGCCTCCACTTCGTTGTATACCCGTATTCATGTAAGCTTCATTATCGTAGAGTACATAAAGAAAGTCATGCCCCCTCTCTGCTGCACCCGATAGAGCTTGAATTCCGATGTCGAAGGTGCCCCCATCACCAGCAAAGGCAATTACATCCACCTTCTCTTGCTTTAGTCTTCTCTTCCTCTTCATTGCTTTTAATGCAGCTTCGATGCCGGATGCGTTAGCAGCAGCGTTTTCAAAAGCTGTATGAATCCACGGAACTTTCCAAGCAGTGTAGGGGTATATTGTTGAAACAACTTCCATGCACCCTGTTGCGTTAGTGACTATTGTAGGTCCACGTGTAGCCTTCATTATCTGTCGAAGGGCGATAGCTGGTCCACACCCAGCGCATGCTCTATGTCCTGACGTGAAAAGTTCCGGCTTCTCAGCAATTTCTCGAGCAGTAAATTTCCAAGAAATTGTTGCTACCATTTTTAACTTCTCCTATTATCGCACTCCTGCAAACTGCACGTATTCCTTAACACTTTTTGTCTCTACTATTTCCATCAAATCCTTGTAAATGCCTTTAATGATATTTTGAGGCATATCCCTTCCTCCAAGACCGTAAATGTAGTCCACAACATACGGATGCGATGAGGTATCATAGAGAACGTGGCGTAGCTCGTGAAAAATCGGTCCTCCATATCCACCAAAGCTGTTGCTTCTATCCATCACCGCAATCGCTGAAATGTTTTCCAATGCTTCTTTTATGTCTCTTACTGGAAGAGGTCTGAAATTGCGAAGTCTTAGGAGCCCTGCTTTGACTCCTTTAGCGCGAAGTTGGTCTACAACAGTTTTGGTAGTGCCTGCAGTAGAGCCGACGCAGACTGTCGCGATTTCGGCATCCTCAAGTCGATAGGAGTCAACCAAACCATTTCCATATCTGCGTCCAGTCAGCTGGGAATATGCGTTGTGTGTTTCAGTTATAATTTGTGCCGCCTTTTGCATTGCTTCTTCCTGTTGTCTCTTATGTTCAAAGTAGTAGTCGAACAGGTCCAAGGGGCCCATTGTTATGGGATTATCTGGATCTAGTTTGAAAGGTACTTTCTCGCCATTGTGATTCGTTATTAAGGGTAGTTGTCTGTTGCCAACGAACTCTCTTACAGCCTCATCTGGCAAAACCTTAACATTTTCCAATGTATGACTGAGGAAGAACGCATCGAGGCATACCATGACTGGGAGAAGCAAATCGGGGTGTTCAGCTATTCTGAAGGCCTGGATGATTGAGTCGTAGGCTTCTTGTGAATTTTCAACATAAATCTGAACCCAGCTGCTATCTCTTTCAGCCATGCTATCCGAGTGATCGCAGTGAATATTTATCGGTGCAGACAACGCTCGATTTGCGATGGCCATAACTACTGGTGCTCTGCATCCTGATGTAACATAGAGAATCTCATGCATTAGGGCAAGACCCGCAGAAGCTGATGCGGTGAATGTTCTTGCTCCTGTTGCAGATGCAGCTACACATGCGCTGAGGGCACTATGTTCTGATTCTGTGCAGACAAATTCAGTTTTCACCTTTCCATCTGCTACATATTCACTAAATCTTTCCACTATAATTGTCTGAGGTGTTATGGGGTATGCTGCTACTACATCTACGTCTGATTGCTTGACGGCGTAAGCAACTGCCTCGTCACCGTTCATTGCACGGGTTTCCTGCTGACCCGCTTTCATCTTTATGCTCCCTCCCTCACCATTTTTATAGCGTCTACAGGGCATTCATGGGCACATATGCCACAGCCTTTACAGAAGTTGTAGTCAAATTCGATGTCTTCTGTAGCTTTATTCCATTTTATAGCTGTGTCAGGGCAGATCATAGGGCAGAGTAGACACTTTGTGCATTTCGCTTGGTCACGAACTGGTTTGAAAGTTCTCCAGTCACCTGTATGATATTCTGTAGCTGGTTTCCAGCAAACCCCAGCTATAGGGATATCCTTCCAACCCTTCTGTTCGTCCCTCATGTAGCTCTAACTTCCTTATAGGCTTCTCTTATTACAGCGACATTTCTTTCTGCTAATTCTTCTTTTGTGAAACGTTTTCTAACAACCTTCTCAATGCTTTCCAAGCTTACTAGGGATGCTGCGCGAGTTGCAGCACCAAGCATTGCTGTGTTCGTGATGGGAACGTTTAGTATTTTAATGGCGATATCAGTCGCTGGAACGGTCCAGACTTTCTGAGAAGTAATATCCAGCTTTTTTCTTAATTCTTGAGGGCTTTCTTGGGTGTTGACGACAAGAATCCCATCTTCAGCGAGGCCTTTGGTAACTTTAACCGTTTTAAGGAGTGTTGGATCAAGCACGACTGCTACATCAGGGTTATAGATGGAGCAGTGTAGTCTGATGGATTCATCGCTGATCCTTGTGAAGGATGCTAAAGGGGCACCCATACGCTCAGGACCAAACTCAGGGAACGACTGAACATGCCTTCCTTCTAGAATGGCGGCTTTCGCCAAAAGCTCGCTAGCTGTCCATGCCCCCTGCCCACCTCTGCCATGCCAACGGATTTCTCGAAACTGCGACATTTAATCTCCTCGAATCTTTCGTTCTTAATTTGAATAGTCAAATATACATATTTCCCTGAATCTGATGGCGGTGGGCAAAAAATTAGTTGAGGAAACATTTGATTTTCTGTCTCTACAAGACATTTAAGATCACCTGAAATTTTTTCTCCCTATTAAGATCTATACGAAACACTTTTCCCTATCTGATGTATTTGTAACACATCGTCCAAAACTCGACGTTCAAACGCAAAAAAATATGATCAAGAGGTTCAAAGACAAATGGGAAAGATTGTAATTAATGAAAATGGGTGCAAAGGCTGTGCTCTCTGTGTCAATGCATGTCCATTCTCTCTCATACGTATCTCCGATCGAATCAACTCCCAGGGATATTATCCAGCTGAACTTGTAGATCCGGAAAAGAGATGCACCAGTTGCACTTTATGTGCGATAACATGTCCCGATGTCGCCATTGAAGTTTACCGAGAAAAAAAAGCAAGAGTGGAAAAATAATGGAAAAAAAGTTTATGACTGGAAATGAAGCAATCGCTGAAGCAGCAATTCAAGCTGGTTGTCAACATTTCTTTGGATACCCAATAACCCCGCAAAGTGAAATTCCGGAATACATGTCAAAACGCCTACCCGAAATTGGGGGGATTTACCTTCAAGCAGAAAGTGAAGTAGCTGCGATTAACATGCTTTTTGGCGCAGCTGGTGCAGGTGTGCGAGTAATGACCTCCTCTTCTAGCCCTGGGATCAGTCTGATGCAGGAAGGAATCTCATACATTGCTGGAGCCCAGCTTCCTTGTGTAATAGTGAACATCATGCGAGGAGGACCTGGACTGGGCGGCATACAACCCTCACAATCCGACTACTTCCAAGCTACTAAGGGAGGGGGACATGGTGATTATCACATGCTCGTACTTGCACCTCACACTGTACAGGAAGCAGTTTCACTTACGATGGAAGCTTTTGACCTTGCCGATACATACAGAAACCCTGTGATGATTCTAGGAGATGGCTACATGGGTCAGATGATGGAACCAGTTGAATTCTACAAAACCTCATCACCGAACCTGCCCCCAAAAGATTGGGCTCTAACAGGAGCTAAAGGTCGATCCGCTAACTTGGTTAAAAGCCTTTATTTAGATCCTGAAGCTCTGGAGAAACATAATTTAGAAATTAACCGAAAAATCCAAAAGATGAGAAAAGATGAGGTCCGTGTAGAGAATTATCAAACTGATGACGCTGAGGTCATCATAGCCGCTTATGGGACAGTCGCTAGAATCTGCAAGACAGCAATTAAAGTTCTACGTGATAAAGGAATCAAAGCAGGAATGATAAGACCAATTACCGTATTCCCTTTCCCTTATAATGACTTTGAAAAACTGGCTGATAAAATGCGTAAGTTTCTAGTAGTTGAGATGAGCCTTGGACAGATGATTGAGGACGTTAAGCTTGGTCTATGCGGGAAAGCTCAAATTAGCTTCTATGGGCGAACTGGAGGTATGGTGCCAAGCTATGACGAAATAGTCACCGAAACAGAGAAACTTGTAAAGGAGGTAGGTTGAAGTGCAAATGGACTTTGAGAAGATCTTTGAACGACCAAAAACGTTACGACCGGTAGCGACGCACTATTGTCCTGGTTGTGGGCATGGAATCGCAGGGCGACTTGTAGCTGAAGTAATCGACGAGTTAAACGTTAGCGAAAGAGCTGTCGGAGTTGCACCTGTAGGCTGTTCAGTTTTGCTTTACAACTATCTTGAAATTGATATGTATGAAGCAGCTCATGGTCGTGCTCCTGCCGTTGCAACAGGCTGTAAACGGGTACGCCCTGACCTAGTTGTGTTCACTTATCAAGGCGATGGTGACTTCGCGTCTATAGGGATTGCAGAAGCGGTGCATGCAGCCGCCCGTGGTGAAAAAATCTCAACGATTTTTATTAACAACGCAATATATGGAATGACTGGGGGACAAATGGCACCTACTACACTCATCGGCCAAAAAACTACAACTTCTCCTATAGGACGAACCTCCGAACGAGCAGGCTTTCCGATTAGAATGGCTGAGCTCCTTGCAACGCTCGACGGTGCAGCTTATATCGCACGTGTAGCTGTGAATAGTCCAAAGCACATAATAAAAGCCAGAAGAGCTGTAAAGAAAGCGTTTGAGACACAAATAAAAGGCTTGGGTTATTCTATGGTGGAAATTCTATCACCATGTCCTACGGACTGGCGAATGACACCAATTGAGGCGGCAAAGTGGGTTGAAGAAAAAATGATGCCTTACTATCCACTTGGAGAGTTTAAAGTTCCTCAAAAGGAGAAATGAAGTATGGAGAAGACTGTAGAGAAACCGCTTTATACAAACGTCATAATGGCTGGTTTCGGTGGGCAAGGATTGATGTTCATTGGAAAGCTTTTAGCCTACAGCTCAATGAAAACTGGGAAACGCGTTACATGGATCCCATCATATGGGCCAGAGATGCGTGGGGGGACTGCTAACTGCACAGTAGTCATATCGGATGAAGAAATAGGGTCACCAGTCATAACTTCACCGCAAGCATTGGTAGTCATGAATAATCCATCTCTTGAGGTTTTCGAACCTAGGCTGCAATCCAGTGGAATGCTTTTTCTAAACAGCTCATTAATCACCAGGAGAGTTTCAAGAAAAGACATCGAAATTGTGAAAATACCTGCAAATGACATAGCAATGGAAATAGGTGAAAAGCGAACAGCCAACATGGTGATGCTAGGAGCATATATAGCTAGAACAAGAGTTGTCTCGAAAAAAGATATTTTCGAAGGTCTGAAAGAGCTTTTTGGAAAGAAAATTAGATTTCTTGATGTGAACATGCGTGCTTTTGAAGATGGGATGAAATATAGCCAGCATTGAAAAAAAGACAATGAATCTTAGCAATCTTTTTTTTGTCAGAAACATGAGAAAACTATATGAGGCTCTAATTAAATTCTATAAATACAACATAACAATCTTGAGTGCTGATGCCATCATTTGATATAATGGTCCTCAAATAACTTGAGGTTGAAAAACATGACTGAAGAAGAAAAGGCTGCAAAACCTGAACCTGCAACGGAAGAAAAGGCTGCAAAACCTGAACCTGCAACGGAAGAAAAGGCTGCAAAACCTGAACCTGCAACGGAAAAGGAGAAACCCAAAGAAGCAAAAGCAATCGAAAATGCTGTTCTCATCGGTCGAAAGCCAGTGATGAACTATGTGGTTGCCTGTCTCACCTTTTTCAACTCAGGTGAAAAGGATATCTGCGTCAAAGCCAGAGGCCGGGCAATCAGTAGAGCCGTCGACACTGTTGAACTTCTGCGACGTGGATTCGTGAAAGACATAGAGTTGAAAAGCATCACCATCGGTACTGAAGAAGTTCAAAGAGAAGAAGGAAGAAAAAGCAACGTCTCAACTATTGAAATAGCTATGATGCGACCATAGACCTGAAAGGGTTTTCCTTATTCCAACAAAAATCCCAGATGTCGGGTTTCAGGTCCCCGAACAACAAAACAAGGGCCTGACCCACACCCTTTTTCTAATAAAAAGTCTTGACAGATAGCTATAAAAACCTCTGTTCAACTAATGAATAGTCTTTGTGACAAAGGTGAAATCAGATGCCGGATTATCCAAGAATTGTAGTTACTCCCCCAGGGCCAAAGGCGCGTGAACTTGCCAAACGTGATGAAACGGTGATTTCCCAATCCTTTGTTAGGTGGTATCCTCTTGCTATACAAAGCGGGAAAGGTTGCATAATTCGTGATGTGGACGACAACGAATACATCGATTTTAACTCTGGTTTGGTTTGTCTCAATGTGGGACACAATCATCCCAAGGTGATTGAAGGAGTAAAAAGCCAGTTAGATCGTTTTCTTCACTATTCCGTTACTGATTTTTTGTATCGTGAAGTCGTCGATGTTGCAGAGAAAATCGTTAAGATCACACCTGGGAAGTGGCAAAAGAAGGTTTTCTTCGGAAATAGTGGCGCCGAAGCAATTGAAGCCGGGGCAAAACTTGCTAGGTGGCACACGAGGAAGCAGCTGTACATAAGCTTCATCAGCGCCTTCCATGGTAGAACTTTTGGTGGAATGTCTTTCACGGCAAGTAAGCCAGTTCAGAGACGTTACTTCTTCCCCTTAGTTCCTGGCGTAACACATGTGCCTTATGGTTATTGTTACCGCTGCCCCTTCAAACTCACTTATCCAGACTGCCACTATTGGTGTATAGACTTCATAGACGAATACGTTTTACAGAAATACATCCCTCCAGAGGAAGTGGCGGCTTTTGTCTTTGAGCCAATTCAAGGTGAAGGTGGCTATATTGTACCTCCTCCTGAATACTTCCAAAAACTCAAGAAGTTAGCTGATAAATATGGGATTTTGATGATGGATGACGAGGTGCAGGCTGGGATGGGGCGTACAGGCAAATGGTTCGCAATTGAGCATTGGGGGATTACACCCGATATAATCTGCATCGCTAAATCAATAGCTGCGGGTTTGCCTCTTGGTGCTATGGTTGCCCGAAAGACGCTAATGGACTGGGAAGGTGGTTCTCATGCAAGCACTTTTGGTGGAAATCCTGTTTCATGTGCTGCTGCGTCGGCGGTTATGGACGTAATTGAGCAGGAGCATTTACGAGAAAACGCGACCAAACAGGGCGTTTATATCATGAAAAGGCTCAGAGAGCTCAAGGAAGAAAGTGTGATTGTAGGAGATGTGCGTGGGAAGGGTTTGATGATTGGAATAGAACTTGTCAAGGACAAGACAAGTAAAAAGCCTGCAGCCAAGAAAGCTGAAGAGGTTATGACACGAAGTTGGAAGCGAGGAGTTGTTGTGATAACTTGTGGTAAGTCGACCATACGAATTGTACCTCCTCTAATCATAACACGAGAGCTTGTAGACGCTGGGTTGGATGTAATAGAAGACGAGATCAGACAAGCGGAAAAACAAGGCTAGTTCTCCTTTAATTCTCTGCAAGCCAAGGTGAGAGAACCTAAGTTGCTCGATCGGATGAATGCTTGCCATCTGTTATGCCGCTCTGCTATAAAGGTGTGAAAGGCATGGAAGGCGAAAATGATGGCGATTCGCTGGGTCAAAAAGCGGAGATGGGGCTAGTTTGGACACACAAAGCGTTAAACAACTCAGCCTCGCCAAGACAAGCGGGCAATCTTTTCTAGCTCTTCTTACTGGTGTAGGTGATATTGCCGCCGGTTTGATCATCGCTACTTATCTGAATATTTTTCCGTCTGAACCTTGGATAATCGCTCTGTATCCAGGGGTTCTCAGTATGAGAGGTGTTATAGGAGGGCTTTTCTCCGGTCGGTTAACCACAGGTTTGCATTTAGGGACTATTAAGGCAAACTTGTTTGCAGGAGAAAGCAAAAAAGGTCTTCGTCCGTTGTTGGGATCAATAGTGGTTTTGACCTTTGAGAGTAGCATTTTTTTAGCATTTGTAGCGTTGCTTTTCGGCATTCTTTTCTTGGGAATTGATATTTTCAGTGGGTTGACCATATTTGGCACTCTTGTTGCCACAATGGGGTTGTCCCTTCTTGCGATATCCCCAGTGACATTGGTCGTTGCTTTTTCCTCTTTCAGGAAAGGGCTGGATCCTGACATAATTGCCTATCCAATTGTTTCAACAATCGCTGATATCTTAGTCACTTTGTGTTATGTCTTGGTTTTGAGTGTATCTCTTTTTATGGGCTTGCTCGGTCAGTTTATTTTGTTGATTATTTGCATTGTTTTTGCAGGCTTTGCTCTGAGTATTACTTACAAGTATGCTAGGAATGTAGAGTTTGCCAGAACCATCAAAGAAGCTATCTATACAATAGTTGCTGTAGCCTTCATTGTAAATTTCACAGGTTCTGTACTCTCTAGGATTAGCGAAGTTGTAAGCTTCAAGTCAGAGGTTTATGTTGTTTATCCCGCGCTTCTCAATACAATAGGAGGTTTTGGAGCTATAGTGGGATCTACAGCTACGACAAAGCTTGCTTTGGGCACAATCAATTCTTCTTTTAGAGCGATAAGAAATCATAAAAATCAGATAATAGGGGCATGGGCTGCCTCTGCAGCGATGTTTACAATCATTGGAGCCATATCGTTACTTCTTCGAGTCCCCATAGACTTTTTTTCCACAATGCAATTCATTGGGATACTTCTAACCACAAATGTTCTCGCTACAGTTTCTATGGTTTTCATATCCTTCAATGTAGCTATACTTACCTTCAAGAAAGGCCTTGACCCTGATAACTTTGTTATTCCTATAGAAAGCTCCTTGGCTGATACGATGACAACCATCGCTCTTTTTGTGGTGTTGAGTTTAATAGTGGGATTCTGAAAACAGCAAGAATTATCTATTCTCGAATAAAGTATTATTGCGGTGGCTTCTATTACTATCGGAGTGTCCTTCGCCACATGGTGAAGCTGGAGAAAATTGAATACAAACCAATATCTGTCAGAGAATTGTTGATCGAAATAAAAGATCTATCTGAGCTAATGATTGATCTTGCATATTCTGCTGCGCTCTTCCACAGCAAGGAATTAGCGGAGGAAGTTCTTGAGCTTGAGAAACGAGTCGACACTCTTGCATATCTGATTAATATGAATGCAATGATTGCGGTTAGGGACGCTGAAGATGCTGAATTTCTCGTAGGTGTTTCTATAGTGGCCTCCGCAGCTGACAAAATCTCGGACGCAGCAGCTGATATAGCGACCATTGTTATTCAAAACATAGGCATCCATCCTATTGTTCGTCAAGCTTTTGAGAAAGTAGAAGAGCATCTTATGCGAGTGAAAGTGAGTTCTAATTCAATTTTATTAGGGGTGCTACTAAGCGTATTGGAGTTAGCTGCAAGAATAGGTGTGGACATTATAGCGATTAGACGAAACAAAGAGTGGATTATCAATCCACAAGGAAACGAAAGGCTGGAGAGAAACGACATTCTAATTGCCCGTGGGGCACCGCACGGAATTGATGAACTAAAGGGGCTTGCAGAAGGTACAATCACAAAATTGGAGGACTAGCGTTGTCAGAAAAAAAGCAGCGTTTCAAAGAGATAGTCGATAAGCTTGCAGAATTAAAAAATACATCTGAATTAATGATTGATCTCGCTTATTCCTCTCTCTTGCTGAACAACCGTCATCTAGCGGAGGAAGTGCAAGCCCTTGAAGAACACACAGACAAACTTCATACTGAATTCGAACAACTTGTGCTGTCAAGCGGCTTCAATCCAGAAGAATCGAAAAATTTCTTAGGCTTGATTAAGATAGGAGTAACTACAGAACAAATTGCTGATGCTGGGGCTGAAATAGCAGAAGTTGTTCTGAGAGGATTAGAACCTCACCCTATCCTAAAACTGGCAATTGAAGAGGCAGAAGAAACAGTCACGAGAGTTCAGGTATCCCAGAACTCTTCTTTGGTTGGAAAAACTCTTCGCCAAGCTCAGATTCATGAAGAAACTGGAATGTGGATCCGCGTAATAAGAAGAAATAACATCTGGATTCGACCAAAACCCACAACAGTGATAAGACAAAACGATGTACTGATAGCCTCAGGGTACTCTGAAGGAGAAGAGGATTTCGAAAAGCTAGTCTCTCCAAAAGAATAAATCCTGTTTTATATTATGATGTAAGTACTCTGACCAGAGTTGCCTTTAGGTTAGAAATCTACTTACTCTTAATAGAATTTCAGCAGCGAACACATGCGATGGCTATTTAATACCCAACTTATCTCTGTATGCCTCGATATCTAGAAACCCATGCCCGCTAATGTTCATACATATAACTTTTTCTTCAGCAGCTTTTTCTGCTTTCAAAGCTTCATCGATACTTGCTTTGACTGCGTACGCTGATTCAGGCGCAATAAGCCAACCTTCACTCTGGAAGAACATTCTTGCTGCCATAAAAACTGCTTCTTCATTTGCAGGGTATGCAACTGCTTTGACAATTTCATGATTTCGCAATGCACTCACGAGGGGTGCAGCGGCATGATATCGCAACCCATCTGCTCTGATTGGTACCATTTCCGTGAGGTGTCCCAGTGTAAACATCTTCAGAAGCGGAGTTTGCTCTGCAACATCGCCAAAGTCATACCTATATTCTCCACTTACTAAGTTAGGGGCAGCCTGAGATTGTGCTGCCAGAAACTCACATTCACGTTTATCCTGCAACATCTCGCCAGCAAATGGCAATGCAATGCCACCAAAGTTCGAGCCTCCACCAAGACAACCTACAATTAGATCAGGCTCATCGTCCGCTAGCTTGAACTGCTCAATAGTTTCTAGACCAATTATGGATTGGTGAATAAGGACATGATTTAAAACAGAACCAAGACAATAGACAGAACCTTCATGTGAATTTGCATACTCCAATCCTTCAGAAACGGCAATTCCTAATGAGCCTGGATGATTTGAATCCTTTGCTAATAGTTCTCTGCCAATTTTAGTTTCATTGCTTGGTGAAGCATAAACTGTTGCACCTAATAGTTTGATGAAGGTTCTACGATCGGTTTTCCAATCATAGACAGCTCGCACCCAAAAAACTATGCAGTCTAAATCCATCAATCTTGCTGCATAAGACAGGGCACTACCCCACTGTCCAGCACCAGTTTCAGTTACCAGAGCTTCTTTTCCTTCCTTGGCCGCGAAATATGCTTGTGCCAAGGCTGTGTTTACTTTATGAGAACCTGTTGGTGACAAGTCTTCACGCTTGTAATACAACCTGACTTTCTTTAATCCCAGTTGATCTTCAAGTCGTTTTGCTCTGTATAAGGGTCTAGGTCTTCCAGCTTGAATGTATAGTTCTCTGATCTCTTCAGGAATAGGAATCCAGCGGTCTGAAGAAGACTCTTGTTTTAAGCATTCGTGAATCATTGTCTTACCCAAAAATTCCATTCTCGATGGACCATCTGAAGGTTCTTTAGGTGGGGGCAACGGTTCTGGTAAGTCAGGTGCGATATTATACCATTTTTTAGGTAACTTATCAACTGGAAGTGAGATTTGATTTGGTTTCATGCGATCACCAAACTAAGGAGAAGTATATTTGCATATTTTGTTAAAATAAGTGTTGTGCCATGCAGCATACTACCAACGCTCTTAAATACTTGGAAGCTTGCTCAGCATCTAAAGAATGGATGCCAGATCTAATGCTCATTTTGAAGCTTGTTTATTATCGATGTGATAGTTTGCCATCCATAATTTTATAAATTTCATCTGCAGGCTCGACTATTTCTTGGTCATGAGTTGCCACAATAATTGTTGTCTTATGTCTTTTCTTTAGGTCAAAGAGTAAGTCAACTATTTCATTGGCTCTTTTAGAGTCTAATTCACCCGTAGGCTCATCAGCGATTATCAATTCAGGGTTATTGATCAACGACCTTGCAATGGCTACTCGTTGCATTTCGCCAACACTGAGTTCTTTTGGCCTATGATCAAGCCTGTGAGCTAGACCAACATTTTCAAGAAGTTTGACTGCTTTCTCTCTTTGATCCTCTAAGGGTTTGCCAGCCAGGGACATAGGTAGCTCTACATTTTCTAACGCGCTTAATGTAGATAATAAATTGAAAGTCTGAAAAACGAAGCCTATCCGAAACAACCTAATTTTCCTCCGCTCTTTTTTAGACAATAAAGCAGTGTCTTTGCTGTCAATCAACATTTTTCCTGATGTTGGATAATCATTTAGCCCGAGGAGATTCAGTAATGTTGATTTTCCTGAGCCTGAAGGACCAATCACCGCGATGAATTTTTCTTCATTAACCTCTAAGTTAACATCATTAACTGCCGCTATCCTTGACAAACCTATGTGAAAGACTCTTGTCAAGTTAACTGCCCTAATTTTCATTAATATTCAGCTCTCAATGTCTCAGCTATCCTCATCCTTGTCGCATTTATTGCTGGGATTATCCCTCCTAAACAGCAGACAGCAGCAATTGAAAAGAATATACCAAGCAAATACGTTGGCGGAGCAACTTGAAAAATACTTGGAAAGAATTGAACTAGTGAGATGTTCGTGTAAAGGCTAGCCAGAACAAGTGCAGCAATAGATCCTAGAATTATACCTATCGCCCCACCTATAACACCAATTAACAGAGTCTCCAAAAGAACAGCACGAAAAACAAAGCTTAGTGGTGCACCTATAGCGTCTAGAGTCGCAAAATCTCTGCGTCTTTCTGAAACATTCATTGTTGTAACGGTCATAACAAGTATCAAGCTTAACATAAGAATCACTGTGTGTATACCAAGATTCCAAGTTTCCACTTGGCTGAGAACTGGTTGAATTATGTCGTTTCTTTCGTCTTCTGTCAGGGCTTTTACATAGGTTATGTTTTGCTCTATGTTTTTTGCCAGAACTTCGTCTGCATACCCTTCAAGAGGTTTTATGGCGACAATATTCACGCTTCCTTGATAGTTGCTCAGTGCTTGTGTTTGCGTTAATGACATTATTATGCAGCGATTCAGCAAAGCTAATTTAGAATCTAATATTCCGGTAACTGTTAACCTTTGTTCATTTATGATTATCTCCTTTCCCACAGTCCAATTGTACTGGTCTGCTAGTGAAGCGCCGATTACAGCTTCTTTGCTGGACTCATTCCTTGGAAAGCGACCAATGTTTTCTCTTAATGGAGTTGGACCAAGTATTAGTCGCCATTTGTCGACGGGTATACCTAAGCTGAAATTCACTGGTATTGGTTGAAGTATCCCCTCGGTTTCTATGGAAGTCAGGAGTAATATTGGTATTTTCTCATCTATACCCTGAATTTCTGCGATTTCTCTTTCAAGCTTCGCTTGTTGGAGCATCCCTCCGCCTATTGGAACAGCTTGAATAACTATTGCATCCTTACTAACGACTATAATCTGTCCACTGAATAAGACACTCATCTCTTTGACCACTGCTGTATACCGCAAGGTCGTGGCTCCGACAGCTATCACAAAGGTTGAAGCTACTGCAACACCCAATATGCAAAGAAATGTCCTTGTTCTTCGCCGAAATAGGCTCCGAAAGCAGAACTTTATGAGCCGCGTGACAATCACTAGCGATTATATCATACTAAAAAATCATATAAGCATTGCATTTGATATAGTAGGTTGGATTGAAGCAGATGGTGGTATGATTGGTTTTGGTTAAGAAGAAAGTATTGACCTTGTTGATAGTAGGGTTGTTATTTGTTTCCTTTCTACAAATGATTGGGAATTATAGCACAGTTGCTCAATCAGACAGCGCAGAATTGATTGGTGTTGCAGCCGATGGTGGCAGGGATACAGATAGCGATGGTAAACATAATTATCTGGATGTTGCCATTGAAATTAATGTTTCAGTTGCTGGGAACTACAGGCTTGAGGCACACTTTCTTGAAGATGAATATGGCTTTCGATTTTATTACTATACAAATAATGAAAGTTTCCTAACTGAAGGTTTGCAATGGCTTAATTTGTCCTTTTCCGGTTTCGCAATCTACGCTAATAGCTTCAATCCAGAGAGCATTGGGGATGTGTGGCTTTACTGGGAACATGATCATTCATTAGAGCAGATCGATATGCTTCCGGTTGCTCAGTTAAGTAGGATTTATAATTATACAGAGTTTGATTCTGGCGCAACACTTACTGGCTCAGTGACTTCTGAAGGAGTGGACACTGATGGTGACGGTCTTTTTAACAGTTTGTGGGTGGGAGTCGAGGTTAATGTGACAGATGCTGCAACTTATGAAGTGGATATTTGGGGTTTATATGGAGAAGTTTACATAGACATCCACAATTATTCTATGACTTATCTTACGCCTGGAATTCAAACTGTGAATGTCTCCTTGCCTTGCTTAAAGATGTATGCTTCGCATGGCAATTTTTCTTTTATCGATCGTATATGCCTTCGAGTATATGAAGAATATTCTAGCTTTTCTCTTGGATGCACATATGGTCACTCGTTGAACAGATCGTATAGCTATGTCGAATTCGATCCTATGGCTTTTCTAACTGGGAGAGTTTTAGGTGTGGGGATTGATGAAGATGTGGATGGGCTATTTGATTATCTCCAAATCAGCGTAGAAGTTAACGTGACAGACGCTGGCTTTTACATTGTTGAGGTGTACAATCTTCTTGGCAATGGTTCTCTATATCTTCACCATATCGGCACTGGAAGCAATTATGATGTAGGCATACATCTTGTCAACTTCAGTGTTTATGGACCGAGAATTTATGCGGCACGCATAGACCCTGCATATGTAGAACCTGTAAGGTTATTTGCAAGAGACTACTGGGGAGAAAATATTCTTCTGGAAGACCACGATCTACTCCCCCTACTTCCATCCTACTATTACTATGATTTCGAGTCACATGCGTTCCTTACCGGGAGAATCTATCATGATAAGGGAGTTGACACGGATGCAGATGGGCTATTTGATTATCTAGAAGTAGGGGTGGAAGTTAACGTTACAGAGGCAGGGGTATACCAGATTTCCGCAAGCGGTCTTGCAGAGGAAGTTGATGGCTATACCAATAGAGTCTATTACAGCCAATACCCCTATCCACTCTTTGATCTTGATGTCGGCATCCACATAATAAACTTCACTTTCCCAGGACCGATGATTGCCTATAATCATATCAATCCTATGAATGTAACAGATCTAAGGCTCATTGAATATTCTACATACACTGAACTAAGTTACATTCATACTGCCTCTCTTTCCACCAAATATAATTACACACTCTTCAACTCTCCTCTCAACGATGTTCAGCTTGAACTTACCGTTTACCCAAATGCCACAATAGGAGTGAGCAGCTCAATGAACCACACACACATGTATATTCCATCCTATTATCACCCGCCAATGGTTAACGCCACATTAGGCTTCTCAACTAGCGAACATGGTGTAGCTGGAGCTTTGAATGGCACGATGACACTTCCAGATTATTATTACTATAGGCAGTTCCCTTACAACTCCACAACTGTAGGCTTTGCTTCGGAATATAATGATGGCATTCTAGACTCCCAACTCAATGCCACGATGTTCCTACCACACTTCGACGACTATCAGCTTCAATACATACCTATTCAGTTGAATAACAGTGATTTCTCCTTTCTAGGCGCTTATTCAAACAAAATGTTCACTGCTGAGTTACACGTGGATACTAAGCTCTCCCCTTACCTTACATCACAATTCCCCTTCAATGCAACAGATTTATCGGTGTTAGCGGAATACTCAAACAATCGATTCAATGGAACAATAACCTTCCATATAGTGGCGGGCTTTCCACTACAAGATATAGTCATAGACTTTAGCGGAAACAAAACCGACATATCATTCACTGGCTCCATTGAAGTAATTTATGGCACATATTATAACATGGAGATTAATGAGACAATAGTAGACGAAATACTAACAGAGATTAATAGTAGCATCCCTGGGCGGGGTGATCAATCCCTATATAACATGACCGACGGCTTTGTAGAATGCACAATTTTGAATACAACCAAAACCCCTCTTAATGGCAATGGTACTCGGATATATTATAATGCAACCATCCGCGGGAACTACACACAGCTTCTTTCTGAATATTTGACACCTATCTTGTTTGGGTACTATGCCCCGGAAGAGGCCTATTTACTTGTTGATGCTGCTTTAAATGCAACCCTCAATTCAGTTCAAGAAGCAAGATTGGAGTTAGGTTACTGGCATACAACTGAGACCATGTCATTCAACATGTCCTTGGTCAGCGACGTAGAAGCTTTATGGAGCAATGCATTGCAGTCAGTGCCCTCACTTTTACCCCCAGAATACAGGAACCAAAGTGAAGTTTGGCTAACAATCGCCAACATCACAGCTTATGCTGTTGAAGATGTGAATATCACAGCGGCATATTCAGGGAACGCACAAAAGCTAGATTTCTATGCTTCATTGAGTGCTAACATCACTCAGTTAGAGGATGAAATTTTGCCAATCCTACCAGATGCATTGCCTTCTATGCCCTCGGAATATAGGGATTGGCTTGAATCATGTATAAATACAACCTATTGCACGCTAGAATCACTAAACTTAACATGTGCCTATGTAGGAGAAGTAGTTGACTTCGACGCTGAATGGTTTTTACAGGGAGATTTTAAAGCGGAACTCAACCGGATTAAAAGTTGTTATGTAAAGTACCTAGAACTAACGGTGCCCTACTCTATTGGCTGGGAAATCAGCATGCTCAACGCCACAATAATAGACCTGTCCAACTTCACAGCACAAATCAAACAAGGCAAAGGTTGGCTGACCTTCACATTTGACGGACTTGTAGTTCAACCTCCAAAAGATGAGATTGACTCTATACGATTCATACTTGGTAACTGGCTGACTATGACAGGTACATTGAACTTCCCGCGCGAGTTTGAGAAGCTAAAGATTAGAATTGTATCTGGCTTCAATGGAACACACACAATCCTCTTATCCATGCCAAGCGTGCCACCGCCTGTGCCTACTCCAGATACTACTTCCTTAGACTACAAAGTTATGACTTGGGAGAACGTGACAGCATACAGCCTGAGAAACTTGCTTTTCAAAATAGCTTATCAGGGGGTCATCCATTACCCAGGAAAAACATATTACGTCCCAATCTTCACAAATTCTACAGTAAGCAACTTTTTCTTCAACCAAAATGCAAAGAAAATAAGCTTCCAAGCAAGTGGAACAAATGGTACGGGCTTTTGTAATGTCACAATTCCCAGAGACTTATTGTACGCCTCACCTTCGCAATGGGTTGTCTTGGTTAATGGAACTCTTACAGATTTCAATGTAAGCGAAAATAGTGAATATGCTTTCATCTACTTCGATTATAACCATTCCACAAACCTAATCGAAATAGTAGGAACATGGGCAGTTACAGAATTCCCCATTCACATGTTAACGCTTGCACTGGTGATTGTAAGTCTAGCAATCATAGCAATTGCAATAACACAGAGGAAGAAACTAGCCTTGGTGGGCAACATAAACCTATTCGCACGGTTTCTGAGATTGAGATCCTTTACCAAAGCTACTAAAATGCTTAAGCAATTACTAAATTATGAAGGTTAGTTGCAGAGAAACATGTTTGCTCCTTTGTAAAAGGGCTTTAGGGACAATGTTGAGTCTCTACGCTGCTAAGATTATCTATGTGTAATTCTAATGATTCATCTTGACGGTTTTTTCTAACCTTCGCATTCACAAGTAAGGCGACCATTCCGACACTAGCTTCAGCCATTTCGTCTACTTTTTCATTCCAAAATACAACAGGAGCTTTCCCCGTTTCATCTTCAAGAACTAATCGCATCACTTTGCCTTGTGATCCATCTTTTCGTTGAAACGTAGATATCGGGTACGTAGTTTTAATCACGCCTTCCACGTAGACATTATTACCTGCTTTTAATGCCTGTGAAATTTTTTGGAGCAAATCTCGGATAGAAGGGAAGTCGCTTTCATTAGCGTCAGGAGGGGATATTTGCATAGCGCTTCGTTGTCCAAGATGTAGTTCCAACTCACGATTTCTAGATTGCCTAACATATCCATGAAAAATTTTTACTATCTGTCTGAGCTGTACATTTCGAGCGAGTTCAGCTTTCTCATCCCATAAGGCAACCCTGATAGCACCTGTCTTATCTACGATTAGCATTCGAGCAATTTTGCCGTTTCTGTCGGGTCTAGGAAACTCTTTAGGCATGTTGACAGCAACTACTCGACCAGAAATAGTTACGTTGTTCAAACCAGCAACGAGCTGCTTTATGAAAATTCTGGGATGAGGTTTCTCAAATTTGATTTTCAATCCAAACTCTGCAGCGACCAGTCGGGCAGCAGCCTCTTCTGTCAAAAATCCGCCACTATCTGTCCTTTTCTTCTCCACAGCAACCATTACTTCTTCACGGTTCAAATCAGGACAGTGGGAGAGAATGTGCTGTACTATTTCGTCTGTACTCATCTTTCTTTCACAGCGCGTCTGAAACAGGCATCTGTTGTTGTTACAAGCTTATTTTAACTATTTCTTTATTAAAATGGTGAAGTAAAGTGCTAACTCTGCTTTTTGTTATGTGCTTTCTCATAAAGGCTGATTGTGGCTATTCCGCTCCCTCTTCTCGTCCCCGAAGAAGTAGAAGAAAAATTATCACTAAAGTTATGAATGCTGTAACCATTAGAATGAAAGTCATCGCTTGAAAGAACTCCTCGATGCTCATTCCAATTCACCGTGGATAGTAAAATGAAATTAGTTATTTAAGCTATCGCCTTTTTCCATTCCTTCATCAAAACGTCATGCAGTTCATCTTCTTCTTCGAATAAATCGAATCTTTCTAAGGTTTCCGCAAGCTTCTGTGCTATCAAATGGTAACACAAATGTATTTCTCGATCCATCACTCGAAAGTAAAAGTCGTCGCAACTACAAAAATAAGCAGCAGGCATTATGAGATAGTCTTGTTCTTTACCAACAACAATCCATACAACACGATTGCTAGGTCTAAAAAGATATTTCTTTACACGCCTACCTTCAATTGCCTCCCAAGCTTTTGTGAAACGTTGACCAAAAGCAGCGGAAAGACTGACCTGATCAGCCTTTTTAATTCTTTTCTTTACTTTCGCCCTATTGCAGACGCCTTTGAGCAACGCACGCTCTGACACTTTAGTCAAATAGTTTTCGCCATTGAATTAGCTTAGCAATCGTCTTCAATAAGTGCTGAAGAGAGACAAGGATGCTCACTCTATCTCTATTGTTTCTCCCTGCGATTTGCGTTTTCTAAGCTTCTGTAAGGTTACTTCTAAGACTCCGTTTTTAAAGGAAGTCTTCGCTCCTTTAGGTTCAACTTCCGCTGGAAGCTTGATCTCTTTATAATATTTACGACTTGGGGCGTCAACAGAAATTGTCAAAACGTCATTTAATACACTTAGTTTGATGGTCTTTTTATCTACTCCCGGAAGCTCCGCAACTACTTGTATCTCATTGTTTGTGCTTAGCACATCGACGAGAGGTTCCCGTTCTTCCTTTATCCTTGGCCCGCTTCTACTCGGCTGGACGTTCCCAAATTCTCTTACCACGGGTTTTCCGTCAGGTCCAATTTTCATCGAATAACCGTACACAAAGGGTCCCCATTCGCGGATTTTTTTACCATCCGCTAATTTTCGCTCTCGCAAATAGTCTTTTGGGATGCGAGAAGTGAACTCCTTGAGTTCTCTATCCATCATTTCTTCGATATCACGGAGCATTTCATCTATATCGTGGAAAAACCATGTGCTGGAGAAAGGACGTCGCATTTTTTTTCTAAACCACCTTTCAAAGTCATCATCCCAAGACAATGTTTGATTCACCTCCTGTTTAGAAAACTTAGAAGAATTTAATAAGAGTTTTTTTCTTCAGTTGCATAGATTCTATTGGTTTTTTAGCGATCTGCTTCCAATTACTTTCAGCTTGCTGTTTCTTCCGATTCTTAATTGCTTTTTACCCTGAAATACCCCGACGTTCGCGTTTTCAATTTGAACTTGGTCATCAATTGATAGCATATTAATTTGTCCGTTCCATAAGGGTAATTTAATTGTGCTGGTTTCGTCAGAGAGGGTTGCGTTGGTGACAATAGCGTAATTATTAAATCTAGTCACGACTTGTTTGGGCTTTGAGAGTTCAATGACGCGAGCTCTTAAATTGATCTTTTTCATCCCAGCTTCTAAGTCTTTGATAGGTATATGGTGGTTATCAAGTGCCTTTCTTTCTTTCCTCATTGAAGCATTTCTGACACGTTCACTTACGTAATCAAAGCCATCAAGCGGATTTGCTTCTTTGAGTATGTTTTCCGGTATTGGAAGTTGGGCGAGTACTGCATAATCTTTTGTTATGAGGAAAACAGCGCAATCTTTTTTCTTTACACGAAATTTAACTGTTAACTCTCGACATATAGCTTTTCCATTGCTCCATGCGAAGACAATTGCATTAAAAAACTCAGCTGTATTGATTCCATGTTTTACAGACAGTTCTACTAGATATTCAAGTATTCTGATATCAGAACGCGAATAGCGCCGTCCTCTGAGGTGTCTTTTTTCAGTCAATGGGTGGCCCTCAATCATGTCGTATCTGAGATACGATGCCTAGCACATCGTCTATAACAGGTAACAGAATATTTTCGCAATTTTCATCGCTGATATCTTTCATTTTCCCCATTCTTCATTTCACCAAAGCAGTCCAGGTGCTTCTGATTCTTCGATTGCAGTTTTTGTTAACGCTTTTATACTTTTGAATTGTGTTAGTTCGCCATAGCTCACAAGAGTTATTGCTGTTCCTCCAAGTCCCATTCTAGCGGTTCGCCCAATTCTGTGGAAATAGACTAGTGCGTCTAGTGGAACATCATAATTTATTATGTGGGTTATACCTTGGATGTCTAAACCTCTTGCAGCGACATCAGTTGCAATAAGCAGCCTAAGTCTTTCCTCTCTGAAAGAGTTTACTACGAACTCTCTTTGTGGTTGAGTGAACCCTGCATGGAAAGGTTTTGCATCATATCCCTGTGCAATTAATCGCTCCGCAAGCAGCTTTGTTCCTCTGCGGGTTCTGCAGAATATTATGGCTTTCAGGATTTTGCTTTCATTTAAGATGGCGCATAGAATTCTGAATTTGTTTGCAGGATTCACAACCATGTAGTGCTGATCTATCTGCGTAAGAGCTATTTCGTCTTTGCTTACAAGGATTTTTTCAGGATTCTTCATGTATCGGTTGCATATAGCCATCACTGATTGGTCTATTGTTGCTGAAAACAAGCTTGTCTGCCTGTTTGTTGGCACTTTTGAAAGTATGTATTCTATGTCATCTATGAAACCCATGTCAAGCATCCTATCAGCCTCGTCAAGAACAACAATTTTCACTAAAGACAGGTTCAGTGTTCCTCGTCTTAGGTGGTCGATTATACGCCCTGGGGTGCCCACAATGATGTGGATACCTTTTTTCAATGCGTTCAGTTGTTTTTGTATAGATTCTCCGCCATATATCGGTGAAACTTTGAAAGCTGCATATTTGGTGAGTTGGCTTATGTGCTCTGCAACCTGTATGGCGAGTTCACGTGTTGGCTCTAAGACTAAACCTTGAACACTTTTGTGTTTTGGATTTAAACATTCAGCCATAGGGATTCCGAAAGCCGCTGTTTTACCTGTTCCAGTTTGTGCTTGTCCTATGACATCTTTACCTTCGAGTAAGGGCATTATTGCTTGAGCCTGGATTGGAAAAAGATTATCAAATCCCAGGTCTTCAATGCCTTTCATAACTTGTGAGCTTAATGGTAGGTCTCTGAAGTTCTTTATGTGCATATTTTTTTTCTCTTGTCACAAAAATCTGTATGTAGTTCTCAAGAGCTTCTAAAAGCTTCCTTAATTCAAACATAATCAATGTGACAGCTTCACTTAGTGAAGAAGCTTGTATAAAAAGGTTTATCGGGATGACGAAAAAATGCGTTAGGTCTATCTTGCGAGGTTGTTGGTCGACTTCATACTGACACAGATATTTAACTTAGCGCTTTGAGTTGACTTATTGTTCCCAGAAATGTTCCATCAAGAAGATATATGTCCGCTTTGTCTACATCGATAGCGTCAGTGCGGAGAACTGGTCCTATGTACCTTCTGCGTTCTCTTTTCTTGTTAACTGGTCGTCCTCCAAGGAAGTCGTTAAAACATGGCATAATTAATAATTGGCTAACTTTGGGCTCGATGTCAAAGCTTTTTCTTTTGCCTGCGGTTAGAGTTTTGGTAGTTCTATATTGTTTGCTTTTCAGTAGTGAGTTTTTGAGTTTTTCTTGGTCGCATTGTGCCTTTATCCACACTGGGGTTGTTATTCTAAATCCTAGAGAATCGCGAAATAAGACTGTAGGGTGAAGGTGTCCCATTACTAATGTTTTGCATTGCAGAAGTTTCCTTGCTGGCCATGTATGTCCGTGGAAGAAGCCAGTCATGTTCAGGGTTATCCCTGTTGATGGGTGTAGTTTTATGCTGGGAGGTAGCAGTGGTTCGAGATTTCCGTCATGGTTTCCCCTGATGATTTGGATATCGTTGATTTTGGTTCTTATGGTTTCCAAGAATTCAGGTATGTCTCGCCACTCTCCTAATTCTGTTTTTGCTATGGTGTTTTTTACGTCTCCTAGAATTATGAGGGTGTCTGGTTTTGTTTCATTTATCAATTCGATAAGTTTTTGTCGGATTTTTAGCATTTGTGAAGGGACATGGATACCTCTTTGTATAAGGTTGATCTCCCAACCTAGGTGAAGATCTGCGATAACTAGAGTCTTATGTTGTTTATGTTGGTGAACAAGGGCGGGGTAATCTTTTATTGGCGTTAGCATGGTGATTATGCCTTTTTCATGGTTTTCAATATAGTTTGGTGAAGGTTTTTATTCCCTGTAGCGATGAATGCCACCTTTTCTGTGGGGCTTAGTGTATTCCTTATTGGCGCGTTTTGGGGTGTAGTGATGGTGGCGCCTGCCTCTTGAATGATAAGAATAGCAGCTGCTATGTCTGTGGCGCGAAGTTTGCCTCGGATGTCTATGAAAGCGTCTATAATGCCATCTGCTACATAACATAATTCGAGGGCGTTGGCTCCAAGGTGGCGTATGTGGTTTGCCTGGGTTAGGAGTTGGTTGAGCTTTGCTGTAATCTCTGCCACTTTATAAGTGTTGAAGTCTAAGCCTACGACTGCTTCGGTTAGGCTTGATGTTTGCGCTGGGCTGATTTTTTGGTAGTTTCGGTAGGCGCCAAGGTTTTTCTGAGCTAAATAGGTTGTGTCATGGAATAGATCTGTGATAATTGCCGCTTGGATGGCATCCAGGTTGGGCTTCTTACTGATGGCAATGCTGGTGCAAGCGAATGGTATTCCTTTAAGTGTGTTTGTTGTTCCATCGATAGGGTCTGCTGTGACATAGTAGGTGGGTTTTGAGCCCCAGTGTTTGACGCCTGATTCTTCGCTGATTAGGGTGAAGTCTAAGTTGTGCTCGGTCAATGTTTCTATAAGAGCCTTTTCAGCTTGCAGATCAATATGCTTCTTGGGGTCTCCGCCTGCTCCGACGCCATAGGTTTTTTGTGCAATAGGAGTGCCTATGAGGGCTGTAACTGAGGATTTTATGTGTTGTGTAGCTTCGGTGAGAATTTCGAGCCAGTCCATGGTTTACTGGTGCTGTATTGTGGCTTTTAAGGATGTGTGTGGTGAATTCAGACATATGCGGTGATGCGTGTGTATTGTTGAGCTCTAAAAATTGCCTTCAGTAGAGCGCGCAAGAGTTATTTTCGTGTATTGTGATTGGTGTACCTTGGGCAGGGGTTCCCAAGCTAGGTCAAAGGGGTGAGGTTCAGGACCTCATGGCGAAGGCCTTCGTGGGTTCGAATCCCACCCCCTGCACTACATCTAGAGAAGCCAGTGTCAAAGAATATTTGAAGCATACACGCCTTTTCTGGTTGATGAGTAACTCAACTGGTCGCGAGTCTGGGTTCCACATAAGTTACTGCTTATGTTAAACTATAAATCCTCGTTCCCCCTTCCCAACTATCTCTCCATTTGATTTTTTTAACTAATATTTTCAGGAGGCAGAAATCTTTAGACTCATAGCCTTCGGGAAAATGTTGTGTTAGATCAAATGTGGTTAAATTCCAAATTCTTTTCTTCTGTTCTAAATCTGGAATTAATTTAGCTTCTCCAAAGACGAAAGCAGCCTTGTCACCACTTGGTTGCTCTACAAATGCAAGGCAAATCTTAGGATTACCTTGAATCTGATTGACTTTCTCAGAAGAGCAGAAAGTCGTCACCCAAATGGTTAAGTCACCCTCGACTATGGGAGATACTGGGCGAACAGCTGGTTGATCGCCATAACAAGTCGCGAGATATGCATGAAGGCAATTATCTTTCATGATGGATATTATTTTCTGAGTTTCAGATAGCTTCATTTAGGTTTCCCATCTTTCTCTGATGTATTGAATTGGATTTCATTTATGTAGACTATTCTACTAATTTACATGTTGGTTGGCAAGTTGACTATTCCTCGAGTAGTTTTGCATGTTGACTTCGATTATTTCTTTGCACAAGTTGAAGAGAGAGAAAATTCAGCAATTAGGAATCAACCTGTTGTGGTGTGTGTTTACTCGGGTAGAGGGGGAGATCATGGTGCTGTAAGCACGGCTAATTATGTGGCGCGTAAATATGGCGTAAGATCTGGGATGCCTATTATTTATGCAAAAAAAAGATTGAAGAACGTTGAAGCGGTGTTTCTGCCAGTTAACCGCGTTCTTTACGATAAAGTTTCTGAGAACATCATGAATGTACTCTGTGGATATGCTGACAATTTCGAGCAAGTAGGTGTTGACGAAGCATTCTTGGATGTTACTAAGCGTGTGGGTGGAAATTATGAGAGAGGACAGAAACTTGCCAGCGAGATTAAAAAGAGAATTCTTGCAGAAGAGAAAATCACCTGCTCGATTGGGGTTGGGCCCAACAAACTTGTAGCGAAAATCGCCGCTAATTCTCAAAAACCCAATGGTTTGACCGTTGTTAGTCCTGCCGAAGTTCAAAGCTTTCTTGCTTCCCTATCTGTGCGTGAGCTTGTTGGTGTTGGACGAAAAACTGAAGATGCCTTGAAAAAGTTAGGGATAGAGACTAACAGACAGTTGGCGACATATGATGTAACTGAATTAATCAGTGTTTTTGGCAAGACTTTAGGCATGTATTTGCACAACGCTTCTTTGGGTGTTGATGAATCGCCTGTAGAGCAGAGAGGACGGGCAGAATCTGTAAGTCGCATCGTGACTTTGAAAGAGAATACTCGAGACTTGACTGTAATGATGAGGGAGGTTGACAAATTAGCGAAAGACATTCTAAAGGCAGTAGAACAAGGATTGAGCTTCAGGTCTATCTCAATATCCGCTGTGATGGAAGACCTATCTATGGTCACCCGCTCAAAGACTTTTCAAAGACCTGTAGAGAATCTGGAAGATATGAAGAAGGCAGCAGGTGACCTCTTGGTGCAATTGTTGAGAAAGGAAACGGAACGATTAGTGAGAAGGATTGGATTAAAAATATCGAGTTTCATTGAGGAAAAAGGACAAAAACGGTTGAAGGATTTTGATATGCGCGTTCAATAACTGCGGAAAATAATGGCGAACATTTCATGCGTATACACAGGGTTTTTACTTGTAAGCACAATCTTCTATGTAGGTGGCTTGTATTGCCCCAGCACAGTGTTGAATCGAAGAAAAGAAATATTCGAGTAAAAACATGGGAGGACTTCAAAAGGCTAGCTATAAAAGAGAAGCCAAAGAGCATTGTTTACATCATCGCGCAAAGTATTCCAGCAAGCAACTTGACAAGCCTCAAGTTGATTCTGCCAACTGTGGGCACTCAATATATCTTCATCGACACTGCAAAAAATGATAAACTAAGGCAAACGCAGATTCAGATACACAGTGATGGGAAAGGGCACCGATTCCTGGAGGATAATGACATAAAGGCGTTTCTAAAGAGAGAGCTGCAAAGAAAGGATTTACAGATTTTCTCTTACTGGACAGCCTGATAAACATTGCAATCTGCCCAAGCTTGGCGCAATATATTATAATCTTATTCGATTCTGCTCAGTCTTCTTCTCCCAAGATAGAGGAAAACAATTCCTACTAGCCAGCTAAGCGGGACTGTTACAAAAAACATTGTTTCATACAAGCCGAAATCAAACATTCTTTGAAGAGTTATTAAGGGAATCAAGAAAGTTCCGAATGGTAACGCCTGCATAGCTATCATGATGTTCACCCACAAGTTTCCAGATTTATCTGAGAAAGCTGGATTCAGGAGAAAAAGTCCGAGAACGAAAACTACTGTAGCTGCAACGTTTAGCACAACTAGTCCTATGTTGATTAGCACGAATATTGGGTTGTTTCCTAAACTTATGAAAGATGTAATAGCAGTGACAATTACTGAGATTGGAATCACGATCAGCCAGCCTTTTAGGAGTCTAGCCTTTACTAGTCTCCTCACTCCGGAAGGGGCTTTCTTATAGATGAATAGGCAATCTTTCCCCCGAAGCGTTACTTCCCCCACAACGAAGGCTGCTAGAAGCGGAAGCATAAAAGCCCCCATGATCAAAACACCTTCGAGGTCGCTGGGTTCGACTAGAAATATGTTTAGTATTGCAAGCAAACCTAGCATATAGAGGATTCTTGACAAGTTCTCGAGCCTTCGCCCATAATCTTTGAAGAGGGATACCAAGAGAGTACCGAACGATTTGCCACCGCCTAGGCTTTTCATAGTTTTGTAGAAAACGCCGTCCTGTTTAGCCCTTGACGCTACGAAGCTTATAGTCTCCAGACTGTAAGCTCGATTTGTTGCTTTTGCTCCCAGCCAAAGAGCAACAACAAAATAGAGGATCAAGCCACCAAATCGGATCAGTGTCTCAAAACCTCCCGCACTAATGTTGCCAGGGTTGGAAGCAAAGCCTACAAAAATTTCTGCTCCCCAAGAACTAGGCAGAAGGTTCAGGATGGTTCTGACCGTTTCACTTGTCTCAGGATTCATAAGGGCTTGAACCAATCCTCCTCCCATCAATGCGTACATTAATACAACTATGGGAAAGGCAATTACTAATGCAAGAGCTCTTCCAATATCTCTACCGCGAGCAGTTTTTCCAAGCCTTGTCCTCATGACTGCAGCTGTCACAGTGCCAATCCAGAGAGCGGAGAAGAAGATTAGCACGAAAATTGTAATGGTTATCACTATCTGAGCCCACCCCAGCCCCAAGGGAGCTAATAAGGCAATAAAAGAACCTACAATAGCTGTGACGGCAATAGCATAAAGGGGCATTACTCCTAGAAACTCGCCAAGTAAGACATCACTTGGCTTTATAGGAGCTGCCAGAAATATTTCAAGCTGTTCGGTCTGAACTTCCCTTAATGTGTTTGTTATAGGGATTATCATGAAGTAAAAGAAGATCATAAATAGAATGATTTGTACCATCGGTACAGCAGCTTGAGTTATAATTAAAGCTAGAAAGTCGTCAATAAACGGACTAAAAAGACGTGGCGCAATGAAAATTACGTAAATGGCTAGTATTCCTATTGCCAGATAAGGAAAGTAGGGTCTTATCCTTCGGATTCTACTCGTGCGAATGCGATATTCATTTCTAGCAACCACAAGCCACCTAGGTCCCCGCACGCTTTTCCCTCCACGCCAAGAGCTCCTTCCCCTCAACACCTCCTGTTATGGCAATGAATGCCTCCTCCAAGGTTTTTGTCTTTGTCTGAGCAATGATTTCATCTACTGTACCTAACGCAATGAGTCTTCCTTGGTTGATTATCCCTATGCGATCGCATAACTCCTCCACTATTGGAAGAATGTGGCTGCAAATGAAGATGGTTTTTCCTGCCGTATCCGATAATGTCTTTATCAGATCTTTAACCATGAGAGCTGCGCGGGGATCTAGCATAGAAGTTGGCTCGTCAAGGAATAGGATTGGAGGGTCATGAATTAAGGCTGATGCGATTAAGATTTTCTGTTTCATGCCTCTGCTGTAACCTTCAAGCAGATAATCACGTCTCTCGTGAAGGCTGAATAGCTTGAGCAAGTCATCAATTCTTTCAATTAGAATGTCGCTTGGGACATTGTAAAGGGCTCCCATAAACTCCAGAAACTCATAGGCACTAAGTTTCTCGTACAAGCCAGGTGACTCAGCAAGCAAGCCTGTAACTTGCTTTACCGCAGTCTCCTCCTTAAGAATGTTAAAACCGTTTACAGTGGCTGTGCCACTGGTTGGTTTTATTATGCAGTTTAACAAGCGAACGGTTGTGGTTTTACCTGCTCCATTTGGGCCTAGAAGGCCAAAAGTTTCTCCATCATACACTTCAAGATCAAGCTCATCTACCGCTTTAATCTCTCCACCCTTACCATAATACTTAGATAAATGATCTGTGTGAATCACAACCTTCATTATAAATTCCTTGCTACTGGTTTTAGGGCATTTCATATTTGTGCAAAGGCTCTTATGAGTTGTGGAAGAGGTCAATATAACTGCAAGCATGCAAAGCCTACCAGATCTTAGGAATCAACCTGTATCTTACCTGACAAGCATATTCCGAATATCCCTCTAGCTCTACTTGTAGTGTTCTGTCTTCTAACCACGTGCGGATTAGCATCAAGAAAATGTGGACCCCGCATTAATGAAGGCGAAAATTGATACAATGATCATCAGGATTGAAATTAGGAATAAAATACCTGCTAAGTAGCCCAGTTTAGCAAGACTGTGGAGAAAGCATCGAACTACAATCCTGCGACTGTAAAATGAACATCGAGGTTTGACCAATGAAATCTGCCATCTAAACCTGCCACAGCAGGGTTAGAAAATATCACCATAAGATTGCAAACCCGCATAAGTATTTCATCCCATAATTTGGATCCTTTTCGCTTCCTTTTGAGTCTTTGAACAAGAAGTTGAGGGTTAAGCTTGTGTTGAACAACAACGCTAACGAAATAATGGATTAAGGCTGTGCTGAAGTAAAGCCATGGTCGATAATCAGTCATATGACCAGCAGAAACAAAGAAGATAATCATTTGAATGGAAAGCATAACTGATGCCACAAAGAATTTGTTTGATTGATGCGATCCTGAACTGTATTGAACTGCGTTCGCGCATAGACTCTGTCTGTCTCATGCTAACTAAATATTTCTTTTACTCCGAAAGCGGAATCTACTCTATTCTGCATTAACTTCTTCTAGAGTATGTGTTTGTGGTCATGCATGAATTGCGAGCACGTGTAAGTAGATGTGCAAACAAGCACTTAAACCACGGAATCTATGAGCTCTTAAGGTTTGCAACATTATTTTGCGACTAAGACAATCGTATGCCAATTTTCATAATAGATAGAAGTAAGATTAGATTCCACGAGGAATTCGGCTTCTTGTGTCCCGTAATGAAAAATCATGTATTTGATATTGTATTCAGTGATTAAGTCCGTCACTGTAGAAATATCATTTCTGAGTAGTGCTTCTCCTATTTGCGGGGCTTCCCTATCCAAGACTACATTGCTGAATGCTCCATAATTGAACGCCCAATCCGCTGAGTAGATCCTGTAACTTTCGTTTTTAAATATGTCCACATAATTTTCAAGGTAAGAGCGATAAACAAAATCTGCATCATCGTAATCCCAGTTGACAGGATAGCGATTTCCTGAAAGGACAGGAAACGAAACCGCTGTTAAAACGATCATAACAGCTAAAGTGGTTAAGGCAATTTTTTTTCTTTTAGTTTGCATAACTCGTGCGAACCCTACTCCAGCTAGAAGCGCTATCCAAGTTCCAAAATAGAGCAAACCCCTAAACAATACATTTGCCTCAAAAATTAGGTACCCATTATTGGCAGCTTCGATTAAAACCAAAAAAAACATCGTAGGAATCAACAAGACAAGATTGTTCTTGAAGTCTCTAACGCAAACATACATTCCAATCAAAGCCAGGATGCAAGCGCCCCAACCAATCCAAGAAAAATAGGTATGTGAGGTAAAGAAAATGGCACCATATGGATAGGAGGGTCCTAAACCTTCCAAAATACCACTCCAGCCCAGGCTTTGAAATGTTGGCAACCAAAAGGTTCCTGAGAATATAAGACCAACAAACACAGCTTTCAGATATCCAAGAGCGTCGCTCCATCGTCGAAATATTAGGGAACCCGAGAAAATTGCGATTACGCAGGGTAGGAAGTAAAGTATACTCAAGACGTTGGTCAAAAAGACCATTGAAGCAAAGAATCCTGCCAATAGATATCTCTTTGGATCCTTTTGTGTTGTTATAGCATGAAAGAACATTAGCATAGCTAGCAGAGCTATGGGTTCGGGTATAGCTATGTTGGTTCTGTAAATATGGAAAGATGAGATGGCTAGAAAGGCAGCTGATGTAATTCCTGCCCATTCACCATGTTTCCTCTTGATTAGGGCGTATACTGCGGGAATGCAAAGGAACCCTAGGAACTCTGGTACAATCTTCAGGAGAAGATATCTATCAACTTGGATCGTGGATATCAGCAGGGCGAAGACTACGTGAAAAGACGGCGGGTACGAGTAGAAACCCCAGAAGGTTCGAGAAGGTAACGAGCCTTCGATAGCTATAGAGTCTATGAACGATAGGTGATAATATGGATCTTGATCTCCTAGCCATTGGACAGTCAGTTGGGTTTCTAATCTAAGGGCTAAGCCTATAAAGAATATTAGAATTAGGATGATATTGCTGAGGCTAATGAGGGAAAAAAGATCCTTGGCACCCTTTGAGAGGCTCAGTTTGTAATTTGACTGATCTTCTCGAAGCAGGTTGTATGTGCGGCGTAAGTTCTCTTCTTGCTTTCTATAAATCCATAAACAGAGGGCGAGAAGCGGTATTATACTAATTACTAACAGGCTGATTGCAGATATTAGAAGCCCGAATTGTGCTAGACTTATGCCAATAATCGTCAAAACTGCATAACCTAATGAAAAAGAATAAAGCAAAGCTTCTGTGTGAGAGAATTTTTCTTTGGGTTCAAACTTATTAAGGAAGAATAATGTGGCTTTTCCATTGGCAAATAATATGAAGAGACTTAGCAGAACTCGCCACATTCTTCTCACCAGGGATTTTACGCTTTCCCTACAAACCAAAAAAGCGTTGTTAACTCTGAATTCATATTGGAAGTTAACAATTCTTAATTGCAGAGTCAACGAGGTCTCCACGGAGAGTGCGCGTATAGTCGATGAGCCTTTCGGTGTCTATTCCAGTTCAACGCGGAACGCACGCTCAAGTCTTTGTTTGTTTACCCTGCTATAATGAAGCAGATAGTCTTTCTCATCTACTACAAAAAATCCATTATTCCTTAACCAACCTACTGCATCCTGATACTTTAGAAACGCAATACTGCAATATCGAAAAATATCAAATTCTAGCGGTTGATGATGGAAGCACAGACAACACAAGAGCAATCTTGAATGATTTTGCCAGAAAACATCCATTAACAGTAGTTAGCCACAAGCACAACCAAGGCCTAACCGAAACGTACCGAACTCTTTTTGAGACGCTCAAGGAGCGAGCTGAAAATGATGACATCGCAGTGTTCATGGATGCAGACAACACTCATCCACCTGAGGTCATCACTGATTTAGTTAAGGTTGCTTCTACAAAAGCTGACGTGGTTGTTGCGTCAAGATACAAGAATGGGGTTGAAGTAGGGGTGCCTTTTAAAAGGCGACTCCTTAGCAAGGTCGTAAATTGGTTAATCCGCAACTTGATAGGAATCGCTATCCGAGATTGTACTTGTGGATTTCGCGCTTATCGAGTACAGACCTTAAAGGAACTTCCTCCCTTGGAGTCAAAAGGCTTCGAGGTTTCCGCAGAAGTTTTAATACGAATCTCAATGCATAAGCCATCCTACAATATTGAAGAAATTCCCTTGACATTACATTATGATAGAAAAAAGGGATCCAGCAAGATTCATGTAAGTCAAACAATAAAAGCATACTTAAAGCTATTGTGGAAATACAGTAGAATAGATCTAACACCATTTATCAGACGAGTAACTTATAAAATCAGTCGAAGGCTTGGCAAAACTTACGATAGGGACCCTGTCTTTTGGAATGATGGCATAATTGCCCTTGCCTTCTTGATCGTTAGCTTCTTTATCTATGATACCATCACGCGCACATTGCCACAAACACTACGACTGCTCAGCTATGTGGGCATCGCCTTCATAAGCTTCTGCATCCAACACTTTTTGCGAAGGTTCTGGATCTTTCAGAGCTGAGCTCCATCTCCATGCGCGCGCTTAACAAAAATGCACCCACATAATTCTAAAACGCAAGGAAAAGTTGGTGCTCGGGGGAGACCTGCGACGGATAACCTTTTCTATTATTACACGGGCGCGTTGTATGCATCCTAGCATATATGCAAAAAAGTCGCAGCGAGCAATTTGATAAGTAAGTTCTCTTTGCTCGTGCATTTGATTCATGAGTGCTTCCGAAGAGCTGTCTAATCCACTCTCTTAATTAGGCAATTGGCTATGTTGCTAGTTTTGGTTTTCTGCTAAATGTAACTAGGAATATTGTGATGACTGCGAAAATGATTGTTGCGATTAGTAAGAGATACATTATGTTTGTTGTCGTTGTGTTGATAGCTTCAAGCTCTAGTATTTGTTGGTCCAACTGATAATTTGTAGCTTGTTGTTCTTCAAATCTTTGTTTGTAAGGCGATTCAATGTATAGTGTAGGTTGATAGGTTGGATGATCCGAAGAAGACCAAGATTGGGAGTGATTGTTCCATTGTTCAGTTATGGCTTTTACATGAAGTTCTGTATATCCTGGGGCGATGTTGTTTGGGAGGCTGAATGGGATTTGCAAATCACTTGTTTCGCCTGCCTGAATTTCAATTGGCAATGATTCATCAGTATAAAAGGTCTGCAAATAGGTATTTCCATCCACGTAGTAATAGTCTATGGCTGCGGTTAAAGCAGTGACTCTGATTTTGCTTTCTTCATTGTTGTAGATTGAAACAGTGATGTATCCAGTCTCGCCCTGGTTATATGCGAATTTATCAAATGTGCATCCAGTTATTGTGGAGGCATTTATCAAGGAGATTAGTGTAACCAAGTATAGGAACGATGGTAGAATTATTAGGAGTCGGCTTTTTCTCAAATTTATCATCATCCTTATTCAATGTTCTTGACTTCTGAAATTTTAGTAAAAAGTGTTATGAATCAGTAATATGGTTTTTACGCGCGTTCATGAGTGCTGAAATCTAGAATTGTATAGCGTGTAACTAGAAAGTTGCTTTTAATTCATAAACATAAATATATTTTTAGCAACTGCTCTTGGTCAAAGGAGCTGATAGTTATGGAAGATTCGGCTATCCCTGAACGGAAAGCATTAACAAAACGTGCAATAGTTTTAGGGCTCTGTCTTGGTGTTCTGTATACATTTCTTGCAGTGTACTTAAGCTACAAGGTAGGTATTGTTGCTTTAGGTGGAATATTCCTTCTCGGCTATGTTTTATTGCAGTTGACAGGCAAATACAACTACAAAGAGAATGTTATCATAATCGTAATTGTTACTTCTTGTCTTCTGCCAGCCTTTGAGATCAGTGACAACATTGCTGCGTTGGTGATTTATAATGAATATTCGAGCCTGCCTGTCCAAGACATAATAGCTTCCTTTCCTCTGCTTTTCTTCATAGGCTTAGTTGGCTCTGTTCTTGGAATATTTCTCTTAATGCCTTTCAAAAAGCATTTCCTTGGGTTGAAATGGCCTTTTGTTCAACCTTCAGCTCAAATGGTCAAAGCGATTGGAGGTAGTCAGGAACAGAAAAAAAGAGCGTTTGGCTCTATGTTTCTTTCAGCTCTATTAACTTTAGGCACTACCTTGGGAGGAGTAAAGTCATTAACACTTCCATTCTTGCCCAGCTTTATAGGTTTAGAGGTATCTCCAATGATGGCTGGGCTAGGTTTTTTCATAACATTTTCCGGGTTTCTGTTACTGGCGATTGGAGCAGCTTATTCAATAGGTATATGGTTAGTTCTTGAAGGAGCTATTCCAAATCTAACATTTACCGATCACCTCACTCATCCAGCAATATTTTCGCTCGCAATTGGGATGATGGTGACTACTGCTTTGATAAACATAGCCTTGAATCGTAGGGCATTTAGAAGTGCATTTGGAGGTTTGAGAAGATCAAAGAAGAATCCTGAGAGTTCAATTCCTACTTGGATGACGCCTGTATCTATGGTTCTTCTTCCAATCAGCATGCTAATAGGAACATATTTCATCTTGGGTTATTATGGCATAGCTTTAGAAACTTTCTACATTGTGTTGATAGGCGTGCCAATTGTGTTGATAGCTGCATTTTTTGTGGCGATGGCTATGGGTGAAACAGGTTTTTCAACAAGTTTTAGTGTTGATATGGTTCTTGTTCTTTCGATTCTCCTGTTTGCGCCCGACATTGCAATTTTGCTTCTAGGGTTTTCAGCTCTGAATGCCCTTGAAATGTCTTCGACAAGAACTATGCGAAGCCTTAAACTTGGCTCGCTGACAGAAGTTAGTGAAAAAGACATGTTGAAAGCCATCCTAATTTCAATAGTTCCTGGGGCAGCGATAGGTGCTGGAACAATTTGGATATTTGCGAACATTTTTGGTGGTCTTGGAACAGGATTGTTCCCTTGTCCTACTGCTTATGTTACCGGCGGTTATGTTTTAGGTGTGAGAGAAGCAATTGTTAGAGGTTTCTTACCTGAGATGTACGACTTCCGGTTTCTTTTAGCAGGAATAGCTATCGCGATCATTTTTAGTGTTGTGCAATCTAGAAAGGGTATAAGGGGAATATCTCCGATCACCCTTGCTATTGGGATGCTCATTCCACCTCTCTACATTTTTCCGATGGCTTTAGGAGCAGTACTTGACC
This sequence comes from Candidatus Bathyarchaeota archaeon, assembly GCA_020351305.1. Lineage (GTDB taxonomy): Archaea > Thermoproteota > Bathyarchaeia > Bathyarchaeales > SOJC01. Next base: position 1,511,711 of record CP070730.1, read on the forward strand.
TGTACCTCAAGAAAAAATATGGTGGAGATCCACAAATTCATGGGCAGCAAAGGACGAAATGGACTGTTATAACCTCGGGGTTATTTGCTGGTGAAGGGATAATTCTTATGTTGTTTTCTTTTGGGGCTCTCCTCTCCCTTTTCCTATAACGCGTGAGAGTTGACGCTTCAAAAGAGGCAAAAACTTTCAGCACGCATTCATGCAAGATTCCCGGAATAATCATTATATCAGAAGCTTAATACTTTCTTAGGCATGGTCCATATATCGCTAAATCCATGGGCGAATAGATATGCAATTAAAAATTAGTGTTATCAATCGTTGTCCTCGAAGTATTCTTGGTTTTGGAAGGATTATTCTATGGGGCATGATTGTTATGCTATTGGTTTCTGCGTTAAGCCATATTCGCTTCGATGTGTTTACCATTGTAAGTGCAGAGATGGTTAATGATTATAATTCCGTGGCTGATCCTGTTTTGAAAGCCATTATGTTGAATTCCCGTCCTGAACCACTCGGTTTTCATTTTGGTGTTTGGGATGGTTGGTTACTGGGCTCAGCTTATATTCAAGGAATTGCCAGATATAATAATGTAGATGGCACAGCATATCTGTTCGTTACAACCAGTAACACATTTCATCTTGACAATCAGGGACACCTCTTAATTGTTGAAATGGCTTCGAGAAATAGCGCGGGTGAGAGGTTAGGATCAAACCGCGTGAATACATGCATGCAATGCAACAAGACTACAAAAGATATACCTCCCCCTCCAGAAGATAAAGTGGTAAGCATTCATCTTTTTGACTGGAAACATGCAGGTGGCATGCAGATAATCGACAATTATCTCATCGTTGCTGTTGAAGATGGAATTAGGGCCAATGAAGGAAAGCTTGGATCGTTCGAAATCTTCGACATCAGTGACCCGACAAACCCGGTTAAAATCTATCAACACCCCGAGTTCCCATGTAAGACTGGAGTTGCAGGTATCACAAAGGATGATGATGGACACTATATAGTGATAATCGGGACTTCTGATATACCTAATGAGGGCGATTCAAATAAGATTCTTTTTTTCCTAAAATCAGAATCGCCAAACAATCTTACTGATTTCACATTTCTCAACTCTTGGGTGGCTGAAGGGGATTTTGATACTCAAGGCTCAGCTCTTGGTACTACATATCAAACATTGAACCTGATTAGAGACACAAGAACAGAGTATCTGTATCTTTTCGGCATGGTTTCCACGTCAGCTTTGCCAGAAGGGGGCGATGATTATTTGGATGTTTTCAGGGTGATGAATATCGACGGTGAGTATGTTGTTGATGGACAGAATCGTCTTGTGCACAAGCATATGTGGTGTAAAACCCCTGACGGTGCAAAACTGGGTGATTTCATAGCCTCCGGTGGAGTCTACATAAGCTCGAGTGGAGAGCTAATTCTCTACAGCACTCCTCATTATGGGGATACAGCGAATGGCATAGAGTTCATTCCAGTGGCCGAGTTCAGACACATAGATGTTGTGAGTGATCCTAACAGTTCCGCACGCAAACCTAAAGCTGTGTTAAATGATACTTATGTCCTGACTGAGGGAGACACCGTAACATTCGACGGTTCCGAGTCGAGACCTCAGTTCGACAAAGGCTGGGTCCAGTTCTTTGAAAACGCCAACTTCCAGGGTAAGATGGTTCTCCTCGACTGGGTGGATTATCAAAATGTAGGCCTTATCAACCTTGATCTCATAGATGGCTTCGGGGCTGATGCTGACTCCATGAACTACTATGTTCCGCCTAATTGCAGGATCTACCTCTGGCACAAAAGCGATGGTAACAAGTTTCACATATTAGAAGGGGCATACTCTGCAGCAGATCTAGATGACCATGTCTGGCTTATCAATGACATATATGGCAATCCGATTCCGACAACCGATCCAATGGGAGACGATATAAAGTTCGTTATTTTCTCCGGAGATGGGACTCAGAACTTCACCGGAATCGAATGGAATTTCGGTGGCTCATGGAGCTCAAATAGATCCCTAATCCAAGAATGGACATACCCCGACAACGGAGTCTTCAATGTAAGCCTAAGAGTGACGCAGGATGATGGGGACAATGACACATGCACTGCGAAAGTTTTTGTTATAAATGCAGAACCAATAGTAAATGCAGGAAATGATAGGATTGCCAAGCAAGGTAACGTTGTTAGCTTCTCTGGTGCGTTTACAGACAAAGGAATCCTCGACACACACAACATTACATGGGACTTTGGTGACGGTGATTCAATGGACGGGACTCTCTTGGCGAACCACACCTATACCGAGATCGGCTCGTATATAGTCAAACTCACAGTAACGGATGATGACGGAGGAGTGGGATTCGATACCCTTGAAGTTAAGGTAATTGAGGCAGCAGCAAAAGAAACGGGTGGAGTCGACTGGCCCATTACTCTAGCAATAGCCCTTGCAATATCTTCTACACTAATTGTAGCCATCATCACAATTAGACGGAGAAAAAAGCGCAAACTATGAAAGCAAACTGGCTCAAAACCTCTTGAAAAGCATTTTTATTCAGAAAAAAGATGGAAAAAATTTTGGTGCGTTCGAGTTAACTCTGGCGCATAGAGTGCTAGGTGGTTTGGCTACAAAGAAAAAAGGGGGGTTAGGTGATTTTTATTTTTGCTTTCCATCGGATCTTGGCCAGTGCAGTTGTGATGAAGGCGAGTAGCATGATTAGTGGCAGGATTATGAATGTTGGGAATTCTGGAATTACATGATATGAGTAATAGAGTTCGTTGTTGTCTTGAACTGCTGTGTTACCCGCGTTGTCGGTGGCTGAGATTTTGTAACTAACCCAGGTGCAGTTGAATTGTGGGGGGACTACTGCTTCGTAGAGGCCAAGTGATGAGTTGTAGCTCATTTTAGCGTTATACCAGAAGGTTCCATTGTCAAATGAGAATGAAAGGATCACTTTGTCATCGTTCACGCCCTTTTCGGAATCTGTGATGTTCACCAGGACTCTTACAGGTTGTCCTTCGGAGATATTTGCAGGCGGAAGGTGTGTGGGCACTCCTATGTCTGGCGGTGTTATGTCAAATTGGACTATGGTCAACCAAATATCCTCATAGTCGGCTGAGTCTTGAGCCATATCAACAATGATGATATGTCCATTAGCCACAACGATTTCTGGATTTCTGCTTGAGGAACCACTCCAATAAGCAAAGTCAAGAGGACCCAATGGCGTTATACTCGTTGCTGGAATTATCATTTCTCCTGTTGAGTTGACTCGGGCGTAAGAAATCTCGGTTACGCCACCATCTTCTCCTCCAGGTCCATTAATCCAAGCGATATGGGCAACATCCTCTTTGTCAACAGCTATATTGGCTAGGTAGGATCTCCAATAATCATTTTTTGATATCTGCATCTCATCAACGACTTTTATCGTCTCTAAATCAGTAGAGTTTCCGTTTTGGTCGTCCAAGTATGGATCGATTTTCATGTAGAAGATTTCATGTTCGCCTGTTTCGTTTGAATAAAATCTGGAGTCGTGCCAAGCAATGTGTATCATGTCTTGGGAATCTATGTCCACGAACGGTCTTGTGTGTCTCCATGTCCGGTTGCTGTCAGTTAATTGAGTGTTGTTTATCAGAACGGTTCCATCTGTTCCGTTAATCATCGTGTAGTAGATGTCTCTATATTGACGAGTGTGATTGGTCCAAGCTTCTGTGACAAAGAACACGTGGGAATTTCCATTGGAATCCACCACAATTTCAGGTTCACCCCAGTCAGGATCTGTAAGGAAGCCAGCTGTTACGTTGATTTCCGGAAGATTTGCGTGGCCAGTCTGGTTCATCACAAGATAGTGTAGCTCAAATGGGACGCTCCACCTTCTACCATCGTCGAACCAAGCAACGTGGAGATTGTCTGCTGAGTCCACAGCGATGTTGGCTGCCCTAGACTTTATGCCGTCGTCAACACTTATTATGGTTTCAGGAACAACCGTTATGTTCACATAGTCAGCCATGCTACCATCCATATCATCCAAATACGGGTTTAGCTGCAAATAGAAAACTTCTTGAGCATCTAGATTTATGTAGCTCGTATAATTCGGCCAAGGGTCATAAGCATAATCTCCATGGAATACTATGTGAACAGTGTTGTTTGAATCTACATCAATCGATGGTCTTTTTGCATGGCGGCTGTAAGCGTTGGGATTAGGGTCAAGACATGTTTCATTAATTAGTATATTGCCATGGTCGTCAACCATCATGTAGTATAGATTACGGCTGTTGTTCCCAACCCACACTGCATGAAGGTTGCTGTCATGGTCAAGAACTATAGATGGGGCGTGTTCCTCGTGTCCAGTGGAAAGTTGAGTCAATTCCTTAATAAAAATAACAGAATCGTCAATTGCTTTTGCAGGTTGAACTAAAAGAGATGTCGATGTTATTGTTATGCCTACCATTAGTAACAGTGTCAAGAGCACTGAAAGCGACGATTTGACTTCAAGTTTTATTTTCATAGCTATTTTCACCCTAACAATTTTAAGATGGCACAAGTTGTAGCACGTTCTTCTTATAATTTTCTACATTAAGCAACTCTACATTTCTGGAAAAATCATGAGGTGAGCTTTTAATTGAATGAGTAAATTATTTGCCATGATCTAAAAGCATATTAATTAAGGTAATCGTAATTTGAGTCGATGGAAATGGCTAGCGTTAATGCAACCTTGGATACTGTGATCATTTGTACTACAAGAATGAGAGAATTAGCAGAGTTCTACAAATTAGGTTTTCAACTTCAAGAACCCAAACCTCAAGGGGACAATCACCTAGGTTTCCAGCTATCCGATGCATATTTGGGCTTTGATAAGATAGATGAAGATCTGTTTATTCATCCTGGAGCTATTTCTTTATGGTTTAGAGTTGACGATATCAGAGAGACCTTTGAGAGGTTAAAGGACTTGGGCGCCAAGGTAAAATATCCTCCAACAAGAAAACCTTGGGGCGACACACTTGCAGCATTGTTTGACTTGGATGGCAATGTCATTGGATTAGCTCAAAGGTGACCTCTGCACACGAATTAGTAATCGAGGTTCTCTATACTATGCTTGAGTTTCAAGAGTTTCCTTTGCCCTCTCTAAGCTGCTTCTGAGGAAATGAATGAAAGCCATCTTAACCCTCATCAGCTTGCCTATGATAATGCCAAACCCTGAATAGGGGAGCTCATAATCAATGATGGCAATCACCTTGGTACCATTATCAGTTTTATCGAAGATGAAGGTCATCTCCTCCTTTTTCAACCTGCCTTCAGTTTCGCGATCAGTAAACGTGTGATTCTCTTCGAATTCAACATATTCGTGTAAATGGAAATCCACTTGTTGTCCACCCAAAATACGTCTACGTTCCGCGGATATTCGGTACTTGGTACCTAAACCTATAGGACCCTCGGAGAGCATCTCCATCTTGACCTTCGAATCTGCAAATATTTTCTCATAGTTTCTTGGATCTGCAAGAAAGGCGAAAACCTTCTCAATGGGAGCCTTTATTTCTATTGAGCTCTCAACTCTGACCATCAATCTCACTTTCTGAACTAATGGAGAACATATTTTTTGGATCTTTTCATAATAGAACCAAGTAGTTGGGTTAGGTTCCCTGTTAATTAAGGCTATGTTGCCTTTCTATATTCTTGGAAGATGTCTCCAAAAGCACTGCAGAAATATTCGCATGCCTTTTCTAGTCCTTTGCTTCCATCCTCGGATAAGCTGTATATGGTGGTTCTGCCCTTTCTTTCCATTTCTACTAACCCTTTTGTTCGAAGCTCTTTCAATGCAGGATATATCGTACCTGCAGTTGGCTTGGCTCCCCTCCTCTTTCTCAGTTCCTCAGATATCTCTTGTCCGTTCATAGGTCTTTTTGAGAGAAGCCACAGTATGTAGAATGAGAGCATGCCGCGCATGTCGCAGCAGCTTGGAACCTCTGGGCAACATTCCTCACTCATGGTTTAATATTGGACATCCAATACATTTATATATTTCTCTGCTAAAGTATAGGACATCCAATAAGTAGGCATGTGAAAGAGATGGAGGAAAAGGCTGTCAAGGATTTTGTAAAAAAAAGATATGGCAAGATAGCAGAAACAGGGAGTTGTTGCAATTCATCTTGTGGTTGTGCTTCTTCATCTACTGATGTAGCAATGCAGATAGGTTACTCTGAGGAGGATTTGAAAAGCATCCCAGAAAGCGCTACCATGGGCTTAGGTTGCGGTAATCCTGTTGCATTGGCTAGTTTGAGTGAAGGTGAGACAGTTTTGGATTTGGGATCGGGGGGTGGGATCGATGTCTTCCTAGCGGCTAAGAAGGTGGGAGCTAATGGGAAGGTGATTGGTGTTGATATGACCGAGGAGATGGTTCTGAAGGCGAAGGCTACAGCTTCAAAGCATGGTTATGAGAATGTTGAGTTTCGATTGGGCGAGATAGAGAATCTGCCGATTGAAGACGATTCAGTGGATGTTGTCATCAGCAATTGTGTCATAAACTTAGCCCCTGATAAGGGCAAGGTGTTCAGAGAAGCGTATAGAGTTCTTAAGCCTAATGGAAGAATCATGATCTCTGACATTGTCACGGAGGAGGAATTGCCTGCGGAAGTCAAAAAAAGTTTTGAAGCTTGGGCGGGATGTGTAGCAGGAGCGTTAGAAAGAAGCAAGTATTTAGATACTATAAAAAGAACAGGATTTAAAAACGTTAGAATCACATCTGAATCAACTTACAACATTGACTATTCTCAAGAATTAATAGGAAAAATAACAAGTATTCAAGTCGA
>CP070730.1:1518617-1523853 GCA_020351305.1 Candidatus Bathyarchaeota archaeon
CCGAATCATAATCATTTACCCGCTAAAAAATTAGCGCTCAGACCGACTTTAAACCACATACTTAATTGAAATGTACTCACAAAGCTGCTTGAGATATGTGCACACAAGTATCTGAGGACTGGAAGGTTGGCCCAAGCTGGCAATACTTAAAAGCCATTCACACAGCAATACTACACTTGCAAAAGGGAAAACAAGCTAGAGGTGGAATATGTGTCTTCGAAAAAGGGGGACTTTATGCTAATTGATTATACTGCAAAGATCAAAGAAACTGGAGAAATATTTGATACTACTATGGAAGATTTGGCAAAAAATGAACGACTGTATAAAGAAGGAGAAATCTATGAGCCAAAGCTCATAGTAATCGGCGAAGGATGGGTGCTGAAAGCATTAGATGAAAATTTGCATTCACTAAAGATCAATAAGACCGAGGCTATTGAGATTTCCCCAGACAAAGCATTCGGACCTCGGGTCCCGGAAAAATTGAAGAGAGTTTCCTTAAGGAGACTTCGAGAAAAAGGCATAACCCCAAAGCTTGGAATGCGAATTGAATACGAGAAGAGATTTGCTACGATTAGAACAATGGGAGGAGGAAGAGTTCTACTTGACTTCAATCCGCCACTAGCAGGAAAGACCCTAATTTACGAAGTTACTGCCAAGAAGAAACTTCGGACAAGGAGAGAAAAAGTTCTCGCTCTGATACACCGTAGAATCCCTATAGCTGAAATCTCTAATTTCAAACTAGACATGGAAAAAGCTGACGCAACAATCCATGTTCCAGAGGAAGCATTCTACATAGAAGGGCTTCAAGTTGCGAAGAGGGGCATTGCAGCCGATTTACAGCGTTTTTTCCCATCTATTGCAAGGGTGGAATTCATCGAAACATTCCAAAAGCCAGAGACTGAGACAAAAAAACCCGAGACAAAGACTGAAAAACCAGAAGCAAAACCCGCAAAAAGCACAGCTAAGAAGAGACAAAAAGCAAAACGAGCTAGAAAATCCAATAAGCGTGCACACTAGTAACATTTCACGTTCATATAACTCCAGTCTTCTTTGCAAGCTGCCTTGCAGATCTATAAGTTAGTTTTTTTTCATTTAGAATCGTGTAACGTTCTGGTCTAACAGTCCTAGCTTTCACCAAAGCTTCCACCACGTTTTGCGGCTCAACGCCAAGCGCCTCAGCAGTTGTTGGTCCACCAACTTTTTCTAGCTTTGATTTGATACGTCGCCAATTAAACTTGTGCAAGAAAGCCATCATCACTGAACCAACCCCAACCTGCTCCCCATGCAAAGCCGGCTTAAGCAAGACCATATCTAAGGCGTGACTAAACAGATGTTCAGAACCACTGCTAGGTCTACTACTTCCTGCAATGCTCATAGCCACGCCGCAGCTTATGAGTGCTTCAAGAAGAATTCTAGTTCCCTTCTCGTTTCCAGGTCTAATTATCTCTGCGCTCTTCGCTACAAGTTTTGCACTCATAAGCGCCAAACTTGCAGCGTATTCGCCATAGTATTCATTTGTTACTTTGTGTGCAAGATGCCAGTCACGAACAGCAGTAAATTTTGCGATGACATCGCCGCATCCGCTGGCCGCGGAGCGGTGAAGAGCTTGAACGATTACACTTGTGTCAGCGATGATGGCCATGGGAGCTTGAGCCATCACAGAGTATGGTTTTTTCGATCCTTTGATTGACGCTAAAGGACTCGCAATACCATCATGTGATGCTGTGGTAGGAACACTTATGAACGGGACATTTTGATTTGCAGCACTAAGCTTCGCGACATCAATCTTTGTACCACCACCAACACCTAGGACAACTTGAGGTTTCGCCTTCAAAATCCTCGCTTCAACTTCATCAACATCTTTCATGGTGTGAGAGGAGACAAGGCAGTGACTAGCATCAATTCCAGAATCCTTGAGCAGTTCTATTACCCTGTGACCTGCGACTTCGTATGTTCTTGAGCCGGTCACTATAAAAGCAGATTCTGCGAATCCAAGTTTTGTGCAGATCTGAGCTACAAACTCCAAAGTACTGTCTCCTACGATGACTTCACGGGGAAGCTGCATTTGATGAGTTTGCATGGGCAAAGAAAATCACAATTCTACCAAGTTTTCCAAATGGCTAATGTTCACCACAAGTATTTGAAATTTCCTTTCTATAAGGATCCATTTTATACTCAATGCGCATGAATGTTAAGTCTATCAACCAGAAGAGCGCCATGTGCATCATCTTCAAGATTGGTTCGTGCAGGTGAATTTCAATTCCACGAAATCTTTTTAAATCAGTCGAATGTGTATAAAAGCGATAGCTTCCTTTGGAAGATAATCGCAAAAGCGTTTTCGATTTTAAAAGGAGAACTTGGAAATGCGTGAAACACATAATCAACTAATCCTTAAAGGCACAACCACCGTAGGTGTTGTCTGCAGTGATGGCATAATTCTATCAGCAGATACCCGTGTAACAATGGGCACTTTTATCGCTCATAAGAAAGGGAAGAAAATATACAAAATAGACAACCACATAGCCATAACCATATCAGGAAGCGTCGCAGATGCGCAGCGTGTTATTGATATTCTAAAGATAAATGCAAAACTGTACAAAATGAATTTCGGAAGACCAATGCCTATTAAGGCTGCATCTAGATTAATTGCAAACATCCTTTTCTCATCTCGTTACGCCCCCTTGATTGCTCAAGTCCTGATCGGAGGAATCGACGACACCGGCGCCCATGTATTTTCACTGGATCCCCTAGGCAGCTTGACCGAGGAGAAGTGTGTGGCTACTGGTTCAGGTTCACCCGTAGCTTATGGTGTACTCGAAGATCAGTTCAAAGAAGGAATGCCTACAAAAGAACTACTTCCAGTCGTTGTCCATGCTGTAAAAGCAGCCATGAAAAGAAATACGGCTAGTGGGGACAGTTTTGATGTGGCAATAATCGGAGAAGATGGCTACCGTGAACTAAGCGATGAGGAAAAAAAGCAAGCATAGAAGAGACCTTTCACAACCGAGGAAAAAAGTGTGACAACAGTTGGCAAAACAAAAGCTGAGATAAGTAAAATTGTCTTGGAGCATATTCCACAAGAGGCCGAGATTACTAGAATAGAATTTGAAGGCCCAGCTCTGGCAGTCTATACTAAGAAACCCGAAATCCTCTTTGAACAAAGCACAATAATTTCAGAAATTGTCGGCTTAATTCGCAAAAGAATTGTCGTACGATCTGATCCATCGGTGAGACTACCTGAAAATGATACTACAACAATAATAGGTGAGGTAGTTCCCAAAGAAGCTGAAACTACAAGTGTGAACTTTGACCCAAGCCTAGGCGAAGTAATAATCGATGCCAAGAAGCCAGGTTTAGTCATAGGAAAGAATGGTACATTAATTCAAAAAATTGTGAAGGAAACGAGATGGCGACCTAGAATTTTAAGAAGCTCTCCCATCCCATCAAAAATCGTGACTCACATGAGGCATTATCTTCACTCTGAGAGCAAAGAACGTGAAAGAATACTTCGTACTATAGGCGAAAGAATTTTCCGACCAATAATACGTGAAATTGGAGATGTTAGAATTTCAGCTCTAGGAGGATTCCAAGAGGTTGGTCGTTCAGCAATCCTCTTACGAACAAGAGAAAGCCAAATACTCCTAGACTGTGGCATTAACCCAGGCTCAACAAACTCGCTTGACGCCTTTCCTAGACTCGATGTACCTCAATTCGACCTCGACACTCTTGATGCGGTAGTCATAAGCCATGCACATCTCGATCACTGTGGCTTTCTACCCTTCCTATTCAAATATGGCTATGATGGACCAGTATACTGTTCAGCCCCAACATCGAATCTTATGACCTTACTCCAACTGGACTATTTGGATGTCGCAAACAAACAAGGTTCAATGATGCCTTATGATCAAAAAGACATTCGTGGATGTGTGCTTCATACCTTACCACTTCGTTATGGAGCCGTGACCGACATCTCTCCCGACATTCGCTTAACCTTGCATAACGCTGGCCACATCCTGGGCTCATCTATCATTCACCTCCATATTGGAGAAGGACTGCACAATTTGGTGTACACAAGTGACTACAAATATGCAAGAACCACTCTTCTTGAGGCAGCCACAACAGAATTTCCAAGAGTAGAGACTGTTATAACAGAGAGTACATACGGTGCTCCGCGAGACCTTATGCCCTCAAGAATTGCTGCTGAAGAGAAACTCTCATCGATAATAAACGAGACATTAGAGCGGGGTGGTAAGGTTATCATTCCCGTACCTGCAGTTGGAAGAGCTCAGGAAATCATGCTAATTATCGATGGCTATATGAAGAGAGGCTTGATGAAAGAAGCCCCTGTTTTTATAGAAGGCATGATATCCGAAGCTACCGCAATCCATACAGCATACCCCGAGTATCTGTCTCGAGATGTTAGAAACAGCATCTTCCATGAGGGGATAAATCCATTTCAATCTGATTACTTCACCCTAGTTGAGCATCCAAGCGCAAGAGAGGAAATAGTGGAAGGAGAACCATGCATAATAATGGCAACTGCAGGTATGCTGGAAGGAGGACCAGTGATCGACTATTTCAAACGATTAGCATCAGATAAGCTCAATATGGTTGTGTTTGTTAGTTATCAAATTGAAGGCACACTGGGACGTAGAGTTCAAAAGGGATTAACAGAAACTCCTATCGTAAACAATGAAGGAAAAATCGAGGTTGTCAAGGTCAGACTCCAGGTTGAATCAATTGACGGCTTTTCAGGACATTCCGATAGAAGACAAATTATTAATTTCATTCGTCGTGTCACACCAAGACTTGAAAAAGTTGTTGTTTGCCATGGCGAACGGGCGAAATGTCTGAGCACAGCAAGATTTCTTAGAAGAAGATTCAAAATTGATGCAATAGCACCCTCGATTCTAGAAACTATTAGGCTGCGGTAGGAGCCTCTTCCTGAGGCGCAATAGATTTCTCGCGCCAGATTCGTACTCCAAGTGGAGTAATAACTATCCGCTCTTCTCCCAACCGAGCTATGTCACCGTCTACAGTTTTAACAAACTCACATAATTCATTTACAGCCTTTTTGATGTCTGGGATGCTTTTATCAGCTAAAGGGGTTACTTTCACTATGAGAATGTTACCTGATTTGACTTCATGTTTAATCACGTTCAAGTCCGAGAACTTTCGAAGTGGCATTGCCTTTAGGTAGATTCTGGAATTTTTGCTTTCAGATGTATCACTTATA
>CP070730.1:1523953-1533510 GCA_020351305.1 Candidatus Bathyarchaeota archaeon
ACTAGTAAACGGTCGCTACACTGTTTCAATCGCTGGATATTTCGGGCGTTCTCTCGCATCCAAACCGCAAATTTAAAGCCCAAGGTTGTTGGTAAGGCATGTTGACCGTGGGTTCTCCCAATCATGATCACCTTCTTGAAGTTGTGAGCTTTTTTCATCAAAACCTGCTCTAAAGAGGTCAGTTTTTGCGCAATGAGTTTCACAGCATCTTTCAGCATGAGTGCATTTGCTGTGTCAACAATGTCATAACTCGTTGCACCCAGATGGACATATGCGCCGCTAGAGCCAGTTTGCTCAGCTAGAGCTCTGACAATTGAGGCTATATCATGTACGATTTCACGCTCGATGGCTTTAACTCGGTCGAGTTGGACATATCTCGTCGAGGCCATTTTCATAATCATTTCAGCATCTTTTCTCGGTATGTTCCCTACTTCTGCATGAGCCCAGGCGAGAGCAGCTTCAATATCTAACATTCTCTGAAACCTGCTCTCTTCTTCGAAAATCTCTTTCATTTCTTTCGTTCCATAGCGACCTGTTTCAATAGGGAGAATGGGCAACTCTCTTCACCTCTGAAACAGTTAATACAATGCTGCTTTAAAGATTAGCTCTACTGTCTAATCAATGTCTTTGAGTGAAGATCATTGGGGGCTATTATTGCGGTTGCAGATAAGCAAAATGCTAATGCATTTGATGCAGCTGCCACGATGCTTGAGACACTAAGCCACCGAGGTAATGATAGCTTCGACGTTGCTTCACCTGATAAAATTGTGCGAAAATCCAATCTTCGAGAGTTAAGAAAAGAGAGCGTAGACTCCGACATCATCATCGGGCACAATATTGCTGAAATTATTCCAACGGATAAAACTCAACCCACACGATACCGAGATTTAACCCTTGTTCTTCATGGGCGCTTGTTTCCAATCTCAATGAAAACAAGGCTAAACACCGTTCTTGAGCAGCGCACGCTGCTTGAAAAGAAAGCGAAGAACCTTATTGTAAGTCACAATGGAGCCTATGCTTTTGCCATAGCAAAAGAAAATAGGATTGTAGTAGGACGAGATGCTGTGGGAGGAGTTCCCTTATATTTTGGTGAAAACAAAAACTTTTGTACGGTGGCGACAGAAAAAAAAGCGTTGTGGAAAATCGGCATAACCAATACTAGATCCTTTCCACCTGGAACATTGGCTCTAGTCAACAAAAGCGGATTCTTTTTCGAGACCGTGAAAAACATAACTCAACCACAACTTCAGCAATCAGACATGGAAACCACTGCCAAACGTCTTAAGGAAGTCTTGCTTCGCTCAACGAGACAATGTGTTTCGGACACAAAGAGGGTTGCTGTGGCATTCTCTGGGGGTATTGACAGCAGTTTAATTGCTTACCTAGCCAAATTATGCAATGTTGAGATCGACCTAATTTATGTATCATTGAAAGGACAGAAAGAAAATGCCTATGTAGAAAGGGTCGCCAAAACATTAAACTTGCCTTTTCACCACATAATTTATTCTGTCAATCAAATCCGAGAATGCTTGCCGAAGGTTTTATGGTTAATTGAAGAAGCAAATCCATTAATGGTCAGCATCGCGATCCCACTTTTCTGGGTTGCTGAGCAATCAGCGAAATTAGGTTGTCATGTTTTGATTACTGGTCAAGGAGCTGACGAGCTTTTTGGTGGTTACTACCGCTATTTGAAAAACTATGCGCGATATGGTCTAGCGGGTTTGCAGAGAAGGCTCTATAAAGATGTTGTTTCGTCTTATGAGTCAAATCTCGAAAGAGACGACAAAGCGTGTGCTTTTCATAAAGTAGAGTTGAGAATGCCCTACACGGACTGGAACGTAATTCAACTTGGATTGAGCATTCCAGCTGGCTTGAAGATTTTCTCACGAAATGATCCACTGCGAAAGAGAATTTTAAGATTCGCAGCTAGGAAATTGGGAATCCCCAAATTCATAGCAGATAAACCCAAGAAAGCTATTCAATACGCAACTGGCGTCAATCAAGAAATGAGAAAATTGGCTAAGGAGGAAGGTCTAACTTTGCGAGAATATGTAGAAAAGACCTTCTTGAAAATCTACGGAATGCTGGAATAGGAAATGGCAAAGACTGCAATAATTTTTTCGCCAAAATACTATGAACACAACACTGGGCCAGATCACCCAGAGTCCCCAAAAAGGCTTGCGGTAATAATAAGAGAGCTAGAGAAGCTTCAGCTTGTCTCTTCAAAAGGCAATTGCAGATTAGTTCAACCCGGCTTAGCCACTATAGAAGATTTGGAACTTGTTCATGATCCAGAACACGTTCAGCTTGTTAAGCGTGTCTGCGAAGGTGGTGGAGGCTTGCTAGATCTTGGCGATACTGTAGTTTCTCCTAAAAGCTTTGATGTCTCCCGTTTCTCCGTTGGGGGAGTCATTAAAGCAGTGAATCTGGTTATGGGAGGAAAGTATAGGAATGCTTTCGCTCTGGTTCGTCCTCCTGGACATCATGCTGGACCATATTACGCTGCAGGATTTTGTGTATTTAACAACATTGCTATTGCAGCAACTCACTTGATCAGAAGGTTACATTTGGAAAGGGTTCTGATCCTAGACGTAGATGCTCATCATGGTAACGGGACACAAGAGATCTTTTATAAAACCAAGAAAACGCTTTACATAAGTTTACATGAAGATCCTCGAGTTTTTCCTGGAACTGGCTTTGTTGAGGAAATTGGGGAGGGCGAGGGATTAGGATATACCGTGAACATTCCATTTCCGTTTAAAACTGGCGACAAATCATATTTAAAGGCAGTTGATCATATCGTCGTCCCTATTGTACGAGAATTTTCACCCCAGTTCATACTGGTCTCTGCGGGCTTTGACGGTTACCATGGTGACCCTGTCGCAAAACTAAACCTATCAAATTCTGCCTATGCTCATGTTTTCAGTAAAATCCTTGACTTAGCTTCAACAATCTGTGGAGACAGATTTGTCGCAGTGCTAGAAGGTGGCTATAACCTTAGTCAACTAGGAAAGCTTGTGACCTCAACCATTTCGAAGATGGCAAATCTGAATTATTCAGTAAAGGATGGGGACTACCCCACAAGACCAAGAGCAGAAAAACGTGCAGAAAAAGTTATAAAACGCGTTAAAAAGACACATTCAACTTTCTGGGGCAGTTTGCATTCTTAGCTCTTATTCTGTGAATTCTATCGTCTTATTATGTCGCTGAACTTCAAAGCTCTACGAATTAGACATTTCTCTTGTTGAACTAGTGTAGATTTGTCGTTTCTCAGTCAATAATTCCACAGGTTAGATATCAATATACGTGCCGCATCTGTCATATTTCTTTGAGGCTGCCTCCGCCTTAATAATGCTGCTATTCGATGAAGTTTAATTGGAAGATGGTTCGTGAGAACATGTTTAGGAATGTTGTTATCTACACGACTATTCTCTTAACCTCAAGAGAGCCCCGTCGATTGTCATTTTTGCCTTCTCTCGTCTCCGTGAATTATTTTCTAAAAGGCGCCGGTGCGTTTGAGCTGAGATTTCACCACGTTTGAATCGAATTTCGATTCGCCTAATATCTGCCTCAATGCTATCAAGCTCCGTTTCCGCGACTTCAAGCAATCTCATTATGTCTGCATATTTCGCCCCGCTGCTCATAATTTTCTGACGCAAATCCATTATTTTTTTTGACAGTGATGTGATCCGATTCTCTAATGTAGTCTTTCTCACCTTATAACGCCGTCGAGAAATCTTTCCTTTTCTCATTTTTCGTGTTGTTTGTTCGAGTTCGGAGATAATTCTTTTCTTTTCTTCATAAGTTTCGACAAAGTCATTCAATGTTTTATGAGGAACTAGAACCATTGTAACAGAGACCGGTGCCTTAGGTCTTTGCCATGCAAAAGCTATTAATGATCCAATTATGACTAATGCTGTTGCCCACAGTGTTGGTCGAAAGGAGCTCCAAAAAATTGAGTAACTGTAGGTGAAGCTCCATTGTTCATTTTGCAGCCATGTAAGGTTCGCTAGAGTGGTTGAAATAGTCTCTTGAAAAACATCTCTTTGAATATTGAATGCTTGTTGTGGAAACGAATGGAACGTGGCCCCTTCCGGCAAAATTACTTTCAAGGTGAAAACCTCCGGCATGATTCGCAAGTTTTCCGAAAGGTTGAGTGTTAACATGTAGTTCTGTAAGTTTTGTTGAGGAGAATTGTTCTCATTGGGGAAATCATAAACAAGTCTGAGGCTTCTTGACTGGTTCTCCGCTAAATTCAGTGAAATCTCATAGGTGTTGATCTCGTCTTCAAAAGGTGCAACACCTAGAATTTTTCCTTGCTCATCTAATGCAGATATATTGAAAGCATCTTCGGGAAGTGATAATCTAATTTTATTCAGTTCAGACGTAGTTTTGCTTCTCAATAAAATCTGTTCAGAAATGGAAATGCGGTTTTCTGTATGTATCCTTACTTCACGATTCATTTTGCTTGCTGAAAAACTGGCGTAACTGTCTACAGTTTCAGGGATAAAATCGAGTAGCAAAGACCGATGGGTGAATCTTGGGAGAGGGCTTTGTGTGTGATTAAGATAGTAGCGTTCATCCTTCTGAGTAATGTCAAAAGGAAAATCATTGGGTGCATACTCTGTGTTTTCAGGCAGGATAACAGTGACATTGCACGTTAAAGCCTCTTGAGTAAGGCTTGGAAAAACTGGAAAATCAGCTGTAAACAATGATGCAGTTGTGCCTGCTGTTTCTGTAGAAGAAGAGATGAGATCCGAAAAGAGGAATACCACATTGAAAGTATATGATTGCCCTTCATCTAATGTGATTCCTCCGTTTGGAAAAATAACGGTTACGCCATAATATCCTGCTATCCCTAAACCTGTGTCCAAAATTAGATTTAATTGAACTTCTGGGTTTTCAGCGTTGAAAGCCTTAGAGAGACGAAGGTTTGATCTATATTTGAGAGGGAAGCCTATTGAAAAGTTCTCTACAATAGTGCTTCCAGTCGTTGAGTTGTTGAAGATTCTTATTGTATCATTAATGAGAAGAAGACCTCCATAAATGGGCGTTATAACATGATCTATTTGGGCAACTTGAGCTTGTAGAGAGGCTGCTTTTACATCTCGTGTTGTGATTAAGGATATTGAGGTTATCGAAAGGAAGAGTATTAACAGGAACAGTGTTATAGTTTTCAAGTTGTAACCCCTTGTATGCACCTTCCTCACTCCTATTGGGGAATGTCCTTATTTACTTTGCTTTATATGCTTGTCAGAAATTAACTGATTCACGGGAGGTACGTGCCTCGAAGGAGCCGGAACTCTTTACCAAGAAAGCAATGACTCTAGGCGAATAACGCTTTTGTTTTATACGTGCACTATCTCTTGCTTAAGACTGTCTGCGTGAAGTAATAGCCTTCTTCCTTTTTGGATCCAAAGCTTCGCACGCCTTTCTTCTTAAGTTGTTGTCGCAGTTTTTGGGCATAGTTGTGGGTTATTTCGCCACGGTTTTCCATGTAAGCAATTATCTCGACTGCTTGTTGGTTGGTGTCGCATCTTCGGAGGAAATCTATAATATCAGGGTCATAGTTTGAAAGGTTTTTTCTAGTTTCTGTCTTTTTTTCAATAGCTTTTCTATTGGAGCGTACAGAATTGATATTGACTTTTTGCTTCTCTGAATTCATTTCTTCAGTTAGATTCGGAAACATTTTCTTGAAACGATCCTTGCTGATTTCCATGAAAATTGCACGGCTCTTGTCTATTGGTAAGCTCTCAATTTTCTTTATGGAAATTGAAGTATTTAACCGCTGTCATGGTTGTATCAGATCCATGCCTTGTATGAGAGACTGATTAGAGTCGTATGGTCTCTAGGTTTGTAGAAGCCTTTATGTTTTTAGCCCCCTTAATGGGTGTTGGCTTATGAGCGGTCGTAGTCTAGCATGGTTAGGACACTGGCCTCCCAAGCCGGCAACCCGGGTTCAAATCTCGGCGACCGCACCACGCTGCAAACATGTGGCGCGAGCGCAGGTGCGCCTAAGACAAAATCATAATAGGGTAATCATTTAGGTATGACATGATATAAATGCAAAAGAAAGTTGAAATGCCATTTACGCTAGGGGTCGATCTTGGGGGAACCAAGGTCAAAACAGCGTTGATAGATTTTCGTGGTCAGATATTGGCAGTGAATAAGCATCCAATACATCCCAGCAAGGGATTTGAAGGAGTCATTGCTGATATCATAAAAGGTATAGAAGAATGCCTTAACGAAACAAGAAAAAAGGCGCACGCCTTGGGAATCGGCATAGCTGGGCAAGTAGACTGGAATGGCGTTGTGCGTCATGCACAAAATCTGGAGCTGGAAAATGCGCCATTGGAAAAAATATTGAGAGAGAAACTTGGTGTCCCTACCGTTGTAGTTAATGATGTGCGTGCTGCCACTTGGGGTGAATGGCGTTATGGCTCAGGAAAAGGGGTAAATGACTTGGTTGTACTCTTTGTTGGCACAGGCATAGGCGGGGGAGTCATAACCGGTGGAAACATGTTAGAAGGTTGCAGTAATGCGGGTGGCGAACTCGGTCATATCACAATAGTTGCAAAAGGGAGAAAATGTCATTGCCCCAACATGGGGTGTCTAGAGGCTTATGCAGGCGGTTGGGCGATTGCTGAACGAGCGCAAGAAGCTGTAAGTTTTGACCCTAAAGGCGGACTTCACTTAACTAGTTTGGCAGATGGCATAGAGAATATTACAGCTGCTACTGTGAGTCAGGCTTATCGGGAGGGAGATTCGCTGGCCAATCAGTTGGTAGAAGAGACGGGAGAATATCTTGCAGCCGGCATAGTTAGCATCATAAATGCATTTAACCCATGTCTCTTGGTCCTAGGAGGGGGTGTTATCGAAGGCCTACCAGAGTTGGTTCCGACCGTAGAAGATTTTATTCGAAAGAGGGCGTTGGAATCAGCTGTAGAAAACTTAGAAGTTACTAAGGCAGCCTGTGGAGATAATGCAGGGGTCATTGGAGCAGCTGCTTTAGCTCAAAGCAGGATAGGGTGAGCTTCCTGATTAGTACTTGATTCACCAGATTGAAATTAAGAAACATGGCGCACGCGCAAGCTACCTTTCTGTGCCAAAAGATACAAATTTGCAGACAGCTAAATAGAATGCTGAAGGAGAACTTAGCATGGCACGTTATATTTTGCTATCAAAACTCACCGACGAAGGTTGGAAAACCGTAAAATCGAGACCAGAGAGAATCAAAGAAGTTAATAAAGAACTTGAAGCCTTTGGTATCAAAGTTCTTTCGCAATATGCAACTCTAGGTGAATACGATTTCATAAACATAGTTGAAGCTGCAGACAACAAGACCATCGCAAAAATCTCTATAGAACTAGGCTCTCGAGGCACAATACAAATAACAACTATGCCAGCAATCCCCATTGACGAATTCATTGACTTTATAAAGAAATAACCTCCTACCAAACCCCCTTTTTATTTTTTTTTTACAAGGCGTGCACACGAGCATTAATTCATTAATTTTTTTCAAAGCAATCAAAACAATCAATGCCTTTAATCCTTCACTGCCTTCTCTGCGTTCTAAGGCACCCTTTCAAATTATGGTGGGCCCGGGGCGATTTGAACGCCCGACCAACAGGTCTCTCATCAGTGATTATGAGCCTGTCGCTCTGACCAAGCTGAGCTACGGGCCCCTTTTGTTTATGCTGTATTGTAGCAGCAAGATTAAGGTTTTCTAGCTCTTGCAGCCAGTCCAAGTGTAATGCCTATACCAAAAGAGACGAAGGCAATGGAGAAGGTTTCGTGATGAATATCAGCGATTTCGAACCATACGTCATAGAGAATGTATTGGTGTAGGAGGATTAGAAAACTAATGAGAAGGCAGAGATAAGCAATGAATTGCACTGGTTTAGACATTTGGCTCAGATTGTTGTCTTGCAGGTATGAAGATTTAAATATTCCTAGTTTTGTCAGAATAAACGTTGCTTTGCCGCCGTAGCTCAGTTAGGTAGAGCGGCTGACTCTGATATTATTTATCGGAGGCTGAGGCTGTTAACCAGTTGGTCGTAGGTTCGAGTCCTACCGGCGGCGCCAACAACCTATTGTGGCAAATAAAACCCAATCCAACCCGATTTTTAATGATAAAGCTCAAAATGAGCTGGATATTTATGGATCTGGATCGAAAATTTCATCCCTGGACATTTTTAGTACGTGCAGATATCACTTGAGCTTCACATTTGTTTTCTTTTGCATATTATGGTTGTCAGCAGCGTAACAATCATGAATAGTGGCAGGATGATTAGTGAAGGAAACTCCGGGACTACATGATATTGATGTTGGTATCCAAATTTCTCTGGGC
Source organism: Candidatus Bathyarchaeota archaeon (assembly GCA_020351305.1). Classification (GTDB taxonomy): domain Archaea; phylum Thermoproteota; class Bathyarchaeia; order Bathyarchaeales; family SOJC01. Next base: position 1,532,304 of record CP070730.1, read on the forward strand.
TTGTTATTATGTAGCCAACCATGTCCTCTGCAATTATTGTGTAGTTCACATACGTGCAATAATCAAAAGCAGGGATAGTGCCATTCCACACATCTCCTTCGAGATTTGTCATGTTAACAATTATCCATGTTCCATTGCCATTAGTGTAGTTTAAGCTTACTTCTTTGACTCCACTCACATGATCAACGACCGTTGCATTGACTTCAACTATATCCTCTGGCAACACGTTGCTTTCAGGGGATTGAGATACCTCTACAATTTCCGGAGGTCCAGTGTCAAATGCCCAGACACGGAGTTGGCCACCAATAGAATCCTCAAGTCCCGCATCTCCACCAGTTAGGATTTCAATTACGCCATCATTATTAACATCGGTGGCATAGACTGAAGATACCTCGGCAAAGCCTCCAGTGATCCACTCGCGATTCGTTTCTAGCACAAGTTTCGACCCATTGAAGTTCCAAACATCGAGTTTGCCAACCCAGTGTGTGCCATTAGCCCCGCTTCCACCCGTCAAGACTTCAACAACCCCATCGTCGTCAACATCCGCAGAAAAGACGGACCAAACATATGATGAATTTCCATTCAAAGGCCACTCTACTGAGTCTTCTAAAGCTAGACTTGAACCGTTCCAATTCCAGACACAAAGCTGACTACTACTTACCCATTGAGTGTCATAGAGCTCGTTTGCTTCTCCACCTGTCACTATCTCGACTACTCCATCAATGTCAATGTCAGCTGTGATGACTGAGAGCGCCCGAGCTAGCCACGCAAGGGCCCATTCTTCGCTGTGTTCTAGCGTAAGGCTCGTACCATTCCAGTTCCAGATGCGGAGTTGAGCATCTGAGCCGTCATTTCCACAGGTTACTATCTCGGGTACGCTATCATTGTCAACGTCATCGGCATAAACGGATTGGATAGCCGCGTAGTTGCCTGTGCGCCATCCTTGGCTAGTTTCCAGGGTCAAGGTTGAACCGTTCCAATCCCAGACGCGGAACTCTGCGATATATTGACTCTGATTATCAAACGCGTCTCCTCCCGTAACTATTTCGACCTTTCCGTCATTGTCAACATCACCAGCAAAAACGGAATAGACATGAGTGTTGTTTCCAGTGTGCCATTCTTCTCCATGCTCAAGCGTCAGGATTGACCCATTCCAATTCCAGATATGCAGCTGGCCATTATAATATACACCGTTTTGTCCGTTCCA
>CP070730.1:1533610-1546185 GCA_020351305.1 Candidatus Bathyarchaeota archaeon
GGGAAACCCACAATTGACGCAACTAAAGAAGTGCTCAGTAGTACAAAGAGAAGCTGTCCTGCTGATTTGTTGGCCTTATCTGGCAATCCAGCTCCTGTGTATTGAGACACTAGGGAGACTCCAGATACTGCAAAGCCAGCGCTTATTGAGATAAAGAGAAACATTATAGGCCAAGATATTGATGGCGCAGCAACCGCCTCTGGTCCCAGTCTTCCCAGCCAGAAGGCATCCGTGAGGTTATAGATTGTCTCAGCGACATTGGCAACCATCACTGGCCATCCTAGGGTTAGAGCTGTCCGTAAGATGTCTCCATTGAGAATGTGATCTCTCATCGAATCCGTCTTCAAATAGAAGATTCTCCTGCAGTAGATGAACTACCCTCAAGAAAGCGTCTTAAATAGATTACTACAAACACGCATGAGAGTTGGAGGGAGAACATGGGAAGCAACAATGATAGGTCAAAGCTTCTGGCTGCTATTGCTGGTTTTCTTTGCTTAGGGCACTCATTTTCGCCAAGATCGATTTCGGTAATAATTTTTGTGTGCTCGTTTTCTGTACAATTGTAACCATATTCTGCCAAGCAAGGTTTCAAACATCCTCTCTGCTGAGATCATATTGTTGAGCTACCAAGTGGTCTACCCATTCGATTCGACATGGAATAGCTGCTGGTGGATCAGAGTATCCATGATCACTTTCTAGGAGAATGCGCTCAGGTGGAACCCATCTGCGAAACTTTGAATGTCTAGCAACAGCTGAGTGTACGGAGAATTAGCATCCTAGCTCCACAGCCTCCCGCGTTTCCTCAACATTACCTGTCCACCAATGAAGGATCGGCGCGGCAACGGGCCTTTGTCGTAACTCTCTGATTACCTGCCCCGTTGCTCTGTAACTATGGATGCTAACGATTCGACCTAGTTCAGACGCAGTGTCTAATGCTTCCCTAAAAGTTTCGAGCTGCTTCTCAAGCGTCGCATGCCCGTAATGTAGCCCAGTGTCTAGGCCAATTTCACCGATTAAGGCAGTTCGCTTTGATAGGTCTCTAAATCGTTCTGCATCGAACGCCTCTTGAGCCTTAATTTTACGGGGATGACAGCCTACGCCCCAAATAATCTGCGGGTCATGTCGATCAACAGAAGCCATAGCCTTTTCAAGAGAGATGGACATCGCCAGCACTACACCTAGCTTTGCCGACTAATTTATACTATGGGCTGGATTGATGTGAGCGTGAGCTTCAAAAGATGGGAGCATCCATGTTCCCCTTAGTTAGGCGTATGTACTCTTTTAGTATAAGTTCTTTGTTGGAACCATCAGTATCGAGTTTGTGTCCAATATGGTGCAGAATATAAAACTATGTTCATGGTGATGTCACATGCACGTGTAAGCGCATGAATAGAAGAAGTGGAGTGTTAGTATCTTTGCCATTTACCCCTTCTTCTCAAATGCTTGTCAGTCAGTTTGCTCTTTTTTATTAACCGTTGATTCGCCAAATACGGCTGGTTGAGAAGTTTCTTGATTTGCAGGAGTTTTTCAGGTCCTTCTTCGATGATGTTTATCTCTCCTTCAAAAAGATCTAGAATTGCTTGGACTTCTTCAGGGCGATGCATGTAGGGGTTTACATGAGCAAGTGTTGTAAATCCTCTCGACCTTAGCTCTGTAATAAGTCCAGTTAGCCATCTTCTAGTTTGAATTGCACCGTGCTGTAAGAGAACATCAGAGATTATGCCAATGTATGCCCTTCGCTCCCCTGGAGTTTCGTTATCCAGCTTACGAATGGCGGAATTTAAGGCAATGTTGATATCAATCAGATTTTCAACACCCTTAAGTTGGTAAACATTGGGCATTTCTTTGATGATTAAGCCTGCTTGCGGGTTACAAATGAAGAGGAAGAAGTTCTCAGAGAATCTTTCAGTCAATGCTTTGACCCCCATTGCGTCTATTGTGAAACATAAAGTTGCCTCACCAGACTTGAGTGCTGTTTCTAGAAACTTCTTAACTAGCAATTCTCTTTCATCGCAGGATACAGAAGTCAAGATGACTGCGTATTTTTCAGGGATTCCGCCTAAGAGCAGGTTATCAAGATCTTTGTAGCCTGTCTTAACACGATTAGGATATATATTTTCTTGAATTTCAACGGTAGCACAGCATGGGTCAAAAGTCATCTGCTGCTCGGCCCCATTAAAGAAGCTTAATCTGGGCATTGTTGAAAATGTGCCTTCGCTAAGGGGTATAAAAGCGAGATCTAGATCTTCAATTTCTGAAGGATTTAGCTGTTTCTTGTTCAAGTCAAGAAAGCCTGCGCTGAGGTGAATATAATCTGGTTTGGTAATCAGATCAAAATGCTGCGGGAATATCTCTTCAATCTTGGCTAGAAAAACCGGTGTTCTGCCTTCATTAGCAAGGTGAAGCTGCAAATGAATTTCTTCGCCAACTTTTGCCTTCCTTGGTTCCAGCGACAGGTTTGCTTTCAATCTGGCTGATATTTCTCTTTCAAGTGTTTCGGTGACTTTTGGAATGTCTTGTTTATAGACTTTGTCGCCCACAATAACTAGGTCCTTTAGTACCCGTTTTATGGCTAGCCCTAGGTCTTTTTCAAAACCTTCATCTGCTGATGGTCCTTTGGGGTTCACTGACAGGTCACCTAGTGTGGGCATGCACTTGTTTCGAGTATTTCTATTCGAATTGCTATATAAAAGCCAAATCCTATCTACTTTAATGGAATGTATAAAAACTTAATAGCAGAGTTAGGAAGGCTATAACGAGGAGACTTAATGGTAGCACCCCTGTTTGTGAAAGAAGTTGTAAGAACCTGTCTCAGAATAGGGAAAAATGACAGAGTTATGATTTTCACTTGGCGTCACACGATTGATTTAGCTGAAGCCCTTGCTAAGGAGTGCACGCGAGCTGGGGCGCGAATTCATACTGAGCTTGGCACGGATGAAATTTTCTATGATACTGTAATGAATAGCGAAATTAAGAACCTTAAAACTACTAATCCTTTTGGGCTTTCATTGATGGATATAGCCACAGCAGGCATTTTTATTTCAGGTCCAGAAGATCCTGAAAGGTTAAAAAGTGTCCCTATTGAAAGATGGAACTTAATTTCAAAAGCTGACAAACCTTTCTATGATAGGCTTTTCGAGCGGAAGGTTCGTTCTGCAGAGATATTGTTGGGACATGTGACTCCTCAACGAGCTAGAACTTATGGATTCAACTACGAAAATTGGCAGAGAAATATCAATGAGGCTTTGGATGTGAAATATGAAGATATGAGGGCGCGGGGAATGAAACTTAGAAGTCTTCTGGAAAAGACCCAGACAGTACACATTACAGCAGCCAATGGAACTAATCTGACATTCGATCTTGAGGATAGACCCATTTACTTGCATGATGGCGTAGTTGATGAGAAGGACATAGAAAGTGGGTTGATTTTTGCAGAGTTACCAAGTGGCGTCGTACAGCTTGCTCCTTCAGAGACAAGCGCAAATGGCAATTTTATATCCAATGTACCTGAACCTACAACCGGTGTGCTAATACCTCACATTAGATGGGATTTCAAAGATGGCAAGATAGTGACTTTTGAAGGAGGCAAGAACATCGACGTAGCGAAGGAAATGTGGAAAGAGGGAACTGGGGACAAGAATAGGATGGGAAGATTCACACTTGGTATTAACCCAAGAGCCCAAACGGGATTCACTTATAACCCAATTGTCTTAGGAACTGTAACAATAGGTGTGGGAGATAACACTAAAATTGGTGGGAATAACGAAAGCGACTGGGGATTCCAATCCACCTTAGCTCAGCCTACAGTGGAACTAGATAAGAAGATAGTGATTAAACAAGGGAGATTAATCCAATAGCATGCTTTCATGCCAAACGTGTTATTAGGTTATTTCTGCAGTCTCTCTTTTCTCATGGGAGTTTCGCTTTCTAAGTATTCTTGATTGAACATTTTTCTGATTTTTATGAATCTTTCCAAGCCTTTCTTGGTTTCTTTCTCGTAGATGTCGATTTCCCCTTCGAAAAGGCCTAGAATCGCTTTTGATTCTTGAGGAGGATGCATCTGAGGGTCTATGATAGCTAGTGTGGTGAAGCCTTTTGATCTGAAAAGTGGGATAAGTCTAGCTAACCATCTTCTTGTTGTAGCAGCGTGATGTTGAAGCAAAACATCTGAAATAATTTCAATGCAGGCTCTTCTTGGACCATTGCTTTTCTGATCTATTTCTCGGAAACCTCTGGTCAGGGCAATATCGATTTCAGTCAGCTGGTCTACTCCCTTTAATTTGAACACGTTGGGTAAGCTCTTGATCATTGTTTCTGCTTGAGGGTTGCAAAGGAAAAGGTAGAAGTTGGACTGAAATTCCTCTACAAGGGAGTTGATCTTTGCAGTCTCTATTGTTATATAAAATGTGATTTGCCCTTTTTTCACGCCTGCTTCAAGGAATCTCTTGATCAAGAGGTCTTTTTCGTCGCATGAAGCTGAGGATAGTATTACTGCATAGTTTTCTGGTATTCCACCAAAAAGCATTGTATCAAGATCTGAATACCCAGTGGTTACTCGATTGGGGAGGACAACCTCTGAAACAGAAATCGTTACGGGTTCTGGCTGACAGAATATTTGATGCCCAGTCTTGTCCACGCAGACAATCTTCGGTCTTAATTCGAAATTACCTTTGTTGAGTGGTCTTAATACTAGTCGGAGTTCTTCAGTTTTCAATGGATCAAGCTGTTTTCCCTTTAAATTGAGGATCTTGTCTTCAAAGAAACAGTAATCTGGTATTGCAACTGGTTCAAAGCCTGCAGGAAGGATTTCCTCAATTCTTGCCACTAATATGTCTTCTTTTCCTACATTCGCAATCTGTATCTTTAGGTCGAAGTTTTCTCCAATTTTGACTATTTCTTTGTGTTCAACTAGTTTTACCTGAACCTCAGCACGTTCAAATCTCTCCAAGCCTACAGCCATTTCTTCGCCCGGAGTTGGTGTGACGAAACTCGCTGTAGTTGAAGTAATACTTGGCACATGCATGATTTCACTTAACGACATAGCTAGCATTTTTTCGTCCTTAACTTTTTTCAAAAGCCGCTGAACTTGCTTGCTTTTTGCTGGGTATTTTGCTTTCATGTAGGATCCAGCCGAGGCTTCGAGGATTTTTTCAGCCATCATGTAGTATTTTGCTTTCTTGTTTAGATCTACTTCCTCATTGGCTTTATCCATATAGATGTAAGCATTGAAAAGGCGCTGTGTGCCTTTGGCATATTCTGACGCTTCCTTAAGGCCAGCTTTGACGTAGTAATCCACTGCGCTTTCCAAGTGCTGGGTCGCAGCTATGTGAAGTGTTCTATCTCTTGAAGACTCAAATCTAGTGCCTGCTTCAAGTGCTCTGCAGAAGTTGCTGTGAGCCATGGCTAGGATTATGGCTTTTTCATTGAAGCTGTGTTTTTTGGCTTCATCAAAGAGTTGGGAGGCTTCTAGGTATAAGTCAGGTGAAGCCTCTGCTTCTGCTCTTGTCATCATATGCCAAGCTCTGCAAAGATAAACTATTGGTCTCAATGTTCGACGGTCGGTTTCACGTTCCATGCCATCAAGTGCTTCCTGAAATTTTTCAGCTGCATTTTCATATTTCTTTGAGCTCTCGGCATGGTTACCTTGTTTGTCCAGTATCTTTGCTTCTTCTAAGTCGATTCTTCCAAGACAGTATTCCCCTCTTGCATATGAGGCTTTGATGAGTCTGTTAGCTAGGTTTTTTTCATCAGTATTTTCAATTCTGTCTAGCTGATCTTGAAGGGTTTTCTTAGCTTCACGGAAGAGTTTGGTTGCTTTTTGGAAAGCTTGTATGGCTTCTTGGCTCTGCTCATCTCGACTTAGGTCTTCGCCTTGTTCCATCTGAGCCCAAGCCATGTAGTTTGGGGCAAGGTGTTTCCAAGAATTGGAGGATTTGTGCAAGCTGGCAGCAGTCTCGTATTGTTTCTTGGCTTGATCCCATTCCTGTATTGTGTGGTGATATCTTGCTCTTTCTATTGCACTCCATGCTTGCATATAAAACGCGTAGTCCATGTAGAATTCTTTCAGGTGAGATGTCTTCTCTGCAAGGGCTTTGTATCTTTTGGAGGCAGATTCGAAGTTTTCTGCTGCTTCTAAATATTCCCCGAGCTCATCCTTAGCTTTCGCGATTTGCCAGTAGCTCTCTGCAAGTCTGTTGGTTAATTCTGCCTTGCTGTAAGCTTCCACAGCTTCTTGGTAAACCTCAGCTATCTTCTCTAAATTTCTTGTTTCATTTGTCAGATTATATAATTTACTTAAAATAATTCCATACGAATCGCAGTATCTTCCTAGAGCTGCGAATAGTTCTGTTTGAGGATAATATTTTGTCCATTCTGTGCAGAGTTTTCTGCAGCCTTCCATATTTTGGACAGCTTCTTCTAGAACAGCCCTTTTTTGGTCATCATCAGCTTCAATGCTAGCCAGTTCGCTCAGTATTAAGGCTTGATAGTTCTGACCTACGCCACGATACCAATACCAATAAGGGAAAGATTCCTCACTAATCCTAAGGTTTTCTCTGGCAAACTTCAATGCTTCATCGAGAAGGAGCTTCTTTTTGCTAGATTCTGGCTCTATAGAAGAAAGGAAATAAAGAGCTTTGCTCAACGATTTTGACAAATACGCTATAGATTCTGGTTGACCAGACTGTAGAACACTTTTCATTGCACTTCGTCCAGCCTTTATAGCTTTCCCAAGCAAGGCTCGTTTTTCTTTGCGGCTTGTTTCGACTTCACGGGCCATTAGTGCTAAGCTTTCAACATAAGACCAATGAGTTTGACTTACAAAAGTGTAAGGTGAGACAATGTTAAGATGAGATGCAGCAACTGTGGCATATTCTAAGGTTTTCTTGTATGTTTCTCTCTTTTTATCAGGATCCTCTTCAGTCCATTGAGTCCAATAAGTTATTGATGCTAACCAAATAAGCGCTTGTCCAATCAGCAGATTATCCTTTACTCTCAAGCTTTGTTGTAACGCTTTTTCGGCTTTTTCGAGTGAGCCAGGTAGATCCCCTTGCAGCCAAAATGTATTATCGATCGCTGCTAAGTTTGACAATGCAATGAGATAGCCGTCTCCAACCTTCTCAGAAAATTCATTTGCTTTCTCTTGATATGCAAGGCTTTTCTCACATAGTGCCTTCCTCTTCATCAGTTCTCCATAGTGGGCTGCATTAATATACAAACAGCATGTCAAGTAATAAGCGCGGGCTAGACCCTGATCATCACCAAGTTTACTGAAGTTTGCGATTGCTTTTTCACCATAATCCAACCCTTTCTCTAAGATTTCACTACGAGTTGGCCAATCCCGTTCAATCTCAAATCTGTCAAGGAAACACTGAATAAGCTCGTTGAGTGATTTACCATATCCAAGCCAGTTTTTGACATTCTTATAACTAGAGGCAACCTTCTTCCATAATTTCACATTATCATTGATCAAACGTGCGCGTTCTTCAGCGAGTCTAGGAGTAATCCAATAGTCCACTCCCATTGCCAAAGCCTTGGATTGATTACTCCTGGCCTGCTCGTTAATTTTCTCGAACTGAACGGAAGCCCTCTTTAAGGCTTCTTTAGCTAGTTTCATTCGCTCTATAAATTCTTCTTGCGTCTTAGCTTGAAATGCTGCACGATAAAAACAGTATCCAGTTCTTTCTTCAATCTCCCCAGCTTTTAGAAGCTCATTCTGCTCAACTGCAGGATTCAAGGCTTTTGTAAAAATTTCTGCTGAGCCAAGCCAGTTAAATTTTTCTTCTTTTTTCTTCGCTAGGGCTAGAAAATTCTCTTCAGACTGGCGCTCAGACATAACTCCTTAACCATATAAAAGGTGGAATGCAAATCTGAAAAGGTTTTTGCATGCATACCGGCATCTACATCATTCTTATCTGCTCAGCCATTGATTGTTAGCGGCTGGGTGTGGTGTGTCTGAATCTCCATGATGCTTTTGGTTGACTCCAACTGAGAGGTATGCATATGAACTGGGTAAGTGATTATCCTTACATTATTCGATAAGCCAGCTTCGGTATGAATTTTTCTAGAAATTCGTGCGCACAGCTGTTCCTGATTGACAAGTCTCTCGAAAGTGTAAAGCCTAACATAAATATCCGCTTTCGCATGATTATGTAGGACTATCCCTATTACTATTTTATCTGCTTTGATGAAGTTTTTTATGGTTTCTTCTGTTATTTTTCTTAGCTTCTGCTCTAGTTTTAGAGGAGTAGGTTCGACTCCCCATAAAGATAAGACTACAATGCTGCCTATATTCAATCCCCACACATTGACTATTAATAGGCAAAGGGAATGGAGAAGTAAATCGAATCGGCTAAAAGCGAGACCAATCCCCACAATAGATGCGGGGGGAATTAGAGAAATTGCTATCTCAACTCCAACTGTCGCATCAAACAGTCTAGGATAGTGAATTGTGCGTACACGAGGCCGCTCTTGATATTTTTCCGAGATTAGTTTCAGACTTCCAACTAGGGCAAAAGAACCGACAAAGCCAGATATTATTGCAATGAACATTGCGAGATGGATATCTGTGAGTGTTGGTAAGGTTCTAGCCATTATTTCTGGTGTTACGAGTATATTAGGTAGTAAATGTCTGAAAGCGAATGTAACTAAAAATGCTGATGTAGATCCTATAGCTAGCAAACCGAATATCTGCTTAAGCAAGCCTTTGCCAACAGTGTTCCACTTTTTATATACGGTGCCAATACTTACAGCTCTTGAGGCGCCAAGGAAGGGTGCAATACACATGGCACCAATTATTACTACTACGCTGTTGGCTAACAAACCCCCGGTAGCCAGAAAGGCTGATGCAGCAACGAGAACAACATAGCCCATCGAGAATTGACTCCCTTCCTCGCTAACACGCTCCAGATGAGAATAGAAATTTCTAACGCCCCAAATTTTCACAAGATGGCCTCATACTTGTTTTTGAGGTCGTTGAACCTAAGGATTATGAAGGCTGAATATTAAGCGTCAAACTCATTACTAGGGATATGTCTCGTGCAGAATCCCCATTTCTGACATACAATCACCTCATTGTGTGGGTGCCTAAAGACAATTATCTCTGTTTTAATAGGCTCTTCTAATCATTTTGGACACAGATAGCCATATATGTAGAATAAACACCACGTACCATTACTGGTACGAATTACATATGAGAGGAAAATCATGGTTGCAGAAACTGGGTCAGACAATGGTTCTGATGCTTGGAAGAAATTCTTTAGAATGCATTGGAATATGGTTGTTGTATTTGCAGTTGTAGCTGTTGTACTAATGGTAGGTGCTGTTCTTGTCGGTTTGTGGTTCGTTGGAGATGCTCAATTAACCGATCTAGTACCTACGACCTTGCGTCTATGGACAATGGGACACTTCGTGACTTTTCTACTCCATCTGATTTTCTGGGAGATACTCTTTATTGGTATTCCTGCAATTCTAGCAGCGGTGGTAGGTTGGTTATGGTGGAAAAGATTACCTGAAGAGGAACGAAAAACGTATCATTTCTTTGGTACTCGATCACAGGTGACAGGTGGTGGCGGAGGAGGAATATCGCTTTTACATTTCATTGTTTTCTGCATCAAGGTTTACACTGATGGAAATTGGAATGTTGCTATTGCTACTTGGACATTTGACTATCTCGTGTACTCTTGCCTTTGGGCATTAATCTGGATCCTAATAATCTTCGGGATTCCAATAGCTTTAGGAGTCCTCTGGTGGATAAACCATGAGATGAAAAAGAAGACATAGAATCAAATCTTACGCTTTTGCATCCAGAGTAATGCCATTCCTCATTTTTTTCTAGTGCGTTCGGGGAAATCTGTTGCCACGTTTTTGATTAATACTAATCAAAGTACTTTTGAAAGGTGCTTTAGACCATTCTGAATATGCGTGTCATCGTCTATGAGTTTCCCCCATGAGATTTCATGGAAAGCTCCGATTTTATAATAAAACACTGTTCTTTCCCAGAAGGTGTTGTCAACCTTTCCTTCATAATTGGCTAGGACGCGTTTTGTGAATTTCTCTTTGCAGTCCCAATATAAACCAGTGAAGTCTATCGCTGGATCACCGATACATGAATCCTCCCAATCGATAATTCCTGTGATCTCATGCCTTTCAGGATTGCAGAGGATATGTTGGTCCCCACTTAGATCGCGGTGGATGAACACTGGCTCAAACGTGAAGTTGTCCTCGTTTTCAAGGAATCCCTCCCACACCAATACTGCTCTCTCCTGTAATGCTTCATTCATCAAAGGAAAGGCTTTGTCCTTTATCCAGTTGTAGAATTTTTCATATTCCATGCGCCAGTCAGGTCTTGGGACTTCGAGCTTTGATGCAAGGTGGACAGGAAAGTGATGTATCTCTGTTATGATTTTTGCCAGCTGGTTCGCAAGATCTCCTCGGTTGTAGTTGTAGGAGACAAGTGGCACTCCAAGGATCTTCCTATAACCAACAAACGTTTCTTTATTGTGCTTTCCAATAAACTTAAAGTCTGGGATTTGCACTGACAAGGCTTTTGCAAGCTCTGGAAGCAAATTAATTTCCATCTTTGTCGCACGTTGCCTTTCAGACCGCTTTGGGAACCTGAAAATCAACATATTGTTTACCTCAAAAACATCCGAAGCCCATCCCCCTACCGTCTGCTTGATACTATCAACATGGATTTGAGGGAAGCTCCCCTCAATGATGTTTTTACATAGTTCAATATCCATTTCTATTACTGCTTGCCACCTCTTTCCCCTGCACGCTAAGGATATTTTCAAGTTCTACGGATTTTCATTGAAGTGATAGTCGCACGCATGCACGCGCGGAAGACTAATGTTTGATCTCAGGCGTATACTCTGAATTTGAGATAAAACCTTAACCTTTTCGCTTCCTGTTTAAAATGGTCCATAAAGGCGTTGTTGTGTAATCCATTTCCACGGATTCGAATTTCAATAATTCCTGTCAAACCTTGTTGAGGTTTCTCTCGCTTCGATTTGCAGGTCGAGTGAAAGTCATACATCTCTTCCAGAGTCTGGTTAATGTAGTTTTTCATGGATGACTTTGAAAGATTCCAGGTTTTATATATCATCTTAACTGCTGATAACTCATGAAATCTGTATTTCACATTCACAGTTCCCTGCCCTGCGGGTGATGGGTTCAGTTCTCCAATTATGTACCCTTTAGGTTCGTTTCCCTCCTTAATTGATACACGTTCAAGGGAACCAGCATAGGCTATTACAGGATTCGGAAAAGACGAACAGCTACAGCACTCATCATCAAAATGCCAACTACCTGCCCCATAATCCTGTATTACCCGGAAAAATCCATTTGTTGATTTCAATAAGGGTTTTCCCCTTTCGTAAAGGAATTGGAAACGATGGACATGACCGCAAGCGACATAATTAAATTTTCTTAAGACCTGGAGCATTGGAACAACATTATAGCCTTTACAAAAGGTATAGCCTTCTATGCAAGATCCAGCAAGAAGTTGATGAACAACTAAAATAGAAAAATCATATTTCCTTGATTTGTGTGTTGAGGAGTTGTTCCATGCTTTGCTAAGAATCTCAGAGAAATTTTTACGAGCTTTGTATCTGACATAAGGAAAACCTGTTATTTTAATTGTCAACCCATTTTTTTCAAAAAGACAAGAACATGGTTCAGAAAACAAGTTAATATTGTCAATAGCAAAGGGGAGGAGACCAATGGGAAGTTTACTTCTCTCATGATTCCCAGGGGTTATAAAAACAGGAATCCCCTTTCTCGCAGCAAGCTGAAAAGGCTTTACTCCTCGATCCAACACCTCAGGGGAAGGTTTACTTCGATTGAAAAAATCCCCTGAATGAATAATGAAGTCAACTTTATGGATTGAAATTGCTTCACGAATTACATCTTCTACCTTCTGAAAAAACAATTCACTATAGGCTCTTCGAAGTAGATTCCTAGGTTTCAAAGCATAATGAACACCAAAATGAGTGTCACTAAGATGAAGAAAACGAATAGAATCTTTACATACATCGCCTTCAAATAGACCAGCCATTAGAGAACCTTGCTGTTCAGTTAATATAACGAATTGGAGGTAACGACAACTTAGGAAGAGGGAGAGGATGGTGAAATAACCCATGCACTAGCAGAATGCAGCATTAACTCAGTGCTTTTGAACAGCTCCAGCAGAAGCCCATATATGAAAGTGCGTGCACAGTATGAAAAATTTTAAGGCTGAAACACGTTTACAAATGGCGAGTCCAGGGTCAAACATATGACTAGATCGCTAGTGATAAACTGTTCATGGAACAAAAATGCGGGAATCAAGGAATTGCTCCAAGCTATTGGCAAGTTCAGTGATTGCTTCCATGTGAAATTCAGAGACATACACTCGGACTTCAGAGTCCAGAAAGACATAGATGCTGTTATCCTAAGTGGATCAAAAGCTCGAATAGTAAACTCCTCCAGAAGAAACATGTTTAGAGAAACTGTCAGCCTAGTTAAGCATCTTAAATTGCCAACACTGGGAATTTGTTATGGAATGCAACTAATCTGCTGGTCCCTCGGCTGTGAAC
>CP070730.1:1546285-1562431 GCA_020351305.1 Candidatus Bathyarchaeota archaeon
AACACTTTCATGTCAAACACTGCGTATGTAAATTTATCTTAGTGAAACTACAAAATTTTATACAACTTCTTCTAAAAATATTAAGTAATAAGCAAGAAATGCAAAATTTATATTTTTATGTGTACGAAAACCATAATCCAAGCGACATAACCTATCTATTTTCATCATGAAATGTATAATGAAAATCTAAGTGCCTTGAGCGATTATTGTGTTTGCTGCGGGGGTTTTTCCACGAGCAAACAAGAATATGCTGTTGATTCACTCAAATACTTCCCAAGAGTTAGAACGTCCAGAATAATGTTCGAAAACTTCAATCCACAAAGAATACGAAATTCTCTTGTGAAGGAAACAGGCCTTTTAGATGAGGTCGCAGACAAAATTGCCCTAGATATTGCAAAGCGGATAAACACGTTAGATTTAGAGTTCTTATCAGGCCCATTGATACGCGAGTTCGTTTGTGTCGCCTTATTAGAAAACAACCTTGAACGCTCCAGAGCAAGATATACGAGACTCGGCCTTCCCCTATTTGACGTTGATAGACTCATTTCCGCTGGCGACAAGGAAAACGCCAATCTTCAACACAACCCAGAAACGATTCATAAACTCGCTGCTGACACAATCTTCGACCAATACACACTATTGAATTGTTTGCCACCACACTTGGCAGACGCCCATATTGCAGGCGCTATTCATGTTCATGACCTTGAGTACTTTGCAACCAGACCATTCTGCCAAGAGCATGACCTGCGTTTCTTCTTAAAGAAAGGCTTAGTTGTTGATGGGCAGGGCGTACATACTGCTGTTGCTGGTCCCGCCAAGCATGCTGAGGTAGCAATTTTACATGCAGCGAAGGCTTTAGCAGCAGCGCAGACGAATTGGGCTGGTGGGCAAGGCTATGATTTCTTCAACGTGTGGCTTGCACCTTTTGTTCAAGGTATGCCCTATGAGCGAATGAAGCAGCTTGCTCAAATGTTCATTTATGAAATGTCACAAATGTACGTCGCGCGTGGAGGGCAGACGGTCTTTTCCTCAATTGCCTTAGAGTGTGCGGTGCCAAAAATCATTTGGAACATGCCTGCCGTTTTGCCTGGTGGAAAAGTTAGCGAGTCAGAGACATACTTTGACTACTTTGATGAAGCTAATGCTTTCTTCAATGCAATACTCGACGTTTACATGGGCGGTGATTACCTTGGAAAGCCATTTAACTTCCCGAAGTGTGAGGTGAAGTTGCGTCCGGAGTATCTAGATAAATTTGAGAGAGAGTATGTAAAAGTAGCTGCATTAGCAGCAAAATTCGGGACTCCCTACTTCCTCAACCTTTGCCCAAGCTATATGCCAGACATCGTAAACAGTCAGTGCTGTCGATTAATTTTTGCACCTGATAGTGATGAGCTGGAAGACTTCAATAAAGGTGCTATGCGAATGGGAAGCTTGCAGGTGGTAACAGTTAACCTGCCAAGATTAGGTTATGAGGCTAATGGCAATGATGGTAAGCTCTTCGAGTTGTTAAATAACCGCATGGACTTAGCTAAGGATGTGTTATTGATCAAACGCGATGTAATCCGAAAACGTATGCAAGGTGGCACATTACCATTTTGCAGCATGGATTGTTTTGGCGAACCATATTTAAACTTGGACAAGCAGGTGCTGAATGTAGGTTTTGTAGGCTTGAACGAGTTGTTGAAGATCCATTTAGGCACTGAACTACATGAAGACCCAAATGCATGGCGTTTCGGGTTGCGGGTAATTAGGCATATGGTGGAACGGGTGAACAAGTATGCTGAAGAGACAGGCTATCGATTTGGATGCATACAAACCCCCGCAGAAAGTTGTGCACATCGGCTGGCTCTGGTTGATAGGAAGATTTTTGGAGACGATGCTATCGTGCAGGGAGACGTAGGCAACGGTGGGATTTATTATACTAATAGTTCGCATGTTCGACCTTCAGCAGGTGTTCCATTGTTAGACAGGCTTAAGATAGAATCAAGCTTTCACCCACTAACTAAGGGTGGCGCGATTATGCACATTTGGCTTGGGGAGAGTAACCCATCTGCAGAGTCTATTTGGAGCTTCATCAAACGGGTTGCGACTGAGTCGTTAGCAGCATATTTTGCTCTTACGCGGGATATGACTATTTGCAGGAGCTGCAATAGTGTAGAGGCAAATTTGCAGGTGCAGTGTAAACGTTGTGGAGCTGGGAACGATTATTTGGAACATTGGTCGAGGATTACCGGATATTATCAACAATTGCGAGGCTGGAATGCAGGAAAGGTGCAGGAGTTCAAAGACAGACACAGATACACAGTATAAAAAACTTCTGTTGGTTGCTGCGCAGTATTGAAGTAGAGAGTCTAAGTATATTCTCTAAACGTAAAACTACATTTAGTACACCGGAAAAACTGTGTCGATGATTCATCGCTTCCTCGTGTCTGCACTTGCCAAACAAAAGCCAAGCTATTCCCACACTTCGGGCACTCTATTCTTACAGTAGGCAATGTACGCAACTTTTGCTCCTCTTTCCCTATAACTGCAATAGACTCCTGAAAAGGTTCGGACTCCTTCACAACCAAAGGGACAACACGTTTGTTACTGCCCTCTGCTTTCTTTGTAAAGCCACATCTCTGGCAACTCCAAATAACATCTTTATCTTTCTTGTCCTTTTCACTCTTTTCAGGCACAAGCCTCTTTCCACATTTTGGACAAAACTCCAAGGCTGCTTCACGTCCGACCTTTCCCACTCGCAATCGAATCTTAAAAACTTTTCCAACTAGAATTCAAATAAATTCTTGAACTTACATCAGCGGAGTGGTGAGTCCTGATGCAATTAAATGGGCCACTCGTAATGCCTCAGGAACATTGCTTCGAGTGGCAGTGCTCTTTACAATTTTTCTTGCTACACCAACTTCGACTCCTGTCACCTGCATGAAAACCGCTTCCTCACCGTGATGTGTCACTACTCTAACAATCTTATTTGCATTCTTAATAATTCTCCACCTCTCTTCCGTGAAGGGTAAATTCTCCAGTGCTCTCCGGATATCATCGAAATCAGGCTTCTTTCGAGTTATGGCTATTACAGGTAAAGCAGTTATTTCGAAAAGCTTTAACGTATCTACAACATTAAAGCCCGCAAAGGTCACTCCATCCAACATGATTATCCGTAATTGCCCATAATGAGATGAATTTTTTATCATATCTGCAATCTTCATGGTTGCATCAATGCCATCAATTTCGATCTGTGTCCGCATAACTCCATCAAACCAATATCCTCCTCGAAAAACCACACCGATAATGTCACATTTGCCTTGTGTGTGGGGGACAAAAAACCCATCATCGATTCCAACAATTCTAATCTCAGGTTTTACTGAGCGGAGTTGTTTTCTTTCCATCCTCAGTTCACCTCTTCTAATCCTCAGGACACTCTAAGAATAGGCATTCTGCATTTATTATTTCAGCGTTGCACCTCAATTTTTTACTATATTATTGCTGAGTAATTTGCTTAGACTCGTGGGTCTGAGATGCATATACAGCTAGTAGCGCTTGAATAATGCTTTATACAATAGTAAGCTGTTACACCATGAATAGAATAAAGGGGAAACCGTTATGAAATCTTCCTTCAGACCAACCTATGAAACTATTCAAGAGATTCTAGTTGACCACGAGCTGGCAACCCTTGGGGATGCCTACACTAATTTCATTTATTCTCTTTTTCTCTCAATAAGAAACGGGAGACCAACCGGTTCAAAAGCCAACAGCAGTATGCTCTCCAAGGCCTTAAAACAGGCAGGGCTAAGGGAGCTAATGTCCTCAAGAATGGACCGTCACGGGCAAGCAGACGCAGCAGAAGCTTTATTAGTATATGTTTGGCTGCAAGACCTAACAACAATATCAGAAAGTGTAGCCTTATTAGTCAAACACAAAAACGTCACTGAAGCGTTTTCTTCTCTTCTTTCTAGAGCAAAGGAAAAACTTAACCTGTAATCTTAAGCTGTTGACTTCCACTCTTTCAAAGCTTTCTTAAGCGCTGCTTTGAATGCATCAGTGTCTTTTAGTACATCTCGCGTAGCATCTCGAAGCGTTTTGACTGGGTTGCTCCTCTCCTTTGTGCGAAGGTAAATAATAGGGCTCGAGGTGAGAGGATGAGGAATGTCATATCCAGCTAATTCCACCCTTTTATCTTTTAGCAATGCTTTCTGGACCACATTACAAAATGTGTGGCCTTCCCCGTCGATCCTAACTTTTAATTCGTTTTTCGTCTTGTTTAGGATTACTATTTTCATAACTAATTCTCCATATCAGGAAACTGTTTCCTTGAAATCTACTGCAACTCTACGTTTCTCAAATCTTCCGCACTCCGGGCAAAATATTTTATAGCGTTTTTGTTTCAACATGTGCCCGCAATGCGAACAGAAGGCATACAAAACCCCAAGTCCTTTATCAGCAGTTGAAAGATGATAAATCCGATTTTTTTCACTTATCACTTTTGCACGGATAATGTCCCCAGGCTTACAAGCGTCATAAATTGAGTCAACATAAGAAGCGCTTACATCCGAAATGTAAAGCAATCCTGAAAAGACACCTGACAACTGCTCCTCTCCTATTTTAAAAATCCGAATAATCGCTGTTTTGTTTTGCAACTTCGAAACTTGACCAGTGACGATGCTACCAACCTTTGGCACTCTTACTACGCGAACCAATGGATAAACTGACACAGTTTTGTTCTGCATATCCAAAAGTGTATGCCCAGTAATTTCAGCATAAATCTCTCCTCTTTCTACGTATGTGCCTTGACCTGGTGTGAATTCCTCTATTACTCCTAAACGGTTACCTGGAACGACAAATTGCCCACTTTGCCGTTTTGAAAGAATCTTAGCCACAAACTTTCCTTCCATTTTAATTCTTTATTTTACTTGAAGAGCCTTTGACATTTTTTAGGCTGAAGTATTTGCTACTTCTCGTATCATGCCACTGAATAAACCTTTTGATTTATGAGCAATAGTGGAGAATGTGCCGCCTAAATTAGAGAAGATAAATATTCATCATTGCGATACTTTCAAGGAGAATGGTTGAAGAGATGTATGAAAAAGAGTACTTTGCAGGTGATTATAGTCCCATTCTCTTTGGTTATGTTTCAATTTTTTATCGAATAAATTCGTGGTTTAGGTTTCGAAGAATCGCGGCGCTCATAAGAAAATATGGTGGTCATGGAAGAATCTTGGACGTTGGATGTGCACTGGGTCATTCGTTGAGGAGGTTTCGTTCGATTGGACTTGAATCAGTTGGGTGTGATATTTCTGCATGGGCTACAAAAAGGGCCCGGAAAATGAACCTTAAGATTAACATTGTTAGAGCGGATGCGCTTTTCCTGCCTTTTAGGCCAAAAATTTTCAATGCCACAACTGCGTTTGAAACTTTGGAACACTGCTCAGACTTGAGCCTTGCTTTAAAGGAAATAAGAAGAGTTACTAAATCAAATGGATTGGTTCTTGTCTCTGTCCCTACAACAGATCTGAATAACACGCAGGGAGACAAATCTCATGTATGGCACATGTCCCTTAAGGAGTGGCTAGATCTATTTAGAAAATATTTTAGAGTCTTAAATGTAGAGTTTTTCTTGAAGTTCATGAAATATGTTGATGGAGAAACATGCAATACGTTTATCGCCTTGAGAAGCATGGAAAAAAAGACCGATCCATGATTGAGATTAGGGTTCTTTTCGTTCTATTATATAGAGGTCTATAGGAAAACTATGTCTTCTTTTTCTATGGAAATCAAACAAATGTGGTATAGTCATTAGTGTTGCGTACACATCCTTAATTTCACAATCATATCTCTCAATAAATCTCTTCAAGAAAGGAGATGGAGAAACAGGAATCAACCGTGATCTGTGTTTTTCCAGCGTTTTGAGAAATCTACGGTCTTTGTTACTTTTGTGTAGGGAATAGACATGCTTGCCAATTTCAAGTGCTTTTTCTAGGAACTTGCGATCTGCCTTTCTTCTTTGCACCCCAAATGGGGGGTTTTGTAGAACAGTGTCAAAGTCTCCGTGAATCGAAGTTATGTTGGTGGTTATCCATTGAGTCTTATTTCTCACGTTAAGTCTCTTAGCATTTTTTAAAGCTGTCTTTGTAGCTGCACTATCTATGTCCACCCCAATAGCTTTTTTTGCTCCTAAAAGAGCACTACCTATAGCAAGTCTCCCTGTCCCACAGCCTAGGTCCATAACTGTCTTGCCTATAATATCATCATGGCTATATGCCGCCAAGTATAGCAAATCCGCTGCAACTTCAGGTGTTATAGTGTACTGTTCAAGAAAGGCTTTCGGAGATGGGTGAGGCTTGACATTTGAAAGCGCAATTTTCAGGTCTAGCTTTCGAACCAGCCTTTTGCGCATAGTTCCCCCCATTTCAACTCACCTAGGACAACAAGCATTTCATTAGGCGTAAGCAACGGTCTGCGAAAATTCTTCGCATCATCCAAGGAAAGTCTAGGGCATGCAGTATTTATGAAGGCTTCTACTGCTGGAAACTGCATTAGAGCTTCAGGAGTGATTTCCTTCAAAGCAAACAGTGTGACCTGTTTTCCAGCATTCTCTGACAACTTCTTCATTTTTAAGGCTTGGTCAAGTCTTTTTTGTCCAGTTTTTAATCCTATTAAGATACCGATTTTCTTGGCTTGCTTGGTTTCATGAATTCTTGCCCAGCGTCTTTTTAGCATTGCAGCAGCTTCGTCTTCAATTATGAAGGCTCTTTTCTCATAGGGATCTGATACGACCGTGGGCTTTGTAGTCGCCAAGGCTACACCTAGAGCATGGAATTTGCCACCGCCGATGAATAGAAAAGCCTCTACTTCCATGGAAACTACTTTTGCATTGCTATAGTTGCAGCCGGTAACTTGGCCTGCATAGTCTAACTGCCCGGCATCTCCTATCTTAACGGTTTTTCCTACATTCAGAAGTACATCTCTTGCTTCGTCAAGCATGTGCACATGTTGAATCGTTGTTACTAGGCCTATCTCTCTCCAAGTTTCAAGATGGGGAAGTGCTTTTTTGGTAACATTTTTGATAGAACCTTTTGCTTTTGCTTCAATATGTAGTACTGAAATCGAAGGATGTGTTGACATTTCAGTGTGACCATAGTGAACGAGAAGGTCTGCGCCCAGTCTTTTTGCCTCAGCTGTTGCTAGATCACATGCACCATAGCAAGAATCTGCTGAAAGTATTGGAATGGCACCTGCCTTTGCAACTGTGGTAGCGAGCATTGGGCCATATTGTTTCAAACCTTCAGGAAGTTGTATGAGGACTAATTTGGCTTTTCTTTCCTGAATCTCTTTTCTAAGTCGCTTATGTTCTAGGTCAAATAATGATGGCATTTTGTTTTCTCTTTGAGAAGAATATTCCTGTAGAATTGTCAGGGTCTTAGCTAGATCCCCATTCAGTCTTAACTTGCGCTGATCCTTGTTGGCGTTTTTTCACTGCTTGTTCTAATAAAATCTTCTGTTCAACACTTGCGACCAACCGACGCGTGCTTACTACTGCGTCGTTGTTCACAGAAATACTGTCAATGCCTGAGCGAACTAAAAATTCTGCAAAGTCTGGAAGATTTGAAGGACCTTCGCCGCAAATTGAAACGGTAACCCCGTTCTCGTGGGCTACTTTAATCAGGTGTGCAATTATACGTTTAATCGCAGGATCTCGTTCGTCGAAATATCCCATCTGTCCAAGTCTTTCAGAGTCTCGATCTATCATTAAGATGCCTTGGGTCATATCATTTGAGCCTATGGAAAAGGCATCACAGAGTTTTGAAAACTCGTCTGCCATTATCGCAATAGCTGGGGTTTCAGCCATGAACCATACTTGAAAATCCTTAGAGCTTTTTAGTCCTTCTTCCTCCATGATCTTAAGGCATTCTTTGGCTTCCCATAATGTTCTTATTACTGGGAGCATGACCCAAACATTCTTAAGCCTCCATTCATCTCGGCATTTTCGTATGGCCTTACATTCGAGTCTAAAAGCTTTCTCGTACCAATGGCTTATATAGCGACTTGCTCCTCGCCAACCGAGCATTGGATTAGCTTCTTCAATTTCATACTTTCCACCACCCTTCAAATCTCGATATTCATTTGTTTTGAAGTCGCTAAACCTAACAACTACCGGTCTAGGTTGTATCGCCCTTGCTACTCTTGCCATACCATCCGCCAATTTATTTACAAATTTCTCTCCTTCACCTTTTTCGAGCATGTATAGTGGATGTTCTCCAATGTAACTTGCAAGGATAAACTCGATACGCATTAACCCTATGCCATCAAAAGGCAGATTTTTATACTCATCGATCTTCTCTGGAACGCCAAGATTCATGTAAATTTTCGTAGCAGTCACTGGTACAGGTTGAACTGTAGAAACAGAGCCTTTACCTACTGCTGGAGCAACTGATTGCTCAAGACTACGTATTATGCCTTCGTAAATTACGCCATTGCGCGCATCCACAGTATATTCTTCGCCAGTAACCATCTTTTGGGTCGCTTTCTCGGTGCCCACGATACATGGTATACCTAGCTCGCGACTTACAATCGCTGCGTGAGCAGTAACGCCACCTTTATCAGTTACTACCGCGCTGGCTAGCTTCATATAAGGCACGAAATCAGGGTTCGTCATTTTTGTTACGAGTATGTCCCCTTTTTTAAGGAGCTTGGATGCATCGTCAGGAGTAAAAACAATTTTTGCCACCCCAAACCCAATTTCTCTCCTGCCGGCTGCAATGCCTCTGGCAACAACTTTCATATCACCAAGTTTTTTTGGCACCATAGCAGGCTCAGGCTCTGCATCTTTTGTACTCCAAACTGTTTCGGGTCTTGATTGAACAATGAAGACACTTTGCGGAAATGCTAGGTTGCGGTCGATTGCCCACTCGACGTCTTGGGGCTTGCCATAATGCTTATCGACTGCTTCGGCTAGTTGAATGAGTCTTCGAATTTCCCTATCAGTGATACATGGTTTTTCCCGTCTTTCATTAGGCACCACTGCATGTTCTGTCTTTCCAGTTTCTGGATTCCGGATGTACTCAACTGTTTTTTTTGCAATTTTCCGCTCTATCACTTCTAATGTTTCTTTATTAATCAAAAAATGATCAGGGGTTTCTGCCCCTGAAACAACTGCCTCACCAAGGCCCCATGAACCTTCAATGACAATTTGGTTTCGGTTGCCTGTAACAGGATTAATTGTAATCAAAACACCTGCTGAACGGGCGTTTACCATTTCTTGAACGCCTACACTAATGAGAACGTCTTCGTGTTTGAAGCCTTTAGTAGTTCGGTAGAAAATCGCCCTAGGAGTAAACAGGCTTGACCAGCATCGAATCGTTTTCTCAATCAGTTCATCCGTTCCTTTCACATTAAGATAGGTCTCTTGCTGCCCTGCAAAAGAAGCGTCCGGTAGATCCTCAGCTGTTGCACTAGAACGAACAGCTACAAAAATGTCTGTGGAGCTTGTTCTTTTATTCAGCTTCTTATAAGAGTCTCTGAGGGCTTTTTCTATTTCTTTAGGTATTTTAGCGGCTTCGACCAGTTTTCTAATTTTTCTCGAGGCTTCCTCAAATTGCTTTGGTTCACTTGTGTTAGTAACGGTTTTCTTGATGATTCGGAAAATTTTTTCATCAATGCCCGTTTCATTTATGAACTTTCTGTATGCTTGGGCAGTTACTGCAAATCCTAAAGGGACTGGAATTTTTGCTTGGATCATCTCTCCTAGGTTTGCATTCTTTCCACCGACTATAGGAATATCTTCCTTTGTAAGTTCCTCAAACCACAGTACAAGCTCTTCTTCTCTTGAAGCGCTCATCGCAGTTAATCTCCTGGTCCCACACGCGTTTTTTCGATAGCTATGCGGCAAGGCATGGGAAGTTTTGCTTTGCTGCGTTTCAAGGCTTGTTTCGCGACCTCTATGGAATCTTCATCTACCCCAACGACTATTATTGGCTGGTTTGTCTTTACACGTGCTGCTGTTCCTATGGGTTTTCCAAAGGCCCCACGCATCCCATCCTGAAGCCTGTCTGCATGAGCACCGAAAATCATTTTGTTCTCTCTCAAGATCATATGAGGATAAGGCATAATTCGCAAGTAATAATTCTCCCCAAGTTTTAACGATAAATGACGGTTTGAAGCTATTCTTGCAGCTTCTAACGCGTTGTGACGAACTTGAGCATTTTCTAGAGAAATGAGTTTAGCTTTAATTGGGAACTCTGATTTTGGGTCGCCCATAGTGAATTTGACTATTTTTGAAGGAGGCGAGCTTTTCGCATACTCCTTTCGGGTGTAAGGTTGACCTTTTACTTCTCGGTAATTTTTAGCTTTCAAGCTGTTCTCCTCATGAAGAGCACGCGCGCGCATTTGAAGCGATTTTGCTCCGAGCATAGCGAGATTGCTGCTATTTAAAGCGTTTGTTGACAGGTTCTAATGGCAGTTGTGAATTGAGAATATGAATCTAAGGTAAAATAAACTATATAGCCGGTGATGCCTTGTTTTTAGCCCACTCCTCTGCTAACTCCTCATAGTTTGGGAAGGATTTCTTCAATATTGGGATGTAAATCTGTTTTTCTTCTTTTGTAAGATATTGGAATTGGTAGCGCCCTATGTAAGGCGATGGTTCACCTTCACGCGTTATGAATTCGATATGCATGAAAGGGTCGCCCCGTTTTATAGTAATGGGGTGGCGATCATTACTGAGGTTCACGATTTCTAGTGCAAGGCGCCCGACAAAGCCACTGTGAACTTTTGCAGCATTGAGAAAGCTTAGTCCCATGCGTCCATACTTGCTTTTTGCTGTCAGATGGGCGACGAGGTTGGGTGGGGTGAAGACTATTTCGTAACTTATGAGATTTTGGTGTTCTAGGTAGTGCAGAGTGGTTTCTTTATTGACTGTGAGAATATACCCGTCACCGTCAAGAAGGTTGTAGTCGTAGGGGTAGATTACGCGGTATTGCTCAATAAGGTCAATAAGTCTGTTTTTGCCTAGGATGCCCATCGTTTTAGTGCTCCTGTTTGTCCTAGCATTAATAAGTGTAGGGATGAAAAAGATTTTCGGTAGGTTGCGTTCATGCGTAGTGCACTGTAGCCATTTTATTGGATTTAACGGTGAATATAAATTTATCAATGCTTCAACTTGGTAATTACTTCTTTGATAATTTTTGCTGGGGCATTTGTTTTAAAACCACGGTCTGTAAAGTGAGTTAGGTTTATTTCATATCCTATTTTTTCTAATGCTGAAATAATTTTCTTCACAGGTGGCACAGGTAAGCCAAACTTGTCGCAGATCTTATCCACTGAATAATATGTTATAGGTGCTTCTGCTTCTTCCTTCATTAATCCTAATAGCTTCCGAATTTCTTTTTTGTGTCTGAAAGCATTATTTCTTGCTTGTTTTTCCATGGAAGTAATAAAATCTTTATTGGCGATTTCATCTATCCAAAGTGGACCAGCTCTACTAGTTTTGCTTCCGCATTTTGGACATACCATCTGACTACGAGGAAGCTTTCAAGGTAAAACATTTCTGAGAATACAGGAAAAACAATGAATAACAAAGCCTAAGTTTTTGAGACTGGTATCTGCTTCCTTAGCTCCATAATCAACAGTTGCATAGAGTCTGATATAATGTTTCGAGCTGTAACTGAACAACACATTTATGCCAACATCATGTATTGCTGCAGACTTTGCCAAGGCACCTGCTAACAGGCGTATGGCTAACTCATGGCAATATCCAGTTCGCAACGGTTTCCCACCATACTTTCTTACACAAGCTCTGGGATGTACACCGCATAACGGTGCTAAGTCTGTAGCAGTCAACGCGAACATCCCGCTACTTCGAGTAGCTCTTATCGCCGAGTCTACATAAGGCATTGGAGAACCAAATGGATCAATGTCAACATAATCAAATCTTTTCCGAGGCGCTGCGAATCGACTCAGAAGCAAGTTAGCGTCTTCATTCTCTATAAGTACTTTTTTTACTAAGCCGTTTTTTTTGATGTTAAACTTTGTCAACCGAAACGCTTCACTACTAATATCGTTCAAAATTACCTTTCCCACACCATCAACCTCTGTTGCGAGCCTTACTCCTCGAATCCCACAGCCGGCTAACGGTTCACAAACTCTCAACATTCGTCCCACAAGCTGGTGGAAAGTCTGCAAAGCTAAAACTGCTAGGTCTCGATTCACCTCCATCATTGGGTTATAAAATACTGGCGCTTTTGATGGAGCATAATCTGAAGGCTTTTTTAAGAATGCCCTAAGCTTTGGGACGACGACCTTAACTCCTCCCTCAGCAACAACTTCTGTGGGAAAGGCAAAACTCAATCTCTTCACTCGACCATAAAGACAAGTTATTCTCCAATATTTAAAAACGATTCACTGGACATTAATAAAACACATGAAACGTCTCATATTCACAACAGGCCTCCCCAGGATGGGGAAGACAACTGTATTGACTAGGACTGCGGAAAAACTCAAAGTAAAAGGCTACAAACTAGGAGGTATGATCAGTCAGGAAATTCGAGAAGCAAACACGCGAGTAGGCTTCGAGATAATTGATTATGCATCTCGGCGAAAGGGGTGGCTTGCTCATATCCGCCAACCAAAAGGTCCGCGAATTGGAAAATATAGAGTTAACCTTCACGATTTAAACTCGATAGGCGTGACTGCTATATTGAACGCCTTAAAACATGAAGATATAGTTCTAATAGATGAGATTGGCCCCATGGAGCTATTTTCAGATTTCTTCAAAGATGTGTTACATAAAGCTTTGAAAAGCTCTAAACCAGTACTTGGCACAATTCATTTCCATGCTCAAAATCAACTTATCAGGCAAATAAAATCAAGGAAGGATGTTGACATAATAGAAGTCACTCTGGAAAACAGAAATGATCTTCCTATCCTAATTGTCGACAAGGTTATTAACTTAAGTGCGTGCGCATATGAAAAGACCCGTGAAGGATAGTAATGTGCAGATATTAGGCATAGATGAAGCTGGCAGAGGTTGTGTTTTGGGTCCTCTAGTTATAGCTGGGGTTCTTATAGATAATGAAAGTCAATCCAAACTCTTGGATCTTGGAGTAAAGGATAGCAAGCTTTTGTCACCCAACTTACGAAAACAATTTGCCAGAAAAATCAGGCACATCGCTATATCTACTCACATCATAAAACTATCTCCCGCTGAGATAGATAACGTGGTGAATAGGGGGAGGAGACTGCACAGGTTGAATCGTTTAGAAGCTCAGACCATGGCAAAAATAATTGAAGCATCACACCCTGACATCGCCATTGTCGATGCTTCTGATGTTCTACCCCAACGCTACAAGCAGCACATTATGGAGTGCCTTTCTTTTAAGCTGGAAGTAATCTCTGAGCACAAAGCTGATAGGAATTACCCTTTGGTATCTGCTGCTTCTATTATTGCAATAGTTGAGAGAGATCATGATATAGATAAGTTGAAGTTGAAACATGGGGACTTTGGGAGTGGGTACATGACTGATCCCAAAACCACGACTTTTCTCAAGGAGTTAGCAAAGAAATATGGGACATATCCGGACTTCGTGCGTCGCTCTTGGAAACCTGCAAAGACAGCTAAGATTAACGCAAGATCGAAGCAAGCTAAGCTTCATGAAAGCCTAGCTAAAGCTTAGCTATCAAATCTTCCGGGCATTTGATCTTCTTGAAATCCTCACGGTGAATTAGAGGAACATTGTCGGCACAAACTCTCTCACTATCTGCAACGAGTATGGGTTGAGCTTCTACAATCTTGCTAACGCTGACTATTTCCTCAGTTCGAACCTCAATATTCTGTTCCCTTTCAGAAACAATTGCTCCTAAGAAGTTTGTCTTGTTCTCCCGGCTTTGTGCAACAAAATCGAAAGGCGCTCGTCTTGTTTGAATGACTGAAAAATTAGACTGACGCAGCTTCCTAACGACGAATTGGAGGAAGCGATTTTTAGTAATCATACGTTTTGCAGCTGCAAAAATTCCTTCGGCTTCTTCAGGGTAATGGAAGATGTCAATGGGCTTCGCAACAGGCGAGCCTAAAACCCATGCAAGCTTATAAGCTGTTGAAACGGATGCTTTTGCCATTTCTCGTTCGTAACCGTAAAGGGTTCTGCGTGAAATCCCCATGAGTTCAGCCATCTTGCCCATGGACAATCCCTTCTCCAATCTCTTTTTCCGAATATCATTCCCATCTAATCTTACGTAATATCCTCCGGGACCAGCTTCAATTAACGGGCCCATCCCTTTGAGAAGAAGATCTTCAAGGGTCATCGAGGTAAGTGTGCAAACCCTATACCTCGAGTACACTGTGTCATCTTCTAGTGGCTTGTCTCGAGTTTTGTCACAGATGAATAATGGCGTTCCAAAAAAGAGCTTACTAATTGTATTGAGGTCTTCTGCATCTTTTTCATATATACTCCCAACGTTGGGTTGGACTTTGATAAAGGCTAATTGTTTTTCCTTTCGTGCAACGAAGTCAAAGCAACTTGGGCGTGCACAACATCTTTGTGAGATGTGGAAGCCTACGCTCTCAAAAAGGGATTCAATATTGTCCAGAACCCCCATTCTGTCCATCTCCTCCCCTCGTTTCATAAAGCAATACGTAAAGGTTGAATATAAACATGTTTATGAGTAAGAATGTTAGAATCAGATACGGATAAGATTTAACGTTTAAATTTTTGATACAATCATTGCATGGGCTCTCTCATATGGTTCAAGTTGAACTAAATCAATTATAGCGAAACCACGCTTTTTTAGTATATTCACTTCTTGTTTGTATACTTCAACAGGTTTCTTGGTTATATCGATGCTTTGTGACTTAACTGCAAGCATGGTCCCACCTCCCTTTTTTAACAGAAGTCTGGCATTTTCCACCAGAATTTTGGCTTGTTCAGGTTGTGCTATATCACAATAGATGGCATCTGTTTTTTCTACAAACATCACGTATTTCTCTGGCATTCTTGCATCTTCTAATAATGGTGTAACGTTGTGGCGATGAGTACACAAGTTGCTCACAAGTTCTCGTATTGTGCGTGCAGAGAATTCAACGCAGTAGACATGTCCGTTTTCTCCTACTATATCTGAAATGTGGCTAGCAGTTGTTCCTGAGGCTGCACCAAGGTATAGAACCTTGTAATTTGGTTGTATTGGCACTGTAGTTATCCCTTTAAGGATTGCTGCTGCAAGTTTGCTGCGGAAAGGATCCCAAACTCTATATTCGGTGTCTTTTATAGAAATTAAGCGTTCTCCATAGAAAGTTTTTCCTGGAACTAGATTCTCGGTGGCTAGTTTTTGTGTATAGTTTTCTAATGTGACCCAATAAATTCCAGGGAATTTTCGATGTGGTCTAGCGTTTACGACCACGTCTCTTTCTCCTTTTCTTGCGAATCGATTGAAGTTTCTTTTTCTTGTGTTCTCCAACTAGTGGAGGTTTATGATATTTTTCTTTGATCTCGGCTATTCGCCTTTCCAATTCTGCTTTCAGAGAGTCACCTATGAATCTGTTGCTGAAAGCGTCGGTTCTTGCTGCGATAGCCAGCTTTCCCGCCAATGCTCTAGACATCTTCCCCCTTTGCCACTTTTTGGAGCCATGAATTAATGCATCTTGGTAAATGATTCCATGTTTTGGTGGTCTTGTTCCTGTTTTCAACGCCCTGAAAAGGGCTTTTTCTGCACCTAGAACTTGAATAGTGCTAGCAGGCATCTTTGCTAGGTTAATGAGCCCTCCAGCTAGAGTTATTAACCGAGCAGCTAAGAGAGAACCTACTAAGGCTTGGGTGTTTGGTGCTACCTTTTCAACAGTTGAACTTGCATACTTTTGTAGGATTTGTCTTAGATTGTAGAGTTCTAATACTAGCTTGCATAGGCTTTGGATTTGCTTAATATCAGTGCTCGAAAGTTCTGCGCCCATCGAGGTCTCTGCAGATTGTGCAATTCTTGCAGCCTTCTCTTTAGACAAGCCCTCTTCTTCTAAGCTTTCTACAGTAAAGTTCGATCTCTTGCCAAAGGTCATGACGAATCTTGAGTAGGTTTCGTGTTTTTCAAGAAATTGATCGAGTTCAGGAAAGTGCAGTCCGTACCATTCACGCACACGACCCATGAATAGATTTGTAGTTTTATTAATGT
>CP070730.1:1562531-1570843 GCA_020351305.1 Candidatus Bathyarchaeota archaeon
GAATGATGCGTACGATAGTGCCTAGTTTTATATCGAAAAAAACATCTCCAGAAGAACAAGGAGGAATGCTGGGAGTGACTCAGTCTATATCAACGATCGCAATGGTCCCAGGTCCTATTGTTGGAGGCTTTGTTTTCGAATTCGCTGGGTTAACCGCTCCATTCTTCTTGAGTGCTGCAATATTATTGGTTGCATTCTTGCTAGGTGTCAGAATCCTACAAATCTCATTGTCATGAATGATTTGTTCCCTGCGCATGCAAAAGAGGGACCATCCGAAATGTGTACGCAGATAAAGCGATGTGGACCTGTATGATTCAATCGATTCGCCTTAAGGCTTTCCTTTGTGAGTAAGAATAAAGAAAGAATGGTGCGTGTGCACCTTCTATCCGACAATTGAGAATCCATCGAACACTAATGTGGGAGTTTCAACGTTGAACATGGTCTTTTCTAGATCACTACCGATGTTAAGTAGGCTTTTTAACCCTTTGTAGAAATTGCCTGAAACTGAAACTGGTTGTATTGGTGATTTCTTGCCGTTCTCAACTAGAAAGGCGCTCTGGGCTACTGCGGAGAACTCTCCTGTTGAGACATTGCTGTGCAAAATTCCTATTGGCATGTCTACAATCATAATTGCTTGGTCAGATACTGAATTCATGAGATCATCTAGATTCTTGTTCCCTGGTTTGACCTCAAGATTTTTTGGGCGGATGTTTGGTGATACTTCATATGGAAGCGTTCTACCGCTGCGTACAGAATTTCCTGTTGATTCCCTGTTTCTGATGTTGGCGTAGTATGTATCAAAGAGAAACTGCTCTAGTCTCCCTTGCTCCAATAGAGTATTCTTCTGCTGGGGGTATCCTTCTGCGTCAATGGCGTCTGTGTTTATGCCAGAAGGTTTCTGACCATCGTCTATGATTGTAAGCTTGGAACTACTGATGTTTTTTCCGATTTTATCTGAGAGTGGTGAGCGTCCTTCAACTACATTGTTGCCCATCGCAGATTGCGCAAGGCTAGCGTAAATGAAGGCTGCTGCCGGTATTGGAGTCCATAGCGTGGGGAAAATCCCAGTTTTATTAAGTTTCTTTGCGCCAAGGAGGCTGACAGCTTTTTGGGCTGCTTTTGTGCCGTAGCCAGCTGGTTTAATTAGTTTTTCTCTGTCTAGGTCAAACTCGAAACTGGTTCTACGTTCTTCGCCGTCAATTGCAATACAATAGACCTCAAAGCCGTTGGTGACTCCTCTCGAAGCTTGCTGGACTCCCAAGGTGTTTCCAACTGCAAATCCCCCCCATTCAGCACCGCATTCACTTCCAACTGCGTGGATTCTTTTATAAAACTTTTGCCCCTCTTTGACCATGTTGCTAGCGTAATTAACAAGCTCTTCTTTGTCTAGAGATAATATCTCCTTTGCCAATGTCCCTTCGTTGCCTGGGGGCTTAGGTTCACAGAAGCCTTTGAATCGCTCATCTTTGATGGAAAGCGTCTTAAGACTGGCAATGGCTTCATTGATGCTTCGGCGGATCCTGTCCGTAGATATCCCGCTTGACGAGGCAAAGCTAATGCTTTTTTGTTTTTCAACGCGAACGGCGTTTCCTTCAACAATTACATCTGATGCATCTACGACTCCTTGGTTGATGCTTACTTGAGTTCTGTTCTCGTAATATACATATACTTCGAAATCAGCGTCACTATCAATTGTTCGAGCATATTTTAAGCTGGAGTCTACTGCTGACAGTAATTCATCCTTTAGATTTTCAAATTCCATTTCTTCTCTCCTCCTTTTCTAACCAGCTTTTCCTCCAAATGTCACTTCTCCAATGACGAGTTCAGGACCACCTAACCCGCATGGTAGGGGGAATTGACCACTTTTTCCGCATCCTCCAAAATATCCTGCCCATAGGTGAAGATCTTTTGTTCCGCCTTCTACTTTGGATAAAAGTGCAAGGATGTTTCCGGAGAGGGAGACCTCGCGAAGTGGGTCTTTCATTTCACCATTTTCGACCCAATAGCCCCGGATTGCTTTGAAAAGGAAGCTTCCATCTCCTTGAACTTGACCCCCTGATGTTTGGATCGCGTAGACACCAGTGTCTAGTAGTTCTAGAGCTTCTTCCTTGTTTAGGTTTCCAGGGGTGAAGTATGTGTTGGTCATTCTGGGTATTGGAGCAAAGCCAAAATGTACTGCACGGCAATTTCCAGTGGGCTCTTGTTTTAGGTAGCTGGCTGTCCCTCTGCTATGGAGATAATGCTTTAGCACACCTTTATCAAGTACAGTGGTCTCGTTAGCTCTTATTCCTTGATCGTCATAAGGTAACCATAAGCCGCCAAATTTGGAAATGTTTGGGGTTCCCTGGTCTATTATTGAAGCATGCTCTGTTCCAAGTCTTTCACCCATTTTTTTACTTAGGGGAGACATCCCAACAACTACGAAGTCTCCCTCGCTGAGGTGACCAAATGATTCATGTGCCAAGACTCCTGCAAGTTGATTTTCAACAAGAGCTCGAAACCTCCCTGCTGGGCATGCCTTTGCCTTCAGCTGTTCCTTTGCATGCTTGCCCGCACTGTTTCCTATGTCTTCTGGTGTTTTTCCTTTTTCTTCAAAGCTTTCTAAACCCATTGTTCCTCGGGCTGCGTCAACCCCATTCACAAGGTTGCCATCGGTTGTTTTGGAGGTCACCCGACAACCTAAGTCTATGACCTCAAAATCCCATTCAACAACTGATCCTTCGCTGTTTGTAAAGAGCTTGTGCCCATAAAGCTCTCCATACATTCCTGTAGCATTACTAATGTTCTGACCGGACTCTCTTGCGTTGATGATCAATCTATCAACCAGATCGGTTTTGAAGGAAAGGTCTTTGGTCTGTGGATGAACCTTCGGGTGGAATGCGTCTGAACCCGTTCCCTTAACAGGAGGTCTTTTATCAAAATCCAACTTTATTGAAGCTGCTTCGGCAGATACTCGAGCCATTTTAAAGGCTTTAGAGACAACTTTTTCTAACTCTTTGTCGTCATCATTAGCTGTGGATGAATAGCCGGAGGCGCCTCCAAAGTAACAAACGACTCCTATTCCCTTTCGCGATCTAAGAATGATGTCTTTCCAAGTGTCATTCACACGAGTGAGGGTTCTTAAGGTAAGGTCGTCGAATCTTGCTTCCACAAATTTCGCGCCAAGTTTCTCTCCTAATTCTACACACTTTTCTAATTTCCCTAGCATGATTTGCCATCTCAATTCAAGAATGACTAGGTTATGACTTAACTTCCTATTTAAGCTCTAACAGCGTATGCACAGGTGCGCGTAAGGGCAATATCCTTATGTTAGAATGCTAATCTCCTGAACAAATGAATTGCAGCAAACAACAAATTGAAGCAGTTCTTTTCGATCTAGGCGGGACATTGATAAAAACAACTGAAATCCCACTAGTGATGAAAAAAATCCTGAAACATCGTGAGATAGAGCGTTCTAAAAAAGAGATAACAATTGCGTGGAAGAAAGCGGAAAAGAGGCTGAATTTTCGGGATTTGGCGACTCTTCTAGACGAGTTCTGGGTTCAATGGAATATTCGTATCCTGGACAATCTTCAAGTAAATACCAGCCTTCGTCCTTTAGCAGAGTTCATTGCGACTCACTGGTGGGATTACTGCAATGTTACTCTTTACCCAGATGCTGAGAAAGCACTGTCCCTACTAAAAGCCCGGGGCTTAAAGATGGGAATTATTACAAATGGCCTGCAAAGTGATGTTAAAGAGATACTACCTAAGGTGAATCTTCAAGCATTCTTTGACGTCGTAGTTGTGGTTGACACTTTGAAGAAAATGAAACCTGACGCAGAGGTTTTCATTTACGCATTGGATAAACTTGAGACCACGATCTCAAACACCATTTTCATCGGTGACGAGGTAGAGGCTGACTATAAAGGAGCTCAAAGGGTTGGTTTGCCTGTATACTTAATTGACCGTCAAAATCAGGTTCATGAGGAAAGTATAGATAAAATATCTAGCCTTGAAGACCTTTTCAAACAAGACATCAATAACGCAACAGTGGATGTTCAAGAGTGATGAATCAATTCCTATCAGCGCAATTCTAGTGAAACGTCACTCCACATAATCTGTCCCATTTTAAAAGGAGGGAAAAATATTATGGATTATCTTTGATTTTCTAGGTGCGCACGTGTAATAGAGATTTCTTCTATAAGATTTCTCCATAAAGGTTAAGTTAAGATGGCGTTTAAAGCTTGATTCGAAAATAAGGAGGCAGGAATTTGAGATCGAAAAGAATCGCCTTAGGTTTGGCTATAGTTGCTCTGGTGATGTTTATTGCTCCATCGGTCTTTGCGCATCATGTTATATATTATTCACCAGGATACTGGAAGCATAACGTCACCGTATATGTTGAAGGGCAGGGAGACTACAATTCAGATTACCGTGGAATCAAGGAATCAGACGATTCAATGGAATGCTATGAAGCATGGATACGGGCTAACATTGAACCTGACTTCACTCTCGAGTGGGCCTACGAAGCATTCTGGATGAAAGGCTCCGGAGCACAGCAAGTAAAGAAAGGATTGGCCAACTGGTTTAACATGGCAAAAGCTGCTTGCATGAATGGATGATAGGTACAACTATCCAAAGCCATCCCTTTTTTTTCTAATGAATTGCCTATTCAGTTAGAAAAAGAAAGAAGAGAGGGTTATGACTGTACTAGTGTTTGTTCTCTTTGCTTCATTTCTTTGTAGAGGTTTTCAAACCACCCAAGTGTTTCAGGTTCTTTGAATTGATTCCTCCAACCTTCTACTACTGGCTTCATTTTTTCCCAGATTACTTTGATTGATATAGGGCTGAAGAGTTCGTTGATTAGGCTAATGTCTATCAGGTTTCGATGTAAGAGCACACCAATTCCTTCAAAGAACATGCAAACTTCACTGACTGACTCGCACCGACCAAATCGACCGTACTTCTCAGTGTACTCGTTGAAGTCTTTAAACTCCAGATCCAATACTGTTTTCCTTGCTTCCAGAAATTCTCTGCTTCCAAAGTGTGAATAGAGTCTGATTACAAGGTCTGTTTGTCGGGTTCTTACGAGATTTCTGAGTTCCAATAAGCCAAAGCCTACTCCAACTATCACACCTGTAGCTGCTATTACCGCTGATATTGATGCTATGTCCATTCTATTACCTCCATGCCTAGATACTTCTAGGTGTGTATATTAATCCTGATAATGGAAGATTCTATCTTAGACAGAGCTGTTCAGAGATTAGAAAAAGAAAGGAGAAGGTAGTTAGGGTTGTGCTAGTGTTTGCTCTCTTTTCTGAAGTTCGTTGTAGAGGTATTCCCACCATTCACCCCATCTGGGTTCGTTATACTGTTCTCTTTGACCTCTTACGATGGATCGGGCTCTTTCCCAGGTCATCTTTGAGGATTCTCTGAAGAGTTCAGCCACCAAATCTATGTCTATCAGCTTTCGATGTAAGAGAAGTCCTATTCCTTCAAAGAACGAGCCTACGATCGCTACATCTGACATCCCATGCTCTGCTACATATTTGCGGTAGTCGTCGAATTCTCTGGTCAGAGTATTCTCCCATGCATCTATAAATTCTCGAGTGCCAAAACGTGCATGCAATCTCATGACGAGATCTGTTTGCCTCTGCTTAACCAAATTCCGAAGTTCCACAACAGTCAAGATTACACCGATTATCACACCAATACTTGCAACGAGTGCTGAAATAGATGCTATGTCCATTCTATCACTCTCCTAACCTAGAATCACCAGAAGCTAATATTAAATTGATGAAGTTCTACATCTTGAATCATGGACGCGTGAGGTGGGATTCTAACTCCGAGCCACGTGGAGACATTACTCTAGTTCCAACAAGCTCCCCAGTTTTTCTTTATATTTTTCGTCTCAATGTTTATCTCTTCCAAACTGAAGTTTCTAATAGGAGTGAAGACAATGTCCCCCAAGATCTTTCCAATATCCCTGGGATTCAATGATTGCTATCTCATACAAGATGATGGGATCATAATGGTTGATGGAGGAGCACCAGGTAAAATTGACGAATTCAAGGCATCACTAACAAGGTTAGGTTTCAAGCCTTCTGACATAGAGTTGATCATTGTTACGCATGGGCATATTGATCATATAGGCTCACTTAAAGACATAAAGGAGTTTACTGGTGCCAAAGTTGCCATCCATCGGTTGGACAAAGATTGTGTTGAGAAAGGTGAATGGGTGGACTCTCACAAACCTAAAGGCGTAGGGCGTTGGGGGCGAATGCTTGGAAAGATCGGTGTACCCCTAATTATGTGGTTATATCCTGAAGCCCCAGCAACTGAGGTTGATCTTATAATTGAAGATGAAGGTCTATCTCTGATTGACCTTGGTGTTTCAGGTCGAGTAGTCTATACTCCAGGACACACCATTGGATCACTGAGTGTAGCGCTGGACTCTGGTGAAGTATTTGTGGGTGACCTCGCGATGAACAAGTTTCCACTAAGACGCAGACCCGGGTTGCCTGTCCTGGTTGATGACCTAAGGAAAGTGAGAGAAAGTTGGAAACAACTTTTAGAGTTGGGCGTTGAAAAAGTTTATCCTGGGCATGGACAGCCCTTCTCGATTGAAGTCATCAAAAAAGCAATAGCTAATGAAATGGACTGATGCGCGTGCATTGCATGCACAGGAGAAGCGTCACTCGATATAGTCCGTTGGATCTTGAATTTCTGCTTCCTTAAATGCGATTTTGCGATTCGAACATGATTCACATTTTCCACAGTGTTTTGGTTCTGAGAGGTAGCATGACCAAGTTAGTTCGAATGGAACTCCTAGCTTTGATCCTAGTCTTAAAACCTCCGATTTTTCCATTTCGTTGAATGGGGTACTTATTGTCAAATCTTCATTAGTTCCAAGACGTGCAGTTCGTTCAAATGATTTGTAAAATGCCTTTCTGCAGTCAGGGTAGAAAGGTTGGTCGGAAGCTTGAGCCCCATAGAATATTCTGTGGGCATTGATTGATATCGCATAGGCTACAGCAATTGAGAGGAATATTGCGTTTCTGAAAGGAACTATAATTGGTTGACTGAAGCTTGGTGTCATCTCGATGTTTTTATCGCATAGGGAGGTTACTCCTTCAAAAATGTCTCTCAGTGAGGTTAGATCGAGTATTTTCAATGATATGTCCAACTTGTCTGCAATTGTCTGGGCGCTTTCTGTTTCTTTTTCTGCGATTTGACCATACTTGAAGCTAAGTGCGTATACCTCGTATGCTTGGTTTTTTGCCCAATAAGCTACAGTTGCTGAATCTGGGCCTCCAGAGAGGACAACGACGCATTTTTCTGGTTTTGTCACGTCTCTTGCCACCATTTAACTCTTGTTTCAATAGCCTTGAATATAACTGATCCGAGTAGACAGACGATTTGCTCGCTTATGAACAAATATGGCAGAGTTGCGATGATTGGCAATTCGAATAGTTGCAGAAGCATCCAGCTCACACTCAAAGAGATGACGGTGGCAATGACTGCTCCGCTCACAAAATAGCTATTTCGAAACTTCTTCGCCACAAAGTATCCAAGTAATCCTGCAACCAGACTCATTGTTGGCATGAATAATAACTCATAGACTCCAACAAATGGGCTGAATAGATTGCCAATGACCACTCCTAAAGCGTATCCTATGACTAGGATCCATTTTTTGGCGATGCCTGGTCTGATTACGCCTGCGATTCTGAACTGTAATTCGAAGAAGGATATTGGGGCAAAAATGTAGACCAATGCTGCGTATAATGATGTAAAGATTGTGACTAAGGCTAGGTCTCTAGTGGTTATTTCCAATTTTTCACCTCCGACTCCGGGGTTTATATGGCGGAACGGGTGGAGGTCCACTCACCCGCCACATCCTCAAAGCTTCAAATTAGAAAAGAAAAGCTTTGTGATCAGCAGCATGTTAATCTTATGAATAGTGCTCCTGTTTAAAACAACCAAAAATCTGAGACACAGATGAAAAATTCAACGCCTGATTCCTGAACTTGAACATTTTAGCTGACATCCAACATCTACAACATCGAGACACGAAGTGACAAGCCCATTTCTAGTATGTACTCCGTATCTTATAGATTCTGAACACAAGAGGTGAAAAAATGGAAATATCTAAAACATTTCGAGAAAATCCGTACAGCCCTAGTCCTAGAGGGAATCTAGGCAAAATGGAGTTAGTAGGAAGGGAGGAAATAACTGTCGATTTCTGGAGCTTCATCCACCGCGCCAGCAAAAAGAAGTTCATACCCGTGATATTACGATCCCCCTATGGCGGAGGAAAGACCACGCTACTA
>CP070730.1:1570943-1578052 GCA_020351305.1 Candidatus Bathyarchaeota archaeon
GCGTATTCTATCCATGTCGGTTGTTGCTTTCGCCAAGAGCTGCCCTGTGTGAGTTTTATCATAAAATGCGAAGCTTTGGTTCTGCAGGGAAACAAACACGTCATTTCTGATGTCATAAACCACTTTCTGAGAGAAATACGTACTCGCATACCGCCGAATGAAAGCAAACACGCCTACAACCGCAGTAAACCCTACGATTTTCAACGCTAAAACCAAAAGCATACCCATCCTTAATTCGATATCCAACCCCATCGAAATCGGAGTGATAACATCGTCGATAGCATCCCTTGTCAGAAGAGGGATCTGCACGCCCACAATTGTGCCTACAAATAGGCAGATCACGCTAATTAGAAAAGGTGGCCAGCTCTTAGAAATGTACCGACAGATACGAGTAAAAGTACCCATCTACGTCGACACCATCGTATATGTTACATGTTCTACCATCGTCTTTCTTTAATGTTTCATCCTCAACAAGGCATTATGGTAAGCGTGAAGTGTTTGAGATGAGCAATGCGCAGCCGATATGGGTTATACAAATCATGCATTTTTATCTAAAGCAATTCCAGTATTTCCCTAAAATTTTTTTCAGTTCTTTTATTGTAGCCTTGACACGTTCACGGCACCATGACATTTCTACAGGTGGTTTGGTTGCGTCCTTCACGCCTATCTTGTTAAGACCAGAAACGCCTGCAGCTAGCGCATACCAACAATTAGGTAAAATTGAAGGGTTATATCCGCTACCTATATGCAGGACAACTTTACCATGGCAAACCTCTTCAGACACCTTCACGATAAGACGAGATAAATCGAAAAATCCATCCACAGTCAATGTCAAGCTACCCAGAATATCGGCAAAGTGGGGGTCGCTGCCGCCATTGGCTAGAATAACTTCTGGTTTGAATTCCTTAGCGAGAGGTATAAAAATCTCTCTCAACGCAAAGGAATAGGTGTTATCACCAGTTCCTGGTGGCAAAGGCAGGTTTACATTGAATCCTTCTCCATCACCTTTACCAATCTGGTCGATGAAGCCGGTGCCTGGAAAAAGAGTTTTCGGGTCTTGATGCACAGAGATAAACAGCACTGAAGGGTCAGAGAAGAAAATGTTGCTTGTGCCATTGCCTGCGTGTACATCGTAGTCCAGAATCAAAACACGTTTTATGCCGTGCTCTTCCTGGAGAAACCTTGCCAATATCGCAACATCATTGAAAAGACAAAATCCACCGCCGAAGTCTATGCCTGCATGGTGAAGCCCCCCACCTAAGGAGACTCCACGTTCAATCTCTCCAGCGCAGAGGGACTCCCCGATTTTTAACCCTCCACCCATAATGTACAGGGCTGCCTCAAGAATTGGAGGTGATACAGGCGTGTCTAGGTCGTATGGTCTACTTTTTTCCGCAAAGTCAAAAATCAGGTCAACGTAGTTTCTATTATGAACTCGCAGCAAATCCGCTCGCCTGGCAATTTCAGGTTGTAGGACCATAATGTGGGGTAATTTTAGCAGCCCTTGGTCTTCGAAAAGCTTCATTGAATTACTGAAACGATCACCTCTGAAGGGATGCCCCGGGCCAAAATCATATTGCTGATATTTTTCGTGGAAAGCTATACCAACACGCAATAAAAGCACTTCTCCGCAATATCAATGAAAACAACTATAAAAGAGAAGCCAAAGCGAGCATTGAGAGAAAAAAAGGATTGTAGCGTTTGATAACGCTTGCTTACGGTTACTCTTGAACCTCTGTAGTCTCTTCTTCAATCGAGGCTTCTTGAATTGGCTCCGCTTCAGCCTGAACTTCTTGCGGTGTCTCCACTAACGTTTCTTGTATGGCTTCTGGTTCCTCCACCAATGTTTCCTGTAGATTCTCCGGCTCCTCCACTAATGTTTCTTGCACGTCTTCTGGAGAATCTGTTGCTTCAGATTCTTCTGAAAAGGTCGACTCTTCGCTCTGAAAGGGCTCTTCCTCAGTTACTGCTGAAGCTTCTACGCTTTCTTCTTCCACTTTAACCTCTTCCACTGACATTTCTGGTTCATCTTCCAAAATCGACTCCTCACTTGTCGTCTCAATCGATGTTGAGGTTTCAGTGTCCATGATGACTTCAGTCCTTTCCTCGGTTGCGGGTTCAACTTCGGTTGCTTCTTCAACTTGCATTGGAGGAGGTTGCGGAGGTTCCAATCCATGCCCACTGATGTTAGAGACCGCTTCTTTTATTTCGTCTAGCTCTTGCTTTGTTGCTTCCAAGCCCAATGAAAGCACATTCCATTCACGGTTGTACGCCTCTTCCTCGAGTTCCCCCGAAATATGTCGGATTTCAGAGTTCACAAGCAAATGCTCCAATGTTTTGATTTGCTGCTCCAATCCACTGATCTTTGTCCTCATCTTCTCGACAAGGGTGCTCTGTTTTGCCTCGATTTCAGCTATCGCTTCAGCAATCTCATTGCTAAACGAATCGAAAGTTAACTGAGAAACCTTTCCATCATTGAACAATTTGCCTAAAGCTTCTTTCTTCCTCCTAGCAAGCTCCAATTCGCCGTTTATTTTCTCCAATGAAAACTTCCACGAAATCAATCGTTTACACCGCGCCATATGTAACGTTAATACTGAAAATAACCTTTGAATAAGGAAACTTGGAAAAAAAGAACGAAATAGGTCACTTTTGTTGACAAAAAAGCCTAAACTGAAGAGTTTCCGCATAATATGGATGTATATCGCAAAATATTAGATTGGCCTTGATTTCTTTATAAACAACCACTTAAAAGACAGATTTTCGGAAAAAAGCTAAATGGAGAATACTAGTGATTCTGGAAAAAACACATTTAAATCAAAAATAAGGTATGGGGCAACACTTATTCCGCATTGAAATTACGTGATAAAAACAGGATGAAGTGATATGTCATGATTCAAAGAGAAGAAATGCAAGAGGTCGTTCGAAGGTATAAGGATCCTGTTGTTCTGATTTTAGGTTCTCATTCTGCATTGGATGCTGCTGCTGGGGCTCGGAACTACCATTTGAGACGCATAATATATACGACAACTGAAAGAGCTAACATATATCTCCAAAACCCGATAGTTGGATACGAAGAACCGATTAAAGATTTGCCCTCCCTTGTAAATAAGGATATTATAGTAAGAAACGATCCGAAAGACATCAAGAAGACAGCGCCATGGGATCAATGCATACTCGTTTTTGATCATTATAAAGATATATTGAAGTATACCGATGTTATGCGCGATCTTGAATGCATACAAGTTCCAAACAGAGCCTTTTCTGTCTATGTAGGTAGCGAGGCCTGTAAAGAGATTGAGGACAACTTCGATGTTCCCATAATTGGAACTCGCAGCCTGTTGAAAATTGAGAATCGGGAGGAAGTAAGAGAGAACTATTATTGGTATTTGGAGCAAGCTGGGATACCACATCCTGAAGAGTTTCTGTTTGATGTCAATAGCGGTCAAACTGGAATTAGATTTAAAGCAACTGTTGAGAGACCCATGGTGCTTAAAGTACCACATAAATCAAGACGATTAGAGAGAGGTTTCATCTTCGCTGCAAATAGCAGCGACATGGAAGAAAAGGTTGAAGATTATGTAAATGCGGACATAATCAATCCGATAGATTTGACTGTTGGTAGAGCTGAGGAGTATGTTCCAGGTGTAACCGCGAATTTCAACTTCTTCTATTCGCCCATATATGCAAAGCAGGATTGGGGAGAACCGGAAAGGTATTTAATGAATGCTAAAGGGTTGAGCCGAGAGAGGGCGAGGATGTGGCTTTCAAACGAATTCATGTCAATAGATGAGAGAAGAGAAGCTACTCATGATGGCGTAATAAGGATGGGTGCAGAGCTGCAACAGAAAGTTAAATGGGAAAAAACGCCTTACCCAAGAACCTTCGAAGTCACGGCGCATCTTCCAATAAGTTTGCGAGAATCCTTAATTCGGAAGATACATCCCATCGCTGACAGCTTTCTAGAAAAAACTATGGAGGTTGACCCGCCTGGATTGATTGGTGCTTATTGCATACAAACGTTGATAACCTTCAAAGAGCTGCATAGCAACGATCCAGATTTCAAGTGGGTTCAAAAGGTTGGCCATGGATTATATGATGTTCCTGAAGGCGGAGTGTTATCCGACCATGTACCGAAAGTACAGGATGTCGCAACCAGACATGGAGGTGGAACCAACACGCACATGGGCATTGGCGCACAATATTCGAACGCGAAATACTTGTGCAGGATGAGCATGGGAGACAGAATTGCGCTGGAGATAGTTAATGCACGAGAAAGACAAGTGCTTCCTGAAATCGTGACCTAACTTTCTATCATATGTGCTGCCTGTGCGATTAGAGCTCTTTATAGAGCTCTATGAAGCCACAATCCTTGCAGTAGTAGGGTTGAACTAGTGCTACTCGTTCTGGCTTCCCAGATTCTCGACGAGTACATCCAAAAACATCACCAAGAGTTTGCTCTGAACTCTTAATCATTTTTCCACCACATTTCGCGCACCCTTTAACTTTGCTCATGATTTATCACACATTTTTTTGGAATATTTCTTTTGTTACCTATTATTTAGCCATCTTGGTTTTGTATCTACACTTTTCCGAGAACAAGTCAATAACCTGCGTCTCTGTTAGGAATTTTGCTTTGTGTTTAGCGTTGGCAGGAATAAGGTAGCTATCGCCCTTTTCGATAGTTTGTGTTTTGCCATCAATTGTGAGTCTCATCTTTCCATTTACCACTAGGCCCCATTGGGGATAACTGTGGCTATGTTCAGGCACCAAAGCAGTTGGTTGCATCTCGAAAAAGATTAGTTGGGTTTTATCACCCTGCAATATCCAAGCTTTGACATCGTTGAAGGGAAGGTCTGCTTCTGGAAGGTCTTTTATAACAGAAGGGAACCCGAAGGCTGTCTTACTGTTTGCTTTGTCCAAGATACCTATCCTCAGGAACATAGTAAAAGATAGAGCGGTAATAAGATTTTGTGCGTTATGGCTACATGTGTGTGCTTTGATAAGCAAGAAAGCAGGGGGACTACTCCGCAAATGAGCTTAATACATGGGACTGCAATAACGTAACCTGTGTTAGCAGAAATGGCCCCTGCAATTGAAACAGTTAACTTGACAAAGAAATATGGTTCTTTAATTGCTGTGAACAACCTAAACCTCAGTGTTGAAGTTGGTACAATACATGGCTTCCTTGGTCCAAATGGTGCGGGGAAAACCACAACAATCAAGATGCTGGTAGGCTTGTTGAAGCCCGATGGAGGATCAGCTAAAATTTTAGGAAACAGAATTGGCTGGGACA
This sequence comes from Candidatus Bathyarchaeota archaeon, assembly GCA_020351305.1. Taxonomy (GTDB): domain Archaea; phylum Thermoproteota; class Bathyarchaeia; order Bathyarchaeales; family SOJC01. The sequence continues at coordinate 1,576,240 of CP070730.1, forward strand.
AGCCGAATTTGAGGTCTAAGGTGGGTTACATGCCTGAGCTTCCGAAATTACCTAAGCATCTAAAGGGGAATGAGCTTCTCGACCTTTATGGGAGGATGTATGGTATAACCAAGGATAAAAGGTTGAAGCAGGTGCCTACACTTATTGACCTTGTTGGTTTGAAAGGACGAGAGAATGATCTTATCGGCAAATATAGCAAAGGAATGCAACAACGTTTAGGATTAGCACAAGCACTCCTAAATGAACCCAAACTTGTAATCCTCGATGAGCCAAGCCTAGGTTTGGATCCTATAGGAATGGTTGAAGTACGAGACATAATTAAGAAACTAGCCGGAGAAGGCATCACAACTTTCCTTTCTTCTCACCTGTTACACGAAGTTGAGCAAATCTGCACTCATGTAACAATTATTAACAAGGGAGTAGCAATGGCTTCTGGTACAATTAAGCAAATAGCGGCAAAACTAACAGGATCCTTTGCAGTAGAGGTTGAAGTCGACAAGTTCTCAGAAGCTGTTATAAGTAATTTGCGGAAATTACCAGTTGTTAAGGATATCATCAGGGAAGGAAAGAAGCTTCTAATCAACTTGAAGACCCGCGACGATGCAAGGTCAGAAGTATCTCAAGCCATTGCAGCCGCAGGAGGTATTGTCATATCAATCGATCTGAGAGGAGAGAGCTTGGAGGACATATTTTTGAGACTTCTTGACAAGGATAAAGTGACCGCGCATGGAAGGGTATGAGATGGCAATAGTTCAGCCCGAAAGGATTGCCAAATTCCTAGCGGTTGTTAGGTACGAGTTGCTCTGGAACATTCGGAAGAAGAAATTTCTTGGAATGCTTATTGTTGCATTTGCCCTCACTACACTTTCATTGGCTGGCGGCCACATTGTAAGTGCCATCACTGGTAACCCAGTAGAACCAGACATGAACTTCGTGATTGACTCCAACCTAGGCCTAGGCGGGTTCGGATTCTTTCTGTTTGCAATTGTGACGATCATGAATACGATTTCAGGGGAGTTTGAAAGCGGGACCATAGTTCCACTACTTGCTAAACCTGTCTCTAGAACAACAATATTCTTTGGTAAATTATTTGCCGCTTTCCTAACTCTCTTGGCAACCTACTGCTTTTTGATGGTTTACATGGCCATTGGAGGGACTGTCATTTATGGGCCACAGAGCAACCTTCACCTTCTACCGCTCTCCCTTGCAGGAGCTCTTTTCAGCACATTTGTGTGGATCTCCATCGTCTTACTAATTGGGACCATATTCAAGAGCTCTCTAATCGCTGCTCTAGGGGCACTTGGGATTTGGTTTGGTACAAACATCATAGGTTCAATTCTTGGAGTACTCTCTGGTCAAGGATGGATTCTTACCTATATTCCTGGCTCTGGAAACACAGGATTTGTAGGCGAATCTCCTCAGATAGGCTTCCCAGTTTCTACCGGAACAGATAGCATAGGCCCAAACCTAGTAAACTACATTTTGCATCCGTCTTGGATTGTCACATATTTCAAGATAAATTTCAGCGGATCTACTCCTGGCCAAATTTTTGGGGAAGAGTTGTACTCAGAGCCTTTATCGATTGTCATTTTCACCTCTGTTGCTGTAGCGCTGGTCTACTTGATAGCATTCGTGGGAATTTCCTGGTACCTATTTAAGAGAGCACAGGTAGCAGAGTGACTCATGATAATCGACGGTAAGGAGTGGCATAACTCATTTAAGTGAATTCACTCTTCAACCATATTTACTCGGTGATAATCAATGACTAGAGTAGTTCATTTCGAGATTGAAGCGGAAAAACCTGAAAGAGCTA
>CP070730.1:1578152-1592377 GCA_020351305.1 Candidatus Bathyarchaeota archaeon
CACTAGGGAGCGATCTCCACATTGAAGGTTTGGACGGGGCTGTTAGCTCTGTTATTACGATTACTGAAAAGTCCACCATCTTAATCACCAATCAAGCCTACGCTTCCTTGCATGTGATTGATTATCCATGGGATTCTGATTCTGTTTCAATAACTACTTTTGGGGGTTGGGCTTTGGCCAATTCCAATCCTATCCAAGCTCCAATAGCCATAACCGTGAAGAAGATTATTAGAGTAGGTATTGCAATAAGCCAAAAATGAAGCGTTTCTGTCGACATTGATAGCCCGAACAGATCAATTATTTGTTGTGGGGTTACCAATAGAATGGCATATGCAATGGCAAAAATTATACACAATGTGAAAATTACAATCCCTTTGATCTGATCCTTGTTCATGAACTCACCTCATACATGCATATTTTTATGAATAATGCCGAGTTGCATTTAAGTCTGACGACCGCCTAAAAAATGAACCTAAAACCTATAATAAATGCATATGAGAGGAATAGTGTGAAAATTGCTCTTGTTCAACAGCATGTTACGAGAAAAAGAGACGAGAACCTTACACGTGGTTTAGAGGCTTTAGAAACAGCAGCTTCACATGACGCCAAATTGGTCGCTTTTCCAGAGCTTTCCTTTAGTTTTTTCCTCCCTCAGTATCCTTGTACTTCGAGTTGTGTTGATTACGCAGAACCGATCCCTGGTCCAACCACTGAGTTGTTTTCTAGGAAGGCACGAGACCTTCAGGTTGTAATTGTCCTTAATTTATACGAGAGGGAGGGAAGCAATGCGTTTGATACGTCTCCAGTTATAAATGCTGATGGAGAAATCGTTGGGAAAACAAGGATGATTCACATCGTCGACGCACCTGGCTTTCGTGAAAAAGGCTACTACACACCTGGGGATCTTGGAGCAGGAGTCTTTGACACTGCAGTTGGGCGAGTTGGAGTTGCAATATGTTATGATCGACATTTTCCAGAGTATATGAGAGCGTTAGCACTCAAAGGAGCTGAATTGGTAATTGTTCCTCAAGCAGGAGCGGTCAATGAGTGGCCTCTCGGAATATTCGAAGCAGAACTACAAGTTGCTGCTTTTCAGAATGGTTACTTCACAGCTTTAGTGAATCGGGTAGGCAAGGAAGAGGAAGTGACTTTCGCAGGAGAATCATTCGTTACAGACCCTGAAGGGCGAATTATTGCCAAAGCTTCTAAAGGAAAGGATCAAATACTCTACGCTGATATAGATTTGAGACAAGTTAGGAATAGCCCTGCTCAGAAACACTTCTTATCAGATCGAAGACCATATATTTACAAGTCTCTTTAAACCTTAGCCTTTTTTTAATGTTGATTCATTGGACTGAGCTGTAATCTATTTTATCAGTTCATAATCTTTTTTTGGTGTTTCTCTACCAGTAGAAGCTTGAGGTATAATATTGCGTACTGAACAAGCTATAGCTTTGATTGCTTTAATGCTGGGTATAATTGGTGGTTTACTTCTAGCTAGTGGAGGTTTTCGTATTCTTTTAGCCCTTCTCGAGGGAAATCAAAGCTTTGAACCAAGAACACTTCTGATTGCTAGTATAGGAGTCATAGCTGTAGTTGCTAGTGTGGTGATTTGGACAGGACGTTATGTAGTTGGAGGTTCGTTGAATATAATCCTTGGAGTTTTGATGGTTTTCATTGGGGAAGCACAGCAGGGCATAATAATCTTAGTAAGTGGAATTTTAGGTATTGTTGCGCCAAAAATAAGAGATTGAACCTTTTCTTGTTATCAAAACATTTATTAAGAGAAATATATCCTTCCTTCCATCCTATTGCCTAAAGAGGTGGTATCTTTTGAACATTGAAAAGCTAAAACGCCGGGCCATTCACTTACGTCAGCGTATCGACTCTCTAGAAGATCGACAGCAAAAGCGGCGCCTCATAAAAGACTATGTGAAACTTATTTGGCAAATTCAAAATAATTAAGACGTTTAAACGCATATTTTCATCCATTATTAGATTAAAGCGAATTGCCCGAGTTGTATCGAAGTATCGAATTGTAACGAAATATATAAATTGGTTCAAATATCTATTGAGATAATGCTGCTGTTTTGAATCAATTCTCAGACTATCAATCAAAAAATGCATATTAATTATAATTATATCATGGATTGATGTGTAAATTATTAAGTTGGTTCTCCACTTCTAACAGTCGTTACAATTACGATGAGTGATATTTTTATCTTTTTATGTTAAAATCTTGATAGACAGCATTTTTTATTGAATTTTTTTTCAATTTTCAGTCACGTAAACATTCAGAATTAGCACGAAGACAAATCGATTGGTAGATTGCATACAGGAGGCTACGAGTAAGCTGAATTACTCGCCAAGGGCTTGAATGGTTATTGTTCTTCGTCTTGGGTGAACATCGGTCTCGACAAACATGATAGATTGCCAGGTTCCTAAGGCCATCTTGCCATTTATTATTGGTAGAGTTTTATCTGGAGTGAGAAATATGGATCGGATATGTGAGTGGGCGTTTGATGGGTGCTGATATTGTTCTTGTTTTGGGATGAGTTTCTCTAAAATCCTTTTAATATCCTCTAAGAGGTTCCAGTCGTTTTCTGTAAGAACCAAGATCCCGGTTGCATGAGGTGCAAAAACATGAACTATTCCATTTTTCACCTTAGAATTTGAGACAGTTTCCTGAATTTTCGCCGTAAGGTCTATGAAATCTATTTCTCCTTTGGTTGAGAAATCTATGTTTCGATTGAACACTATCAATGGGCTTACCTCTGAGAATCATTGTCTGGGAAAAGGATAAAATGGTTGCTGTTGAAGGTGTTTTTTCAGGATATTCAGTTTCATAATAATCTTTTATAGGCTTCATGTGAGAATGTTCAACATGACAATTAGAGTGATTAGTCTTTCTAATGCACTCTTGATGGTGGTTCTAATCATTTTTTGGGGGAGTTCTTTTGTTGTTGTTAAGATGGCTTTAGTGGAAGGGCTGACTCCAATTGCGATAGCAACATTTCGTTTTCTTATTGCTGGGGGGTTATTCTCAATAGTTCTTCTACTCAAGAAAGCTCGAGAACAGGTGTTCAGAGTTCTTGTCGAAAAGAAAGACATCCCCACATTGTTGGTTCTCGCTCTTTCGGGCGTTACCTTGTTTTTTTCTGCTCAATATACGGGCATTCAAATGGCTGGAGCTGCCTTAGCTGCAATTTTTGTTTGTCTTCTATCGCCAATTCTCATTACTACACTGGCTACTTTAATGCTCAAGGAGCATTTAAGTACAAGGCAGATTTTCGGGATCTGCGTTGCTGCAGCTGGCACTTTTATTGTGATTGCTGGAGATGCTTTAAGCTTCCAAGGAAATAGAGAGTTTTTCTTTGGTAGTTTAATTTTGCTTTCTACGCCGGTTCTTTGGACTATTTATAGTCTTTTGGGAAAAAAAACATTGGAGAAATATGATCCTTTCTTAACAGTTGCCTATGTCACCATGTTAGGAGGGCTTTGCTTGATTCCTATGTCTTTGGCTGAGCATTCACTCACGCTGTTGCAAGGAGTCAGTCTTAATGGTTGGTTAGCTCTTATTTACTTGTCATCTACCTGTTCTTTGTTGGGATACTTCATATGGTTTCATGTTTTGAAACAAGTTGGGGCAGCTGTGGCTAGTTCATTTTTATTTGCAGAGCCATTGGTAACGGTGATATTCGCGGTGACACTTGTGGGAGAACAGGTTACCTTGGCAATCCCTTTAGGAGGGTTTCTAATATTTATAGGAGTTTACCTTGTAACCAGAAAGTGAGAACCGTGTGCGTGTTTTCACCTGGGGGTTATGCTTTTGTCATCCGTGTTTCAGAGAAAGTAGAGAAGGGTTTGGTGATATCGCTGCTTTTTCGCTTGAGCATCATGGAAAACGAGACTGAGGTTGATGGTGTTTTCTCAACTTTTGTGCTTTTGTAGCAATATAGGTAGGTAAAACAGCTCATAACAAGCTGTTTTTAAGTTATCTTTTGGAAGCATTGGTGATATTGGTGATAATGGTATTTTCCTCGGGTTATTATGTCACTAAACTATGCAGACACGTATTTTATGTGTTTGTTTGTTGATGTGAGTGTGCATTGTGTGTTGACAGTTAGTTTTTTGGACAGTGATTTGTGCTTGGTAAGCTTAATGGATTTACTTGTTGAAGGGAAGATTGCGCCATTTGTTTTTTTCCGCTTGGAGTTGTTAAGGGTCTAGTAATGTATTGATTGGGGGTTTCTGGATACAGAAGCATCTCCTTATGAAGAAGGCTATGAGTGTTTGAAGGAGGGTGTATAGGTCTTTTATGTTTCGTGTTATTGTGTGTGCGCGTTTTAGGTGTTTGTGGATTTTATGGAATTTTGTGGAGAAGTTGTGTAATTTTGGTTTTTTCAGGGATTTTTGGGAATGTCCATCGATTTTCGTAACTATATTTTCAAGAGGACACGAAAAACTGGGAAAAAGCATAAATGTTATCACTATTTATCCTTAATGGATACTAGTGGATAACAGGGGATATGTTAGGTGAGTGAAGAATTAACAAGTATCAAAATTAGAAAAGACACTCGAGACGCTTTGAAGAATGTTGGCAAGAAAGGCGAGACCTACGATGATATAATCAATAGGCTCCTGGATCGAGTACTTAGAAGAAAGAGGAAGTCTGAGACCTAGTGCGCTGGTCGAGGATAATAAAATGAGTAACAGGAGGAGTTGGAGGTAGATTTGTGTTGACGAAAATTGCGAGCGGGCAGAACATGGGAAAACCTCGAAGCAAGGATTTGCGGAACTGGCGGAGGAGAGGGTTCTACAGCGAGGCAGCTCTGGTGAAGAAACTTCAGAAAAACGGGTTCAACGCTGTACGAGTGCCAGTAAGCAACCCAAGTCTTCATCCTCTTCCCGATGTCATTGCTAGGCGAGATCAGCATGTTTACGCCTTTGAAGTGAAGAATGCCAGTTATTACGCCTACTTTCCTCGAAAACAAATTGATAAGCTCTTCAGATTCCTCAACGAACTCATACCCGGACAAAATGATTGCAAACACGCTATATTGGCTGCCCATCTTGGTAAAAAATGGATCTTCCGGAAAATAGAATGGAGCTACTGGGAGAAAGAGAATCTTCCTGACGTAGAACGCATATTGAAACGCGATAAGGGTAATTTTAGGCTTGAGAGGATTAAGAAGATTGTCAGTGAATGAGCAAGAGTGGTATACCTCTTTTTTCGACGAATTGAATGAATATTGGGTCGAAATAGTGGATGCTCGATCCACAGGAAAAGAGGTTGAGTTTATTGAAAGTGTTGTGACAACGACTGAGGGCTTGGTGCTAGATCTCTGCTGTGGAACTGGGCGCCACTCAATTTCTCTTCGCAGAAAAGGATGGAACATAGTTGGATTTGATATATCCCCAAACCTTCTCAGAATTGCTAAAGACAGTATGCGGAAAAGTGATGCACGCTTTCCCTTGGTAAGAGGAGAAATGCGATATCTACCCTTTCGCTCGGAAACTTTTGAAGCTGTAATCAACATGTTCACAAGTTTTGGCTACCTACCTTCAAAAAACGAAGACATGAAAAGTCTCAAAGAGATTTCAAGAGCACTTAGGCCAGACAAATTCCTCTTAATTGATATCGCAAACCTTGAGCATTTATTAAAGATATTCCAGAAGAAAGACTGGGCGGAATTCCCGAATTTTTATTTGTTGGAGAAACGCAGTCTAGACATCTCGGATTCGAGACTGCGCTCTCAGTGGATCTTTTTGGACAAGAAAACTGGCAGGACGAGAATATTTCGCCATAATTTGCGCCTATATCATTTTCAACAACTAAGAAGCATGTTAATCAAAGTAGGGCTTGTTATAGAAAGCGTCTTTGGAGGCTACGAAAAACAGGTATTTCAACATGACTCTCATAGGCTAATTGTGGTGGCGAAAAAAATTTTATAAGTTGAATACCAGCATTACATTTTACTTTAAAATTTTATCATGAAGTAGGTTTCAGAAATGTTAATTTTTGCTGATTTAATGCCAAATTAAGCTTTTGACAGTGATTAAAGAGGGCGAGATTTATTGTAATCAGTTATTTTTCTATCTATCATATTGAATTTTTTAGTGAAATGTGTTAAAGAATTCACGTGAGCAGGCAATTCATTTAAAAAGCTCTGCAGTTGTAGCACAGAAACTATTGGCGTATTGTCGTGATATTTAAGTGGGCTCGGTAGAAGGGACAAAACTATTGGAATAACTGTCGCATGTTTCCAAGCACATAGATCTATTTTTGTGTGAGAATCGGATAAGATATCGGTGAAGTCCTTTGTCTTTTCTACATGTTGATTCACTAATTTAATAATAGCAGTTCTTGTCCAATTTCGTTCCCATCGTTTACAATCTACTGTAGCTATTGTTGGCTGCTTCCAAGCCAAGAGATCAATCTCCCAACGTTTTCCACTCTTTGCTTTAAACCTGAAGTTCATCTTAACAGAATAATTATAGGCTTCAAAAGCTGTGGTTGTTATGTTCTCAAACTCCTTCCATTGTAACAGTCTGCCAACCCGTAAAAAATCTGCATTGAGTTCAAGAGCGCGCAACGCAATTTTAACTCGTTGATCAGGAGAAACTTCAAGTACCTTTCCTTTCAATCTAATCAAAGCTGACTCTTGAAGCTTTTTTAAAAAGATCTCGGCTGTCTGAACAGGGATTCTGGCACTTCGGCCCACAAGAGCATAATCTATTGGACCATTTCTTGTTAACTCCAGTACAGTAGTAAGGATCTTCCGTTCAACATTCATTATATTAGGCTAATATTAGAGCAGTCTTATACCTTTCCGTGGAAGATTTGGAAATGCATCTTTAGCTCTAGGTTCAAGATTTTCACATTGTCCAGGTATTTTATCAGAAAACATTACAAAATGTGCATTGTAAGATTGTTATGAGCGTGCTCTTATGCGCTTGATTGAATGGTCAGCAAATCTCGTCAAAATGCATCACAAACAAAGAAGTTTTATCTGCAACTATTGGCGAAGATGGACAGAATCCTTCGAGTAAGAGAAGTGAAATATCTAGCCATCTACCTCAATAGTTTCCTATTTTTTGGTCCGTTTTGCATTGAATTCCAGTAGAATTTAAATCTCTACTAATCGAAATCTGATTACGGGAGCCTCGAAATTCAATGGAAGCGAATTATGTTTCAAAGACCGCAAAATCAATGCAGCTTCATAGACGTGCTAAACAGGTCTTGCCTGCAGGTGTGTCTTATTTCATTCGCTACTTTAAACCCTACCCGTTTTATGTTGATTGGGCAAAGGGCAGTAAAATAAGAGATGTCGATGGTAACGTCTACACAGATTATTGGATGGGGCACTACACACACATTCTAGGCCATAGCCCCTCAAGGATCGTGAAGGCTGTTAAAGAGCAGATTGAACATGGAACACACTACGGTGTATGTCATGAGCTTGAAATAGCCTTGGCTGAGCAGGTGGTAAAGATGGTGCCAAGTGCCGAGATGGTACGCTTTTCTAACTCCGGCACCGAAGCTGCAATGTATGCTACTAGGCTTGCACGCAGTTACACTGGTAAGAATAAGATTGTCAAATTTGAGGGTGGTTGGCATGGAGGATATGATGCCCTTCATTTGGCTGTTAAACCTCCTTTTGAATTATTAGAATCTAATGGAATAACTGATGGTGCATTGAGAGATACTATAGTAGCTCCTTTCAATAATTTACAGGAAACGAAAAAAAGGATTAATGACAAGGAAATCGCTGCAGTCATTGTTGAGCCTGTTATAGGTGCTGGAGGTTGTATACCAGCAGAAAAAGAGTTTTTGAAAGGCTTAAGAGAGCTCTGCCACGAAAAGGATGCGGTGCTGATCTTTGATGAAATCATTACTGGCTTCCGGCTGGCGCCTGGAGGAGGTCAGCAGTATTATGGTGTCATCCCTGACATCACTATACTAGGCAAGATTTTGGGAGGGGGCTTCCCAATCGGTGGTGTAACTGGTAGAAGAGACATTATGGAAAGAATGGACCCGTTGCTCTATGAAAGGCCAAAATTTTCATTTCAAGGGGGGACTTTCACTGCAAACCCTGCAACTTTGACTGCTGGATTGGAGATGCTTAGGAATTTAGAGGATGGACGTGTGATCAACAATCTTAACAGGCATGGAAGAAGAGTTTATAGAGGGCTTGAAGCCGTTTTTGAGAGGAAGAAGGTTGATGCCGTGGTTAATTGCGTAGGTTCACTTTTCCAGGTACATTTCACGAGAGAGAAGGTGCGGGATGTAAATGCTGCATACAGAGCCGACAAGGAAAAACTTGCTAAGTATCATTCTGCTCTAATGGACAACAGTGTTTTCTTCTTACCTGCTAAGAATGGTGCCATTAGTAGCGCCCATTCTGAAGAGGATTTAGAGAAGCTTATATTAGAAACTGAGAGGTTCGTTGGAGAATCTGGTTATTAGTCAAAGAAAGAGTTCTTGTTCAAGTGGTCTGATCATGTCCTTTACGGTTGCTTCTTCAGACTCTTGGTAATTGTATCCTCTTATGATAGCTACTGGAACACTCTCATTTGTTTGTCCGATTACTAATTCCGCGGCAGAAGCTAGTTCATCTGCGACTGCAGTGCGTTTTGCCTTTAGGATATATCCAAAGAGATCTTTTTCACCTCGTCTATCTCTTATTGGTGCAAAACCAGCCACTCCTATCGCTATATTGATTTCACCATCTCTAAGCGGTCTTCCATGAGTGTCTGAGATTATTATTGCCACTTTTTTTCCCGTCTGCCTCTTGATTTCTTCCCTGATTCGTCTAGCAGATTTATCCGCATCTTCGGGCAGTAGTGCTACATTTCTTTCTCCAGGTACATTGCTTTTATCGACACCAGAGTTGGCACAGATAAATCCATGTTTCGTTAGAGTTATGAGAGCTCCATTACTCATTCGGATAATTCTTTCAGCTTCCCTTAAAACGACCTCTACAAGCGCTGGATCCTTGTCACTTCTTTCACCAACTTTTTGGGCAAATTGTGAAGGTTTAACCATGTTCAAGTTAACGGTGTTGCCTTCTGCACGAGAGACAACAACATGAGTGATTACGATTATGTCGCCATCTTGAATTGGAGTATTCTGTCTTTCAGCAGCACCGCAGATTAGTTTTGACAGTTTGTCACCCTTTTTAATTATGGGCATTCCCGCGAGTGCTGTAACCTGCACAACCATTCAATTCACCTTTTTCCACCTATACCGTTGACTAATATATGAATGTGGTTTATGTCGGTTCTTTTATGCACCAATGTCTGATTGTACTCGTTGAATTCTGCGTAAACGCCTACATCCACTAGAAAGAGCCCGGCCTAATCATATTCTCTGCTATACTCAAATCTCCAGGTGTATTGATGTTAAGAAAAGTTCTGAGTTTCGGATCAAAGCTTCGAAGGACAATTGTTGAGATATAACGAATATTCCCCATTTCGGTAATCATAGCTCGTAAATCAAACCTCTGATCACTTAATACGCTTCTTGCAGCTTCAGCTGCAATTTTCGCGCGATATGCTGAGTGCAGAGGTTCAATGTTGCCATTTGGCCACCTTGGGATTGCTGCTGCTTTGTTCACACACACTTCAAAGAGGAAACTAAGCAAATTTGGGAACAGAAAGGGAGTATCACACGGAAGAAGTAGTGCGTAGTCAGTTTGAACAGCTTCAAAGCCAGCTAAGGCACCAACAAGTGGTGTCTGAACATTTTTGCTATCAATTACGATACGTGCTCTTTTTTTGATTGTTTTGGCGAATTTCTCCTTCTGGATTCGAGAGTTCACAACCACAACAACATCATTAGCAACAGATTCAAGCTTGTCCAGTACATGCAGAACTAGAGGCTTTTCAGCAAGTTTAACTAGGCCTTTGTCTTGTCCAAAGCGTTTCGAAACTCCACCAGCAATGATGATTGCAGACAAGTAGAACCCATTGCTTTTAACCTAAATACGTTGTAGAATATAATATTGCCTTGCATGGGTGCATTTTAAACAAGATTAAACCAAAAAACAAAAAAGCTTTCTAAGTAGATGCCCTCTTTAGAAGAACCACTAAAGGGCCGGTCGTCTAGCATGGTTAGGACATCTGCCTGACACGCAGAAGGTCGCTGGTTCAAGTCCGGCCCGGCCCACCATAGTGACACATGCATAGTCATTATGTACGACTGTAGAAAAGCAACGCAACACCAGTTAATGTAAGAGCAATACCCGCAATCTGAAGTAACTCAAAGGCTTCTCCAAGAATTATTAATGAAAAAAGTGCAGCAGATAAGGGTTCTAAAACGCCTAATGTGCTTCCTTTTGCTGATTCCACATTTTTCAATGCGTGAGAGTACATGAGGTATGCTAGTAGGGACGGGCCCCAAGCAATAGCTAAGATTAGAAACCAAAGCTGTAGAGGGTAATTCAGAATTTCTGAGAGAGAGATCAGTGTCAAAGGGAATAGTGCTAGCGCTCCTATCCCATCACCATAGAAAACAAGGGTCCACGTTGAATAACTCGTTCTTAATCTTCTTATAATGAAAAAAAAGAGCACGAAAAAAATGCTGGACAACAATCCCGCAATTACCCCAAGCAAGCTACTACTTAATTGAGTAATATCATATGTTCTCACAACTAGCATTACCCCTAAGAATGCTAGAACTATCGAGAATATCCTCAAGGGAGAAATCTTTTCTTTGAAAAAAATTAATGAAAATATCGTGACGAGGATTGGATAGGTGTAGAAGAGTATGGCAGCTACAGTGACGGTTGTCAAATCTATAGAATAGAAGTAAGCCAACCTTTGAAAGGCTGTAGCCAACACACCCAAAGTGAGGAATGGAAGCAAATCTTTTTTTTGGATTTTTAATAGGTTTCTTGAAAGAGCTACAGGGATTGAAATTGTTAGCGATGAGACTAGAAGTCTTAAGGCAATAAGTGTTGTTGGATTAATTCCAAATTCAAAGGCAAGTTTTCCAAGAATCCCCATTGTGCCCCACAATATGGAAGCTCCAGAAATCAGTACGTACCCCCTTTGCTTTTTCATGGCTTTCATGAAATGCGTTCACACGTTAGTAAGGTTTTTCATCTTGCTACTCACATACTTCAACGCTAATGAACGAGCACTCACTTCATTCAGAAATCAAGAAATGGTACTCACTTCCAGGTGATCGTTTTGAAACCATCGTGGATGGTTTCATTATTGATATTGTACGAGGGCCCCTCTTAATTGAGATTCAGACACGGAACTTCTCTGCAATAAAGAAGAAACTGACATGTTTGGTTGAGAAACATCGTGTTCGACTAGTCCACCCTATTCTGGAAAAGAAATATCTAGTCTTAAACTCAAAATCTGGGAAAATTATCAGACGAAGAAAATCTCCCAGAAAGGGCAAAATTGCTGATTTGTTCTTTGAACTTGTGAGCATCCCGGCCCTCATTCGAGAAAATAATTTCACATTAGAAGTTTTGATGATAGAGGGAGAGGAAACTAGATGCAATAATGGAAAAGGGAGCTGGAGAAGAAAGGGCGTGAGTATAAGAGATAAAAGGTTGTTACATGTAGTCAACAGCACACTTTTCAAGAATGAAAAAGACTTCACCAGATTCTTACCAGCTGATATAGGGTGGCGGTTTACTAACACCGAATTAGCCAAGAAAGGAGGAATCTCAATTTCCTTGGCTCGAAAAATAACGTACTGTCTTAAGAAGATGAATGTAATAATGGTATCCGGAAAAACTGGCAAAAAGTTTGAGTTCCAGAGAAATTTCTAATATTCAATTGCACGGGTATGGCATGCCTTGATCTGTGTAAAAGCGCGCGCGTAATTTTTGGTTAATGGATTTGATTCCAGAACCTTAAAATCTGATTTCAATGCACGGGTTTAGCAGGAACTAGCTTTTCTGATAAAAATTGCGTTCATGATTTTACTTCGTTTGGAAGATTTCTTTGAATATCAGAATTTAGAAGTCCTGTTAATTGACCCCATTTTTCGACAAACATTAGTCCTTTTTGCGTGGTAGCATATTTTATTGGGCTATAATGAATCTGTAATAGTCCCTTCGATTCTGTCAAAGAGAGGTAGTTTTGAAGGACTTTCCAGGACAGATTTGAATGATACATTATTCTGGTCTTATTTTGTGGCCTTTTGCAGAAGCTTAGTATTTCTGCGATAATTCCTAGGTAAGTTCTCCTTGTCATTGACATTTCTCCAAGGTTTTTTACCCTAAAGCAAAGGGTTTAATAAAAAGTTTGCGACGAGAAACTTGTGCATTTATGCGAAAAATAGGATGGCTAATTGCAAGATTTGCATTTCATTGCATCTAGCTGCTATGAGGGTGGTCGGAATTGTGTAGCTTAGGTAAGTTTGATGGATCAGTGCTTCTTTTCCTGAATTGACATCGGGCGCAGAGCGAGGATATTGCATGTTCAAAATATGCTAGAGAACGAACAACGTCAGTCAGGGATACAAGTCCTTGCAGATCGCCATCTTTTACAACTGGGAGTTTTTTGATGTTACGTTCATTCATGACCCTCACAGCATTGTGAATTGCAGTTTTAGGTGCGGAAACTATGAGTGGTCTAGACATTACGTCGTCAACTATGATTTTTTTGGGATTCTTTTTTTGAAGAAGAACCCTCTTCAGCATATCTCTCTCAGTTACAATTCCAATGGGTCTTCTGCCTTCTGCTACGATTAAGCATCCTATGTTGTACTTGTTCATGATTTCTACTGCTTTCTCCACTGTGGCTTCTGCCCCGATTGTAATGATGTCCTTGACCATTACATCTTCAACTTTGAGTGACATGGGCTTTCACCGATTTATCCTCAATTCTCGCTGTTAGACACTCCACTATTTCAAGGCACCCGAGGCACTCACTGGGAATTGATCTGCTTCTAGGAAGGGTTCTTAAATAACCGAAGTGATGGATGCATTCGGTCTTAGGAGTTTGGCTTTCCTCCATAATAGGATGCTCTGTGACTACCTGGGTTTTATTCGTTAGTGTTGTTGGATGCAGAATGTTGGTGGGCGGGTTTTGAATCTTTTGGAGATCCACCTGTTTTTCTGCCTTTTGGGGAGGTTTGGTGTTCTTTTTTGGCTTCATAGCATTAACATATATTAGCTTATTCTTACGAAGTTTTCTGGAAACGATATCTTCCCTATTTTGGTTCTGTCGCTTGGTGGAGGGCCTAAGCTTCACTAGAAAGACCACATACAAGACTACAAGAGCCATAACAGACATGGTTATTAGTATGTTGGAAACTGAGAGTTCTAATGTTAGCATAGTGTCGTCCAAGTAAAGAAGTTTTAATAAGTGCTTTTATGTATGATGAATTTTCCATCAATAACACTGATATGTATCAGCTTCTTCCTTAGCCACTATGTGATTTCAAACAATATAGTGTATTGAGTATAAATTGTTGTGTTTGGAACTAAGATTTCAAGATATGTAAATATTCGAGATGTTCCTGTGCTATTTGCTTCCACTTTTACAGCAATGTATATTGTTTGAGAGCTTTCAATGTCGTACCATGAACCTGTACTTTGTATATATGCTCCATTTTCTAGATAGATTTGATCTAAGGGCCCATCGGTAAAATTATAGAAGTAAATGGTGCAGTTTGTTAATCTATTAATATTTAAGTCAGAGTATTGCTGAAGTCTGATCTCCCAAGGATCTGTAATGGTATTATTCACTCTAAGAATATAATCATAATTGTGTGTCGTATTGGTTGGGCTGCTGGTAACAATGACTTTTGCACTAGTGTTATTAGTATAAATTGTACTAGCGCTGGTGATGTTACCTTCTTCAAGAATTACAGGCGGCGAGTTAACCGTCCATGTAATCCGCATCACCATAGAGTTTTGCACACTTCCCGATACGCTCTGAAGCGAGTAGCCCAATAAAATTAGTAGAGTAAAAACTCGCAAAATTACTAGTCGAATCTTTTCTTGTCTTAGTATTGTTTTTACCTTACTCAAAGATTTCCTCTCCTCTGAGAGTAAAGAAAAAAAAGGAAGAATGGTTTATTCTTGCACATCTAGTGCAATCACTATAGTGCAAGTCAACGCGTCTGTGGCTCCAGCAGCAGCTCTAGTCTCAATCTTTAAAGCCCACTCTGTGTTTCCAGGCAACGACTGATAGTTCATGTCTGAAGGAGTATTCCAATTGTCATTAGTCGTCGTGTAATCAAAGTCAAC
>CP070730.1:1592477-1597607 GCA_020351305.1 Candidatus Bathyarchaeota archaeon
AAAGCTATCTCCACGACCTTTGTTAATAATCACGGGAGACGCTGACATGGAGATCAAGCTGAATAGTGTGCGCACTTTCTACGAGTCTGCTAAGCAACCTAAGAAACTTGTTGTGATAAAAGGGGCAGATCACGAAATGACGAATCCTGAAGCGTACGAGGAAACGTATAAAACGGTTGTGAATTGGTTCAAGCAATTGAAGAAGCTGGCTTGATGCACAAGCATTGGCTTACTTTAGGATTTCTGTAGCAATTGGACAATCTTTGACCCTATCTGGTTGTATTGGTGGGCTACAAACGGTGTTGTGAGAAAGAGTGACGGGATTGGGTATGATGCGTTTCCTTTCTTAAGCTCTTTTTCTAGATCGAAAACCACTGTTTCCTCGAAATTGTGAAAGAAATATAGGTAGAGCTGTTTTTGCTTCAGATCACAAATGTTCGAGTAGAGGGTTGTAGAAGGGACGTCAAAGTGGGTGGCGGAAAGAACTGAGCGAATTACGTCAATGGTTGCAGTTTCAGCATTCTTTAGAATTTGGTCAGCAATCTTGTATCTTTGACAAGGGTATTCGTCAGGGTTCTTGTACTCTGATTGGATGAAGTTGGTTGAGATCTGATAGTCCCCCTCCTTGAATATGAAATGTTGTGCCCCCTGTCCCCATTCAACGATTACTGAGTTGCCTTTTGCATCCGCTACAGGCACCTTCAATATGTTTAAATCGGAAACATTGTGCTGCTGGAAGAATTCTACAACCTCTTGCACCGTTGCGAAATCTGTTAGGATTTTTTCCACAAGATCTCCATTGAAAGTGGGCTTACCTGGATCTCTCTGCCAGCCTGTAGGATTAACGGCGTTCATGTCCATGAACAATCCGTGTTCATTCATTCCGCCTTGAAAACTGCTGGGCAGGGATGGAGAATCAAACCCAACATAGACTCGACCATAACCATCTTTCGATGCCGAAATAAACCATATCTTAGTCCTTGGTTCAGTATAGTCTTCATTATTCCCAGTCAATACAACGCCATTCTTAGACATGGTGACTATTGTGCACATTGATGATCTCTCCTTCCAACATCAAGTTGGGCTCATGTTATAAAAATACCTTGAAATCACGTAGAAGTGTACGTGAAAAAATACTATTGAATCGTTCTAAGAAAAGATGGAGAGAATGTGGGAGATATCTCCGCCGTAGGTGAGGTTCGAATCCCCCCTCCACACACACAACCAACTTCTCCTAAATTTGTGTTATGTAATACCTCGTCGTGTAATACGCTGTTTTTACTATGTTGGAGTGGCGTTTTCTATTATCTTTGGGAACCATTCAGCTACTTCATCATATTTCTTCTTCAAATCGTTCTCATTTTTGACAAAGTATAGACGCTTGAGCTTCTTGATTATTCCAAATGGAAGTTCGTAGTGTATGTAGCGCATCTTGAAGTCATAGTGAGAGGGGTTTATGTGATTCGGAGTGCTTTAACCAACCATGCAGCAGCGTATGATAGATATCTATGACTTCGAGGTGATTGCCTCTGTGAATTTCCTTCTGCACAAGATTGTGGAACATATCGAACTCGCGGTCGCAAAACTCACTATCTAAGTTTAGTTGTCACTGACTTTATGAGTAAACGGCTAGTGGAAGCTTGAAATCCGTAAACCGATCTTCATATCTATTTACCATTTCTCTCCCGATTCTAAGCGCCTTTTCCATATGCGCACGCACTGTATCATAAATGCAGCAATCGTAATATATCAAGGCTCGAAATGTTGTTTATATCTATTGTTTGATAAACAAGAAGCGATAAAGATGGCGTTTTTTAGCAGAAAAGGAAACCCTCAAAGGAATTGGCGAGGTCGAGCGTGGATAGTAGATCTCAGAAAAACTAACATAGTTCTTCCAGAGCAGCAGCTTAACTAGCGCACAACTCCAAATATTTTGGATATCCATTGGATATATATCCAAAGTTTTGGGTATAATTTCTTCACCCGCGTGTTACCACTAAGAATATGAAAAGGTCAAGGACACGTGGTGCTGCAGAATGCTTTTTTCTCACGGAGTAGCCAGCTCTGTTACGTAAAGAGATCTATCCAACAATGTTGGGAAACCGTTGAATCGGTAGAACTGAACATTAACCGTATGGGTTCCAACAGATAGCATACCAGTTAGGATTCTCACTTGAATTGGTAGGTGCAGAGTTGGAGAGCTTGGTACTTCGAAGCATCCTATATAGCAGACGGTGCTTGTGTGTTGATTATCCACGACAATTCTCAACCAAACCTCCGAGTTGGTGAAAGTAGCTGTGCTTAGGAATTCAGCGCAGATTCTGGACTCGTTTTGAATATCAATTGTTAGTGTCATTGAACTATCAAAGACTGACATATTATACCATTGAGTCAGATTATAAACATCCAGACCTGCGGGAGTCATGTTTTGGCTTTGGATGATCTGTATAATGCTGTTTGTTCCATTCAAACCAGGTTCACCTTGGATGCCCTGTTCGCCTTGAGCACCTTGGATGCCCTGTTCGCCTTGAGCACCTTGGATGCCCTGTTCGCCCTGAGCACCTTGAGGACCAGGTTTGGCAAACATATACGCACCAACAAATCCGCTGACTAAACCAAAGATCAATGCGACAGCGATTGCAAATAAAGAGATTCTCTTGGTATTTGATAATGAATTAAAAGAACCTGCCATTTCAATCACCGACTAGCTCGTGTCAGAATTCAAATATAATTTATGAACCTACAATCAACATGGCTAATTCACTTGACTTACGCGTTAATTTTAAACAACCAGTTGATTTAGCGTACGACTAAATTAATGGAAATTGTAAAATTATATCTTTGCGCACAAGAAAAAAAGAGAGTGACGGGTGATTTCTCTACGGTGGAGAGGGTTCGAATCCAACCCCAAACCCAAACTTATGTTCTTTTTATAACGTTTTGCTTACTCTTACACTCACTCAATGCACGCGTATAATCAACCTGTTGGATCATTACCCCCCCGACCCACTGCAGATTAACTTGTCCCTTTAATGAAAAATGCAAACGCTTTGGCATAATAGATATATACAAACATTTGTCAATTGAATGGAAGGTTCTCATAAAGGTGCTGAGTATAAAGAAGTCGCTTAGCGTCTGACTTGAGAAGGAGTATAATCCAGATGATTGGTCAATATCTGATAACATTTCGAGAAGCCTTAGAAGCAGCCCTCATCATATCAATAGTCCTAGCTTATCTAGTTCGAACTGGCAGGAAACCTCTATCCCGTTATGTATGGTATGGCGTCTTTTCTGCGATTATGGTAAGCCTTCTCTTAGGGTCGGTTATCTGGCTGGCGTATGGAGCAATGCCAGAAGACGCTCAAGCATTGTTCGAGGGAGTTGCAGCCTTGATCGCGGTTGCTGTGTTGTCTTCGATGATCTATTGGATGGCCACAAAGGGTAAAGAGCTGCGCGTCGGGGTGGAGCGGCAAGTGGAAACTATTGCAACCCGTGGGACAACACTCGGCTTGGTATCTTTCGCTTTCATTGCAGTTTTCCGCGAAGGACTGGAAACCGTGCTCTTTCTGACACCCTTCCTTGTGGCTGACCCGTTGGCGACTGTTGTCGGATTAGTTTTAGGGATATTGACCTCGCTTGTGCTGGCCTATGGCATTTTTATTGCTGGTATGAAGATCAACCTACGGCGTTTCTTCTATTTCACAAGCATCCTCCTCGTCCTCTTGGCTGGAGGGTTAGCTGGCTATGGAATCCATGAACTTGTCGAGTACACAGGTTCCACATCATGGGGAGCGCTTGGTCAACCCGCCTACAGCTTGAATATTCCCTCTGAAAGCCCCTGGCATCACAAGGGAGTTTTAGGCTCTGTGTTCGCAGTCATGTTTGGGTACACTGTTAAAGCGGAGTGGGCAAGACTGCTGGTTCATCTTGGATATCTCGCTATCGCGTTACCTCTAGTGATTCGTGTCTACCAAAGAAAATGAATTATGCAATCGATTGATTTTATGCCTACCAATGAACAGCCTGCGTGGCGCGCGAGTTACTTAGAAAGGAAATCAAAAGATGTTGATATCCACATCTTGGATTGTACGGGTATGCTATTTGAAGTAATCATTGGAGGATGGCTATTGCTCACACATCGCGTTTATGTAATCTGTAAGATAAGTTTTTATATTACGTTTCTATATTTTTATGTTACAATTTACAAATTACATATGGTGAAATGAATGGAGAACAATACCAGTAAGAAGAAAACCAAGGAATCAAAGGATGATGAGAAAGTAGTGATGATGGCATGTTGCCCAGAGGGTGAAGATGCGGAGAAGATCCAGGAGAAAGTTCTCATGAAATTAGGGGAGAAACTTGAGGGGCGAAGTAACGTCGTCATGACAAGACTGAATAATGATGATTTAAAACAAATTGATGCCCTTGTTGAAGTTGAAGCGTTCAAAAGCAGGTCTGAAGCAACTGCATTCTTTATTAAGGCAGGAATTGAAGCTCGTGAAGATCTGTTCAAGAAAGTGATGCCTACTGTAGACAAGATTAGAGAGCTCAAAGAACAAGCCAAAAGATCCCTCGGGAAGGAGTAGAAGCAGGAATGGCAAGTGATGAGACCATCATGAAAGAAGATGAAATGAGAAAGAATGTTAGAGATGGATACGCTAGGATCGCAAAACAAGAATTATGCTGTAACGCATCATCCAGTTGCAACAACTCAGTTTTATCCGAGGAACTGAGCAAGAAGATGGGATATACCAAGGAAGAGCTAAGTTCCATACCAAAGGGATCAAACCTTGGACTTGGATGTGGGAACCCAGTGGCTCTCGCATCCCTAAAGAAGGGGGAATCAGTAATTGATCTTGGCTCAGGGACGGGTGTTGACTGTTTTCTGGCATCAAAGAAGGTAGGGAGAGGGGGAAAAGTCATTGGCATAGACATGACTCCTGAAATGTTGGACAAGGCAAGGGAAAATGCACAGGAAGGTAACTATCAGAATGTCGAGTTTCGATTGGGTGAAATTGAACATCTTCCAGTTGCGGACAACATAGCAGATGTGATCATCTCAAACTGCGTGATTAATCTGACAACCAACAAGAAGCAAGTTTATGAAGAAGCCTTCCGCGCCTTGAA
>CP070730.1:1597707-1603425 GCA_020351305.1 Candidatus Bathyarchaeota archaeon
CTTTGGTTCACACCTCCTTTTTAGAGCTCAATCTATTCTTAAGGTAGAAAAATAACTGAATATTTTTGCACAAGCAGGAGGGCTAAAGAAAGAACTAGAGGTTGAAAATCCGACTTTTTAAGGCTTTTAATAATTTTGTAACTCAAATAAGCCTTAAAAAATAAAAAGAAATTTGAATTTTTAATATTATAGCCTTTAAAGGTTAAATTGGCTTTCCCTATTTTTCCATATTTTTCATTATTTGCTGATCAACCAATCGCTCGATCGGTTCTTTTTCATATGCTATTCTTAACTTGAGAATCTTCCCTCCACGACCTCGCTCCCCCGGAAATACCCTACCCTCGACAAGTCCACGTCTTTCCAACTCAGTTATTGCTATTCCATGCTTTCCTTTGCCACCATATACACTTGACTTCGAAACCTTGCATTGTCTAACGATCTCCATTAGCGTTCGCCAACCAGATTTTTCAAGTGAGAATCTGCGTTTCATGTAATATTCCACAAAAGACTTAACCAGAAAATTGAAAGCTCTCTGAGCAGCTTCTGTTTTGAATTCAAACGTAAGTTTTGGATGGACAAAAATGTTGGCTGGTTTAGGCTTACATGCTTTGAATTTTCCTTCCTCATCCACATAAGTTATTGGTGGACTCAAGCTGGTAGCGCCACTCTGTGTGGCTTGAAGCCGACGTTTGATCGACTCTACCGTTAGTGGGTCCAGTTTTTTTCCTTTCAGGTCAATTGAGCCATTTTCCACAACATACCTGGATGGTGAACTAATCGCTTCGAAGCCTGGAGGAACAAGATTGTCGACCCTAACTAGTAAGCCATAATTTTTTGCGACATTGACAAGATCCAACTGAACATAAAATTCCTCTCCGATTGTTACGTCTTCGGGGGTTGTGAGGTGGGCTTCTACAACAGCATGCTCAAACCTCTCGAGACCCACAGCCCGTTCATGTGCTGGAGTTGGTGTAGCGAAAGAAGTTGTAGTTGAAGCCATTGTGGGAGCTTGCAGGACGTCAGCTAATGATATGGCAAGTTGCTGATCTTCCTTCACACTCTCTAGAAGTCTTTGAACTTCTTCACTTTTTTCAAAGTGCATAGCATTCGAATAAGACCTTGCTGAAGCTCGAAGCAATTTTTCAGCCATTTGGTATTGTTGGATTTTTCTGATTGGATTTGTCTCTGTTTGAGCTTTGTCAACATACACATAAGCGTCAAAGAGTCGCTGTGTGGCTTTGGCATACTCTGACGCAATTTTAAAGCCTGCTTTAATATAGAAAGTTGACGCGCTTTCTAAGTGCCGAATTGTAGCCAAATGGGATTCTTCGTTCCGTATCGCTTCAAACCTTGTTCCTGCTTCAAGAGCTTTGCAAAAGCTGCTGTGACCCAAAGCCAACATTCTAGCGTTTTCATCAAGACTATATTCTTTGGCCTTGTCGAAAAACTTGGAGGCTTTTAAATAAAGATTGGGCGAAGCCTCAGCTTCCGCACGGGTCATCATCTGCCATGCTTTAGAAAGCTCAATTATCGGTCTCAGTTCATGGCGATCTGACCTCTTTTCCATGGAGCTAATCGCCTCCTGGAATTTTGAAGCTGCATAAGCATATTTCGCAGAACTAGCAGCATGATTACCCTGCCTATCAAGAATCTTTGCTTCTTCAAGGGCAACTCTTCCAAGGCAGTATTGACGTCTCAGGTCTGAGGTTTTTGCTAGCCTTTCTCCCATAGGAAAGCCGTCTCTGGATTCGATCTTTTCTTGCCCTGAACTGATCATTCTCTTTGATTTTGTGAATGATCGTGCTGCTTTTTGGAAAAGGCTTATTGATTCTTTTGTTTGTTCTCTTCGGCTCAGATCTTCTGCTTTTTCCATTTGAGCTAAAGCTAAATAGTTCAAGTTGAAATGACCCCACCGCTTTGTAGTCTTGTGAAGATTAGCAGCCCTTTCATAATGCTCATTTGCTTGTCCATACTGTTTTTTCAAATGATGATCTCTTGCTCTTTCGATTTCACTCCATGCTTGCATGTATGATGCGTGATCTTGGTAGAATTCTTGGAGACTCGGGAGTTTTTTAGCAACTACCTTGTACATTCTTGCTGCTTCTTCAAAGTTCTTAGCAGATTGCATGAATTTTTGCGACTTATTGTGCGCTCTAGCTATCCCCCAATAGACCTCAGCAATACGACAAGGCATGTTAGCCTTTTTGTATGCTTCGACAGCACGTTTCAGAAGTTTTATAAGTTTCTCTAAAACGTCATTAACGCCAGTTAGTTGATAAAGCCTTTCAAGGATTTTACCAAAGTCGGAGCAGTACCCTCCTAATGCAGCATATTGCCCGCGACTTAAGGTTTCGCACTTCCAGCAGAGATTTATGCAATTTTCAGCACTCCTAATTGCTTCATTAAGAATCTCGACCTTTTTGTCTTTACTCCTCTCTACTTTTGCCAGCTCAGCTTGTATTAAAGCTAGATAATGTGCACGTACTCCATGATTCCAAAAGAAATACGGCATTGCTTTCTTGAGGGTTCTAATATTTTCTTCTCTGTGTAATAATGATTCTTCAAGAAGCCTCCTTTTTGCATCAGCATTTGTCTCTAACGTTGATAGCATAAATAGAGACTTGCTAAGCGGGTGCAGGATTAACCATGTTGCTCTGATAGAGCCAGAGACCCGAGCAAAATTCAAACCTTTTCTTCCAGCCTCGATAGACCTTCTAAAAAGGATGCGTTTTTTTTCCGAGTCCGTTTCGGCATACTTTGCGAAGTAATTATAATTCTCAGCATACCAATAATAGCTTGATGCTATCTCTTGATTACTGGAAATCAAGCCGAAATGATGTATCGCATTTTTACTATACTCCACACACTTCCCTGATTCTTCCACTATCTTTTCTGGGTCTTCTTCCGCAATCATTTTCCAACAACTCAAAGAAGCCAAACAATAGAAGGCCTGCCCAATTAGATAATTGTCCTTTGTGTCTCTACCGCACTGTAATGCATTTTCGAAAAGGTTTGCTGCGGAATCTGGGTTGTCAGAAAAATTAATGGTGGCTATTCCCAGCGAAATCTGTGCCATGCCAAGTGTAAAGCGATCGTCGAGTTTCTCAGAAAGTTGAGCTGCTTTCTTTGAGTGACTTAAAGCTCTCTCTTCATATATCTTCTTTTTCTTTAATTCTAAGCCTCTAGCCCCCGTAAGGTAATGAGTACTAGCAACGCCATAAGCTCTGGCAAGTTCGAACTGCTCGTCCTGCTCTGAAAGCAAAGCTATTGCTTCTTCTCCATAGCTCAAAGCTTCCTTTAACATCTTCTGTCTTTCCTGCTGATTCCACTCAAGGCTCAACCTATCAATCATATGTTTGCCTAGTTCACTGTACTTTTTTCCTAAATTGGGATCATTAGTTGCTTTGTAAAATTCCAAGGCTTCCTTCTTTAGTTTCCAACACTTATCTAGCAAGTTTTTCCGAATAGCTGAATCCAGCTCGAGTGAAGAACGAATATATGTAGCAGTAGCCTTGCAGCAGAGAATTTTGGCTTGCGCTTTAGGGTTCTTCTCTTTCTCAAAAAGTTCTGCGGCCTTTCTATATCCTTCAATAGCAAGAAGCATACGGTTCTTGAATTCGTCTGGATTTTCAGCTTGCAATGCCCCACGCTGATAGCAAAAGCCAATTCGCTCACAAGTTTCTGCTGCTTTAGAAAAATTGTTTAGCCTAAGCTCAATGGTCAAGACTTTTCTATAGGACTCCGTGGCAGCAATCCACGCATATTTTTTCTCTTGATCTCTCCCCACTTGTTTGAGAAGTTTATAATCACGACTTCTGGGCACCGCTCCCCCCTATAAATTATTTTGAAGAAACAGACTCAAATAACTTTCTGGGGGCTAAAACACTCATAATTGACAAGGTCACTCTGAAATTATCTTCTGTCTTGAAAAGAGGGAGGATGAATGGAAAAACCTTTGAATTCTTTAGCTTCTAACCTTTGTAGCTCTCTTGAATTTTGTAAAGTTGGATATTCTTAACGCCTGTTTTTTCGACTGCCTTTAGAAATTGATCAAAGTCGTTATACCCGAACTTCTTGTGATGTCCAAACTCAAATAGGAGGGTATATCCATTTATCTCAGTGATGCGATGAACCCAAATTATGCCTTTTACATTCGACAGTTGGCGTGCTTTCATAATAGTTTCGTCAACTGTGCTGGTTGTACCAACTCCGAAGCCATGCATCGTCATTCAAATCACCCAGGGATTTGAATTTGTAAAAAATGAATTTAAAACTTTTGCAGGAATAAATTCTACAAAAAGCAACCAGTCAAGCACAATATTTGCATAAGTTTGTTTGGTGAGAGCCCGTATGCAACATCATTTACGTCATGCATTTATTCGCAGCTCTCTATTTGCGCTATGCCCATTCATACATTACGGTGGTTGCTAACTCACCATTAATCTCTAGTGTGACAATGTCGATCTTGTCAGGAGTATCTTCTGCTGTATGGTACCAGGGATCATGAATTTGGTACAAGAAGACCACTGGGACGCCTACGGTTTCAAATGGAGCATGATCGCCTCTTGCTTCGGGGGCGAATGGCTGCCAATAAATGTCCATGGCTGCAGCCTTGTCGCTTGTGTAGTTGACAAGAGAGGACTCCGCCAAGCCCATGCTCCCGATGAGCAGCGTTTCACCGACTGCAATCATGTCGAGATTGATCATACCGAGCCCTTTGTTCCTCACTTCAGCCTCATGTTTCATAACATAATTTTCGGAGCCCTCTAGACCTGTCTCTTCTGCACCAAATGCAATGAATTTCAGCGTGGTCTTTACTTGTTGAACTTTGGTGCTTAGCACGCGAGCTGCCTCAAGCATTGCAGCTACACCTGACGCATCATCGTTAGCGCCTAGCCCTACCGAAACAGAGTCATAATGAGCCCCTAAATATAGAATGCTAGGGTCAGGATCAGTGCCTTCCAATGTGCCGATGATGTTTTGACTTGTGCTTTCGCTTATAACGGTCTCGACATTCAAGTGCACAGTGACTGAGGTAATTTCAAGAAGATCCAACAGTAAAGTGCCATTCTCAAGGCTCACACTTATGGCAGGGATATCTGTGACAAAGGTCAAGGTGGCCATGAAATTTCCTGGTTCGCTGTTATAAATGACGACTGCAATAGCTCCTGCAGCAGCAGCATTCTGCGTCTTTTGCCAAAATAACAATTCACCTCGCTGGATCAGTGCGATGTTGCCTGCTACATCTGGAGTGCAATCTTCTGGGAAGCCCAAACCACAATTCACAATCTCAGCAGTGAATTCACCTGATGGTGAGAAATGTAATATGTTTGGACTCAGGGCAGCTCCATCAATTATCTCCAGTGTCGCACCTAAATCCTCGAAGTAGGTGACAGGGAACTGCTCGATCTCAACAATGAGTTCGTAGTTCTCCATTTGACCTGCAATGTAGTCAGCGGCTGCTTTCTCAGCTGGTCCTCCGGCAACTCGTGGACCAAAGCTGGTAAGGGCTTCAATGTGCTTGAAAGCCTCAGGCCCTTGATACAAGGCTTGAATGTCTGGGGATTTAGGTCTAGTTAATACCAAGTGAAATATGGCTATTGTAATCGTGCTGGCCAAAATGAAAATAATTATGATCTGAAATCTGGGTCTGACCTGCAGCTATCTTCTCTCCCAGCCTGTTAAAGACAGGCATTGAAGCTTTCGTGACTTGATATA
>CP070730.1:1603525-1609503 GCA_020351305.1 Candidatus Bathyarchaeota archaeon
CGCAATAAATCAAAATATTTAAATCTGTTTTAAAACCCATATCAACACAAAAACCAAAGTGGGAAAGTTGCAGTCAACAGGACAAACTAAAAGAACTGACAAAAGACTTGGAAGGCTGATCTGCTCGGGTCTTCGACCGGATGAGGATCTGGAAGAATATGTAAGAGAACTAAAAGAACTTGCAGAAAAGCTGGCAGAATCAGGTGTGCTTCGGAAAAAAAGCAGACTACTTAAGGCCCTTGCCAACGAAACAAGGTTAAAAATGTTAAGGCTTCTGAGCATTCGAGAGATGTGTGTCTGCGAGCTTACAGTAGCATTAGACTTGACCCAGCCAACGGCATCGCATCATCTGAATATTCTACAAAATGTGGAACTTGTAAAAGATAGAAAGGACAGCAAATGGGTGTTTTACAGCATTGCGAGACCTAATCTGGTGAATGATCTTTTCGATTTCCTTGAACTTCCGCGCTTGGAACCGAAGTAAAACAGCCTTTCTCACAGCTCTCAGGTTCAGTCTTTGTGCTGTTAGGGGAAAATATTTAAATTAACAGATTTAAATCTTTTAATTTAATCTTCACCTTAATGGCGAAATCGCCTGGGATGGATTTTGACTGAAAATAAGGAGGTAAGTCTCGGAGTCTTCGAAAAGTACTTGACTCTTTGGATTGCCCTATGTATCATAGTAGGTCTACTTCTTGGAAGGTTCTTTCCTGTTTTTGGACAGTACTTGGACTCTTTGAAGTATGCTCAGCTTTCAATTCCAATAGGGATTTGTTTATTCTTCATGATGTATCCGACTGTTGTTGGTATCGCTTTTAGTGATGTTAAGAAAGCTGTTAGAAAGCCAAAACCAATGCTCCTCACAATAATCGCTAACTGGGTTATTGCTCCACCAATAATGACAATTTTTGCAAATCTCCTTGTAGCCGATCCTATTCAAAGGGCTGGAATCATCCTTTTAGGTATGTCCCCATGCACTGCCATGGTTATGTGGTGGATGCTCCTAGCCAAAGGCGATTTAGCCCAAGGTCTCATAAACACCTCAATCAATGCTCTATTGATGGTAGCACTCTATGCGCCGCAATCTGCCTTCTATCTGGGAGTAAGCGGCATACCCGTTCCATGGGATCTAATAGCCATGAGCGTGATCGTCTTTATCGCTCTTCCAGTTTCATTGGGTGCAATTTCAAGACGGGTGTTAATTAGTGGGAAAGGGAAGGCGTGGTTTGAGGGCGCTTATCTCGGGATTGTACGTAAAATCTCCATCATCGCTTTGTTGCTAACGCTGATCGTCATGTTTTCTTTCCAGGGAGAAATTATCCTTAGCGACCCGATTCTTGTGGCTTATCTTGCTGCCCCCAACCTGCTCCATTACATCACGATGATCGCTATAACCTATTCTATTTCTTGGCTGTCAAACTGGGACTATGCCACCTCAATTGACACGACGCTTATCGGCTCAAGCAGCCACTTTGAAGTCGCTATCGCCGTAGCAACAACTCTATATGGCTTAAATTCGGGTGCCGCATTGGCAACAGTGATAGGCCCTCTGATGGAGGTTCCACTGATGCTATCCCTAGTGAAATTTGGTTTACGGACACGCCACCTTTTTCCAAGAAAAAAGAGAGAAGCGCCACTGATGACTTTAGGTGGCACCCATTGAACAGCAGAGTTGAACGAGTACTTACTTGGACTAAATTCAAAGAGTTGCTGATTGAGCTAAGGCCAGAAGAGATTTATTTTGCACAAGGACATGCTCCCTTGGCAAGACCGCCAGTGGAACTGAGACTCACGTTTACAGCAGAAGAAGTGCAATACATATTTGTCGACACACCCGAGGAGAGCATCCTAAGACGCACAAAGATTCTGGTCCGTACTGATGAATACAAGAATCCCATAATTGGAGAGGAAGCCATTAAAAAGTTCATTTGCACTGAATTAGGAAGAGACGATATAAAAATAAGATCTTTTGAACTTATGGGCGGTTACTGAAGAGTGTATTCCATGCGTTTAGGTGATATTTTTATGGCGTGCGCAGCTAACGTTAACAGGTTCAAAAAAAAAACAAAATTCAACTCAACACACTTATTCTGTTTCACTTGTCCAAGGGGTCTATAAGTTGGCTTATGTGCAATATGCGCGCGCGCCAAAAAAGAGAAAAAGGAATCAATATAGTGTTAAACACTAGTCCCAATTTGGCTTCCAATTGCTTTCGTTTGTTGGCTCTTAATACAAATATCAAGACCCCAACAATGTTGTAAGTAAAGGAACACAACACCATTAATGCGTCGACCAAGTTCCCATTTTGAAACTTATCCTCTTTGCACGCGCGCAATAAGAGCATTGATTACTTGTCTGGCTCGGACTTGAGATCTAGTAAAAGCTCGGACTGCTCCTGCCCAGTTATATACTCTCTCATTACCTTTTGTTTTGTTCGCAGAGTTCTCGTAGCTTGCTCCAATTCCGAACTGTTCTTCAGCGATGTTTAAATACTCTTCAAGTGGGCTATAAGCTGTGTCGGATGTTTGCACTTCCATCAACTTTTCTCTAGCTTGCTTAATATCTCCCTTGGCTTTTTGTTTGGCCATATCAGCCATTCTTTCTGGGCTTCCAGCCAGAGTCAACTCGAAAAAAGCATTAGTTTCATTGAAGACCGGATTGCCATGCCTTGGTGACATGTGAACCATCCCTCTTTTGGCGGGTCCAACACAATGAAGGTATTTTCCCTTATTTCCAAAATCAGGTTTCATTATGACTACCAAGGCATTGGAAGCATTTCCAATAGTTATGTCTCTCCAGCCTCCTTTGTCAAAGGAAGCCACATTGTCTTTCCATTCTTTATTTGGAAGTGAACCAGATTTACGGTATACCTCCTTCAGATATTCAATGTCAATATGACCTAAAGCTCTGTTTAGAATGTTGAATGCAAATTGATTCCTAGGATAGCTAACAAGTGCAGCACGCTCGATGCCTACAATGTGTGGGGCACCTAGATTGTTCCATTTGAACGGCTTATGTTTTCTGGGGAACCATCCACCATGCACATCATATAACCAGTTTTTCTCATGATCTTTCCTCCAAGGAGCTTGACTCGCTTTCGGATGAATTGCGAAGTTTGTAGCGTAAAGGAAGTCAGTCTCACCCATTACCCCAGCTTCTCTAATAATCACTGGGTCAACCCGGCTTTCAATAGCATAACCATAAGAACTGTCAGCATAAAAGCCACCAGCAGTTGCTTGATCCCCGGGACCAATGTCCCCGATGGGTTGGCTCATCTCCATCTCTAAAGCTTCTTTGGCACTGTTGGCAAACCGGAGAATATGAAGTACTGAAACGGCTCTACGTATACCGTATCCCCAATACTCTTTTGGTTCAATCCACTTTGGTCCACCACCATGGTGAACGTACGCAACTCCTTTGTTGTTCATTCCGGGATGTCCGAAGAAATATATTGGGCCTCCCATAGGTATGTCGCCGGTTGCTCCGAAAGGTGTGAATATGAAGCTATTGCCTGTCTTTGGGTAGGCAACGATTGTTACTGTGAAAGCAGGATCGTGGTCTCCTGATGATCCTGTCACAAGTTTACCGTCAACAGTTGCCTTTCCCCAAGCAGCTATTCCCGAACAGTAAGGCGCTCCCACTTCTGGCAATCCTTCCTCTCCCAGATATGCTGTCAAAGGTGGTTCGTGACCTGTCCAAAGATCTAGCACATCATAATATGACATTGGCACACCTGCGTCTGTAGCGCCTTGAGCCCAGCCTTCAATTAGCCCTAGTATCTCAGGAGCATACTTCTCAATTTGCTTCTTCCATTGCTTCATGATGCCAATTTGCTTGTTCGAAAAACCTCGGCTGGCTTTTCTTCCTAATATCCAAGATCCAAAAATCCGGATCAACTCTTGGGCATACTGATAACCCATTTCATGGTCAGAGCCTTCCAATATGACAATTGGATTGATTTCTGGAATAAGTGGAACTCCGTCGGCGAATTTAATTTCTGTTCCTTCAGAGGTAATGGTTGTTTTCTCGTATTCAACGGAAGCCTTTGTCCTGACGATCCTATAGAGAATCTGGCTAAACTCCTCACTCTTCCTAAGATACTCAAATGCTTTTTTCCAGGATTCTTTTGAAGAGGTCTCCATAGCTTTACTGGCCCACCATTTTGCCTTTGCTAGTTCAATCAAGGCTTGATTGTATTCTCGGATTCTTTGCGGGAACAGCGGATCTTTGTAGCTCATCTTTCCAATTTCAATATTTGTGAGCGTCAGAGTGTTTTTTGTCGATTCAAGCAATTTGTAAGTCTTTAGTGTTTTTGAGTTTTTGATGCCATAAGTGACAATGTTCTTTAATATTTTCAGAGTTCTGGACATTTTACTCAATCACTTTTTTTTTACGAATTTCCCATCGTCTACTAATACTTGGTATCTCGTTCTCGAAGAATTCGTACAGTCCATCAAGCTCTTCAATGCGTTCTCGTAACATTGGGTCTTTGCCCTTAAGTAATTCAAGTCCCTCCGACAGCAATTCTCTAACGGCAGAAAGTCCTTGCAGTCTTCTTAGAAACATTTCTCCCCATCCACCTTCACGTATTCTATAGTAGCGAGGACGCTCTCCAGGTATGCTAACTTGTTCAACAAGTCTTGACTGCATCAGCAGCCGCATCATGCTACTAACCGAGCTTTTAGCTATCCTTAGTTGCACTGCAATCTGTTTCGCTGATTTGTGGGGAGGGTTACAGATTAGTAGATAACCAAATATGCGTCCTGCTATTCTAGGATAGAGTGTATAACTTTCGAAGTATAGCCCAAACTTTTCAATGAAAGTGTTTTCCGGATCAGATTTTTTTTCCATCGGAACTCACTACACTATGTTCTGAAAGTTCAGTAAGTACTGAACTTACACAATATAATGTATATAAAACCACTAATAAACTTTTTGTTTCATGCACGCACGTGAAACTTAATTATGGTCTCAAGGGTTTTGCTGTGGATTGTATCAGACAGTGGTTCCATGTGAATCTCGAATTCCGATCCAAGAGTGATTGAAATCCGTAAAAAAAGAGGAGTTTTGCGGGTGATATCTCCATTGTGGGTGGGATTCGAACCCTAACCAAGTCCAACCGACTAACGACAGGTCCATGGGCAGTAGGCAAACTTCATTGCATAAATGTTATAAGTTTCAGATTCAATCCCAAAAGACATGTATTTGAGGTTTGGAGAATGAGTGACGACTTCTGGAAAACAAAAATTCGTATAACTTGTGAAGAAAAGCAAGGCAAGTGCTCCGCTCATAAGGTTGGAGATTCATTCGTCTATTCATATCCTGGAGACTACATAAAGAAGTTGTGTCCTGGCATACAGGACCCAGCCCGCCCGTGGGTGCATCTTTGTGCTGCCCGCATTCCCTCTTGGGAGGCAGATGACTCAAACATCTATAGAATTCATTGCATCTCAAAGAAGGGAACTGTATGGCGAATTGAACGAGTTACTGATGAATCAAAGGTCTGACTTCAATCGATCGAATGAGTAATGGCGTGCGCAAATCTTCTGGGGAAATTAATCAGCTCTGCACATACGCGCACGCAAAAGCATCAGTTAAAATGTGAATAGGTGAAGAGGATTAGAGTAATAGACTGAGGATTTCCTTTGATAATCGAAATGGGGTCTGGTCTTCTTTTTCTGCTTATTTTGGTCTTGAACCTTGTAATGGGAGCATTAGGTTATTTGATGGAAAAAGATGATTATGATCCAGATGTTGATCTGCAAAAGATTAGCAATGAGCCAATAAAATTTCAAATAGGCATCGTGTTAGCGCTTATAGAACATGGTAGCGTCATTGCACTTGCTATAATGTTGTTTATCATCTTTAGTCCCTATAACCTAATACTTGGGACTGTTTGTATTATTTTTCGAACAGGAGAAGGCTTGATCCAATACATTAATGAACGGAACTATTGGAAACTCACCGACATAGCAAGA
>CP070730.1:1609603-1612484 GCA_020351305.1 Candidatus Bathyarchaeota archaeon
TCTGGGATTTCGGCGATGGTTCGAAATCTGAAGGAATATCTGTCGTGAAATCATATACAGAGGAAGGAATATACTTGGATTTCGCAGACTTGAATATTCCGCTAATGTTATTTGCGGCTTTCAATCTTGCGGGTTTACCGCTAAATCTCTCGAAATCTAATACAAAAGCAACATCGAACTCTTTGTTCTTTATCAGTTCAGTAACTAATGCAGTTACTAACCCTCCACTGCTTGATTGATGCCTAATCGCGAAATTCTTGCTATTTGCAGTGTAACACTCTAAGCAATTTCCTATAAACAAACTACTAGAATCCTTTTCACAACCCAGATTTGAAGGGTCAAGATCGATACCCGGGCAGACTTCCAAACAATACTCACAGTTAGTACATTTTTCTTCATTTACTTTCGGAAGAAATTGACCAAATTTATACTCCATCACTATGGCACTGGTAGGACATACTGCCATACAAAGTTCGCAAGAAAGGCAAAGACCTAACTGTCTCGTTTTTGTTACAGTCACCTTCTCCATTACCTACCCGCGCATTTTTATTTGAATCACTAGTTTCATCTACTTTGAAATTAATTTTGTGCATATACTCGATAATTCTTACGCTCCTTCTAAAAAAGCAACGCACATTCAGTAGCGCCACTGAAATTTTATCTGACAATCACGAGTTTATTACCTGCACAACATAATTTACATCAAGAAACAAAAAGCCGCTTTTTAACGAAATATGGACGGAAAGTTGAATCGCATCTTGTTGGCTTTCTAAATCTATATATACGAAAGCTAATTTAGGATACAAACCGAAACCTCGGTGCTAAGTCTTGATCGATAAGTTCGATTTGGTTATGTGGACTAGGAACGGGGCAAAAACTTTGCCTTTTGTTCTAAAAAGAATTAGCGAAGTTATACCAGATGAGTGTGTTAATAACCGAGTAGTTGTTGATGATCAAAGTAACGACAAAACCGTTGAGATAGCTGAATCTTATGGTTGGAATGTTGTCTTAAACGAAGGTACCGGCATAAGTGATGGCGCAAACACAGCATTAAAACATGTTAACTCTGAATATTTCATTAGTTTTGAGCAAGATTTGCTTCTAAGCTCTGACTGGTGGGAGAAAATTCCTTCCTACCTTGAAAATCCAAATGTTGCTGCCGCGTCTGGGATGCGTTTTGCAGACAAACCCGCAGGCATAAGAAAGCTACAGCAGTATGTGGCGCGAAAATATCGAGGTGAAGCTGAGCTTGCATCCTGGCTTAGAACGAGGAAGCCTGCTGCCTTCACTTTGGGTAAGACTTTGGATAACACGATTTACCGGACCCAAGTGATTAAGGCGATAGGTGGGTTTCCAAAAATGAATGTTAACGCTGGTGTTGATGCAGTTCTGGCTTATAAAATTGAGCAAGCAAACTACAATTGGGTTGTCGATTATGCTGTTCAGTCTGTCCATTTAAGACAAGGCCTAAAACAAGAGTTGCGGCATCAATATTGGTATGCCACACAGTTGTATGACATATGGAAAGGAATACAAAGCGTAACAAATCGGCCGCCTCCAATTACAAAGAATGGCATACTCTTCAGGTTTTGTGTTTCTCCTTTCACAGGCCTATTCATTGCATTAAAAACTACAGAATCTACAAGAGCTTTTATTCATCCTCTAGTCCGATTTTACTATGTAAAAGGTCTTTTAGAAGCATCAAAATTTACAACAAAATCAGGGACATTGTAGCGTTCTACTGCTACTTGTTCCAGATTTTCATTAGTTCTTCTTGAAGCATTTTAGCGCGTTTTCTGACTTTCTCAACTTCTTTCCGAACATCTGCATCTTTGATTTCTTTCTTTCGCTTTTCGTTCGATTCCAAAATCAAACCTAAAAATTTTGAATCATAAACGTTTAGCAGTAACTCCGTGTTTGGCACTAGACAGTGGCCACCTATAACGTCTGGAAACATAATTGGCCTATCTAATCTGGCTCGGTGTGTATCTTCAAGGAAAGCAACTGCGTCGTCGAATTCGGCTTCAAAGGTTCTGGAGATTCTATGCATTTCTTGGAAGCAAGTAATCATCCAAGCACGGTAGGTTGTTTCAAAAAGTTTAGCCAGTTCTGTTTCTGCACAGCTTTTAAGCGCTTTCACTTTTAGCCCAATTTTTTCAAAATGTTCACACGCGGCTTCTGCTCCTTTCACGTCAACTCCGCCAACGTATTTAGTCCATCGTTTTATTTCCCACTTCATGTGCTCGAGGCTTTGATGTACTCCACGTACTGGTGAATGTGCAACGAGGGACTTGCAGTTTCTTTGAATTTCCTTTGTTGTTCCAGGAGGAATAGTGCTGTTAATTATGAGCAATTTTGGTTTAAACTGTTTTGCGTAACTGATGACAGCGGCTACAAAGTTGGACTGGTCTTTACATGGAAGACAAATGTGCATTGTATCTATTTTTTCGGGCAGCTTAACCAGGTCTTGACGTGTTGCACGCATTTTTGCTAGATCTAAGTCTAATCCATAAACGGTGAAACGGTTTTTTTCTTTCAAAAGTTCGAATAAAGCTTGACCGATTTCTCCTAAACCCACCACAATAACTGTTTCCATAGTCAATCTACTCTCTGCCTCTAACAGAAAAATTAAGTAAATTTTTAAACTATTTAAACGTTGAATTGCCAAATAGAAGAGTATGCAGCAGCTAAAAACTGGAAAAGGAGTATTAGTTGGGGCAAACGTGCAATTCGGCAAAGACGTCATTATTTGGAATTACGTGGTGATAGGCGACAACACAAGAATAGGTGATGGCACATGTATCGGCAGCTTTGTTGATATAGGCAAAAACGTAGTTATAGGTAAGAAATGCAACATACAAGCACATGTGACGATTTCAAA
>CP070730.1:1612584-1629725 GCA_020351305.1 Candidatus Bathyarchaeota archaeon
CTCATGACAATGAATCGGACCCCGCAAAACTCCCTGCGCGCGCCATCACTATAAGAGCTTATATTACAAGGTGAAAAACTCTGAAAATCGTGATGATAGAAGATGATCTATCTATCAGAAGTGGGTCAAGGTGTTTCTTGTATGAAGTAACACCTCGCCTGCAAGCGTTGGGACATGAGGTCAAGATATATGCCAAGACTATGAACAAAAGGACGTGCTTTAAAGAATTACTTCATCTACCTGTCGAGATTTTCCCCATCAAAAGCTCTAGCATGGGGCTCAAATTTAAGAAAACATTCAGCAGAGATATAGACTATTACTGGGCTCACGCTAGAACAGAAATGAGAATTAGTAGACATATTGCTGAATGGCATCCTGATGCTGTGGTTTTTCATTATACGGGTGAACTATGGTTGCCACCTTATTTTTACTACTTGCAGAAGCCAGTAGGAGTACTATGTCTTCATGTAGTGCCTAGAGGCATCAAACCTTTTCCAGTGAAGACAATTAAAAGGAAAATTGGGCAAAAGCTTGTAAGAATTCCGCCGATTGGGTTATGGCGTAGATCAAGCTATAAAAAATTCCGTCTTATCATTACTCACAGCCTATTCATGCAGAACCAAATTCAAGGCACGACTAGCCCGGAATTTGCTACAGCAGGTAGAGAGATAGTTCCTCTCGGTGTTGATCATTCAAAATTCCACCCAACAGGCGAAGAAGAGCCGTTTTTTCTGTATCTAGGCAGAGTCCATCCACAAAAATCTGTTGAATTAGTTATAGAGGCGATGAAAGATGTTAAGTCTGATTACACTCTTGTAATTGCAGGAGACATTGAAAACCAGTTTTCTTGGTATAAGGATAAGTTGCTCAATCTAGCTAAACAGCTTCAAATCATGGATAGGTTAGAGGTCATCGCGTCACCCACTCGTTCTGAAGTAATCCGCTTGATTCAAAGGTGTTCTGTGTTCCTCTTTCCAAGCACAGTAGATACATTTGGGTTAGCAGCCCTGGAAGCTATGGCTTGTGGAAAGCCAATTGTTGCTTGCAAAGCAGGTGGTATTCCTGAATTGCTTGGTGACTGCGGAGTTCTACTTGATCCAGAGCCAAGGCAGTGGGCATTAACACTTCGACAGCTAGCTTCTAATCCTCGACTTCGACATCAAATGGGCAAGAGAGCATTAAAAAGATCGAAACATTACTCTTGGGAGCAAACCTGTGAGTCTCTTATAAATGCGCTAGGAAAGCTCCCATCTTAGTTAAATGGCGGGTTTGTTATGAGAAAACTTAACATCGGTCTCATCGGTGCGGGTGGGATTGGAAGAATCCATTTTTACAATGCGCTAAAGTTAAAGAAAGCGAGGCTCGTCGCCATCGCTGATAGTTCAAAAAAATCTCAAAGCTTTGCTAGAGCCCATAACATACCAAAGATCTACAGCGATTTTGAGAAACTCCTTGCAGATCCCAGTGTAGATTGCGTGGTCATTTCGCTTCCGACTTTCCTTCATTCGAAGTGTGCATTGCTGGCTGCAGAGCAAGGTAAGCATTTTTTTATAGAAAAACCTTTGGCGCGAAATCCCAAAGAGGGAAAGACCATTGTCTCTAAGGCTCAGAAAGCAGGCGTGAAAACTATGATTGGTTATCCTCTTCGGTTTTCCGATTTTGCGACTATTAAGAAGGACATAATAAGCGGAAGTTTAGGGGACATCGTGACAGCAAATGCAATAAATGTTGGCAAGGGACCATTCTTCGCTAGAGTCTCAGCTGGTTCTATTCCTTCACCAGTCCCTTCTTGGTGGTTTAAGCCAGAGTTAGTTGGAGGAGGGGTGCTTTTAGACTTGGGTTCGCACATGATAAACCTCCTGCTTTGGTTCTTTGGCAATGAAATAATAAGTGTAAGAAGTGTCTTAGGACACAGATTCAATATGCGTTATGAAGACTATGCTTTGTGTTTCATTAAGTTCAGAAGAGGGACACTTGCAACCGTTAATGTTGGCTGGTTCTCGATGCAACAAACCGTCAAAGTTGAACTTTTCGGAACTGTGCGGCTTTCATTCTTGAAAGAAAGATCAGAAAAGATTCCTTTTAAGCTACTTCGTTTGCTAGGGATAACTCCAATGACCCATACTTCTGCTTTCTTTAATGAGCTAAACTATTTTGTAGAATGCATACTGAGCGACTGCGACCCTTCACCCTCGCTAACTGAAGGGTTGAAAGATCTTGAAGTAATTGCATCAGCATATCAAAATGAGCTTGAATGTCCGTGAAAAAGCTGGGAGATTGTTATGGCCACTCTTAGCCTTGCCAGAATAGAGGATTATTCGAACATAAAACCAACAATCGAGAGAATCTTCAATTTGGCAAAATATCAATTGAACTTGAAGATTCGAAGAGTTGCTGTGAAGCCAAACTTGTGTTATTACTGGGAATGGTCGACTGGAGAAACCACAAATCCGCAGCTGGTATCGGAATTAATAGACTTTCTGAGAGAACGCCTTTCTCGAAACTTGGAAATCTCGATTATAGAATCTGACGCTTCAGCGATGAAGTGCAAATATGCCTTTAAGTTTCTTGGGTATGAACGATTAGCTAAGGAAAAAAAAGTGAATCTAGTGAATCTAACTGATGACCAAAGTGAGTATGTCAAAGTTAAAGTAAATAATCAGTCTTATTCTCTATCAGTGCCAACAACCATAAGAAAAGCTGATCTGTTCATAAACTTGCCTAAAATTAAGTACATGCCACAAGTCATCATGTCATGCGCTTTGAAGAACATCTTCGGCTGCAACCCACGCCCGAACAAGTTCAAATATCATGGGTATCTAGCTGAAACGATAGTTGCTCTGAACAAGGTTATGAAACCCGATTTTTGTATAGTGGATGGCATTATTGTCCTTGGACAATCGACAAAAAGATTAGGACTTCTGATGGCTAGCACAGATCCTGTGGCAATTGATGCTGCAGCAGCAAAGATATTGGGGCTAAATGCTAGCAAGATTCAATATATCCGCTTAGCTGAAAAAGAAGGATTAGGCAGCACAAAATATGAAACAGCTGGAGACCACATAGACTATTTTGTACAACGTTTCCCAAGAAGAAGTGCAATAAACAAACTAACATCTGTAGCAAATGTAGGTTTATCAACTCTGAGAAGAATCACTCGGAATGTATAGTTAATAGAAGTTATAGAGTTATACTTCAAACATGTTCTGAAGATTCACGGTTAAGAACACGTAAATTCAATCGATAAATAGAAGGTGTAACATGAGATGGCCCATCATAAGCCAAATATAATCCTTATTTCGATGGACACTGTAAGACAGGATCATCTTTCTTGTTATGGTTATCACCGAATGACAACACCCAATATAGACAGAATTGCACGACATGGTGTGCTTTATGAAAATGCCTTTTCGGCGGCTCCTTGGACTCCTCCATCTCATGCTTCAATATTTACTGGCAAATATCCCTCTCACCATAAAACTTTAGGAAAGGATATTCGATTTAAAAAGGAAAATACTTCCATCGCTGAAATCCTAAATCAAGCAGGATATCAAACAATCGGATTGACCTGTTGCCAAATCTTAGGCCATGGAAGCGAATTTGAAAGAGGATTTGACGAGTATTTTGAGTTAAGAGAGCCCTCCCTCTCTGATATCAAAAATCTCAACCGTTCCATCCTTAAAGATCTGGCAAGAACTATGATTTATGGGTCAGACGAAGGTACATTTCAAGCAACTCAAATGATTAAGAGCTCGTTAACTAGAATCCAAAAATCAGAAAAGCCATTCTTTCTATTTGTTAATTACTTTTCATGCCATACTCCTTATGACCCTCCAAGACATTTCAAACAGAGGTTCTGTAAGGAATTCAGTGAAAAGGAATCCTATGTGAAGAAAATTCTTTTGAAGACACTTCTTGGCAGCAAATTCGGGGGCTCTCCTGGTAAGCAAACCAGCCTGAGGAAGCTTCGGTGGATTGCTAATGGTGGTGGCGGTTTTTCCTTTGCTGCTGGTCAAATCACTATCTCTAAAGAGGAGTGGGAAATTGTGAAAGCGTGGTATGATGCAGAAATTGCATACTTGGACTACAACCTAGGTAATCTATTCCATTTTCTACAGAGTGAAAACATATATGATAACACCTTTGTGGTAATTACATCTGATCATGGTGAGAATTTCGGTGAACATGGTCTAGCTGTTCACCCACTTTGTCTCTATGACACCCTCCTTCGAGTTCCATTGATTATTAGCTGTCCAAGTTTGATTCCTGAAGGGAGAAGAATACCCAGTCTTGTTTCCACTATAGACATTTTCCCTACACTGTTAGATATTTCAAAGACTCAAAGTTTTGAAGAGGATATTCAAGGAAGAAGCCTCTTCCCATTTGATGACCGCAGAATTCATGATTTTATATGTGCTGAATATGGAGGACTTCACACTCAAGGGTTTGGGGGATTAAAAGCTTGGAACCTAACACCTGCAACTAAAAAGGGGCTCCTTAAAATTGATAAAGGATGCAAGTGCATAAGAGACTCCACTTACAAATATATTCTTTGGGCAGACAAACAAGAGCTCTATAACATATCAAATGACCCTCAGGAAACAGTGAATATAGCTCACAAAAACCCACGCATAGTGGAATCTCTGAGAGAAAAAATGGAAAAGACCATTGATATCTCCTATTTTGGACCACATAAACTTCCAGTCGACGGAAAGCAAAAAGCGATTGATAGACTAAAGGCTTTGGGCTATATTTAATATAGTGACTACATAGCTCTGCACTAAAAAAGCGAAAACTTGTCAATATACACATTTTTAAGTGAAATGCATCTAATTGCAAATGCGATCTTCAGTTTTTTGCAAATATAACATTTAGAAAATTGTTCTATATCATGTTTCCAGATTGTTTAAAGCCGTGTACGTATATTTCAATCTATACCGATCCATATTCATAGGGAGAGTGGGAGGACTAGATGCAATCATCAAGCACAATAGGTACAGAATTGAGAAAGGAAACTGGGTTAGACATAGATTCTGCAATTGATTGGATTATAAATTCAGGCATTCAGAAAAGAAATGGAAGCTTCTACGCGTGGTATGACCTTGAAAAGAGAAACTATTCTTTCTCATATCCAGAGGTAACAGGATATGCAATTCAGTTGCTTACACGGTTGTATAAAGTAGGAAAAAACGATGATTTCTTGGATAAAGCTATCGCTGCTGGAGAATGGATTTCAAATATTTGGAAAAAAAATGGTTGTCTGTACAGCAAATACTATGAGAGAACTTGCGAATGGGATAGGTCACAATACGTTTTTGACGTTGGAATTTGCCTATCTTCCCTTTTAGAATTGTGTGAAGAAACTTCAGATATGAAATATGCAGAAGTAGCTATGGAAATGGGAAATTGGATATTAATGCTACAAACCGAAGATGGATCATTTTTCGCAGGTTTAGATAGTGAAGAGAATCTGATAAATACTCCCCACTGGTCACAAACCAAGGGCTGCCACCACCTAAAAGTGGCATTAGCTCTTCTGAAGTTGTTTGAAAGAACACAAGAGAGAAAATACAGGAGATCAATAAGGAAACTATTGGAATGGGGAATAAGACTGCAGTCACCCTCGGGTGGATTCTCTTCCTTCGCTGGTAACAAAGAAACCTACGCACATGCGCATTGCTACGCTGTGGAGGGAATGCTTTTTTCATCCAGATTGTTTAACGCTATCGCAAACCCATCATTATTTGAACACTCAATCTACGCTGCAAGTTGGCTTTCAAAAGCACAGAATGAAGATGGAAGCATTTGGAACTGGCACAACTCGAAGAGAGAAAAAATGAAGGTGAGTGATGCCCTTTCTCAAGCTATAAGAATCTGGGCAATAGCCAAAAACCAAATTAATGAAAATAAAACCACAAAGCTTTCTTACTCTATCAGAAAAGGATTAGATTTTCTCAGAACCATGCAATGTTTGAGCGGAAATAGGCACTCGTATGGAGGAATCCATTATGCTCAACAAAATGATGTGAAAGTCCCACACATCAATACTTGGGCGACATTGTTCGCAATTAATGCTTCAATCATTCTTGCGAAAAGAAATGACCCCAGACTAATTGAATGGATCTTCTAGACTTCTACAGTGAGACAATGAAACTATCAATCATCATACCATGTTTCAATGAAGAGAAATGCATAGGTCTAGTTTTGAGAAAACTAGACGAATTCTCCAAATCTGGCGCTGAGATTTTAATTATTGACGATGGTTCTACAGATAATACTGCTGGAGTGGCAAGCAAAAATGGAGGAAAAGTGATTACTCATTCAACTAACAGGGGAAAGGGCATATCTATTCGTGAGGGCATTGCCTTCGCTAAGCATGAAGTTATTTTATTCCTAGATGGAGACGGACAAGACGACCCCGCAGATATCCCCAAGCTATATAGAGCAATTGAGCAAGGAGCCGACTTTGTAATAGGATCAAGATGGCTAGGGGAGCTCAGACATGGCGCAATATCAAAATTAAACTTCTTGGTCACTGGCATGTTATCAACCCTTATCAGCGTACTATTCAAAACGAATATCACTGACTCACAGGCAGGGTTCAGATGCGTCAGAAAGAGTAAGGTAAAAGATTTCAGACTCAGAGCTGAAGGATATGATATTGAAACTGAGATGTTGATCAAAGCCATTAAACATAAGCTAAGAATTGTTGAAGTACCTGTGACTCGCTCAAAGAGGCTACAAGGAAGTACAAAAATGAAGCGATTACAGCTAGGGATCAAGATACTCTCTCATATGCTGAGGGAGCTACTAATCCATAACTGAACTGTATACTAAAAGTTACAGCTTAGCCTAAAGGTCTATTAGTTATTAGAGCTCTCATTTGGATAGAACGTACGCACACAAAAAGGATTCAACACATGGAGATATAGACGATATCAACTTGGCAAGGATCTGATAAGTGGAAGGAAGTTGATATTAGAAAACCCTCTCAGCGTATTTAGGCACCTAAGAGATAATTTGTGTTGTGAGATCTTGAAGGTCTTTCTTCTGGTCTTAGCTCGAGACAACAGATTTATAAAAGAAAAAATAGCTGAGCTAGCTAAATTAAACCTACCATTTCTAATAGTCTGCGGAGAAATTTCGAATCATCCAAACGTGGTTTATAGGAAACCCATAGGTAAATACGATGCGATAAATTATGGTTTAAAGCTAATACCAAATGCTGTAGACATTGTTGCCTTAAATGATGTAGACACAAAAATTTGGAATTTCCCTGCCGCACTAGAACATTTTAAGTCAATTGAAACTGCTCTTGTTTTTACAGGAACGAAAGTAACTAAAGGACCTCAAAGGCAGTTCTATAATCTTGAAGACGCAATAAGAAGACGAGTGTTAATAGCAGCCGATGGAGAATTAATGCTAATAAGAAAAAAAGTATTAGACAGAATTCTTCCCTTGAAACCGTGTAAGGCTGAAGATACATATATTTTATTCAGCGTCTTAGAACGCAGGTATCACGCCGTCTTTTGCGAAGAATGTTATGTGGAAACTGAAAGAACTAAGACTTGTAAAGGAGAGGAGGAGTACAAGAAGAAAGTTGTCACAGGGATA
Organism: Candidatus Bathyarchaeota archaeon; assembly: GCA_020351305.1. GTDB lineage: Archaea > Thermoproteota > Bathyarchaeia > Bathyarchaeales > SOJC01. The sequence continues at coordinate 1,620,199 of CP070730.1, forward strand.
TATCAGGCTTTGTCTTACACTCGACCACCGTCACCAGTGCGAGCATTTTACATTTTCTTACCTCTTATGTCAGCTCTTCTATTAATTTCCGGCAAGAGTGGCTATTATTGGATGAAGGGTATTCTTCTAGGTTTTCTAAACTATTTACGCGGAGACCGCCGAGGATATTGGAAGAATACGTATATGGAATAAGAAATTCAGGAGTGTTAGCGTCTTAATGCAAGCTCTAAAGGGTTCAGCATGAAGACGATGGTTCCTTCAATATCAATTCAAAGAGTGTTTAGGTTGCAGGCATCGCAAAGGATCAACAAACCTATGGAGGGGCAAATACGCCAACTATAAGTGTAATTTGTATTGCAAGGAAAGAAGCTGAACTTCAAAATTTGCGCAAAATACTAGCAAATCAGACCTTCAAAGATTTCGAATTAGTTACTTCAACTAAAGGGACAATACCAGAAGCTTGGAATGATTCAATTTCAAGAGCCACAGGCAAATTCTTTGTCTTTACTGAATCAGATGCATTTCCATTGAATGAGAGATGGTTGGAGGAAATAATACGTTATACAAAGAAAAATGTTGTCCTTAAAGGTTTGGAGATTAATCCAACAGACTTTAATATGTGCAACTTGGTTTGTGACGCATCGATTTTTAAGCTTGCCAAGTTTGATGAAAGTTTTCCTACAGCAGAAGATGTAGAATTCTTTGCCCGACTTAGGAAGTTGGGAATCAAAATACAACATGTAAAAGCTTTTCCGGTGATTCACATCCCCAAGCAGACTTGGAAAAAAACATTGTCCAGACAATTCAGAAATGGCTTGTATTTCATGAAAATTGTCTATCAACATGGTAGAACTAACGTCGATGATATCAACACTATGAATTTTCACATAGACTACATAAACCCCATCAGTAATAGGCTTCGAATAATAGTTGAAAACGCGCTTGTTCTGCTAGGTCTTATAATTGGAGCCATTTGCTACTCTCCAATCGTATTGAAACGCAGGATCTCTAATACGCGTTTTGCATCAAAGAAGAAGTGATGGATTAATTTCAAACTAGTGCTTCGATTCATGAAGGCCATCGCCTTTGATAATTCTTATGGAACTACTTTCTCAAACACTAGTAGAAGTAAGAGACTTAAATCTGCAAAATGAATGCAAGCGGTCATAGTAGGCGACTTAGGCAATGCGAAGCTCAACTAAGCAGATTGTCACCATAGGAGTTTGTGTGAGAAATTCCGAAGCCAGAATCAAGGAGGTCATCAATAGCATAGCAAATCAAGACTTCCCACGGGAACAAATGGAGATAATTTTTGTAGATGACGGTAGCAAAGATAGAACACTATCGATAATTTTAAGTACTATTCCAAAAATTGATTCACAAACAAGAATATTCAGTATTGAATGTAAAGGATTGGGGCAAGCAAGAAACATAGTTGTCGACAACGCCAGTAGTGATTACATAATCTGGGTTGATGGGGATATGACGCTGTCAAGAGATTTTGTACGTAAACAAGTGGAGTTCATGGAGAAGGAATTAGAAGTTGGGATTGCTAAAGGAAAATATGGGGGAACACCCTCGAAAAACCTTGCTGCATATCTTGAAAACATTGTGTGGCGAGTAGTCGACCACAAAGATGAGGGCAGTGCTCTTCCAGGTACAGGAGGATCAATTTTTCGAGTCAGAGCTATCAGACAAGCAGGAGGATTCGACAATCAATTCACCGGAGCTGGTGAAGATATAGAAGCGGTATACAGAGTTAGAGAATCAGGGTGGCAGATATCCAAAACAAAGGCTAAGTTTTTCGAAGATCACAAAACCTCATGGAAAGCTCTCTGGAGAGAAAAGCTATGGAAAGGTTATGGTTTACATATGGTATTTCACAAACACCATAACTTCGATCGTCTTTATGAGATGGCTCCACCATTTGGCTTTCTAGCAGGAGTTTTTAACTCTCTAATCGCTTATCGTCTAACAAGACAAAAAAAGGTCTTTCTATTGCCTTTTCACTCTATCTTTGTAAAGACCGCATTGTGCATTGGATTCATTAAGAGCCACCTCAATTCATACGGGCATCCTAAATAAAAAACTTATTCGGTGGTGTGTTTCGATTGCATCTTCAGAGAACGCCATGTATTTTAATCACAGTAGATTGTCTCAGAGTTGATCATGTAGGTTGTTTTGGATACAAGCAGCGCACAACACCAAACATTGATAGATTAGCACAGGATAGTATTATCTTCACAAATGCATTTTCCAACGGTCCATATACTACTTCCTCTTTTCCGTCAATTTTCACCTCTACTATTTTGTTAAGATACAAAGGAGAGGACCTGCCGCTCTCGCCTGAGAGACCGACATTGACTGAAACTCTGCAGAAGAATGGCTATTCAACAGCTGCGTTTCACTCAAATCCTTACCTGTCATCAGGATTTGGCTATAATAGAGGATTTGACTACTTCGAAGACTTCGGAGCTGAACCTATTGGAAAAGAGGAGAGAATAAGGGGACTAAAAGGACAAATCCACGGATTTCTTGCAGATCTGAACAACAGAATTCTGACGACCCTAAAGGCACACAGGATGGACAGGACCGTGCTCTCACGAGTCTTTAACCTACTCTCATTTTACTATACATGCCTTGTCGGATATTCCGGAGCTCGAGCTGATGGGGCTACAATCACAGAAAAAGCTATATCTTGGCTAAGCAAGAACCCAAGCAGCTTCATTTGGTTACATTACATGGATGTTCATGGCCCATATATACCTCCAAGAAAGCATCGAGACAAGTTTTGCTCCGAGAGAATTAGCTTCTACCAGCAAGCAAAAGCTCTCAGTAAACGTGAGACCCCGGAATCAGTTACCAGAAGGGAAGTCGACATATTGATTGATCTCTATGACGCATCAGTATATTACGTAGATGAATGCATCGGCACCTTGATCTCACAGTTAAAAGCAATGAAGATTTACGAGAATTGCCTGATTATAATTGCAGCTGACCATGGGGAGGAGTTCACCGAGCACACCAGCTTTTCCCATGGTTGCAAGCTATATGATGAGCTTCTCCATATTCCTTTGATAATAAAGCTGCCTGATAGCATGAGCCATCAAGAAGTCAAAGGACTATGCTCTCTAATCGATTTAGCCCCCACAATCTTGGATATACTAAAGATTCCAAGGGACATCAGCTTTGACGGCACAAGTTTACTTTCAATGGTAGAGAGAAAGTCAGCCGGAAGGCCTTGGGTCATAGGCGCATGTGGAAATTCCGACGAAGAAGGGAAGAAGAAAAAGCTTTTTTCTCTTCGGACGGAGAAATGGAAGTACATATTTAAAGAAGGAATGTCGGACGAGTTATATAACCTTCAGACGGATCCCAAGGAAAAAGAGAACCTTGCTAAAACATGTCATGAAATCCGCGAGAAGCTCAAGTCGAAATTAATACAGCTAAGCTCTAAGGTTTACTATGACTTACCGTCAACACCTTCTGTTCTCATGGATAAAAAGATGAAAATGAGACTAAAAGCACTGGGATATTCATGACTCTTTTTCAACCTCACGGGGCTAATCTGAAGAGTCTTTGATAGTTCAATAGAAGGTGATATCCTGAGCAAAAGACCAAACGTAATACTACTAACTGTGGACTGCCTGAGAGCTGATCACCTTGGTTGCCTAGGGTATCTTGGGAATACGACTCCGAACCTGGACTCCTTGGCCAAAAAAGGAATTCTGTTTTCCCAAGCTATATCAAATGGAGGAAACACGGTATCAGCCTTTCCTGCAATTCTTACCTCTTCATACTCACGAATGCATCACTTGAGGGAGAGCGGAGATCTACCGCATGGATGGCTTTTTCTATCTGAAACCAGAAAATCCATCGCTGAAATACTGAAAAGCAATGGATACAACACCGCAGCTTTTCTCTCTAATCCCTGGGTTTCTTCCTTCTTTCATTACAATAGAGGATTTGATGACTTTTACGATAAAACAAGCAATTCGCTATCAAAAGCTGAAATATTTAGAGGCTTTGGTCTTGCATATAAAATCTTAGATAGTTTTCGAGTTGGGCATGCCCTTTATAGCATACTCAAAGGAAGCAAGGGGAATGCGGACAGAGCACGCATAATTAATGATAAAGCGATTTCTTGGCTAAAAGAGCACTCAGGTAATTTTTTCCTCTGGTTGCATTACATGGATGCCCATGAGCCCTATATACCTCTGGAAAGCACTATCTCGGAACGCCTAAAAGCGGTAAGGCTATTCAGGAAAAGCAAGGATCCGCAGTTCTCAAAACATAATCTTAGGATTTTAGTTGACTTATATGATCGCGAAATTAAGTATGTGGATCGCGAAATAGGAATCCTTTTGAACAGAATAAGTAAAATGGGCTTGCTTGAAAATACTTACATCATTCTGACTTCTGACCATGGACAACAATTTATGGAACATGGGATTATAGGTCATGGTTATCTGTACGATGAAGTAGTTCGGGTCCCCTTGATGATTTCAGGTCCTGGCATTCCTCCAAATACTCTAATACAAAAACAGGTTTGCCTTTTAGACTTAAGCCCTACGATTCTTGATTTGCTGAATATCCCAAAAGCAGCGAGTTTTCAAGGAGAAACTTTTCTTCCAAAGATTTTCAGTGAAAAAAAACAAGAAGAGGGTGTAATTATAGAAGGAATACCCTTTAAACATCAAGGAAAAACCCTTAGCAGGTTTTGCCTTAGGACAGAGAAGTGGAAATATATACTTCTTCTTAATGAAAATTATGAACAAGTTGACGCAGAACTTTATGACATCATTAGTGATCCAGCGGAACAAAAGAACATCGCAAGAAGAGAAGAAAAAATAGTGTACAAAATGAAGCTGAAACTCTTAGACCACATTGATATGGAGAAACGAGAGCAGAAGCCACAGAATATGAGAGAAATGTCAAAACTTGAATTTAACAAAGAAAATAGAAGAGAAATCGAAAGAAGACTAGAGGGCCTAGGATACATCTGAAGATTTCTGTTTAAAATGTTATCTTCTTCATTGTGCTTGCGACAAGAGTTACGGAATGTGAGAGTGTTGGTTTCAATAAGTAAGGATATATTGATGCTCGCGCGCATTTTGTAATTAAAAAATGGATCTTAGAAATCATAATGGATTAAGTTTCACGTAGACGCCTGCATGGATGGAGAAAAATTGCAAGGAAAGATTTCCCTTGACCATGAGTTAGTGTTATCCTTGAAGATGATTCTGCTATTTCAGCTTCTTGTAGATATTACCATTTTCCTAGATATAACATTGGCTCGACAAATTTTCTGTCTGATCTATCTTGCTTTCATACCTGGAATATTGCTTATGAAGGTTCTACGAATAGTCAATCTGAAACCTGTAAAAGCTTTAGTATTTGCCATGGCTTTGAGTCTCGCATTGGTCATGTTTATTGGGGCACTAGCAAACGAAATATACCCAATCTTTGGCTTTTCAGAGCCCCTATCAACGGTGTCCTTAACAGTGAGTATGAACGTGTTTGTAATTTTCTTGTGTCTGATAATTCATCTTAGACGAAGCAGCAAAATCCTGTCCGAAAGTTTTAATTTCTCCCCTTTTATCATTCCCTTCGGTTTTCTTCCGGTTTTAAGTATTTTCGGAACTTATCAAGTATATCATTCTGGAAATAACTCTCTTTTGCTCTTGATGATTGCAGCGATCCCTCTGTTGGTTGCATTAGGCGCTTTTTCTAAGAAATTACTCCCCCCTACTCTTTATCCACAGGCTATTTTTTGCATAGCAATCGCTCTCTTATTTCACATCACATTAGTGACTGACTATATTGTCGGTTGGGATATTCATACTGAATATTATGTTTTTAGTTTTACAAAGAGTAACTTAAGATGGGATAGATCTTTTGCCGCTATCGGAAGATATCGGACGGAGCTCTTATCGGCTAATAGTATGTTAAGTATTACAGTATTACCTACAGTATATTCACAGATTCTGGGAATTTCGGGTTCTTCTGTATTCAAAGTTTTATATCCACTTGCCTTCGCTTTCGTGCCATTGGCACTTTATGAGTTGTGGTCCTCAGAACTCGAGAAGAGAATTAGTTTAGTGGGAATTTTCTTCTCTATGTTTTTTATTGTCTCTTTGCAAGGATTTTATTCATTCATTCCGCCAAAACAGATGATTGCTGAGCTCTTTTTCGTTATCTTGTTTCTTCTATTACTTGATGATAAAATAGTTTCTTGGAAAAAGAGCTTCCTCTTTGCCATTTTCAGCGCAGCTTTGATAGTGAGCCACTATTCAACATCCTATTTGTTTATGTTTTTTATTATTGCTATTTGGCTTTTGGGTTTTTTTGCTTCGCGTCTTTCTTCTTCTTTCTTTGGAGTAGGCAAAAGAATCAACTTGAGTCAAATCGTATTGTTTTTCGTGATGGCTGTTTCTTGGTACCTCTATACATCTTCATCAGGGGTATTAGCAGGTTTATCGGGTTATGTTGATAACATAAGCAGGAATTTAGTTGAAGACCTTTTCAATCCAGGTGCTCGAGGCTCTGCTGTTCTGACAGGAATTGGATTGACTGCTTCTCCGTCTTTCCTGCATCAGATTGGGAGAATCTTTTTTTACATTACGGAGGGCTTAATTGTAATAGGCTTTCTCAAGATCATATTTAAACGGGAAAAACATGCAAAGCCTCGGACTGATTATCTTGTGCTAATGAGCCTGAATGCCTTAATTTTACTAATGACCATTATCATCCCCAATTTCGCGGGATTACTTCGGATGGGAAGATTCTATCATTATGCGCTCTTGTTCTTAGCCCCTATGTGTGTTATGGGTGGCAAGGCAGTTTTTTCGTTTTTTTTAAAATCAAAGAATGAGTTTATGGCCTTATTTCTAACATTCATTTTAATTATTACACCCTTCTTTCTCTTTGAATCTGAATTTATCTATGCGATTTCAGGAGACAATAGCGCCTCGATATCCATTGGGCTGAATATGTGGCACATGGATCCCTTCCGCTTGTACCAAGAGATCTCTGTTGAACAAGAAGTGGTGAGTGCTAGGTGGTTGTCAACATATGCGGCAACAGCTGAATCTATCACAGTCGGTGATTATATCAGTACATACCATGTCTTGACTAGTTATGGTATGATACCGCGGGATCGCGTCAGAGTGTTGTCGAATTTCACATTTGAAGGTTATTTCAACCTAATTTTCGAAACTATTGATGATAGGACGTATATATACATGAGGCGGCTGAATGTTATACATGGAGAAATCTCTGGGGGTTACAATATTACTCAATATGAGTCGATTCTAAACAACCAAAATAAGATTTATTCAAATGGAGACAGCGAAATCTATAATGGTTTGGTTCCCCCTCAACCTTGATTTGTTCTCGATGGGCAGTGAGTCTATAGGAAAAAATCAGTGATATAGATGCTTGAGCATGTATCGCGCCTGCATAGTCCTTGCAAGCTGGTTCAACGAAATGCCTACCCACGACGAATTGCATCGATCAATATCAGGCCTTCTTCACTTGGTGGTGGTATCCAGTCTCCATCCGCCCAAAGCGTGAACACTCTGCCCGATTCCCTGGGAGACGCCCACATCCAGCCAATATAGCTTAATCCCCACTCGTTGTAGAGAGACAAAGTATTGTTATACCAAATCTTTTCTTGTACCCATTCTTCTCCTGTTGATTCATCATTGGCACCGATTTCTCCAATCAATAAAGGATAATCTATTTCTGTGGCTGCATAAGTTAGTCCAGCTACCGTGTAATCTTGGAGGAGTTGCTCCATATTATTCGGTCGTGCTTGCGGATACCCCCAATAAGTATAAGCGTCGTGGTAATTGTGGGTGCTTATCACAATATTTCTAGTCGTGTTTCGAATTTCTAGGTAATTAATAAAATCATCCAACCATCGATTCATGTTATTGTAACCGCCGTACCAAACTCCTTCCATCCACTGAACGAGGATTATATGATCTGTGATTGCTCGAACCTCATTTATGAGTCTCGAGATTACATCAAACCATGCTGCTCTATCTGTGTCGTGGGATGCTGTAGTTACCATATGAGGTTCATTGTAGGGATCTATAATCCAATTTGGCAGGTCCTTCAGTTCTGTTGCGACACTTACCCAGAAGTCTATAAAAGCTTGCTCATTGGCTATAATGCTCGCGCCTGTATGTGTGTAAGGGGGGAAAGGCAGAGGATCATTGTCCCAGTCAGCTCCTCCTTGAACACGCCATGGAGCAAGAATTATGTAGATTCCATATTCCTGGGCAAGTTCAATCCCTCGCCTAACCCAATATCTGTGATTGTCGGTATTTTCCAACCAATATTCAATTGCAAGAGTCCAGCGCATTGCATTCCCACCCCACACATCTCTCAATTCTTCATAGTGTGCTTTTGGTCTAGAATCGTCCCATGTACCCATACGCCGATGAGGTCTTGGGTCACCTGGAGCATTCCAGTCGCCATATGGATCGAAATTATATCCATAATAGTTCACACCCCTCAGAAAGACAGTGTTGCCATAATCATCCTTTATGTGTCTTCCTTCAACATGTAATGAGCCAATGGAGGAGATTCTTCCGGATGTTGGAATTAAGATACTTGATGTTAGGACGGACAAACTTGGAGAAATAGCCAGAATTCCAATCGTTATGATCACTGAAATTATTGCAAGGGACTTATTGGAATACATAACTTGTAGCCTCATTACATCTATAATACTAATACTCCAGTCTGCTAAATGTACATAGCGGCTCGCTGTACATGTGTTCACCCCTTAGACAAATGGGCAAAGCGCTATATTAAGTATTCTATCTTACGACAGTTTATAACATATAACCAATCCTCTCTATGATGAAAACAGATCAAATGCGTGTGCGCAAATTAATGCTCTTTTAATAGAGACACTGACGCTCATAAAAGAAGATCGGTGCGTGATCGAACTGAGAATTATGGTGATTCTGGGTACTAGACCAGAGATAATCAAAATGGCCTCTTTTATAAAAGAGTGTAAAACCTCAAGTTTGGACTGCAGCATAATGCATACAGGCCAACATTACTCATATACTATGGATAGAATTTTCCTTGAAGGTCTTGAACTACCAAGTCCAAGATACCATTTGGGTGTCGGCTCTGGCTCTCATGCTCAACAGACAGGAGAAATGCTTAAAAAAATTGAGGGAGTGCTGAGAAAAGAGAAACCCGATTTTGTGCTCGTTCAAGGCGACACCAATTCTACTCTTGCAGGAGCTCTTTCAGCTGCAAAACTTGGAATAAGAGTTGGTCATATAGAAGCTGGCTTAAGAAGTTACGATAGAAGGATGCCGGAGGAGATCAACCGCGTTCTTACTGATCACTGTTCTGACTTGCTATTTGCGCCAACTGAAACTTCAAAGAGGATTCTTCTGGGAGAAGGTATCTTAGAGAATCGAATATTCGTCACAGGAAATACAATTGTCGATGCAATTTTTCAAAACTTGGAAGAAATAGAAAGCAGCGAAACGCTA
>CP070730.1:1629825-1677044 GCA_020351305.1 Candidatus Bathyarchaeota archaeon
GGTTCGAATCCCTTCGGGCCCGCTCCCTCCACTTGATGTTATAAACTCTTGCACTGATGAAAAAAAGTTTTTATATCATCTATATGATGTGCAGCGAGATTAAAACACGGAACAGCGGGGTGGGGTAGCCAGGTTTAACCCGCTGGGCTCATAGGGCTATGATACTCTGAGAGACCCAGAGATCAGTAGTTCAAATCTACTCCCCGCTACCAAACGATTTTTCTCTTTTTCTAGCGTTTGCTAGCTGGAATGTGCAAGTATTTAGCCTTTTTTCAGCTTTCTGCACTCGGTTAAAGTTAATAGTGACCTTTCCAAACATTGGAATCTCTTGGTGTGTGAGCATGTTCGAATTTGGAAACCTACGATTTAGGCCTACTGAAAAGGAAGATTTGACGCTTCTGCATGAATGGGAAAACGATTTCGAACTAATAATGTACTCTAGAAGCAAGCCGTTAAACTTCATGAGTATGGTTCAATTAGAAAAGCAGTTTGAGGATTGGATGAAAGATGAGAAACACCTTCACTTTATCGTTGAACTCATCGAGTCAAAAGAGGCTATTGGGATTGCCAGGCTACGGCAAGAGAATTGGGGAAACGTGAAGACAGCAGATATTGGGACATACATTGGCAAGAAGGAGCTTTGGGGGAAAGGATTGGGCAGGCGCATCACTGTGGCTTTAATGGAAATGTCCTTTAACCAATTGAATGCTGACCGCTGCGAGGCTTGGAGCGTAGAATACAACCACCGTGCCCACAAAGCCCTAGAAGCGTGCGGGTTTAAAAAAGGAGGAGTGGTGAGAAAAGCTGCCTTCGTCAATGGGCGTAAATGGGACGGTCTTCACTTCGACATCCTTCGAGATGAATACCTGAAAACACGAATGGACTTGCTTAAACAAACCTTGGGAAATAAGTTAGAGGAATACCTCAAGAAACACTGCACAATTAAAGGGCATTAAGAAAAGAGATATATCACTGTCTTTCTGCAGCAGCTTCTAATGCAACTACACCTGGTAGTTTTTCACCCATCAGAAACTCTATCAATGCTCCACCAGCGGTGCTTACATAGCCCATCTTGCTTTTTAGCCCCAATTGCTCGATCGCTGCAACAGTATGACCTCCTCCAACAAGAGAGAAAGCTTTTGAGTCTCCTATCGCTTCCAAGATTTTTTGAGTTCCTTTTCTAAACTCCTCATCTTCAAAGATTCCAAGAGGTCCACTGATTACGATAGATTTGGCCTTCTTTATCATTTCACTAAATTGATGGATAGTTTTTGTGCCGATGTCACATATTGGATAGCTTGTCGGAAGCTCTTCTACATCAATTTCTCTACGCTTTCCATTCACATTCACAGCCAAGTCTTGAGGCGTGTTTACCTGGGCACGATAGTTCTCCATCAATTTTTTGATGCCCGAAACGAATTCCATAAGTCCTCTCTTTTCCAAGAATTCCATGTTTGGTCTTCCAAGGTCTAAGCCCTTTGCAGCGAGAAATAGATGACCTGCAACCCCACCAGCTAATATACTGTCAGCAATCCCATTGTCGAGAACATATTCAGAGATTTTCAGTGCATCATCTGCCTTTGCACCACCCAAAACGTAAACGCAGGGCTTTTCTGGGGATACAAGAGCTTTGCCCAAAGCATTCAATTCTCTTTCCATTATACGTCCTGCAACACTGGGTAAAACCGCTGTGAAGCCCACTATGGAAACATGAGAGCGATGAGCAGCTGCAAAAGCATCATTGACAAAAACATCGGCTTGAGGGGCGAGAGATTGGACGAAATCTGTGTTTGCCTGTTCTTCTGGCGATCCCTTTTTTCGTTCTTTTGGATATGTCCTAACGTTTTCAAGGACCAGAATTTCCCCACTTCTAAGATCTTCCATGGCCTTCTTTGCCCTTTCCCCGAATAGATCATCAACATATCTAACAGACTTTTTCAATATCTTGCCTAAAATCTGTGCGTGTTGCTCGAGAGGGATGAAGTCAGGTTCCCCTGGTCTTCCTTGATGGGCTAGAACAACAACTTTCGCACCTTTCTGAGAAAGTTCTTCAATCGTTGTTTCTCCATGTGCTTTAATCCTCGAATCTTCGAGAATCTTCTTCGATTGAGGTTCAACTGGGGAATTGAAATCCACCCTAACCAACACTGTCTTGTCTTTGAAGTCGAAGTCCGTCATAGTCAAGATTTTTGGCATTCTCCAACCTCCTTAATCAGAGAAGATATTAGTGGTGGGAAAGATGCTTGCAGAGAGCTATGTTTCGCTAGGAGCCGGCCATCCTGCAGATTTTCTCTATCATCCGCACCATTTTAACTGAGTAGCCCCACTCGTTGTCATACCAGACCAGCACCTTGACCAGATTTCCGATGACCATTGTGGAAAGACCATCCACAATCGCGGAGTAGGGATTGTGAATCAAGTCGGATGAGACTAGTGGTTCTTCGCTATACTCTAGAATACTCTTAAGCTCCCTTTCTGAAGCCTCTTTGAAAGCTGCGTTCACTTCCTCTTTGGTTACTTCTCTATTCAGGGTAGCCACTAAGTCAACTATAGATACGTCAGGTGTGGGAACACGTAATGCTAGCCCATTCATCCTTCCCTCGAGTTCTGGCAATGTAAGTGTAGCTGCTACAGCTGCGCCCGTGGTTGTCGGTATCATGTTGAAGGCTGCTGATCTTGCTCGACGCAGGTCTTTATGCTGCATATCCAAGAGTCTCTGATCATTGGTTACAGAATGAATAGTAGTCATGAGTCCGGCTTTAATGCCAAATCTATCGTTTAATACTTTGGCTACTGGCGAGACGCAGTTAGTTGTGCATGAAGCAAGAGAAATTATGTGATGTTTTTCAGGATTATACTTGTCATCGTTTACACCGTAAACTACGGTTAAATCCGCACTTGGAGCTGGACTCATTGGCGCGGAAACCAACACTTTTTTTGCGCCAGCTTGTAGATGCTTTGCAGCATCTTCTTTCTTTCTGAATCTTCCAGTAGATTCCACTGCAAGGTAAACACCCATCTCGTTCCAAGGAAGCTTCGTTGGGTCTGGCTGTGCTAAAACCTTCAATTCCTGTTTAACAGCTCCATCTTTCTTGATAATCAGAGTGTCTCCTCTGGCTTCCACATCAAAAGGTAGTTTGCCATGCACTGTATCGTTCTTTAAAAGGTGGGCCAGTGTTCTAGCATCGGTCAAATCATTAACCACTGCAAAATTGATTTCAGTTCCAGTCTCGAGAGCAGCTCGATACAATAGTCTTCCTATTCTTCCAAATCCGTTTATTGCTACTTTTGTTGCCATTCAAATTCACCATTGTTCATAGATTTGCATAATTGTAAATATACTTTCCATATTAATTTTCCTACTAATATTGAAGAAAAGAGAAAAGAAGGAGAATTAAGTTTTGCGAAGTCTCATCAGAACCATTTCTGCAGCCAACACCATTGGTTCCCATGTTTCGCAGAGAGGCGGAGCGTAGGCTGTGTCTACTTTTGCTAATTCTCGGACAGTCATCTGTTTTTGTATGGCAAAGGATAAGGCATTGATGCGTTGTGTTGCCTCCTCCCCACCTATGATTTGTCCGCCAATGAGTCGTTGCGATTCTTTTTCTACAACTAACTTCACCTTTATCGGTTTGGCACCAGGATAATAATCAGCTCTTGTCTTCGAAGTTATGGTTCCAGTCACGGTTTCTATTCCTCCTCTCTTTGCGAAGAATTCTGTCAGGCCTGTAACACCGATTTGGGTTTCAAAAAGCTGGGATACCGCTGAGCCCAGAACACCTGTGAACTGCGCATATCCTCCCGCGGCATTTATGCCTGCTACCTTTCCATGTCTTACAGCTACTGTACCCAGTTGAGGGCAGTGAGGTTTCTGTGTGACTATATTGATGCTTTCAGCGCAGTCGCCTGCAGCGTAAATGCTGCTAATGTTTGTCTCCATTCTTGAGTTTGTCTTGATTGCCTTTGTCTCACCTGTGGCTATACCTGTCTTTGTAGCGATGCCTGTATTGGCTCTCACTCCTGTTGCGACTACTACAATATCTGCTGGAATCTGTTCACCAGCCACTGAGACTGCTGTCGCTCTCTCTGTTCCTAGAATTTCGTCTACACCTTTTCCTATAATTATTTTCAGCCCTTTTTGTTCAAGCATTTCATGGACAATGTTAGCCATTTCCTTGTCCAGCATAACCGGCAGGACATAGGGCAGCATCTCTACAACAGTTGTGTTCAGTCCTCTTTCCTTCAAGGCCACTGCTGTTTCTAGACCTATTAACCCAGCACCAATGACAACAGCGCTTCGAGCCCCATTTCTTATTGCTTGATCGATTTGCTGGCCATCCTCTATTGTACGGAGTGAGTAGACCCCTTGTTTATCTCTGCCATTTATTGGGGGGATGAAGGAGTAAGCCCCTGTTGTGAGAATTAAGCTATCATAATGTATTGTTTCCGTGTTGCCCGCTTTGTCGGTTGTGTCGACAATTTTATCAGTTGGGTTGATGTTTGTCGCAGTTGTCTCTGTTTTTAATTGCAGTTTCATCATTCTGTAGAAACTTGGGGGGAAGACTATGAGGTCTTTAAATTTGGATATGTGCCCTCCTATTACAAAGGGTAGACCACATCTTGAGTAGCCTGTATATTTTTCCTTGGTTATTAGAGTGATTTCAGCAGTGCGGTCAGTTTTTCTGGCGGCTGAGGATGCGTCGACACCTGCAGCATGGGCACCGATTATGACTATTTTCCGGGGCATTATGTTGCCTTCTATTTTAGAGAGTATTGTGCCACTCTACTGCTTGAGCATGGTTCATTATTGTATTCAGTTCATCCTTATTGCTCGGGGTTACTATGAGGAGCCAGCCTTTGTTGTAAGGGTCCTCATTGAGAAGTTCTGGGCTGCCTTGGACCTCGGAGTTTATTTGCTCAATTGTACCGCTTATTGGGGCTATCAAGTCTGAGACAGCCTTAACAGATTCCACTGTTCCATATGGTTCGTTTTGGGCTATTGAGTCACCTTGGGAGGGGAGTTCGACGTAGACAATTTCGCGAAGTTGTTTCTGGGCAAAGTCGGTTATGCCTATACGGGCTTTTCCATTTTCGATTTTAACCCACTCATAGTCTTTGGTGTAATACAGTCCTTCTGGGACTTCTGCGTCTTTTACTTTTACCACGGTTGGTTTCTCCTTTTCATTAAGAGAGTTATTTTAGGGGTGTCAATCTTTTAAAAGATTGCCTGTACGGACTGCTGCACGTGTGTTTTTTCCAAGATTTTGCTCTAGATACCTGCAGTCAAGTATAGTCTTTTAAAGAATAGATGTTTAATTTTGTGTAGGTTGAGTGTCTTGGAAATCGCAGTCATTTTTTTCACTATTGCAGTTGTCATGGTTTTAAGTTTTATAGGAGACTTTATGTCTCGTCGGGTTTTGTTGCCTAATGCAATATTATTAATTGTCTTGGGGATTGTGTGTGGTCCAATATTAGGTCTTTTTGATATGACTGCCTTAGCTGATGTAGTGCCTTATCTCGCTCCGCTTACGATTGCGTTCATTGGTTTTGATGCAGGATTGGGAATGGATCTTTATGAAGTGTTGGCGCAGAGTCGAAGGGCAGCATTACTGTCAATTCTAGGCTTCATATTGAGTACAGGCATTGTGGGATTGTTTTTACACTTTGTGTTTGGTCTACGGTGGGCTTATGCATTTCTATTGTCCTCAGCTTGGGGAGGTGTGAGCACAGCAACAGTTAACGCGGTTTGTAAGCATTTACGGATAGAAAAGGAGACTGCTACTACATTGACACTCTCTTCCTTGATTGATGACCCAATCGTCCTAGTTTCTACTTTGACAATCCTGAGCTACATCACTTTGGGAGATTTGGGAGTTGGTGACATCTCACTATTATTGGTGAGGAATGTTTCTGCATCAATCTTTCTGGGCGTGATATTTGGATTAGGATGGTTGAATATCCTCTATTACTCTCGAAAAAGCAAGTTCACCTATACGTTTACGTTAGCAGCTGTTCTACTAGTATATTCAGCTACCGAGCTGCTAGGTGGAACTGGAGGAATTGCGATTTTTGTTTTTGGCCTGATTCTGGGAAATTCTCAGTCACTCGCCAAGTCACTTCGATTAAAGATTGATGTTGACCAATTGTCCAAATTAAAAGGTTTAATTGAAAGATTTCATTCGGAGCTGACATTCATTTTAACCACATTTTTCTTTGTATTTATCGGTCTGCTCTATGTTTGGACAGGTTGGCTTGAGTTATTAGTAGGGTTGGCCATCAGTTTGATGTTGCATGGAAGCCGGTTAGTAACGGTTGGGATTGGAACTTGGAGGAGCTCTATGGCTGTTAGTTTTCCAGCAATTGGCTTGATTGTAGGGAAGGGTGTAGCTTCGGCTGCTATGAGTACTTTACCTCTTGCTCATGAGCTTGTCAATGCTGAGCTGTTTTCAAGTATTGCGTTGAACGTGATTTTAATAACTAATATTATATCAATTGCTTTGCCGATTTTGGTTACCAAAACCTCGAAAAACTGAAGGTCTACAAATATAATAATCGCTTTAAGTAATCTTGTCATTGATTTCTTACTTAGCAAGGCTCGTATGTTGACTACAATATTCCCAGCTTTATGGCGACATCCACTGCTTTATCCTCTGGATGAAGCTTTACAAATGCCTTCTTCTCCCCACGAGGCGTAATTAGAACATTAACTTTCTCCACCCGCACCTCATATAACTCCTCCACTGCCCGGCTGATGTCATGCTTTGTAGCTCGAATGTTAACCATAAGAACCAACTTGTTCTCTGTCTCCAACAACCGACTGGCAACCTCGGTCATCAACGGATACAAAACAACATCATACGCATCCAAACTCAGTTGCCCCCAAACCTTTCATCAAGTTCCTCTACTGCAGATTGACTCCATACCGCAAGCCTGCCCATATGAGTACCCGGAGCCAGTAACTCCACGTTCAATCCTCCCACTAAAGCCACATCAACCCCAGGCAAATTCCGCCCCGCCTTTAGAATCCCAGCATCCTCAGCAACTACAATTAAGGGACCAACAGCTTGCTTATATCGACGACCACGACCCTTCCCTTTCCCAGCACGCACTTTTCGACTCTCACGAACACGAAATACATCCCCCCAGACACCCAACGCTAAAAGCACACTCTCCACATCCTTAGTACGCTTCAACTTCTCTATGTCATCAACCACAACCAATGGAAAGTCCTTCACATCCTCAACCAAGTGGCCTCGACCTGCAACTAACTCCTTATTTCCTGTAGCAGCAACTGCTGATTGCAAAGCAAACCTTGCTTCTTTTCGCGGAATCTTCTTCACAATCTTCTTTTCAGATCTTGGTGGATGAGCACGATGACCCCCTACAATACTAACGCCAAAAGCAGCCCTCTGTCTACCCTTCACCCTAGGTACTCGAGCAATGCCTAACCCCACTCCTCGAGACTCGGCTGTCGTTCTCTTGCCAGCCATTGGATCTCGCCCCTGCGCCTGAAAACTCCTTGACTGCAAGGCTACAACAGCTCGATTAACAATATCAGGTCGTAAAGCCGTCATGAAAACACTAGGCAACTTAATCTTCCCAACATTTTTTCCCTGTAAATCAAAGACCTTCGACGATATCTTACCCATTTTCTCCCCACTAACCTTGCTTCGATTCTAAGGAAACACTCACGATTTTCGGGGGTTCTGCAGGAACCTTCTTTGGTCGTGCAGGAACACGAAGTCTAATCAAACGCTTTGCTGGGCCTGGTACACTTCCCTTTAGCAAAACAAAAGGGCCTCTCACAACTCCATATTTCACAAATCCACCGTTAGGCGTCACCTCTTTACCATCGACTCCAATCCTTAAAATGCGCTTGTTATATTCAGTCCTTTGATGATATCCCATCTGCCCAGCTCGGGGAACAGTGTATAATACCCTTGGCGGCTTCCAAGGACCAATAACTGCCACACCCCTCTTGGTCTTTCTAGACTTGCGTTGCAGAATCCTGACACCCCACCGTTTCACAGGGCCTTGAAAACCTTTCCCTTTAGTAACCGCGACAACATCCACAAACTGCCCCTCTTTGAAGACCTCCATCACACCTGCAGCTTTACCTAACAATCCTTTCGAGTACTCAAACAACTCCTGAATAGGCGCTCCGTCAACCTTTATCTCCATAAGCTCTGGCTTCTTCTTCGAGATGTTTGCCAGTCGTGGCTGAGAAACTGTCAAAAGACGAAGCTCAACAATGTCGTCCAATCTTTCCTCGATTTTCTTCAATCCACTCTCTGGATCAAAGTTTTCGGGCAAAGTGAAGACTTTCTTTAAATCCTTTGAAGGATTTTTCATCCAAGCTTCGGTAAATGACTTCAAACCATAGTCAGTTCTGATATATGCTCGGATTGCATAAACAAGGATTGGTGGGGTTTCAATAACTGTGACAGGTTGGTTGACCTCCTTACCAAAATTCGGGGAGCGTGGATGATCGTCTAGATAAAAAAGATGAGTCATTCCCGCCTTGTAGCCCATGAACCCGAGAAGTGTTGGTCCCTCTGCCTTAGAAGGCCAGTAGCGTATTCTGCCAGTTTCTCGAGCAGCACGACCCCTAGGCAAATACGCTAATGAACCGCGTTTTGGAGCATGTTTTTTCCTATGCCCCATGATTTTTCACTTGTCTCTGTTTCAATACAAGAGTGAAGTTATAAACTTATTGTTAGGTGGATCTAGTAGGGCGGTTTCATAGATATTCTGCTTGCAGATTAATGAGAATGATGCGGGTGATGAAAATTTAGAATCAAAACTTCGTTGAGGCATAGACGTGTGGGCACTAAGACTGGTGACGCGCACGCACGTAGACTATTCCGAAAGCAGCAAGCCAACCAAAAAGGACGACGAGGGTGGCAGGGAAAAAACCAGCAAACTCAAAGTTCAAGATGGCGATTTCAAAGATGAAAAAAGCAAATCCTGTTAGAACTGCGGAAATGGCTCCAGCTTTTCTACCGTATTTCAACTCGATCTGTATAGCCAATAATCCAGCCAGGAATATGTCTCCTAATCCCAAAAGGATGCCTCCTTGACGTGGAAATGTGGGTACCTGCAAAAGCACAGGTAATCGAAGGTCAATGAATTTTCCGGCAGCAGTGCCCATAAATCTTGTTATGAAAACCTGGATGAAATCCATAATAGTTATAAGTCCTGCAAAAACCAACACAGTCTTCCATGAAAACAAGCCACCCAAATATATTGAGATGAGAATGGCAAAAATTATCGCAAATACGTTGAGGAAGATAATGTTCCAAAAGCCAGAGAGATAAAGACCTACAAAAAAGATGGGAGGCAGCACAGCAAGGAACCATTTTTCCACAGCTATGTACGTGAAAAGAAAAAGTACAAAAGAGTAGGCAACCAGGAATAAGATTTGTAATGCTCTCTGAGGCACAAACACAATAATCGTTACGATGGTCCCCATGCTTACAACAAGAAACACCGCGTCACGAATTTGAAACTCTTTTTCTTCAAAAAGCGACTTAATCTTCACTTCAAATCTCGTGTAAAGCCAAACAATACTCACAGTGATTAATGTGACGATTGATGGAAGCACAATATCGAACTGCATAAGCCTTCTTTGAATTGGCAGGATTTTAACCTTTAGTAGCCATCAAATTCAGAATCCCCAAAGTCACAAGGAGCGCTTCTTCAGTGCGGACAGTTTCAACTTTTTGATGAGGAATTGTGTTTGCCACAAAATCAGTAATCTCATCCAGTTTTAGTCCTTCCCGTTTGACAATCTCATATAATCCTTGTGCAGGTGCTCCAAAGACAATGAGAATTTTATGTGATGTTCCCCAGCGACTTGTTAGCTCTTCCAAAATTCCTTGGAAAGGTTTCCCATTTCTCGAGGTTGCAAGGATTAAGTCATAAGTCTGCCTTTGCAGGAGTTTTCCCAATGTTCGGCTATAACACGTTATCTGGTATCCCCAGTATTCGCTTATTTCATTGCGACTAACAATTTCTGCTTCCAGTCTTCTTTTAGTTTTTCTTATCCTCACTGTTACACGAACATTCTTAGGCAGTTTTTTACTCCGAATTAAGGCGTGTCTTTCAACACCTACATCTACAATAGTGCCTTCCTTTACATGGGATACAGTTACACCTTCACGGTATTCGCCAGTGACTAAATCCTTAGCTCGTTTTGGCAAGGGGTGGTGTGGGGTTCGGAGTGGCGGAAGCACTCCAGCATATTTTAGTTCAGGTCGTATTTTGAACAGTCGTTTTCTCAAATACTGAGGTGTCTCCAAATAAGAAAGAATCGTAGCAATGAGATCGATCTCTCGACTCTGGTTTTTCGCATATGAGTCTGGAAAAATCACAACTTCGTCCACGCCAAAAATCGCAGCCGCTCTCCCTATAGTTCCGATTCTCGATGTTTTCTCTCTAAGGTGAGGGATGTCCGAAACCAATGAAGCAGGGATGGCTATTGAAAGTTCATGACCGAAGAACAGTTGCTGAAACCTCCTTTCTAAGATACAAGATATGCCTCCGTGCATCTATCAATTCTAAATCTAACCTCTGCTTTTAAAAGGCTAATATGAAGAAAAATATAGCGGACTGATGAAAAATGTCAAGACTCACCATTCTAGATCAGCCTGATAAAGTCATGGAGATAGACAAGAGTAACATGATTGAGCTGTGCGAACGAACTCCATTTTTTTGCGGAGATGCCATCAGACGAGTTGAAAAAATGAAACTGCCCTCCAACTACAGCACACTAAGAAATATCATTGTTGTCGGGATGGGCGGTTCTGCCATTAGTGGGGAATTGCTTAGAGATTGGCTGTTCGATCAAGTTATGGTTCCTATTCAGATCTGCAAAGACTACGTCTTACCTGCTTATGCTGATCAAAAGAGCCTTGTTATTGCAGTAAGCTACTCTGGAGAAACGGAGGAGACCTTAAGCTCTTTTTTAGAAGCTGTTAACCGCAATTGTATGGTTCTGACAATATCATCTGGTGGGCACCTTCAAGCATTTTCGCAAAAGCTTCGTATTCCTCACATCCTAATACCTACTGGCTTTCCCCCACGCGCTGCAATCGCCTATCTGTTATTCCCGCTCATAGTGTTAATGGAAAAACTTGGTATTATTGAAGGGGTAGACGAAGAGATTAAGGAAGCCTTAGATATTTTGGGAAAAGTGAGTAGAGAAAACGCTCAGTGCATACCTTTAAGAAGCAACAAGGCAAAAAGGCTTGCTTCGGAAATTAAGGATACAATCCCCGTAATTTATGGATTCAGACAATACGCCGCGGTGGCGCGACGTTTGAAATGTCAATTTAATGAAAACAGTAAGGTCCCAAGTAAATTTGATGTATTTTCTGAGCTCAATCACAATGATATTGTTGGGTGGGAGGCTTCCAAGAATCTTACACAATCTTTTTCATTGATATTTATTCGAGACCCGAAAGAACCCTCAGAGATAAGGCAGAGAATCGAGCTGACAAAGCAGTTAGTTTCTGAAAAAGTTTCTAGGGTTTTAGAGATTCCAGCATTGGGTGAAATGAAGCTGGCAAAAATGCTTTCAACTGTGTGCATAGGCGACTTTGTAAGTATATACCTGGCATTACTAAATGGTGTTGATCCGACGCCTACAAAGACGATTACGTATTTGAAGGAAGAAATAATGGCGAAATTGAATATGATGAAGAAACTTGAAAAAGAGATTAAGAAAAGGGCGTGAAACCACTTCTCTGGAAGCTGTACGTTTGCTTTATTATGAAGAAGTAGCAATTAGCTGTGATTGTAGCGCCCAAAGAGATGAAGCTGATTGCAGAAACCTGACAAATATGAAATCATAAGTGAACTTGCTAGACGTCGAGGATTTTTCTGGCCTTCCTATGAAATTTATGGCGGCGCCAGTGGCTTCCTAACCTATGGTCCATTAGGTTCTACACTTAAACGAAAGGTAGAGGAAACCTTCAGAGATTTCTACATCAAACCCTTCCAAATTCTCGAAATGGAATCTTCTATTGTTACCCCCGCAAGAGTTTTCGACGCGTCAGGTCATGTAAACGCTTTTCGAGAACCTATGGTAGAATGCTCGAAATGCAAAAGAAAGTTTCGAGCTGACCATCTGCTTCAAGAAAAAGCAAAAATGAGCGACACTGAAACAGAGAAACTTGACCTTAAAGAAATCGCTGAAGAAATAACGAAACACAGTATAAAATGCCTTGAATGCGGTGAGGAACTAGGCAAGCCCAAATACTTTATGACAATGTTTTCTACAACCATCGGACCCTATTCGGAGTCAATTGGTTACGGTCGACCAGAGGCTGCCCAAGGTGTTTTTGTCGAGTTTAAACGCCTTTACGAGGTTGCTAGAGAAAGATTACCTATGGGCGTCGCTCAAATTGGTCATGCTCTGAGAAATGAAATCTCTCCTCGCCAAGGTCCTCTCAGGCTAAGAGAGTTCACCATAGCTGACATTGAGCTCTTTTTCGATCCGGCAGTCCCCCAATGTCCAATATTGAAGGAGATTGGGAAGGAGACTTTGAGACTCATTCCTGCAAAACTGAAACAAAGAGGTGCCGATAAATTAGTGGAAGTGACGGTGAAGGAAGCACTTGAAAAAGGTTACATAAGAACAGAATGGCAAGCGTGTTTCATGACGTTGGCTAAACACTTCTTAAACAAACTCGGTGTCCCAGACGATAAACAGCGTTTCATCGAAAAACTGGATTGGGAGAGAGCCCATTATTCCGCGCAAGGCTATGACCAAGAAATCTACTTAAAACGGTGGGGCTGGACAGAAGTATCAGGCCATAACTATCGCACAGATTACGATTTAAAACAGCACATGAAACACAGTGGTGTGGACATGCAGGTTTTCAAGGAACATGACAAACCTATACTAAAAGAAAAAGTCATTATCGAACCGGTATTGGCTAGAATAGGTCCAACATTCAAAAAAGACTCATCAAAAGTAGCAGATTTACTTCGAAAAGCTGATGCACGCGAAGTCGAAAAATCTCTTAAAGAGGACGGATACTTCATGTTAAGATCATTTAGAATTATGCCAGATCATGTAAAAATTATCCACAGAAAAGTAGATGAAACCGGAAGACGGTTCATTCCACACACGGTTGAACCAAGCTTTGGAATAGATAGGCTGGTTTATGTGGTTTTAGAATATGCGTATAGTAAACGAGAGGGCAGAACACTTCTGAAACTTCCAAGAGAGCTTTCACCTGTACAGGTGGGAGTCTACCCACTTGTCACAAAGGATGGTTTGGCAGAGAGAGCAAGGAAGTTACATAGAAATTTGCTGATTGAAGGCTTCGTAGCGGAATACGATGAAGCGGGCTCCATCGGAAGGCGCTATGCTAGAGCTGACGAGGCTGGCA
The DNA here is from genome assembly GCA_020351305.1 of Candidatus Bathyarchaeota archaeon. GTDB lineage: Archaea > Thermoproteota > Bathyarchaeia > Bathyarchaeales > SOJC01. Next base: position 1,643,226 of record CP070730.1, read on the forward strand.
TCCCTTTATGCATTACAATTGACTATCACACGCTGGACGACGACACAGTGACTATACGAGACCGTGACTCATGGAAACAGGTCCGCATAGAAACTAAATACTTGTCAAAAAATTTGAATGCGTATTTCAGCTACAAGAATGAATTCAGAGACATGGGAAAAAGCTTGTAGAAACAGCCTACAAGTTTCGGCAGACTTTTTAGTGTATTCGTCTATTCTATGATGGTGCCTTAAGGGCATTTTCCGGGGTGAGACAATTGGTTCTTCCGGTTGAAACAGAAGAACGTGTGAAGAGAAGAGCGCTTAACGTTTGCCAAGACCATCTACGAAAGGTTTTAGATATCACGCGTAAAGTCCCTCAAATGGTCGATTGCTTTGCGGAAGATGATAAAAATGCTGCCAGACAGGTATTTGCAGAGTTGAAGAGAACAGAAGAAGAAGTTGACAAGGCCAGACGAATGGTTTCTCAAGAGTTAGCCCAAATAGGGGCAATCCTCATCAACAGAGAGGATTTTCTCCGCTTCACCAACTTGGCTAGTGAAATCGCGGATTTCTGTGAAGGCATTGGATTTTGGCTTCTTTCTATTATGGAACGTGGATGGAATGTGGAATCAGACATCAAGAAGGACCTTGTAAAGCTTTCAGATGCTATGTTGGAGACTGTAATAAAGCTTAGAGAGACCGCTATAACGCTTTCTTACGGTTCCAGTAAGACATTGGAAAAAGCTAAGGAAGTTGAGATGGCTGAACGTATGGTAGATGATGTTTACAGAGAGCTGGAGGTTAAGATAATAAATAGCAATCTAGAGATTCCAGCGATGTTGCTTCTAAGGGATATAACTCAACTTCTTGAAAACGCGGCTGATAAAGCTGAGGACGCTTCTGATGCCGCACGAATATTATCTTTTACCATGTAACAAAGCTGACACACCAATGGGCAAGCAAATTAAGGTTGAGCTCATCGAAAATTTCCTTGTAGTCTGGGATTCAGAGCAGAGTTCAGAGCTTTATAAAAGGGGATATTATGGCAAACCCTTAGGCATACCAAAACCAAAGAACGCGAAATTCAATGTCCCCTTGGTTCTAGACCTTATGGAAGGTTTGTATCTTGCCGAGGACAAGATTATAGATGTAAGAGAAGGACCAAAAAAGAAGAAAGTGGGCTTAAAGAAGCTTAAGAAAAAAGCTCGTGAGCTCTATGGCGAGTTTGAGTTGAAATATGCTGTTTATCGCGACTTAAGAGAGAGCGGGTTTGTAGTTGCTCCTGGAATAAAATATGGATGTGATTTTGCTGTATACAAGCATGGACCTGGGGTTGAGCATGCTCCTTACATGGTGACAGTTAAACGAAGCGAGGAAGATGTGACAGCAACCGAAATTGTGAAAGCTGGGAGACTTGCCACAACTGTACGAAAAAGATTCATTGTTGCAACCCCTGATTTTGAGAAAACAAAGATCCAATACTTAATATTCAAGTGGTTCAAAGCATAACCACCTCGCAGGACGAATACATCAACAATAGACAAACTATTTTAGAATCGCTTTCTTAGAGCACTATTTTTGTAGTAGTAATCATTAATGATGGTTCATGGTTAATGTAGCACTTGTCAGGGGCCCAAGGGTATTAGGCACTGTTCTTGAAGCTATTAAGCTTGGAGGCGGATTAAATGGAAGCCCAGAAAGATTAGAAAGGGCTTTAATCAAGGTAAATTTCATTTCAACCAAAACTTATGACACAGGTGTTACAACCGACCCATTGGTGGTAGAGGCTCTAATTCACGAAGCCTTAGAAGTTTTCAATCAAGTCTTTGTTGTAGAATCAGATGCTAGCATGACAAACGCAGACAAGGCTTGTGAAACTACGGGAATGAAAGAGATATGTGACAAGAACGGTGTAAAATTTCTTAACTTAAGAAGAGAGAAAGACCGGATAAAACTGCCTATCCCCAACAGCGAAACATTGAAAGTGATTAGTGTTCCACGAATAGTGGTGGACTCGGTCATAATCAATGCTGCAAAACTGAAGACGCATAGCGTCACAGGTGTGTCTCTTGGACTGAAGAACATGTTCGGTCTATTACCAACAAAAATGAAGTTTAAGTATCATGCCAGAAACATCAGCAAAGTCGTTGTGGACATAAATACAGTTTTATCGCCACGATTCACTGTAATAGATGGTTTTTATGCTCTTGAAGGAGCAGGCCCAATTTTTGGGTCACCAGTCAAAATGAACTTAGTAATCGCTAGCAAGGACATTGTTGCAGCAGATGCAACAGCTTGCCGAGTGATGGGCATAGATCCAGCCAAAATCTACCATATAAACCGTGCTTATGAAAAGGGCTTCGGTGAACTGAATGAATCGAAAATAGATGTGGTTGGTTCGAAGTTAGAGGAAGTTAGAAGGCAGTTCAGAAGAGGTTAGGAAACCCTTAAATGATTCCAGACGATTAGCTTTTCAGCAATAAAGGAGTTAAAAGCAAAATGCCAACACACGGATCGCTTTCAAAGGCAGGTAAAGTACGTAGCCAAACACCTAAGATACAAGGCACATCTAAGAAAAACTCAGCTCCTAGGAGACGGGCAAGACGAAATTTTGAGAAACGCATAATTCTACAGCGAAAAGCCGGCCAAAACTGGAGCCGATGAAACCCACAAACTAAACCTTTTAACACTACAGCCCAGTACTCTTCGTTATGCTTTACGCTGACCTAGTTCTCATAAATGGCAACATAATTAGTATGAATCCTGAACAACCGAAAGCCCAGGCCTTGGCAATAAAACATGGTAAGTTCGTTGCAGTTGGCACTGAAAAAGAAATTCTCCCTTACATTGGTAAAAACACAGAAAAAATCGATCTTGAAGGAAAATCAGTTGTACCCGGTTTCATTGATACTCATGTACATGGCGCATCACTAGGCAAAGGATTATCTCAAATCAACCTACGTTATGTTAAATCGATAAAAGAAATCCAGAAGAAGGTCAAACAAAGGTCCCAGGAAATCCCTGAAGATAATTGGATAATTGGTCGCGGATGGGATCAAGATAAACTCGCAGAAAAACGATATCCCCAATGCTCAGACCTCGATCAAGCCGTGCCTAACCAGCCAGTTTTTTTACTACGAGTATGCGGACATCTTGGTATAATAAATTCCAAAGCGATGAAACTTGTTGGACTTACAAAGGAAACAAAGCCCCCAAAAGGTGGAGTAATAGACAAAAATCCCAAAACCCACGAGCCAAATGGCATCCTGAGAGAACACGCTCTCAAGCTCGTTTACAAACACTTGCCGAAAACTGGCATGGAAACTCTTAAACAATATTGCTTATTGGCTTGTCAGGTGATGGCTAAAAACGGTATAACCACCGCTCATTGGATAACTAATTCTGTAAACGAGATTCAAGCACTTCAAGAATTGAAGAAAAGTGACTTACTTCCATTACGCATCTATTTGCTCATTTCCGTTGAAAGCCTTGACAGGTTCATCGAGACCGGTTTGTCAACTGGATTTGGTGATGATAAAATCAAGATTGGCAGCGTTAAAATATTAACAGATGGTTCTCTTGGGGGAAGGACAGCAGCATTAGATAAGCCCTATAATGATGCGCCTGAAACCAAAGGAATTCTACTTCATTCGCAAAGACAACTTGAACGATATATGACAAGGGCGCATGAAGCAGGCTTTCAGTTAGCTATCCATACTATTGGTGACAAAACGGTGAGAACAGTGTTGAGAATATTGAATAAGGTGCTCCAAAAGATACCAAGAATAAACCATCGACATCGGTTAGAGCATGTTTCTGTTCTGAATCCCAAACTTATGAAAAAAATTAAGGAAATCGGTGCAATAGCGTCTGTGCAACCTCACTTCGTGATTTCTGATTTCTGGATTGAAAAGCGTTTAGGCAAAACCAGAGCCAGATGGACTTATGCATTCAAAAGTATCTTAAATCAAGGCATTATGACAATGGGTGGCTCTGACGCCCCTGTAGAACCTGTCAGTCCAATATTAGGCATCTACGCAGCTGTTGCAAGAAAAACAATTCCTCAAGAACGCTTAACCTTGGATGAAGCGTTGCGGCTTTATACTGTAAATGCAGCTTATGGCTCCTTCGAAGAAGACGTTAAGGGCTCGATACAGCCAGACAAATTTGCTGATTTGGTGGTGCTTTCCCAAGATCCTTACAAGACTACATATGAGCAAGTTAAGAACTTGAAAGTTGAGATGACAATTGTCGGCGGGAAAATCGTTTACACCAGGGAACAATAATCTAATAACTACATGTTTATTTTGAGCGAAAGAATGGATAGAAAGATGAGATCTTCATGAATAAAGAGGCTTGCCGTGAAATCATCGAATCACTGATGCAGATTCCCGAGCCCAGAAGGGAAGACGTGAACATTATAAAGATAAAAATTGCAGGCAAGCAAGGACTAGCTTGTGTTCTATCAAATTCAGATTTAATTCAACACCTGAAACCTACTGAAAGACGAAAACTTCTACCTTTATTGAGAAGAAAGATTACACGCACAATTTCTGGCGTAACAATAGTCGCAGCTATGACAAAACCGTGGCCCTGCCCCAACGATGCACCATGCGCCTACTGCCCCGGAGGGCCTTCACAAGGAGTCCCTCAAAGCTATACAGGCCATGAACCCGCAGCCATGAGGGGAATACAAAACCAATACGACCCGCAAAAGCAGGTAAAAAGCCGCATAACGCAACTTGAAGCAATTGGTCACGAGATTGATAAAGTGGAGCTAATAATCATGGGCGGCACCTTCCCCAGCATGCCCACAGAATATCAGGAAATGTTTGTGAAAGGGTGCTTAGATGCATTGATTGGAGTTGACACGAATAGCTTAGAGGAAGCAAAGAAGCTTGCAGAGACCAGCCGGATTCGTAATGTTGGCATCACAGTCGAAACTCGACCAGATTGGTCAAGGACAAAGCATATAGACCATATGCTTTCCATGGGTGTGACCCGGGTAGAAATTGGGGTGCAGAACATCTATGATGACATCTACGATCATGTTAACCGAGGTCATACAGTTCAAGATGTGATAGAAGCAACACAAATGCTGAAGGACTCAGGATTGAAGGTTCTATACCACCTCATGCCTGGTTTACCAGGATCGAATCCTGAAAAAGACCTAGAAGGGTTCAGAAGGATTTTCACCGATTCGAATTTCAAGCCAGACATGATAAAAATCTATCCATGTCTTGTCCTGAAAGGCACAAAGGCTTATGACTGGTGGAAGGATGGCGATTTTATTCCCTACTCCGTAGAGAATGCAGTCCAGCTAATAGCAGAAATTAAGAAGATAGTTCCACCCTGGGTTCGAATCATGCGGATCCAACGAGACATACCAGCTCGTCTGGTGCAAGCAGGGGTCAAAAAAAGCAACCTCAGACAGCTTGTTCTGCAAAGGCTAAAACAAGAGGACCTGAGATGCTGTTGCATAAGATGTCGTGAAGTTGGCCACCGATTGCTGAGAGATAAAGCAAAGATCACCTCAGAAAATGTCCAAATCCTTTCAATAAAGGAGAAGGCATCAGAAGGAGTGGACATATTCATCACCGCAGAAGATCCTGCCAATGATGTTCTTGTAGCATATTTGCGGCTGCGCATACCCTCCGAAAATGCCCACAGACCTGAAATCTCCACGGAATCGTCTTCAATCGTACGTGAACTTCGTGTATGTGGCTCCCTTGTCCCAGTTGGAAAGCACATAACTAAAGCGTGGCAGCATAAAGGATACGGCGAGATCCTTCTTTCTGAAGCTGAACGAATATCAGAGGACGAGTATGACAGGCGAAAGGTTGCAGTTATAAGCGCTTTGGGAACAAAGGTGTACTACATGCGTCATGGTTACAGATATGATGGACCTTATATGTCTAAGACAATAGGGAAGTAGCAAATTGACCGAGAAGTTTCCGGGTTATAAAGGTGAAGCTCTTAGAGCATTGAAAGAAGCTGGAGCGGGTATTGGAGACAAAATTCGTGTTATGAAGGATGAGGAAATATACCAGGGAGTACTTATTCCAAGGTCAGAATTTGGCGACGATAGACACTTAGTTCTAAAGCTGAATACCGGATACAATGTTGGAATCTTAGTGACCAAAGACACGAAGATCGAAAGAATTGGAGTAGGAGCCAAACCTGCATTTTCTACCCCTCCCTTGCCAAAACAGAAGGAAAATCTTCCAAGAGTAGCCATTCTCAGCACTGGTGGCACAATTGCTAGCAGAGTCGACTACAGAACTGGTGGGGTGAGACCAGCACTCACAGCCAATGACCTTTATAGTGTAGTTCCAGAGCTCTCAGAAATAGCCTTTCTAGATGCTAGGATTCTCTTCAGCGTATTCAGCGAAAACATTACTGTGGAACACTGGTCAGAAGCGGCAAAAAGCATTGCAAAATTCGTCAAAAACGGTGTCGCAGGAGTTGTTGTCGCCCATGGAACAGATACTATGGGCTATACCGCTGCAGCATTGAGTTTTGCATTGCAAAACCTACCTGTCCCAGTGATCCTAGTGGGGTCTCAACGCTCAGCTGACCGGCCAAGTTCAGACGCTGCGACCAACCTAATCGGAGCTGTAAAAGCTGCAGCAAGTGCACCTTTTGCTGAAGTCGCCATTGCCATGCATGAAACAGTATCTGACGATTCAATCATTTTTCATCGAGGGGTTAAAGCGAGAAAATGTCACACAAGCCGCCGTGATGCGTTTAAGTCCATAAATGTGCCACCACTAGCCAGACTCAAAGATGGCAAAATTCGAATGCTTACAAGAGATTACCAAAAAAGGGACTCTGAAAAAGAGGTGATAGTAGAACCCAGATTCAATGAAGAAGTTACCCTCATTAAATTCCACCCTGGGATGGGACCAGTTATTGACTGGCACGTTGAGAATGGATACAAAGGCATCATTTTAGAGGGAACAGGTTTAGGGCATGTAAGTAATCGTTATTTCTCTGCTATAAGAAAAGCGATCACCAAAAAGATCATCGTCGGCATAACCTCTCAATGCATCTGGGGTCGAGTGAACATGAATGTCTACGACACCGGCAGAGACCTACTGGAAATTGGTGTCATCCCCCTAAAAGACATGCTGCCCGAAACAGCGCTGGTAAAAATGATGTGGGTCTTAGGTCAGACGAAAGATTTTACTGAAGCAAGGAAACTCCTCTCAAAGAATATTGCCAACGAATTCTCTGAGCGAACCGTTTTTGGGGATTGAAGGATGGTTGCAGCAGATTATGAGAAACTTGGCTTGAAGGTAGGCTTAGAGGTCCATCAACAACTGAACACAAAAACGAAACTCTTCTGCGACTGCAGGACTGAGCTATTCAAAGAAAGACCTGAAATCACTTTTCTGCGTAGGCTTCGCCCAACACAAAGTGAACTCGGGCAAATCGACCCAGTCGCACTTTTCGAGTTTCAAAAAGGTGTCAAGATTCTATATGATGGAAACAAGGAAACATCATGCTTAGTTGAGATGGACGAAGAACCTCCTCATGACCTTAATCGAGAAGCCCTGGAAACTGCCCTTATTATTTCCCTCATGCTAGGTGCTAACCCTCTCGATGAGATCCATGTTATGCGGAAGACCGTTATCGATGGATCTAACACTACAGGCTTTCAACGTACTTGCTGTGTGGCTTTCAATGGCGGGATTGATATCAAGGAAAAAGTTGTCCCAATTCAACACATAGGTCTCGAAGAGGATGCTGCAAGAAAAATGGGTGCTGAAGGTGATACTCTTCGATACCGCATTGATCGTCTTTGTATTCCTCTTGTGGAGGTTGCAACCTCGCCAGTTATATACACGCCAAAAGAGGCGGAAGAGGTTGCTTTGGCGATTGGTCGGATTCTTAGAGCTACGGGAAGGGTCAAAAGGGGTTTGGGAACCATACGTCAGGACTTGAACATTTCTATTACTGATGGCGCTCTTGTGGAGATTAAGGGCGTACAGGAGCTTGAGCTTGTTTCTCTCGTGGTAGAGAATGAAGTTCAGCGACAGCTAAATCTTTTGAAAATCAAGGAAGAGCTAGCAAAACGTGGCGCCAAGAAAGACGAAATTAAGGACGAGTTTGTAGATGTCACATCTGTGTTTAGAAAGACTAAATGTAAAATCATTCATTCCGCTGTAGAAGAGGGAAAGCACGTTCTTGCAGTCAGACTGCCAAGATTTGGTGGTCTTTTGAAGAAAGAGCTTATGCCAAATGTCCGATTGGGCACAGAGATGGCTGATAGAGCAGGGCATTGGGGTCGTGTAGGAGGTATCTTTCACACAGATGAGTTGCCAGCCTATGGAATCACTGTCGAGGAGATAAAAACCTTAATGCAAACCATGAATGCGAAGCAAGATGACACTGTGGTTCTAGCTGCTGACATATTCGAGAACGTGGTTGACGCTTTGAAGGCAGTGAACGGGAGAGCGATGGAAGCCTTGAAAGGAATTCCAAACGAAACCCGCGCTGCGAAGCCAGACGGATCAACACGTTACAGTAGACCCAGACCTGGAGCAACCCGCATGTATCCAGAGACTGATGTACCCCCCACAGAAATTCCTCGACCCTACGTCGAAAGACTAAACAAATACCTACCAGAGCTTCCTGAACAAAAGATGCAGCGTTTCATCCGAGATTACGGGCTAAACGAAAAATTATCGAAACAGGTGCTAAACTCCGAGTTCACCCAACTTTTCGAAGAGACCATTGAAAGAAGTAATATATCCCCTACAATCGTCGCTGTAACCCTAACTGAGACGCTAAAGGCTTTGAATCGTGAAAGCGTTGAAGTTAAGAATGTTTCAGACAAGCAATTTCTGGAGCTATTTCATCTGGTCGGTTTGGGACATGTAGTAAAAGAAGCTATTCCAGACATAATTGCCTGGCTTTCAAGACACAAGAACGTAAAAACGATTGAAGCAATTGAAGCGCTTAGCTTAAGTATGCTCTCCCAAAAGGAGCTTGAGAATATTGTTGACAGCTTAATTGAGGAAAATCGGAAACTTTTACTTGAAAATGAAAAGAGAGCCTTCGGAGTTATCATGGGTTTGACTATGAAAAAAGTCCGAGGAAAAGCTGAGGCTGGCGTCGTAAGCGAGATTGTGAATAGAAGGCTTACGCTTTTCAAGAAAAAATCCTGACTCAAAAAAAGAAGAAAAAGCAAATGAAATATTAACGAAGCGACCTCGCCGCACACACTAAATCTTTTCAGTTGAGAAAAGGCTTAAAGGAGCTTTACCATATTCCTTGCATTGCTAGATATGTAGCTTAGAAATAGAGTGAGGGCGGGTAGATCAGCCTGGAATGATCGCCACGTTGGCATCGTGGAGGCCGCGGGTTCAAATCCCGTCCCGTCCACAAAACTACGCGAGGCTCTCTGCAACTATATATGAGAGAGGTATGGAAACTAATTCCATAAATCTTATACATAATTTTCTATCATTAGAAATGTCCGAGGGAGGAGGATATTTTGAATAAGCGCAATATGCTTCATGTTTTTCTTATTCTTGGTTTAATCTGCTTGATTCCATCTGCATTGATTACACTGCCTGGTGAGGCAGATGAATTTAATAATCTTCCACTCCTTGATGACTTGTATTTTTGGATTATTGGAGATCCTGCTTACGCTCTGCTTAAGGCCCAGTTAGGAGAGCTTGATACGATGCTCATAACTCGCGAAAGTGATGCAGCTGAGCTCCATGGTAACTATAGTTGGAACATCAGCTACAATCCAGTGCACCATATGTGTTATTTGGGGCTTAACTGTCGAGAAAACCCTCCTACGCTTGGTCCTGACGAACCATATATGCCCGGTGCCCCTTATGGTAATCGAACTCCCGCTTCTGAACTTTATCCACTTAATGTGAGCACGTTTAGGAATGTTCTGCATTTCCTTACTGGAGATTTGAAAAGGGATTGGTTGAATGACATTTATGGTCCAGGCATAAACAGGGCATTAGATTCTCTAATCCTCCCCAGTAATTTGTTCTGGTTTAATACAGACATTGACCCCGTTCCCTATAATGCAACAAAGGCCTTGGAAATTCTAACAGGAGACCTGGGATGGACAAATTCTTCTTGACATTGGATCACTGACCAAGGACAGGAACTAAGACCAATCTATGTCATCACACCTCAGGAATCTGGCGTAGTAGTTGCCTTCTGTAATTTTGTAGTCGAATCTTGGAATAACTTCTTTGGTGCTGCCAGCAATGCTTCAGAGTATCATCCTGGAACAAGCAGTGAGGGACTATACTTTCACAATTATGCGATCCCTTTCCAAAATCTTCTGGAATATGTCTTTCAGAATCGTGATTTCGACATATATTTCCTTTGTTGGGGGCTAAGAAGGAATCCAGATTATCTATACGATTTTTTCCACCCGAATTTTGACAAATATAGCTGGGAGGACGAGAGTTATAATACACCGGGATTGACAACTCCAGATGGTCATCTTGAGGCTTGGCTTTACGCGTTAGGAAATTGGGAGTTCCCAGAAGGCTACTCTGATCCCACCTATGGCACACACATAGAAAATCAAAGTGAAATGAAAATGCTCTGTGATGATATTCAATGGGAACTCCATTGGCAAACACCCTATATCCCCTTGTGGTCAAGAAACCTCATCATTGGGTATGCTCCAGAATTGGAGGGTTGGACAGATACCTTTCCGCATGATATTGGCAATCAATACTCACCTAATTTTTGGGACCTTATAAGGCTCAACTGGAGCGCCACCCAGAAGACATCAGCCAATATACATCAACCCTATGTTCCAAATAATCTCCATCCGACCCAATATGACAGTTTTTCATATTCAATCAAGGAAGTAATTTTCGATAAGGGCGTACGTGTAAATCCAACCACACAAGAAGATTCTATGTGGTTAGTGAAAAATTATGCTTTTCAACCCTTCGAAGGGATTAACCCGTTTGGTGAGTACGTAAACGGTAGCCAAATCACTTTCAATCTACACAAACCAGTTGTCTGGCATGATAGCGAAGTTGCTGACGCATACGACATAAAATTCTGTTGGGACTCCTTAGATGAACATGAGCCCTCAGAATATTCCGATCTGTGGCTGACCTATGTGAACTCGACGGTAAACTCCCCTACAAGTATAACTGTCTGGCTAAACTCGACTAACAAATGGCTTATTAACGTATACACTGATACAATGTTTCTTCTTCCTCCTCAGATATACAATGCTTTCACAGGTAACACTACGGCCTTTGAAGCCTTTAGACCATGGGAAGTTGACTATACCAATCACACGGAAAACCCAAAACCCGCCGAATACCCCGAGTTAACCTGTTTGATAGGAGTAGGTCCTTACGTTTTTGTCGAGTGGAACACAAGCCTGATCCACCTAACTAAAAACGTGTGGTATTCGACTTCATTTGATGAATCTCCCCCCTTTATCGAAATTGTGTCTCCACAGAATCTTACCTACCAATCAAGCACTATTCCCCTCTCGTTCACGCTGAATGAATCATGCCAGTGGATTGGCTACAGCTTGGATGACAATGAGAACGTAACAATTGGAGAAAATACCACTCTGACAGGATTGTCCAATGGGCCTCATTCAATCATCGTTTACGCCCAAGATTACTTCGGAAATGTAGGCTCCTCAGATCTAATCTTTTTCACAGTGGATGCAGTAATAGATGAGTCTCCACCTTCCATTGACGTTTTGTCGCCTGAAAACTCGACATACACAACAAGTTCTATTCCTCTCACATTCGTGTTAAACGAGTCATGTCAATGGATAGGCTACAGCATAGATGGTGGCACAAACACAACGATTAGTGGGAATACAACTCTCTCGGGATTGTCCAATGGGCCTCATACATTACTGGTTTTTGCCCAGGACCTTTCTGACAACGTTGGGTCTTCAGGATTAATTGCATTCACGACCAGTGTTGAGACTGATTTGTCACTTCAATCCCCAGACATAACCTATTCTAACGATAATCCAAATGAAGGACAAACTGTCACCATTTCCGCAAGAATCCACAACTCCGGAGGCCAAACCTTGAGCAACATTCCAGTTAGATTCCTCGATGGAAACACAACAATCGGGGACCAATCTATCCCCATAATCTCGCATCATTCCTCAGCCACAACATCGATTAATTGGACTGCTGAGCATGAAGGATTTCACCTGATCAAAGTAATTATCGATCCAACTAACATCATTAACGAATCATCTGAGGAGAACAACATAGCCACACGTTCACTATTGGTGGGAGAATTTCCCCATTTTGGCACAATAATCTTGAATGCCACAGCTCATCCCACCACCATTTTTGTGGGTAACCAAACCACAATTTCTGGGGTAGCCATCTACAACACAACCTATAGCACGGGAGAACCAGTGGCAGGAGCTGACGTGACAATCTCAATCCCAGGAGGATACCAATACAAAACTCATACCATTTCAAATGGAAGCTACTCTCTAACGATTAGCAGCCCTCACAATGCGGGAAATTACACAATCACTGTCACCGTCACAGACTTCACATTCTCCACCAATGCACAAGCCGCTCTAACTGTATTGCCCATAATCGGAGTAGATCTTATTCTTTCCCAAGACGATATCATTCTCGTACCTGAGGAACCAGTTGAAAACGATATCGTGAGCATTATTGCAACGATACATAATGTTGGGACAATCAATGCCACTAACGTTCTTGTCTCCTTCTTTGACGATGACTTGTTAATTGGGAATGCAACCATTGGCTTGATTCCCGCTGAAGGTGCAGAACCCGCCTTAGTTAATTGGCTGGCAAAACCTTCGCGAGATCATGTGATTACCATTATCATTGATCCAGAAAATTCAATTAAAGAGATTAATGAAGAGAACAATGAAGCTTCAAAAGAAGTGTATGTTTACCCTGCATTACCAGACTTCACCCCAGTAAGAATCTTCTTCTCAGACAGCACACCCACCACAGACGCAGAGGTCACAATTAATGCTGACGTAACCAACATTGGGGGCTTGGATGGCCACAATGTTTCAGTCAACTTCTATGACGATGGAAGCCCAATTGGCAGTGTAATAGAGGATGTAATCCCAGGAAAAGGTGGACTCAGAACCGTTTCTCTAAACTATACTTTTTCGTCAGCTGGCTCCCATATTATCTGTGTGTTTGTGGACGAACCAAATGACATTGCAGAGTCGGATGAAGGGAATAACCAGTATTGTGTACTTGTTGTTCCCCATCCACCCCTACCGGATTTAACACTTCAACGGTGGGAAATCACCTTCTCAAACAGCACACCCACAGCCGGTGATGAAATCACAATATATGCTCAGATTCGAAACATTGGAGAACAAGCAGCTGCAAACGTTTCCGTAGAATTTTTCGATGGGAGCACAAGAGTTGGAGTCGTTACCCTTCTTTCGGTGAATTCAGGGAGTCACGAAGTGGCAAACATACTCTGGAACGCCACTCCAGAAGGATGGCACCAAATAAAGGTCATAATCGATGGCAACAACACCATAATTGAGTCAGTTGAAACCAACAATGTTGCCAGTCGATGGCTTTATGCATATCCCGATGTGGCCCCTGATCCAGTTATCTACTCTGAGGATATTATATTTTCAAACACAAATCCTGAACCTTCAGAGAGAGTGCTCATCTATGCTACTATCCGCAATATAGGAGATTTAGATGCTCATAACATCACAGTCTGGTTCTATGTGGATGACCTGCAATTAGGTGCCCCACATCACATCAGTTTCATACCTGTGGATGGAAATTGGAATATCTCTGCTGAATGGATTGCAGTCGACGTGGGCTCTCATGTTGTGAAGGTTCTTATAGACACCCCCTTAGAATCTGATAAGAACAATAATATGGCAACTCGGGCGTTGATCGTTAGTATTCATGATTTATCAATCATTGACGTCCAGGTTTCCAAAACCATTGTGGGCCAAGGGCAATTCATGAATGTCACAATCACTGTGAAGAACCTTGGTAACACAACAGAGACTTTTGACATTAGCCTATTTGCAAATGATGTGATCATGGCTACTAATGAATTCAGTATTGAAGCGGGATTAACTGAGCTCGTTGAATTGGCGTGGAATACAACCATTTTAGAAAAAGGGAACTATACAATCAAAGCTTACATACCACAAGTCCCAAGCGAAGTGAACTTGTCAAACAATATCCTAGTCGATGGCTGGGTCTTTGTAACAATTTTTGGCGACATAAATGGCGACACAATCGTCGACATTACAGATATCACCATGACGATTGCTGCATTTGGCAAGACAAGCAGTAGCCAGGGCTGGTTTGCTTCTGAATGGTACGCAAATTGCGATGTTAATGACGATGGAAAAATTGACATAACAGATATTACACTCGTCATTAGCCATTTTGGGAGCCGTTGGTAGCTAATTATTTCGACCACGCAAGCTTTAAACGACAGTTTCTATCTAGTCCCGTCCACAAAAAAATGCGCGCGCAATGAAATAACTTCTTATATTTTATCCGTCCAGAATTAAAATCACACCGATATAGAAGTCTCGAAAACTGTGATATAAAGGGATGATTTGAAATGAAGAAGATTGCTGTTGTCACTAGCGGCGGGGATGCCCCTGGCATGAATGCTGCGATACGAGCGGTTACACGTGTTGCCTATTCAAAGGGATTAAAGGTTGTGGGTTTCCATCGAGGTTGGGAAGGCTTGATGAAAAACAAGTTTACTTCCCTAACTCCCCGCTCCGTTGGGGGCATTTTAGGGCGTGGAGGAACAATTCTCTACACTGCAAGAAGCCCAGATTTTAGAACAATAAAGGGCGTTAAAAGAGCTGCAGAAACACTTGCGATGCACCATATCGATGGCCTTGTGGTGATTGGTGGTGATGGCTCTATCGCTGGTGCTTATGAACTTAGTAAGGAAACCAATACATCAATAGTTGTTGTTCCAGCCTCAATCGATAATGATGTCTTTGGAACAGATGAAACTATAGGCTTTGACACAGCTGTAAACACTGCAATGACAGAAATCGACAAAATCAGAGACACCGCTATGTCTCATGAAAGAATCTTCATCATCGAAGTAATGGGGCGTAAAAGTGGCTTCATCGCTTTAACAGCAGGGATAACTGCTGGTGCTGAAGTTATTTTAATCCCCGAAGCCAAGTTCAGAAGAGATGAAATCTTCCGAACAATTAAGAAAAATGAAGCTAAAGGCAAGAAATCTAGCATAGTCGTGGCAGCAGAAGGAGTAGGTAACAACCGCAAACTTGCAAGAGACATCGAAGAAAATACAGGGTCAGAGGTAAGGCTCTCCGTACTTGGCTATGCCCAGAGAGGCGGAAGCCCAACAGCTAGGAGCAGACTCTTAGCTTGCCTATTCGGAAACAAAGCTATCGAATTGCTTTCGGAAGGGCAAAGGGGCAGAGTTGTTGGAATTCAAAACGGAAAAATAGCGTCCATTAACTTGGAAAAATCCTGCAAAACCAAAAGATTGCCAGATTTAACTCTACTCCAACTCGCAAATAAGCTAGCAACGTAAATATGCGCGTGCAACATACACTTTTAAACGACAGTTTCAATCTATCCCCGTCCACCATCCAAAAATGGCATTTAAGGTGTTTTCTGGGGTTTTTTGGGCAAAGAAGCTGCTTAAATCTTGCTTTGAGTTTGCAAGATTCGTGAAAGGTATATCTAACCTGACAATTCGGTTAGCTATCTCCCGCATATTCCTTATTCTTTCTCTACAATGCTTATGGAATGATGAATTTTTATTTCTGGGAAAGCTTTAAGTATGTCTATTACGAAATACCAAATACTGATTACAAATCGAGAGTGAAAAAATGGATGTTGATGTAAACGAAGAAGAGAAAGATGAATGCTGTCCTGAAGGAACCAAAGATGCTAAGAAAATAATGGTTAAGATGCGATGTCCTGAAGGAGAAGACGCTGATAAAATAAAAGAAAAGGTTCTCATGAAATTAGATAAAGAACTAGGTGGTCGAACTAACGTAGTAATGACAAGGCTGAATGACGAGGATCTAAAGCAGATAGATGGTCTTGTCGAGATTGAGGCTTTTAAAACGCGATCAGAGGCAGCTGCTTATTTCATTAAAGAAGGAATAAAGGCTCGCAAAGATTTGTTTCAAAAAGTGATGCCTACAGTTGACAAAATCAAAGAGCTGAAGGAGCAAGCCAAGAAATCACTCAGCCCAGAGAAGAGTCAGTGATCAACGGAACAATGTGTCAGCGTCTGTGCGCACATGACAATATCTATGAAAAACTGTTGGTGCTGGATTAGTCTGAAACCCGAGAACTCACTTCAGGCGTTTAACGTGAACATAGTTCGCGCCTAGATGCGAATGCTTCTTCTTTGATGGGCGTAACAATTGAGGTATAATTGAAAATACAAGAATAAGGTGAGAAATATGAAAATTAAATTTGGCTTAAAACCAGGGATTAATCACGTTTTCATCCCTGTGTATGTAAATGGTAAAGGCCCATATAATTTCACGTTGGATACTGGCGCTCAAAAAACAACAATATCTTCAGCTTTGGTAGATGAGCTGGGGCTGGAAACGCAAGAGGCTATAGGAGAAAAATATGAACATTTGAAGGAAAAGAGGAATCTAAAACGGGTTGAAGCTAGCTTAGGTGTAGGTGCAGAAGAATTAATTTCAGATGAAGTTTGGGCAATGGATCTTGTCTTTTCTATTAAGGCAAAAGGAAAGAAAATTATTCAGTCATCTGAAAGCAATGGTAAAGAAGTGAAACGTGTTGCTCAACCAGCTATACGAAGAATTATCAAAACTACAAAATCAGGTGAAAGAGTGATAGAACCTACTAAAGGAGTGATTGGATATTCTACTTTGAAGAACTACTTCATATCTGTGAATTATCGCACTAGAATACTCCAATTAGAAAAGAATAATACAGGTTTCACATACAACAATCAAGAACAGTTGCAGGAATTTGAATACATTTGTAATACTCATCTAGTTGGGATTCCAGTCACAATAAATGGTGATGGACCATTTCCCTTTGTATTAGACACGGGAGCTGGTGGTACTACAATTAGTAAAAAGTTGCATGAGAAAATGGATTTACCATTAAGTGATATTGTAGTCAAAGCTATTGGTGTTCATGGGGCCCAAGAAACTCGCATGGCAATAATAGATCAAATGATAGTTTCATCTAATACCTATGAGAATGTTAGTGCTGTTATAATTGATGAAAGCATTATTGGACCACGAGCTAATGAAATCGAAAATGGCATTCTAGGTTACAACATATTCCGAGATAAAGAATTAATCATTGATTATATCAATCAAACCTGCGCAATAATTTAACAGCATGCCATAAGATAGTTTCAGATCCAAAGAAACAAATGCAGGTTATAAACGACAGTTTCTATCTATCCCTGTTCACCATCCAAAAATGGCATTTAAGGTGTTTTCTGGGGTTTTTTGGGCATAGGAATTGCATGATTGCCTAAATGCGCGCGTGGCAGACCTCAAAACCTGGAGAGCGAACGATCACCTTCTAACTTGCACGCGTATCTTCTTAGAATGGTCGTTCAGGTCTGGTCTTGTTTGATATGGTTAGCCAGGACCGTGATGACCGCAGCTACTTTCTCTTCCACTGTCTGAGCTGTACGCGTTAGGCTTATTTAATGTCTAGAGCTTTAGTGATGTAATGGAAGAATGCAAAACATATTTAGGCGAATAAAATGAACCGTAGGAAGATTCAAGAAATTGTAGCGGATTATGATCCTAAAGAGATTAGAATCGGAGTGCTTGGATCACACTCGGCCTTGGAAATGGGTTATGGTGCCAAGCAGGAAGGATTCGAAGTAGTTGTTGTTTGCCAAAAAGGAAGAGAAAAAACTTACACAAAACACTACAAGAGCCTGTTCGATCATGTCATGCTTCTGGACAATTTCGTGGATGTAATTAGAGAAGAAAACCAAGATATGTTACGAGGATTGGACACTGTTTTTGTGCCAAACAGATCCTTCTCAGTGTATGTGGGCTATGACAACATAGAAGAGAAATTTTCAGTCCCCCTTCTGGGGAATAGACACATGCTCAGAAGTGAAGAAAGAGATGTACTGAGAAACCAATATTACTTGCTGAAAAAGGCCGGCATAAAGACTCCTAAAATCTTCAGCTCGCATGAAAAAATAGACAGACTGGTGATAGTAAAAGTTCTTGAAAAAGATCGGAAAATAGAAAGAGCCTTCTTTTACGCTTCTTCTCTCGAAGAATTCGAGAAAAGAGCTGACGAGAGAATAAAGAGGGGAACAATTGACATTAAAGACTTGGAAAGAGCAATAATAGAAGAATATGTCATGGGAGCCAAGTTTAACGCTAACTATTTCTGGTCTCCAATAACCGACGAAATAGATTTGCTAGGATTTGACAGAAGAATACAAACAGATTTGGACGGTGTTTTGGATTTACCAGCTGATGAACAATTGGAGGCGAAGGTATCAACACAAAATGTCGAAATAGGACACATAGGAGCTACTATGAGAGAATCCCAATTAGAGAAGATATTCGAAGCTGGAGAAAAGTTCGTTGAGCTCTGCAAAAAGGAATATCCTCCTGGGATAATAGGCTTATTCGCTTTACAGGGAGCCATGACAAAAGATTTGGAGTTTTATGTTTTTGATGTGAGCCCAAGAATCCCTGGCTGCCCCTGCGTAGAATCCACTTCTCCCTATATGAAGTACAAATATGGCAAAGAGGTAGGCCCAGGGAGAAGGGTTGCAATAGAGATCAAGCAAGCAATTGAGAAGAAAAAGCTTGAGATGATAGTTACATGATTACAAAAAGGGAAATAGATGATATCCTAAGGGAATACCAAAAGGGAAAAATCACAATAGGTACACTTGGATCACATTCAGCGCTAAATATTTTCAAAGGGGCAAAGGAAGAAGGCTTTGAGACAGTTTGCATCTGCAGGAAGGATGATGAGATCATTTATCGAAGGTTTCCTCTGGCAGACGAGATTGTACTAGTTGAGAACTTCAGTGAGATTTTGTGTGATGATATCCACCAGAGACTAAGGCAGACAAACACAATATTGATTCCACACGGTTCCTTCAACGCCTACATCGGTGCAGAAAAAATAAGGAACGAGCTGCATATTCCACTTTTTGGTAACAGAGAGCTTCTACAATGGGAGACTGACAGAGAAAAGCAGAGAGAGTGGCTGCAAAGGGCAGGCTTAACATTACCTAAAACCTTCAAGAATTCAAATGACATAGAGGGGCTGGTCATCGCAAAGCTTCCTGGGGCAAGGGGTGGAAAGGGATACTTTCTAGCGAATTCTTCGGAGGCCTTTCATAAAAAAGCAGAAGACATGATCAAAAGAGGCCATTTGCGAAGAGAAGAGCTGGAAAACATACATCTCCAAGAGTACACCCTAGGAGTGAATGTTTATCCCCAATATTTTCATTCACCCCTCAAAAACGAAGTGGAGTTGTTAGGAGTAGATAAGCGATACGAGTCTGCAGTAGATAATCTGGGCCGAATACCTGCAAGCGAACAGCTACAACTTCCCTCGAATCCCACGTACACAGTTATTGGCAACATCCCGATAACTCTGAGAGAGTCACTTCTGCCAGAGATTCTCAGGATGGGAGAGAATGTAGCAAAAATGTCCAAAGAAATCGCTCCACCAGGGATCATTGGACCATTCTGTTTAGAAACTGTCATTACAGATGAGTTGGAGGTTTTCACCTTTGAAATATCTGCGAGAATAGTTGCGGGAAGCAATGTTGGCATTGGGACTTCTCCTTATGCCTATCTAAACTATGGCGAAGGAATGTACATGGGCAGAAGGATTGCTAGAGAGATTCAAATTGCGATTAAAAATGACGAATTAAGCAAAGTTGTCTATTAACTTATTGCGCGTGTGGCAGCTTTTTATCTATCCCCCTTTGCTTCTAGAAATTAGATTTTGAGGTGTTTTCTGGGTTTTTTAGAAGATAAAGCAATTTAGCTACACTTAATACTATGTCTTTAGGTGTTGGGCTATGAGTTCACTTGGAGAACGCGGTATTCCGAGGTTTAGAGTAAGAACTATTGAAAGCCCACCATATACTGTCGACCGATCTAGACTTCGTCGTTTCAACAGCAAACAGATAGTTTTTGATAGAATAACATGGGATTCGTCATGGAAAGGTTACATGTGCATGTATGATGAACATGTTCTTGAGATGGTTTCAGAGGGGAAACCTGGCTATTCGCGACTTGACTTCGCACTGGCTTATGCTTCTTGGATAGTTCACGATGCTTTTGAAGGCGGATTTTCATGGAAGAAAATTAAATTGAATAGAACCCCAGTTGCTACCATTGGAATCGATTGGACAAAACCGAGATATGAAGCTGACGATCCACATAAAATAAGTAACCATATCAAGCGAGCAGCAAACCTTTTTGGCGCTTCACAGGTCGGAATCTGTAGACTCAACAGAGACTGGATATACGCAGACGCCGATATTTCTGAGAAGTTTGAGAATGTTATTGTCTTTGCAGTGGAAATGGATGCAAATGGGATTGCAGCTTCTCCTGCTGTCCCGGCAGCAGTTGCTACAGGATTAGGATATTCCAAAATGGCATTCATACTTGCCTTGATGGGAGAATTCATTCGGAATCTAGGATATGAAGCGCTTCAGTGCGGCAATGACACTGCTTTAAGCATCCCACTCGCGATTGACGCTGGGCTTGGGGAACTAGGTCGTAATGGCTTGCTGATAACACCTAAAAACGGCCCCAGAGTTAGACTCTGCAAGATATTTACAGATCTTCCTTTGGAATCTGATACGCCCATAGAGTTTGGTGTAAAGAAATTCTGCAAGAAATGTAAGTTGTGTGCTGAAAATTGTGAGACGGATGCAATTTCAATGGACGACGAACCTAGCTTTGAAATTGCATGTAGATCCAACAATCCAGGGGTATTGAAATGGTATGTTGATGTAGAGCGATGCTATCTATATTGGTGCGAAAACGGGATTGACTGCTCAACATGCATAAAAGTCTGTCCATATAACATCGCATCAAGCCCACGCCCTGCACGAGACACTGAAAGAAAACTATAGAAAAGAACACTAACTGGTTAACAACCATTTGTTTCCTATTCTTACATGTTCCAGATATTTTTCAGCACTCTCTTTGCATTCATGCGCTAGCTTCCGAGATATTAAAGGGAAGTTTTTCATTTCGAACCTTGGGGAGAAGGCGAGTAGAGAATAAGGGATTTTCGAGCTTGTTTCGCTTATGAACTTCGCTATGTGATCCACTTCGTCGGGAGTAATGTATCCCGGTACCAAGAGGGTGGAAGCTCGTAAGAAAGGCACTTCTTTTCGTTCTTTGTGCATGGCCCCTAGGATCTTGAAGCTTTCGTAGCTGTTATGGTTACTAATTCCTGTGACAGCTTTGTTGAGATCTGAGTTCCAGAATTTCAAATCAAATTTGATGCCTCCTCCGGATCTTAGACTGATTTCAGCGAATTCCCTCAATAACTCTTGGTTGAAATTTCCATTGGTCTCAAGGCAGAACCTCAAGATTTTGTTCTTCCCCTCAACTTCCTTGCAGTAATCACTGATTTTATCCAGTTGAACAGCAGGATCTCCACCAAAGAAGCAAACACAACTAACCTTATCGTGGATCATTCTGTCAAAATCTTGCTTGCTTATTCCATAGCTCTCCTTTCGGTTCAACATCTCTCGATAACGCCAGTTTTGGCAGAAAGAACAATCGTAGCTGCAACCTACGCAAAAAACTGATAGATTGTAGTAGTCGATTTCTCTCCCTGCAGTGTAAGAATATTTGGGATGCCCTACGCCAGAAGCTCCACAGAACTGAATTGGAACACAATTGGTGGGATGTTTATCGTAATATGCTTCAGCCTCCAGTTCTTTGGGTTTTAGAAGCTTTCCTCTTTTATTCCCTTTTAACCCACAAAAACCCACCTCCCCTTCCCCTATCCTACAATTGTTACCACACAGACCACACTCCACTCCGTGAGAAGGTTCAGGATATGGTAAAGAAAACTTAATCCTTGAAAATGTATGTTTTTCACTTGTTATTTTTAAGGCCCTTTCCGGTCTGTTTATGATACACTCTCTACACACTCCTAGAAACGAGGAAATAACATTCGACTGTTCACCACATAATTCACATTTACCCATCTAAACCTCACTACACCAATAACAGCGCATATATCCAGGCATGCCTTTCAAATATTACAAACTTAAACTGATTTTCCATACTGCCTTATGAGAATAACAATGTCTATTATGTCGATTATGTCATCTTCATTCAAATCAGACTTGGTATTCCACCTTGAACTAAAGCGAGTGGAGCCAAAGGCTTCTATAGCTAGAAGTATGTCTTCTATGTCCACTGTTCCATCTCCATTCACGTCACCCAATAGCCCATAAGGATGCATGAGTGGATAGTTGTCCTGATTTTCTTCATCAATAATATATGGTGTGTCGCCTATACCATCGCCATCAGTCGTGTTTTGGCCAGGTCCACTATTCAAGTCCACGCCTACATAATCACTCCAATAATTGCCACCAAAAGGATAACCATAATCCCATGTGTTTATTGAGTTGAGACTAAGGACCTGCACCGTGTTTTCTAATAGGTTGTTGTAATATATTGTGTTATTATTGTTTTGATCTGACAATCCATATAGCCCCCAGTATCCCACGCAGAAACCATAACTGTTATTTTTCAATACATTCTTGGCAATTGTGTTATCATTTGAAGACCATTCTAGGTATATTCCCGCACCAATAAAGAATTGGTTTTCTGACACTATATTTTCACTGATCAGGTTGTATGTCGCTCCCGTTAAAGCTATCCCCGCTAGCCCCTGCAGAAAAGAAGTGCCCCCAATGACCTTATTCATTATAATAGTGCTGTTGTGAGAGTTCCAATAAAGATGAATGCCAATGTTATTGTTTAACGCCAAATTGTTACCGATATAGTTGAATTGTGAAGCATATGTGAGTATACCATAGTCGTTGTTTTCGACTCTGTTTTGAGAGATTGTGTTGTTGTTAGAGTAGTATAGACCAATACCATCCCAAGAACTATATTCAATATTAGTTTTTGTTAGGTTGTTGTTGTCAGAATGCCATAAGTAAATGCCATCATTATTATGAGAAACTTTCACGCCAGTTACTACAGATTTAGTCGTGTATGCAAACAATATGCCTTGTCCATTTTCTGATAGGTCTTGATTCTTGATAATGATACCCGTAGAATTTATAAGTGCTATGTATCCTGCATTTGTTGGAACCTGTTTATCACGCTGATTAATCCAGTAATAGATCGGTTTGCCATTGATGGTATTCGATGTGTCAACATCATTACTGTAGTCCGAAAGTGATAGGCTGAAAACGCCAAAGTTGAATGAATTGTTGGTCATATTGTTTTCTCTAAGCGTATTCATGCTAGAATAGTATAATCGCGTTCCTCTATCATTATTTGTAATAGTGTTGTTTCCAATTATGTTGTTGTCAGAGCTGACCAGATATAGCCCATTTCCTTCTTCCGTACTGTTGGCTATAGTGTTCCAGTTAATCGCATTATTCACTGATGACCAAAGGCCAAGACCTATGTAACTGTTTGAGATTAGGTTGTTGCTGATGACATTGTTATTGGAAGTCACCAATTGAATGCCTCGGTTGTAGTGGTGGTCGCGAGTACGCGCTGAGGTTACTGAAATATTAACTATGGTGTTGTTATGGGAACCGTGTAAGTAGATACCATAGCGGTTGTTCATGACCGTTACATTTTCTATTATGGAATTAGATGTGAATGCAAGAAGTACTCCTTGGATATTATTGATTAAGTTTAAACATCTTGCTGAAATGCTTGTTGAGTTTACCATAGCTACGTATCCTGCATCAGATGGAATCTCTTTTTCTATTTGATTTATCAAGTAATAGACTGGTTTCTCATCCACAGTGTTTGAAATATCAATGTCTTGAATGAAGTGTAAGAGATGATTTCCTGTCACACCGAAATTACGCAAGTTTGCTGTCATGACATTATCTTTAAGAGTGTTATTGCCAGACCTCTGTATGATAACACCATTTGTGTTATTTGATAATATGTTATGTGAAACAGTGTTATCATCAGATTTTTCAAGAAAGAGACCATCATCATTGTTAAGTAATAGGTTTAAGATGATGTTATTTCCCTTAGAATAGTGTAAGGAAATTCCATTTTCATTATTTTTCAGCGTGTTGTTTTCTATGTTAATTTTCTTCGAGTCCAATAGAAAAATGCCAGCATAGTTGCCTATCGGGTTGTTGCTACGAACCATACTATTATTGGAGTGTGCAAGGTATATACTATGATAATTCGTTGAAGCATTAATATTTTCAACAAGAGAATTTCTGGTATAGGCAATTAATAAGCCATTAAAGTTGTTCGTTAAGCTTAGGTTTTTTACAATGATGTTTGTCGAATTCACTATGGCAACAAATCCGGCGTCTGAAGGAACTTCTTCGTTATGGGCGTTAATCCAATAATACAATGGCTTGCCATCAACTATGTTTGATCTGTCTATATCATGAATAAAGCCTTCAAGACCATCAGCATTGACTCCAAAGTTGTACGTATTGTTCGTCATGTTATTGTTTCTGAGTGTGACGTTTGCTGCTCCCCATAGGAACATGCCATGATAATTGTCTAATGTTGTTACTTCACTAACTGCAGCCCCTTCAGCTCCTATTACAGTTAAGCCAGAATATGTCAAAGAGCTCATGCTGTTCTTCAGTGTGAATTTGTTGATTCTGACACTATCTGCAGTCACTAGCACAACATCTGCTTTCCCTTCGCCATCAATTATCGTGCTCCTTTGATCTTCCCCCACAAGATTCAAATCTTCTTTGTCAACCCATATATTTTCTGAGTAAATTCCAGAAGCCACGAAAACAGTGTCTCCTTCAAGCGCTGCATCTATTGCCTTTTGTATTGTGTCAAAATCATCGGGAACCCTAATGACCTGTGGAACCCTAACCGCCATTTGGGTAGATAATGCATTATTATTGATTATGGTTTCGCCAATTACAGGTTCAATGTAAGACGTAACATTATATATTCCTTCATCTAGAGGCTTCCACGAGTTGCTTACAAAAGTGGATAGCCCACTTGCTAGAAAGTCAACTGATGTAGAATCAACAATACTCCCATTAACCAATAGGTCTATAACCAAGTCGCTTTCATGGCTTGTTCCCATATTAAGTATGGTTGTGTTGAAGATTCCGGTACTCCCAATGCTCATGTACGAGGGTGTTTCCCAGTTCAAAGCAAGGGCATCATGTTCAGCAGGAGCCTGCTCAACAGCCTTTCTGGCATTGATCCTTCCAAATCCATAATAGACATCAAAGCCTGGATTCCCTAGGTCATCTACAGCGTTTTGCAACTGAGCCCATACCTGGTCTCGAGTCATGTTGGGAAACTGGCTCCATATTAATGCTGCGACACCAGAAACATGAGGAGCTGCCATTGAAGTCCCACTCGCATATGCGTAAGAATCGTCCCAGATTGTTGAATATATGTCAACACCAGGTGCTGCTACTTTAACCCAAAATCCAAAATTTGTGAAACTAGCTGGAGCATCATTTTGATCAGTGGCCGTAATCGCAAGAACCTCATCATAGGCAGCTGGAAAATGTTTGCTGTCAATAGCATCATTTCCAGCTGCTGCAACTACAAGCACATCGCGCTCGTGCGCATATCTTACAGATTCATATAAAAGCGTATTTTTCCTATAGCTGCCCAAGCTGCAGCTTATAATGTCTGCTCCCTGATCTACAGCATGGATAATAGCCCTTGCAACGTCGCTTGAACTTCCACTTCCACTCTCGTCCAAGCATTTTTCAGCCATGATGCGAACCTGAGCCAGCCCAGCAATACCGACGCTGTTATTAGCAACAGCTGCGATGACTCCAGCACAATGCGTTCCATGCCCATGATCATCCATGGGATCAGGATCGTTGTTCACCCAATCATAACCAAGCGGAACATAATTATCAGCAAGGTCAGGATGATTCCAATCTATACCCGTATCAACAATTGCTACTAGAATGGAAGGATCACCGAGAGTCATATTCCAAGCGCTATCTACTTCAATTTTCTGTGGGCCCCATTGATTTGACCAATCTGGGTCGTTGGGGAAGAAATCTATCTCCAATCTTATGTTAGGTTCAATATATCTTCCCAATCCTGTGGTCTTGACTTTCCAAATAAAGGAAGATAATACATCATAAGGCATTTCAGCTACCAAAGCTGCAACCTTGCCATCCATAGACACAGAACTAACAAACTTGCCTCCATCACTCACAATGAGATCCATTAGTTCTGAATAACCATTTGGTCGTAAATCACTGAGCCCAATAACTAGTTCAGAAGTATAATCATCCACATACGCCAAGTCACTGCGCTTCACTTCACTGTCGAAGCCCCATCCGCCACCAACCTCAAAAGGTAGTTGAAAATCATCTATTAACCATCTATCCAATCCCATCTTTTGAAAGGCTCTTATCGTCGCATCTGACCACCATTCCATTGAAGATCGGGAAGTGCCGTTATTCATACGTAATATTTTGCTAGGCTCTGCTTCAACTATCTGAAAATTAAAAGCCTGCGTTGATGAGCTTACTAGCAACAGGATCAATATTAATCCTGAAAATATCTTAAACTTCAATTCCAATCACCTTGCCAGTGACTGCCCCTTTCTCCAAACCAATATTAGTTGTAAATGACATTAAAAGCTTTCATGTATACATAATAATTTATGCAATCATGCTTTATGGTGGGGAGAGATCATGGGTGGACTGCTATTTCATGTTTCTCGTATGTATACTGAAGCGGAATTTAGAAACCTCGCAACTACCATCCCAGAAGATTTCAATCAAAAAACAATCGAATTCTGGAACTATGTAAATGAAAGACTGAACAAGTTAAGCGGGAAAATAGACAAGCTCTACCGAGATGGTATTTGCAAGGATAGCGGGGAAGCTCTATCTCAGCTTCAAATGATGGACAATGAAAACTACTTGGCAGTAAAGAGACTTGTTGAAAAAGGAGCTTGTTTTATAGCGACTGAGGATCCAGTACTTTTAGGTGAATCGGAGTCTTGGGCTGTGATGCTTAAGAATCAACAGTGGGATATTGTTATTCAAGAACTTTTCCAAGAAAACCTTGAAGAACGGATGAAGTATATCTCAAACAGAATTGAGAACACCCTTAAGGATAATGAGATAGGTATCCTTTTTCTAATGCCAAATTTGCGTGTAAGACTCAGCGAAGAGATTAAAATCATAAGAATGTGGCGATTTGATCCTTCCGACTACCTAAAATCATGGCAAGTGAAACTTAGATTAAAGTCTGAAACAGAGAATGACAAAGATATAACTAAATAATGCATGCATCACACACCCGGGCAGTCTCAAGACTTTCATGTTGACTCTGCTTTCTTGTTGACAAAACACCCATAAGCCATATATCTTTGTTTTGAGCCTTCGGTTTCGATTGGAATGTCAAAGTCTACAGGAGCCTTAAACTCTAATTATGAAGAGTTGATGGCTCAATTCAAAGAAATCATAACTCTTCATACAGCGACAAGCATTATCTACTGGGACATGGAGACGAAGATGCCTCCGAAAGGAGTCAACCTGCGAGGTCAACAACTAGCTGCTCTAAGCAAAGTTATCCACAGATTGACCACGAATCCTGAGATTGGAAATCTCCTCTCAAAGATTGAGAAGAACCCCAACTATGAAAGCATGGATGAATTACATAAAAGAAACATCTACCTCATCAGGAAGCATTATGACGAACAAACAAAACTGCCAGAGAAGCTTGTCGCTGATACAGCGAAGCAGGAAGCTATCGCGATAGATGTGTGGAAGAAAGCGAAAGCCACCAAGGACTTCTCTAAATTCAGACCAGAGCTAGAAAAGATGCTAGATCTGAAAAAGCAAGCTGCTAATATTCTCATGGAGGTCAAGAAAACTAAGACCCCATACGACGCTTTAATCGATATCTACGAACCAAAAATGACGGCTGACTCCATTTCATCTGTATTCAAAGCCTTGAGAGATGGATTGATGGTGATCCTTCAGAAGTGCCTGGCCTCCCCTAATCAACCTAACCCAATGGCGTTGAAGAGAAAGATTCCACTTGATGTTCAAAGAAAGATTTCTAATGAAATTGTTAAGTTCATCGAATACGATGTTGAATCCCCGAAGGCTGGTGGCAGGATAGATGAGACAGAGCACCCCTTCACGACTGGTTACTTTGATGATGTGCGAATCACAACGCACTACTATGAAGAAGACATGACCTCCTCTCTGTTTTCCATTTTACATGAAGGAGGTCACGCGATCTATGATCAAAACTTCAAACAAGAATGGATGTTCCAGCCGATAGGCGATTCAACCTCCTTAGGATTTCACGAGTCTCAATCTCGGTTTGTAGAGAACATAATTGGTCGATCACGAGAGTTCTGGACATACTTCTATCCACGACTGAACAAGCTCACTGGGAATACGTTTGCCGATCTAGCATTAGATGATTTCGTCCGAGCCATCAATCATGTTAAACCCTCAAAAATCCGAGTTGAAGCAGACGAAGTTACGTATTGCCTTCACATAATCATTCGTTTTGAGATCGAGCAAGACTTGATACCGGGGAAGATTGATGTGAAGGACCTTCCGGAAACTTGGAATGAGAAATATAAGAAGTACTTGGGCATTGACATCGAGAACGACTCGGAAGGTGTCTTACAAGACATTCACTGGGCAAGCGGCGGCTTTGGATACTTCCCCACATATGCTCTAGGCAACATAATCAGCGGGCAACTTCTAAACACAATGGAGAAATCGATTCCTAACTGGAAGAAGCAGCTTGCAAATGGCAACTTCGGAGACATCAAGAAATGGCTGATTAAGAACGTACATCAACAGGGGAACCTCTATGACCCAGCTGTCCTCGTTAAAAGAATCACCGGCGAGAACATGAACGTCAAACCTTACCTTGACTATCTGAATAACAAATGCTCTTGGGTGTACGAATACTAAAACCACTAACAAACAACTAAAGCATTAAATCTGGAAAACTTACATGCATAAACCTTTGAGGTATCAGGAGAGACGATCTTTAATCGGCATTAAAAAAAAGGGGAGGATGGCTGCTCATCTGAGCATAGTTAGCGAACTGCTTGTCGGCGTGTTAGCTCGACAGCCATGGACCGCCACATTTCAGCCTGTATATGATAATCATGAACAGACCTTCTTTCCTTGTTGTAGGATGAAGAAGGAGAACTTTGAGGCATGTGAGTGGTTGAAGATGACGGGTTTAGCGCCAAGGCTCTCGTAAGCCGAGATGGTTTCGTTTCGCTTTCTTGATGGTAACATTCATGTTTTGTCTTTGCTTTAATTTGGCTTTTCATACCAAACATCTCTTTACTATTTAAACCGTCATTTACATACTAACACACAAGACTTTTATAAAGTTTTCGTTTTAATGGACAAAAGATTTTTATATATATTTAAGCCTTTAGTATAATAGGCAAAGCAAGATGAAAAAATTAAAAGTTGTCAAAGATTCTGAAGCGTTTCGACTTTTGGCTGATGAGACAAGAAGAAAAATTGTGCAGATACTAAGACTAAAAGAAATGAACGTCAGTCAACTAGCTTCCGATTTGAATTTAACTCCACAAGCAGTCTATCACCATGTTAAGAAGCTAGTGAAGGGAGGCTTAATAGAAGTCACCCGTGAAGAACGATGTGGGCATCTCATCGAAAGCTACTACAGAGCAACGGCAGAGCTATTCTCTTTTAGCTATGGAAAAGCATCAGCTGCAGGCGCAAGGAGCAGAGAGTTGGCAAAAGAGGAAATCACGAATGTTCTCAAGGCTCTCAAGAAAGTTGGCTTCAATCTCGAATACGATGAAGCCCAAATCTCTCAGTTGGTTGACGCCAGAATTAAGCAGGAAAAATGCTGCAAGAATGTCGACGAGTTAATAGAATCAATATACGAAATGGATGACCTGGATTTATTCGCCAAGGAAACCGCCGTAAGCTTCGCCAAGAATCTTGCAATGTCTGAAAAAGAATTCTCCAATGATCATGAAAAAAGAAAAAATTTCAGAAAGCTGCTCATTTCGCTTACCAAGAAATGAAAGCACGAATAAACATCTGCATTTCTCCCAAGAATTGAAGAGAAAGCATTCATGTAGAAGAGACTTACAGCTTTGAATTTCTTCAGCTATTAAGATTTTGTTAACAAGTAGATGGCATGTCATTGCCTACGGATTAGATTCTCTGCGTTGCATATGTGCTGTGGGTATGTCTAGAAGGAAACGTACTTGTATATATCGGGAATCGGAACATTTCAGGTGTTAGAAGATTGGTTATATTCTTAGAAAATAGTTATAGATTATTTCTTGAGGTGGTGGAAATGCAATATTATGAGCGTCCACAAATCAATGTTTTGAAAGGAGAAGAAGCGGTTGAAGTCCTTAATGACTACATAAATGAGCTCAGGGAAAATAAACCTGATGAATTGACAAAAAACCAAACAACAACTATGATAAAGCTTGCAGAAGGGCTAATTCAAGCCATAGAAAGCGATCAATCAACAGAAGGAAGTAGGCTGAAGATCCCACAGGTTCTAAGTACACTTAGTTCAGCAATTACCACAAATATTGCTAAGATTCTTAAAGAACCATCTCCACCTTCCCCATCCCACCAAATCTCTTCTCAAAACCACCACCTCCCCCCACCGCCAAATGAGCATATACGATGACATTCGAAGAACTGAAGATTTGAATCCTTAGCAAAGCTACAAGCGGATGATCCTAAATTCTGCAGTAGAACTCTGCTTAGAAGCGATATCCAACGATTTCATAGTCTTAATTGTATTTTAACCTAAAACTCATGATAGTAGCATTTAGTCACACAATATAGTAATCTATCACTTTTTTGATTCTTTTTGGGATATCATACTTTTCCGCTAGTTCCTTTATGATCTTTGCCATTCCCAGATGGGCAGCTGCGATATTTGTCATTGTTATAAGCCCCACGAGCTTTTCAGCTCTAACTACAGGTAGTTTCTTTATTCGTTTTTTCAGCATTAACTTAACAGCTTCTTCCAAGCTTAACTCAGGATTAACGGTTGTTAGGGGTCTGGACATAACTTGGCTGACAAATGCCTCTTCTGGATTGCGAGCTTTAGCTACAACTCTTGTTAGCACATCACGTTCGGTTAATATTCCAGCAAAATGCCCCTTTTCAAGCACAACCAAGCATCCTATCTCATGAGCATTCATTCGTTGAGCAGCTTTTCTCACATTAACATCAACATCAATGGTCACCACATTCGTGACCATTACATCCTCAACCTTTAACACAACTAGCACTCCGCGGGTGCATTATAACACGCTTTGTTTCAATAATCTTTCCCCATAATAAGAAAGGTATCCTTGCATTGGTCAACGCCTAGGTATCTCCAACTAAAGCTAATGAACTTGCTTTCTCTCTTGGCGTGTGGGCACTCATCCATTATTCCTCCACGATCTTTGGTAGTTTTCTTGCGTTTTCGATATTGTTGACCAAGTCCTTTGGATTTGGAACCATGCCATCCCATCCAGATTTTTTAACGAATTCCACAAAGAATTCATGAAGTTGTTCTGGCTCAAACTCTGCGATTTTAGCTGGTGAGTCTAGCCCAGCATCATACTAAAGCCGTGATAGCTTCTTCTTTACGTAGCCAATACGTGTTATATCAGAAAGTTTGACCAATTCTAAGATTGCTTTTGCTGGGATGTCTAATTGCTTAGCCAGTTGTTCACGCTGCTTCTTTGTTTTTCCATTTTCAAGCATTTGTTCAACGTTCCTTATGCCGAAAGCTGCAAGTTTCTTAGCATGATCTTGATTTATGTTTAGGAATTCTTTGATAGGGAAGATCCTTCTCGTCTTCTTTGTTCTTTCATCTCTAAGCGTGTTTGCATGTCGCAGTAGATCTTTGTCGCCGAGGAAATGGAAATAATTCATTAGGACATATAAGTAACCCTTTGCTGATTGTTTTCTGGCCTCAATTTCTGCAACAAAAGCATCTATATCATCTGTCTCTGCATCATCAAGATTTTTCTCTCTCTTCTCAAGCAAATAGGAAATGAAATCCTTCAAAACCTGTACATTTCTATCTACCACAGCTAGCTTTTTTCCTCTTCGTTTCAAATATTTCCTAAATTCTTCTTCATTCATCTTCTGACCACATGAATTTCGTTTTACCATTTATTACTGCTTGGAGAAGATGTACATGTGCAATTAAAGCAATTCTATTCATGCGACTAGTTGCGCAATGTTGATGAAAAATGCGTATGCGTGCGCTTCAGGATCATCGCAAAGTTGGGATGACATCTGTTGCAATCTTCTTGAAGGTTGGAAGTAGTTTTTCTCTGTAAGGGTAATAGAAAATCAACTCAGATATGCCAATGGCTGTGTATCTTTCGACAACTTCCTCAAAGTCTTTCTGTGAACGAAACACAGTCTCGGCATCTGTGCCGAAAACAAGCAGAGATCTTCGAAGGCTAGTCGGTTCTCGATCGATATCTCTGCAATATCTATCAAGTAATCTGTTTCTTCGACGGGTGTTTTCAACAATCTTTCCTGGAGGTGCACCCCATTGTTCATCTCCAAAAGAGTTCCAGCATTCAGCGTATTTAGCTGCAATTTGAAGCATTCGGGGGCCCATTGCTCCAATTGTTATTGGTGGTCGAGGTTGCTGAATAGGAGGAGGTGCCAATGTTGCGTCTTGAAGACGATAATATTGGCCCTCAAAGCTCGTAACTCTATTTCGAAGGCACTTATCGATAATCTCCACCGTTTCCTTGAATCTTGAAACACGTTCAGCTGGGTTCCAATCTTCAATTCCTATCATTGAATATACAGGATCAATTGTCCCGGATGCTCCTGCACCAAGACCGAGTTCCAATCGACCATTTGAAATATGATCGACTGTTAATGCTTGTCGGGCTAGCAAGACTGGATTACGGAGAGGGATAGAACTCACCAGAGTGCCGATTCTAATACGGTTTGTATGATTTGCTAATGCTGCTAGAAGTGTCCAAGATTCAAACCAAGGCGCATTCGGTTGCATGTAATTTACAAAATGGTCAGCAAGCCAAATACTGTCAAAACCAAGATCCTCAATCATCTGCCAACGCTTAACCTCCTCTCGCCAAGGAAGGTGCTGGAGAGTCAAGATTCCAAACCTGATATCTCCAATCATTTTATTCTCACTTCAACCATGCACTCTGCAGCGATAAAAGACCAACTCACATATGATGATCACAAATAGTGACTTATTCTAAATAATCCTGTAGAAGGAATGCAACAGCATGTGTGTGCTGCTTCGCATGTGTGTGTTTCCATCACAGAAGGATTCACATGTACAGGAGTAGACCTAAATGCATGAAAGAAATTGTGCGTGACTAACTTCTCGCAGGGCTCTCTAATGAGGTGACAAGTGAATGCTTGCACATTATTATTCTGTTACAACTCAAACATTCAATGGGAACAGGGGCGTTTTTTGAAAGGGTTTTAAGATACCCAAAATGATGCGTGCATTCGGGGGCAACATCGACCTCCTTGCTCTTGTGCATTGTGTTTTCGTGAACTATTCTTTCCGGGCTTGAAGTATCTATATGTGAGGCTTCTTTGGAAAGAGCTTCTGCTTCAAACATCTCTTTGATTTTCTGTTGTGAAGTGGGAA
>CP070730.1:1677144-1691186 GCA_020351305.1 Candidatus Bathyarchaeota archaeon
GATTTTCATCGGGATAACCAAATGCAATTGTGCCAGTATGGTAGTAACCAGAGGGTGCATTGACCACACTCAATACTTCATCATCTTTCGCCAGTTTAACCCAACCACCACCAACAAATGCGTGCGCGCAGAACCAAAACTTACACTATTGGGTTGCCAGCGGTTATCCGAAACAAGTCAAAATTGTTCCTCGTGATTTCAAGCACATCGTAACTAGTCAGATTCAGGTTGAAAGACTTGGAAATGCTTGGAGATTTCGTGTCCACCTTGACTTCTTACTATATGCCTCGATACTACAGAATATTAGATTCAGATACCAAGAAGACAGAATTCCTCAGAGTTGGCTCAATGTCAGGCTTAGACCGGTTGATGTTTTTCCTGCCTTGCTGTATTTGTACTATAATTCTAGATACCCTGAAACCCATTTAAAAAAGAAGCTTATTCCTATGTTGAAAGCGAAAGGGTCTAGAAAGCCAAACTACACGATAAAAGAGCTCTATGAAGCATTTATTCGCACACAACTTCCGAAAAGAGTAAGGAGATATATAGAAGAACATTGTCCTAAACCTCCACATTTCTGTCATGGCTACATGAACGCATTACGTTTTGAATACTTGCGACAAGTCTACACTAACCTTTTTGTCGGTATATATTAGCCACTTCACAAATGAGTCTCTTACAGGAGTCGCGCGCAGCAACAATATTTTGTTGATTGATAATGGTTGGGGATTAGTACAATTAGGAGCACATCTTTTCCTTTTAGCCTTAGGGGCTTGGGTTATTGTGAAAACTTATGGAAAATAGTTGCATAATTGGAAGAAAAAACTATGCTGAAGCAATCTTTCTTTTGCGTGCGTAAGTCTAAGTCTGAGCGTCATCTCTTTTGGGAAGAATGGTTTGCGCGCGCGCAGAGGTTGTTATGTCAGAATCAAAGATGTGATGGACCACCCAAAAAGCTACAAATTGTCTTATCGAAATTACTATCACAAGTAAAGACAGGCTTTTGTAAAGTTTTGTAAAGACTAAATCATTCATTTGTTTACATTATCTTCAACCACAACCTCTATATGGAAATAAAGGAAAAAACGAATAGAATTTTAACATCACAGGGGTTTTGCAAAAAACCTAGTGCGCACGCGCCTTGAACATCTATTCATACACACTTATTACATGTTTCAGGATGCTGTATATCTGGAGTTCCACCACAACAGTCTTTTGAATCGTGCTGTCTTCTTGAATCCAAGGGAGTCATAAAGTTGGTAAGCGGGTTTGTTGTTGATATGGACTCTTAACCCTGCCTTTCTGCAACCTCTTGCCTTCAGTTGATTGAGTGCGAAGGTGAGGATCTGTTTCCCGTAGCCTTGACGCCGACTCAGCGGATTTACTGCCATGTTGCCAATCCATCCATTCGTACCATGGATGTCTAGAACGCCGATCATTGTCTCTTCCTTTACTACAAAATAGAGTTTCTCAGATGCATGGTACCGAGCGAGAAAGGTGTCTGGTAGATCAAGCATGTACTGGAGTCCATGGTTGAGGGCTGTGTCAGCTGTTCCTGCAAGGAATCTAGTCGCTACAATGAACCACTCGCGTGTCTCTCTCGGTTTGATTGGTTTGAATTGGAGTTCAGCTGTGGGATCCCAGTGCTGAGAGAGTTCTCGATACATAATATAGTAATCATCGAATAGTTCAAACCCGGCTTGCTGAAATTGCCTGACTGCTCTTCTGTGCTTGAACGACAGAGTGACCAGCGCATTTGCAAGGTTCTTCTCAGTTACGAGTTTGGTAGCTGTCGAAATGAAGTCTGACAGATTCTCTGAGAATGCTTGAGAAGGTTCAAGTGCAACAAGCGCTATCGGTGTTCCACGCGGTGCGGTAAGTTGTTGTGGTTCCTGCCCTACAATAACGACTCCAAACGGATTGTTCTCTTGAGCTAGAATCCAATAAGGCAGGTTCATCGCCTTAGCCTTGCCTGCAACTTCTGGGATTGCGTTGATCAGGGACAACGCCTTCGGATGCTTGTAGGAGTACGTCTTCATTGATGTTTTCATGCAGCACAATCTTTGAGTACGGGCTTTAAGTTTTTACATTAGTGTGAACTTATCCGTTGTATTAAACCTAATCGCGCCTGGACTGTGACGGATCCTATAGAGATTTTTCCATGGGTTTTATGGTGTGACACCGCGTTTAATGGACAAAGACACCACGCGATATATTACAATAGTGTCTCGTTTCATGGACTTGTGACATATGGAAATGAATGAATACTCGGAATTTTTAGGTTTTGTAAAAGGTTTTGTAATATAGCGACATAACAAAACTATGGCCTTTAGTCCATTGACGACACTTCGCGCGCATTAATCAGAAGCTAATTTCAGTAGTTTTTCTTTTTCTTTCTTAATCTTTTCATCCTCGATTTTTCTGAATAGGACATGGGGCTTATTGATTTTGTGCCCACCTTTTATAGTTAATTTTGACGCTGAATCCCAACTTTGCTCGCGAACAGAGTCCTGCAGGTTTAATTGTTTCCATAAGATCTCCGATGAGAATGGCAGATATGGATTGAGTAAGATAGCTAAACTTCTCACCCCATTGATGCAGAGGTAAAGGCAGGTTTCTGCTTGCCTTTCCTTGGACCATGGAGCCTTCCGTTGGAAGTATTGATTACAGAACTTTAAGAACTCTAGAACTCTTCTAAGCCCTCTACTCAACTCAATCTTCCCTAATTCGTTCCCAACATCATTAGCCACCTTCCTAATTTCCTCTTCGAATTCCTTGTCACTAGTGTCATACTCTCTTGGCTCAGGCACTTTCCCATTGCATTTTGACCAGATGAAGGTAAGCGTCCTGTGGATGAAGTTTCCGATATTTGCAATTAATTCATTGTTGATTTTTACCTGGAAATCCTCCCAGTCGAAGTTGATGTCCGAAGGATTGTAGGGGGTTATGCTCGATAGGTAATATCGTAAGTAGTCTGCTGGAAACAGGTTCAGAAAACCTCTCACGCTAATGAACCATCCTCTGCTCTTCGAGAATTTCTCTCCATGGAGAAGTAGATGCCCTCTTGTAGGGATGAACTCCGGGAGTTTGAACTCTTCTACACCGAAGCGCATAGCTGGCAAGAATAGGAAGTGGTGGTAAACTATGTCTTTTCCGATGAAATGGTAGATTTTTGAGGAGTTCCAGCGTTCCTTTCCGTCAATTCCCTTTCCTGAAAAGTATTTGAGTGAGGTGGAAATGTAGCACAGGTGGTTATCAAACCAGTTATAAAGGACTTTTCCCTCTGCTTCATCCAGTGGAATGGGAGCACCCCAGGGAATGTCCCTGGTTATGTCCCATTCTCTCAATCCTTCCTCAATCCAGTTGAGCACGTAACTCTTTACTTCTGGTTGCAGATTCTCATTCTCCAACAACCACTTTCTTAACTCGCTGGAGAATTTAGAGAGTCTAAAAAAATAATGGTCGCTTTCCTTGCTTACGGGCCTGGAACCACATATCGCACAGTGAGGGTTCTTAATCTCTCCTGAAGCCAAGGTTCTTCCACATTTCTCGCAACCATCAGAGTATTGGTCTTCTGCGTTGCAGTAGGGGCATGTGCCTATCACATATCGATCTGGCAGGGCTTTATTGCAGTTTTCACAGTATGGTTGCGATATTCTCTGCTTGAAAATGAAACCTCTTTCAAGCAGTTTCAAAAAGAAATGTTGTGTTAGCTTCACGTTCTCTTCAGAACTCGTTCTGTAGAAGATATCAAAGTCTATTCCAAGGTCTTGAAAGTCTTGACTGTATTCTTTGTGCCAGTAAGCTACGAATTCTTCCGGAGTTTTTCCTTCTTTCTCAGCTTCTATAAGTATCGGGGTTCCGAAGTCATCCGTGGCGCACACATAGATTACGTTTTCTCCTTTCAGTTTGAAATATCTCGTCAGTATGTCTGCTGGGAGGTAGGTTGAGGCAATATGTCCTAGGTGAACTACTCCATTGGCGTAGGGCAATGCTGCAGTTACTACAATATTTGCCAGCTCAGTCACCACTTAAAGATGTCAGATTTATGTAGATGTAAGTATACATGGAATTTTCGTTTTAACTCTTTGTTGCATATTGTCATTCAATCGCGATACAATAACTTTGAGATTTATGGTAAGTTTATAAAAAAAATAAGAAGTTTTCCACCCAAAATTTTAAAAATGAATCAGACAATGAAGTGTTGGAACATTGGAGAGAATGGATTTGACCTATTGTACTAAATGTGGAACAAAAAACGAAGATGACGCAAAAGTCTGCATGAAATGTGGCGGGCCACTAGACTTATCACGCCCTGAAAGAAGACGCCGGTCAGATCGTGATTGCTTCGGACCTCGCGAAGGTCGCCATAAAGAGGATGAATGCTTTGGGCTTCCTCATGGCGGGGCTATAGCAGGCATAATCTTCGGGATAATAGTTGTGATTTTTGGGTTGGCAATTCTCTTGGGCTTTGAAATATGGACTTACTTGTGGCCTATCATTATAGTCATTGTAGGCATACTAATCGTTGTCGGCGCCCTTTATGGAATGCGTCGCAGATTCTAAAATTCGCAATCTTTCACATGGCAAGCGCTACAAATTCTCTTGTGATCCACTTGTGAAAGTAGTATTCTAGTAAAAAGCCAGAAGACGCTAAGCGTTATAAGGTATAGATCAATAATGAAATTCTGCGTTAAGGCGTCAACTGCAACAAGAAGCAGAAAAACACCTAGAACAAAGAGAGTGTTCACAAAGAGATGAATAGAGCTTTTGCCCCAATTGAATAAGCGATACTGAAACAAACCGCAAAAAATGCATACCAGACCCAACCAAAAAACTAGAAAATAGTTCAGCTGAAAAGACATGCTGAGAAAGAAATAGAATGTGGTTCCAAAAAGAGAGAAAATAGCTCCTAAAATCAAACCGATACATCCCGCACAAAAAACTTTGTTCCTCAATCGAAACACATGAGCACTAAAATGTCCACAATCAGGATGATGTCCACATATGAGCAATGCTTTATTTGGTGGACCTGCAGGTTCTTCAGTGAATTTTTCTCTATTCGTCCTTTTGAAATGAAATAATCTTGAGCATTTAGAAGGAAATACTCCCGCCAGAACTCCTATAATACAAATAATACTGAAAACAGAACCGATGAATGGTCTTGTCCAAGGAACATTCTCGATTATTGCTGGCGAAAAGGTTGTGAGCGTGGTGATAAGAACTAATCCCAAAATGGAAAATCCGAGAAAGAACGTAGATATAAAGTCGCGAACCCCTTTCAAACTTTGACCAGCGTCCTAGCCTAAATGCTTAGATGTACATGTTATCACAAGACTTCGTAAATAACTATATGGCATGGGCCTTTCGTAACACGCCTATGCGCTGCGTGTGCATTGCGCCGTAAATAATAATAGAAACTAGCAAGAATTGACGCGTAACTATGCAAAATAGAGAATTTCGTACATCTCAGCTTGTTGCTCTCGTGG
Organism: Candidatus Bathyarchaeota archaeon; assembly: GCA_020351305.1. Taxonomy (GTDB): domain Archaea; phylum Thermoproteota; class Bathyarchaeia; order Bathyarchaeales; family SOJC01. Next base: position 1,682,634 of record CP070730.1, read on the forward strand.
CAGTTTTTGCAGCATTGAACATAATTACTGATTCTTTACCAAGCTTGCCCGTATTCCCTTCAGGTGTTTGGTACAGTTGGAACTTTTTGATTGTGCCTCTTACTGGCATCTTGCTTGGACCCGTGTTAGGGTTCGTCGCTACATTCATTGGAGTCATGGTTGGGCACTACATATACTTCATTGATGCGTTTGAGCTTCTTTTCACAATAGGCGCTCCAATTGGAGCAGCAATATCTGTACTCATTTTTAGAGGAAAATGGAAACTTGTGCTAGTATACTACATCACACTATTCACAGCTTATTTCATTACGCCTATCGCTTGGCAACTTCCAATTTGGGGAATGTGGGACACTTATCTGGCTTTTGCCTTTCTTCTCACGGCAATTTTCTTAATTGAAAAGGGCGCTTGGAAATATGACAGAAAAGGGCTTCCACTCACTCTCGTTATCTCCGCCTTTATAGGATTAGAAGCTGATGTATTATTTCGAATTTTTCTTTTCATCCCAGGGCAAACCTACAGACTCTTCTATCCTTTTAATGTAGAAACTTTACAGGTAATATGGGTGGGCGGCGCTATACTCACTCCTATTAAAGTAGCGTTGTCAACCTTAGCCACTGTAATAATTGGCTATCCCTTAATCCAGACGTTGAGAAAAATAGCTTATTAATCAGTCATTTACTTGGTTTTACCAGACTATAAACTCGTTTTGCCATTGCCCTAGCTTTCTTTAAAGCAGAGGCTCTTGTTTTTCCTTCAACTACGACAGAGCATAGAGGTTCTCCCTCCTCTATGATTGCCCCGGAAACAGGGATATCTCTGATTTCTTTAAAATCAGCAAGGTTGGGGATAATCGAAGGTTGCAGGGCATAGAGAATTAGTCTAACACAGCAGCTTAGGCTTCTTTCACCAAGCGTCGGAAGGCTTCCTTCAAGGCATGCCATCATGTGAGCGTTGACTAGGTTCAGTCTAAGAACACGCTCAACGCATTCTAGAGTTCCTTGGAAGCGAGGATTTACCTCAACAACATAAGGTATGCCTTCTTTCGAGATTACCATATCTACACCATTCGATCCTAAAAGGTTAAAGTGGGATGCAATTTTCAGTGTTACCTCTCTGCATGTTTCTATAAGCTCCCTGTCTACAAAGGCGGGAACGACATTTCCACAGTATCCGAAAGGTTCTTTCTGCCCAACTTCTCTAATTCCCAGTAGTTGTTCATTTAGGGTTAAGACTGTGGTTTCTCCTTTTGAAGAAAGGAATGATACACTCGCATCCATGCCAGGTACAAATTCTTGAATCAAAACTCCTTCAGGTGATGATGAATAAACTTGTGGGAAAACCATGATCAAATCGTTTCTACTTTTGGCTTTTCTAACATTAGTACCTCCAAGGCTGGCTAGGGGCTTGACAATGATGGGGTAACCTATGTCTTTGGATGCAAGTTTTGCTTCTTCAATGTCTTTGGCTAAGGATGATTGAGGGTGGTTTATACTAAGTTTCTCGAGTTCGTGGAAGAATCTTGTTTTGTCACAGGTTCTTTTTATGATTATTGGAGTATTTCCAATTATTGGAATTAATTTATTAAGCTCAGTTAAAACTCGTGGAGAGTTTTCTAAGCCTGAGGCCAATAAAGCAACATCTATGGGGTGAGTTGCAATAAGTTTCTCAGCTTCATCCAAAAGCTTTTGAGGGGAAAAATCCGCTTCGATTCGTCCACAAGGTTTCCCACACATTTGCGAAACAATTGATGCAACTTTTTTGCACACTTTTCTAAGGTCTTGGTCTCCAAAATAGTCTACAGCAAAAACATTGTATCCAGCCTTATATGCTGAAGCAGCTAAGGCAGAAGTGTCAAGGCCTATTACCAAGACATTGAGCTCCTTCAATTGAAACCTCTCCACCTCCTCTATTCGGATTTCACGCATATTTCTTAATTTGGCTTCCAATATGCGTATAATATGTGCGCATAATTCTTGGAACCAATATAAAGGTAAATTAATTACAGATATTCATAACTATCGAAGGAAGGCGCTTGTCTAAAGAAAAGAAATTCGAATTTCTAGAACACCGGGCAGATGTTTACATCAAAGCCTATGGTAAATCTTTGGAAAACGCTTTCGAAAATGCTGCACTAGCGACATTTGAAACCATGACTGAGATAAACGAGATAGAACCAAAACACGAAGAAACAATTAAATTGGAAGGATTCGATGTAAAAGCGCTCCTTTACAACTGGTTAGAAGCACTTTTAATCAAGTATGAAACTACGGAGTACCTATACTCAAGATTCAGAATCAAGAAAATTGAAAAAGCGGACAACGGGTACAAGCTAACAGCTAACATCCAGGGTGAAAAATTCAACCCTAAGAAACATCCTCAAAAGGTCGGAGTCAAAGCAATAACATACCATCGAATGGAAATCATTAAAAATCCTAGTCAAACCATTGTCAAGTTCATCCTCGACATCTAATCACCGCACCAAAAACGTTATTTCTTTAACCATAGTTTCTGGTACAACATTGCGTTTCTCTCTACGTTTTAACACTAGAAGCCCTAATGCTTTCAGAACCTGCAAATCCCCATAGACATTTTTTATGTTCCGCTTGACTTTAGCTGCCAATTCGTTTATGGATTCGACTCGTGTATTTGCAAGGTGATTCAGAAGCTCCAAGCGCTTGGGAGTTAAGTAAGCCAGCTTTTTAGAGCTAAATTCTTGGAATTCCTCTATCGTATAGTCAAGTTCACCTCCTTCCTCGTAACCTCTGTAAGCGTCTACTAAACTTGCCCATTCAAGATAATCGCTAACCTGGGGCTTGGGCCTTTCTTTTCTAAAGAATTCATCCTCAAAATCGCTGAAAACCAAGCCATAGCGATCTTCAAACGCGCAAATTCGCCTATATATCTCATCTGGTGTCAGGTTGCGAATCAATCTTACAAGCAAGACTTCTCGATAAATCTGCGTATACTCGTGCATAAAAATACTTTGGTGTAGACACCATAAAAAAACATGCCCAAACATGCACTTGAGAAGGCATGGATATATAAGTTTCAAGCTCTTTTCTTGGCGCTAACAATGTTGATTATGTCTCTATCTTTCAAAATATAATCTTCACCTATGCGCTTCTTCTCACGGGCCTCCAAGGCATAGATGAAGTTATCGCCAAGTTCTGTGTGAATGAGATAGGCCAGTTGTCTAGCAGTTGTTCCGTATGGAATGATGTACGCGTCAGGCAACACTTCTCCTTTGTGGTTGCTGAGTTTCTCTATATCTTCTACCGGATAAACGACGATGCAATTTAGGAGTCTAAAGTATGCTGCATTTATGGCTTCTTGAACACCTGTAGTTCCGAAAGGCGTTAAAACTTTTTCTTTAATCGTTTGAAGGGCTTTTTGTTGTGTTTCTGTTAATGTGCCTAATTTCAGAATGTTATAATTGCAGTCGCCAGGTCGGTAGTCTATCCACTCTTTTTCAGCAGCCCTGCGTAAGGCGAGTTCAGCCTCGGCACTACATGGAGCCACAAAGTAATCTTTCTGCTTTAAGCGCTCTACATTCTTTTCAGCTGTAGGTAAATCAATTTTGTTTGCAGCAATAATCATTGGCTTGGAGATTTTCCGCAATGTGTCTATAAACATAATTAGCTTCTCTTCGCTCCATGAAGCTGGTTTATCAGCATTTAATCCGCTTTTTCTTATGGCCTCAAGTATATGCTGACGTTTTATGGATAATCCACTTAGCCTTTGCTCCAACTCGGTTGTCAGGCTAACGCCTGCACGCTTGGATCCGATAGTCCTTGTAATTTTGTCCCAATCGCGCTTTAGGATGTTTACCATCCACATAGTGATCTCAGCTTCAAGGAAACGTGCATCTTCTAGAGGGTCATGCGTGCCTGGCTTACATTGTACACCCTCAATATCTGTAGCTCCAGCTGCGTCGATAATATGTATCAAAGCGTCAGCTCTTCGAATCTCATCCAGAAACTGATTTCCCAAGCCCCTTCCTTTCCAAGCTCCCGGTACTAAACCTGCTGAGTCAATCAACTCTACAGGAATCAGACGAATCCCTTCTAAACATAGCGAATTGACAGGATTGTCTTTCACATTGAACTCTTGGTGAACGCAGGGTGTGCGTAAATATCCAATGCCACGATTCGGTTTAATCGTAGTAAAGGGATAATTAGCAATTTCCGCTGGTGCTAGGGTAGCGGCAGAAAAAAATGTTGACTTACCCACGTTAGGCTTGCCAACGATCCCGATGGAATATGGTCGGGATTTCTTGCCAGTTATGGACATTGCTATCAATCCTGAATTAGATTCGTGGAGCTTTAAATAAAGGCTTTTTAGTCACAAGCATTTAGCATTTGAACATTAGAAATAAGGATCCATCTTCAGGAGGTTTAGCATGAGTGAGTCTATCCAAGTTATTACTACGACATCTACTAGAAAAAACGCGGAAAAAATTGCTAATGTATTAGTTAAGAATCGCCTTGCAGCGTGTGTTCAGTTAATTGACCCTATGGCAAGTATATACAGATGGGATGATAAAATTAGAAGATCTTCAGAGGTGCTGTGTCTTGTCAAGACTAGAAGAGACTTGTACAAAGCTGTTGAATTGTCGATACATAATAATCATATATATAAAACTCCAGAAATCCTGGCTATTCCTGCTATCGAATGTAGTGAAGATTATTGGAAATGGATACTGGAAGCAACACATAAAACTTAATATACTGAATTCTTTGCTTGTTTTATTAAATTTTTTCTACTCTGGAATTGAAACAAAGTTAATTTAGAAGGACATGAAAAAATCTTTTCTTAGAAGCTTCAAATTTCTCCAGGAATATCAACCTTATAAGCTGTTTAGGGGTTCTAAGCAGTGTTCGGTGGAATAAGACTGAATGATGTGGGTTTATACCGTTACAGAATCAGATGAGCTACAAGCTCGCAGGATTAACTCTATGAAGGAAATTCAGAGCATTAGTAAAGGAGCCGGATGGCTCTGGATAGATTTTATGGACCCTGACGATAGAGAATCAGGAATTATTGCTGAGCTATTGAAAGAAATTAAAGTAGTGAAAGACATCAAAGAAAAAAGACTTTTTTCCCAAGCTGAAAGAGTCAAAGAATTTATGTTGTTATCAATTCCTCACGTTGTGTTTAAAGAACGGTTGAAAAGATTTCCAGTTTATGTTCTTATAAAGACAGGTACACTCATAACCATAAGAAGCAAGCATTCTTCAAGACTCGTTAGAAATTCCATGAAAACTTTTGAGGATTGTGTAGGAAAAGTTTGTGAAGAGCCTATAAATTCTTCCTTTATTCTTAGTAGATTCTTTCATGAGATAAGCAATGAAAATTTAGACGCAGTAATGGCGTTAAGAGAAAGTATTGACAAGATAGAGCAGAAGGCTCTCGCGAATCCTGGAGACAGGAGGATTAGTCACTCGGTTTTCGCAGTAAAGAGAGAAGCGTCTTCTCTTGAAAGAATTTTCTGGTCTCAAAGAGAACTGATTCTTAGTATGAGGGAAGGCGTTGTTCCTATGATTGAGACTTCGGAGGAGATTAAAACATCCTTGGTTCATCCAATTAACAATATCTCTCGCGAGCTTACCCTCCTTGAGTCTCATAATAACGCGTTGGATAGCATCTTAAGGCTCCAAGATTTGGGTATGATACATAGGGTTGAAAGAAATCTTATCTATCTTACTCTAATAGCCTTGTTTGTGAGTGCACTTTTGATTTTGCTTGAGGTCGACATATTAAGTTTTATGCTCAGGTAAATCCTTGAAATCCTCAGACAACAACGAGCTAATGGACTAGACATCTATTATTTATGTTATCTTTTCTCTTTCATTCCATGCGCTCGCACAGGTAAGGATCATGCAACGATAGTGTTAATAAATCGAAAATTACTATTCAGGGATTCGATGCATCTAAACAGAATCAACCTGATAATAATAATTTGCATTATAGCTAGCCTACTATATTGGTATACTGAAAGAACAGAATGGGCTACTGAATATTTCGCTTTTAGCGGGGAGAATCTTCTTAAAGGTAGAGTGTGGACGTTGGTTTCGGCACTGTTTCTTCATGCAGATCCTATGCATTTATTTGGCAATATGGTGTTTCTTTTTGTTTTTGGCAATACCTTAGAAAGGGAGTTGAAAACTCAAAAGACGTTATCAGCCTTTTTCAGTGGTGGAATTATAACCTTGCTCTTAGGAAGTTTTTTCTATGAACCATCAACTTTCTTAATTGGTGCTTCTGCAGCTATCTTTACTCTAACCGCTATTGTTATGCTTATCAAACCATTGAAATTTTCCTTTCTTTTTCTGATGCCCCAAGGGCTTGTGGCAATAATTTATTTCACATACAATCTATTTGCGGTTTACTTTAGCATACAAGGAAATATCGCATACATTTCCCATGTGATTGGATTCTTAATTGGAATACCATTGGGAATAGCATGGGGCGAGGAATGGATAAAGAACTTGCTCATAACTATAGGGCTGTTTTTTATTTACATCTTTTTCTTAATAGTTTTAATCCCATTTTTCATACAAATGCTCTTATAACATCTTCATGCATGATGCTGGTGTGCATATCCCTAAAGACTCGTTATTTTGCACCATCAATCATTCGTAGTGAGTCAAAGCAGTTAAAAGCGTGCATATTGTTGGAATCAAAGTAAAGCGCATCCAACCTTCATCTGCATTGCATATATGCAATTATTAGAATCTGCTAGTGAAAGTGGCGCCGGGAATGGGATTCGAACCCATGCGGCCACAGGGCCACAGGCTTTCTTGCTGAAAACAATGTTCACAAACATCGTGCAAATAGTTTCCTCTCAAGGCCTGCGCATTATCCACTCTGCCATCCCGGCTTGTGAAACATAAATACTGATAGCAGGAGATTAAAAGTATTAGCCTGACCTCTCTAGAACCTGTGCATGCAAGCTCACAGTAGCATGTATGCGCGTGAATCTCAATGCGCCCACGCAAGGGTTTGCTCGCTATTGAAGCTTCTTAAGCACGAGCGATTGATGATTTTAGTTTTTTTTAGAGAAGCATATGGTTTAAGTGTTCAAGACTATATAAAGAAAAACATTAGAAAAGGTGTAGAATGGGAGATGCAAAATTCGTGAGAACTACTATATCAATAATCAAAGCTGATGTTGGTTCTCTGGTAGGTCATCATATAGTTCCTGAGCCACTGCTTGAAATAGGTAGGCAGAATCTTGAAAGCGCACAACAGGATGGGCTTATCAACAACTTCTACGTGTTTAACGCTGGAGACGATCTTGAACTTCTTATGGTTCATGAGAAAGGAGAAAAAAACCAAGAAATCCATTCATTGGCCTGGGAAACTTTTCAAAGTGCAGCTAAAAAAGCGAAAGACTTGAAATTGTATGGAGCTGGGCAAGATTTGATAAAAAATGCATTTAGTGGAAATGTCCGCGGACTGGGCCCAGGTGTGGCTGAGATGGAAATCGAGGAAAGAGGTTCAGATCCAATGATAGCATTCGCAGCCGACAAGACATCAGCAGGCGCGTTTAATTATCCAATGTATCGCATATTTGCTGACCCCATGAACACCGCTGGACTTGTAATTGACCCAGCAATGTTTGAAGGTTTTAAATTTGAGGTTCTTGATACTAAGGAAAACAAGAAAGTTGTTTTGAAATCCCCAAGCGAAATTCATGCGATTATTGGTCTCCTCGGCTCAAGCTCACGCTACTCAATTTCACGTATCTGGCGGACGAAGGATAATCTCTTATGTGCAGTGACTAGCACTACAAAGCTGTCACTTATTGCTGGAAAATATATAGGAAAGGATGACCCTGTTGCTGTTGTGAGAGCTCAACATGGCTTGCCTGCAGTTGGTGAGGTTCTTGTGCCATTCCTTCACACGTATTTTGTTTAAGGATGGATGAGGGGCAGTCATTGGGGACCACTTATGCCTGTGGGTTTGAAAGATAGTAGATGCACAGTTTTTGATGGCCCTCCGAGAATGGTCGCTATTGGATTCCAGGTGCGCAATGGTGGAATCGCCTGCAACAGAAACGGTGATCCACTAATAAAAGACATGTTCAACGACCCCGCTTTTGAAATGGCTCGTAGCGAAGCTGTTGAGATGGCTGGTGTATTTCGCAGAATGGGAGAGTTTCAACCAGCACGGTTGAGTGCAGAAGCTATGGAATATACGACGTTACCTAAAATATTGAATAAACTCAAAGATCGCTTCAAACCAGCTTAATGCACGCACTTTCTTACCTGTATGACTTTAGAACTTATGAGTTAGGCGGTTGGGTTAAGTTATGCGCGCGTATTACTAAAGATGAGAGGCGAAATGTTAAAGCTTAATAATCTGGAGGCGCAGTTCAGGTAAAGAAAGGGGCAAAAGCAATTGTCGCAAGAAAACCTTGTACGGTTAATCAAGGAGCAGATTAAAATCGAGAATGCCTTTAAAACTGATGTAACTAAGCAGATAAAAAATATCCATAATCAGGCTGCTAAATTATTGCTACTAGAAACACAGAAAGCCTCTGAGAAACA
>CP070730.1:1691286-1707584 GCA_020351305.1 Candidatus Bathyarchaeota archaeon
CATCTTTGCTGCTAGTGTTGTAACAGCTTTACTCACAACCCAAAGGACTATCAGTGGTTCAGGTTTCGTCAAAGGCGCAGAAATTGGCGTATACTGGAATCTGGAATGCACAAATGCAACATCCTCTATTAATTTTGGCGCCTTGGAACCTGGCTCATCAAAGAGCTTTACTTTATACTTGAGAAATGAGGGAAACTCAGCTCTCGTTCTAAGCATGTCTCCGGAAAATTGGAATCCCACAAATGCCACAGACTATATGACTTTGGCATGGAATCGCGAAGGAACGCAAATCAATCCAGACGAAATTACAGATTTCACTATTGTCCTCTCCATATATGAAAACATCACAGGTATCAACTCCTTCAGTCTCAACATAGTCATATCTGGAACAGGCTAATTGCACGTGTACATCACATTGCGACCTAGCCTTTTGCATAAATGATGTTTGCAAGACGAAGCACTTGACGACTACTAAAGCTTAAATATCGCATGTGATATTTCTACTGACATCGCTGGCGATAGTATGAATGACCACATTATGAAACGAGCAGCAGGCGCTCCAAGAGGTCTTCTCAGATTCCTAGTACTAAAATTACTAACAGAGAAACCTATGTCAGGGGCGAAGATTGCCGAGGATATCGAAAAGGAAACAAAGGGAAGATGGAAGCCAGGTCCAGGATCGATATACCCACTTCTCGCTTGGCTGCTAAAAAAAGGATACACTAAAGAATTGCCCAGAGAAGAGGCGGGAGTAAAGAATTATGTACTCACAGAGAAGGGCGAAGATTTCTTCAAAGAGCAATTAGAGCTTGGACAAGAATTCTTGAGAAAGCTAGAGTATTTGGCACCAATGCTTATCGGGGTTTCATATTCTGGTCCAAATCAAGAAAAACTCCGCCAGATAAGAGAGCCAGCTAGGAGATTTATTATGGCACTTCATGATTTAAGAATTGTTGCTAGAGATAGACTAACGCAGCAGAATGTTGCAGAGATAATCAAGATCTTGGAAGATGGCTCAGATAGGCTTGAGAAGATAATCAGGAAAATCAAGAAGAAATAGTCTACCATCTTCACATAGTCTGGGATTGCCATCTATGTACGCATGCATTTGGTGTTTATATGGGTTTGAAATCTAGCTTTATGATCGCTTGGCGATCGTTGTCCAGAAGGAAAACAAAGAATCTTAGCGCTGTCTTAGCCGTAACATTGGGGGTCACGTTACTAGTAGGTATTCAGATAACAACAGACACATTAGAGAACGCTTTTCTGACTAATCTTCTTCAGACCGAAGGAGAAGTTGATCTTCGGATCACGAATAGCACTAGGGGCGGATATCTTGGAGCAGCTGAGCAAGAGTTGATAGAGGAGCTAGTTCCAGATGCAGTAGGAGTTATGCCAGAGCTTTCCACGGAAATCCCTGCACTGGTGTCCAACCAGTTCGATCCCGAAATGGAGGCTGCTGGAATAACAATAGATTATCCAGACGCATTTGGCAAGTTCTACGATTGGAGAACTGGAGAGCAAATGGACCTAGAGACCCTCTTGAGAGACAACACAAGTATCCTCCTGTCCAGCAAGCAGGCTGAAAAACTGGGCTTGAACCAAGATACGCCGTTATCCGTTTCATTAGACACAGAGTTCATTAAACTCACAATAATCGTCACTATTAACGTTACTTCTGATCTGCCAATCGTCACGCCTGTACAGGAGCTATTGAAGGTGGAGCTGCGAATTGTCGGGATCTTCGATTCTAAACGCCCGGGAATCAGCTCACAATATTCTGGAGCCATATTCAGGTTAGACCATCTGCAAGAATGGATTAGTCTACAAGATCCTATACATGAAACTGATATTATCAGCGCTTATCTAGTAGCCTACAAAACTGACCATTTTATTCTAGAGATAGACGAAAATTTTCTGAGAACTCAAGTAGAGTTGCTCGAAGAGGCAATCCCTGAAGAAATAGATCCCCAAACCGGTGAGACACAAAAAATCTATCAGGTCACTTCAACTCGTCTAGACTTTTTTAGCTTTGCAGCGTTTTTCATCACAATATTAGGCACAATCTTGACTTCACTTGGCTTCCTTGTTATGTTAACAGGCGTTCTACTGATTACAAATGTTCAGCTCATGAGCGTGGAAGACAGGGAATTTCAGACAGGGGTTTTGCGCGCCGTTGGTTCTAGTCGAGGGGGAATTTTTCAATCTATAATGGCAGAAAACTTGTTCCAAGGAATCATCGGAGGTATCTTGGGATTTTTCGGGGGATCAGCTTTTGGTCAGGCCGTGGCTTTCTACCTTGTAGCATTGTTTGGGACTGGTGAACTTAGTGTACAACCTGTTGTCTCTCAAGAAGCAGTCATCCTTTCAGTTATAGTAGGAGTAGTGCTAAGCATTGTGACTGGGATTCTTCCAGCTTTAAGGGCATCCCGAGTTAATGTTGTAGAAGCCCTTCGTGGAATAAAGGTGAAATTTAGAGAAAAATCTAGTCGCAACCTAGCAGCTTTTGGTGTTCTAATAATCATTGTTGGATTCATTCTTCTATTATACAATGGAGTATTCGATGAGACCCATCAAGTCTTTTGGAGCAATGAAGGGTGGGACAGCCTAGAAGAATGGAGAACGCTCATGATGGGGTTCGGCCTCTTCACTGGAGGTCTAGGGATTTTGCTTTCTAAGTTCATGGACAGAGTTAAAGCATTCAACATAACAGCTATCACACTCTGGACTTTTCCCTCCATTCTATTTGTTGTGGCATTAGGTAACTGGGTAACAGACATAACCGGATTCTCAACTGAAATCTTGATTCTGGGGATTATTGAAATTGCAATCGGTTCAATAATGTTCGTTGCTCTCAACCTGCCCATCATAATGCGTGGTTTAAGAAACATTCTGATTAGAATTCAAGGTGTAAAGGGCGTAGGTCAAATATCACCGGCTCTAATTTCGTCCCATATCACTCGTTCCACTCTTACTTTCGCCATCTTTGCAATCATACTGACTCTTAATGTTCTTGTAGCTACGTTAATTCCTACAAACCTAGGGGCTACAGCCCAGATTGAAGAAGACTCTATAGGCATAGACTTGGCAGTTTTCTTAAGTAAGCCTGAAGCAGTCATCACTGACACATCTTTTTCCAACGAACTTTACAATGTCGATAATCGCATCACAGACGTGATCGGTTTTAAAACCTTTCAACCTAATCTAGACTTTTCAAAATTCATAGCTCTAGAAGACCCACTCTCTCCAGAGTTTGACTCTCGAACGGATTTGCTCCCAGTCGGGATGGGAGAGTTCAAGTCAGAGCAAATACGAGGTAACGCTTCAGATCATTCAGATCCAAATTGGCGTTACCCCTTTTATCTAGATGGCTTTCCTGATGGAGTTCGCGAATCTCTTGTCTCAGACCCATCTGATGACTTTTTGCTGGAATTATCTAAAGAAGGGTGGGATCAGCTTTTTGACCCTGAATACAAGATGGCTGCATATAATGTTTCATCTGCCCTGCTGGCTGTTTTCACTGGTGAGATTGAACTCTCTGACTTAGAAATAGGATCTGCAGGGCCTGGGACGGCTTTGGCCATTGACCCTCTTGAAGGAGTCGAGCCTTTGAAGGATATCAATGGAAATCTAATTGAAAACCCAATAGTCTTTACAGACTCATTTCTTTTACCTATGGGATTGCGAATCTGGATCCCTATGAATACTTCACCCCTAGGATTTCCTATTTACCAAGCATTTACAATCGGAGGTCGCCTTGACAACCAACGTGCTGGTGGCTTCCCTCTCGGAGCAGGGATAGGCTTTGGTGGAGGAGGAGAGCGTGATTTCACCGCAATCCTAGGAACTCTATATCTACCAGAACATTGGGCAGTCAAGACAAATTTCCTTGGAGAAGCTAATGGAAAAACCCTAACATCACGAGCAAATAACCAATATGACTCATTTCTAGTAAAGACTAGTCTCTCAATTGATGACCCTCAACTTGAAGACATAGCTCAAGCAATTGAAGCTTTCACAAATACAAATGACGAGGGTTACCGCCTTCTCGCAGCTGACCCGTTCTTTCTGGCGAACACTGTTCTATCATATTCTCGAATTGAGTCAACCTTAGAAATGATGGATCGAATAACATCGTTCTTACAAATCTACGTAACTTTCGGTCTTGCTATAGGAGCAGTAGGCATGGGAGTCATCTCTGTTCGAAATGTCTCCGAAAGAAAACGGGAAATCGGGATGATGAGAGCCATAGGATTCCCTCGAAGTCAAGTAATTCTGTCAGTTCTCCTTGAATTAGTGGTTCTTGGAATAATTGGATTACTCATCGGGACTATTAACGGGCTGCTTGTTAGCATGGGTTTTGCCAACATGCAAAACACAGCCTTAGTGATCCCTTGGGAAGATCTTGGAGTGTATCTTTCCTTTATTGTGCTTATTGCATTAGGATCAGGCTCAATTCCAGCACTCGCAGCTTCAAGGATCCCTCCGGCAGAGGCATTGAGGTATGTAGGATGAAAAAACCAAAGAACAATGAAGATTCAATTCCGCAAAAGCCCATCCTCTCAATCTCCAAGCTGCATAAACGCTACAATAAAGGCAAATCAAACGAGGTTCATGCCCTCCAAGGCGTAGAATTAACCGTTAGAGAAGGAGACATGATGGCAATAATGGGGCCCTCAGGGTGTGGAAAAACTACTCTACTAAATATGATAGGCCACTTAGATCGCCGTTCATCCGGAGAAATAATAATCGATGGCGTAGACACCTCAACTCTATCTGATGGGCAGATGACAGCGTTTCGCAGAGACAACATTGGCTTCATATTTCAATTATTCAATCTTTTTCCATTCTTGACAGCTGTTGAGGATGTAGAGACTCCGTTACTGCTCAAGGGAATTAACTCCCGCCTAGCCAGAGAACAAGCTAAGATGATGCTTCGTGAGTTAGGGATGGGAGATAGGCTTTATCATATGCCCACAGAGCTTTCCGGAGGTCAACAACAAAGAGTCGCTGTAGCCCGTGCTCTAATTAACCAGCCAGCTATCATCCTAGGAGATGAACCTACTGGCGACTTGGACTCTACAACAAGCTCAGACATCATGAACCTATTTCGCCGAATAAACAATTCAAATCGTCAAACTTTTGTACTTGTAACGCACAACCGATGGATTGCAGAGAAATGCGATTACATAGTGCATATGATAGATGGCAAAATCATAAGGAAAGAAGATAACCCCTCAGCTAGAATGGAGAAGGAGCAATGAAAGCTTTTTTTTCTGCGCTAATAGATAAATCCATTCCTTCAGAAAACCAAAAACTAGCCAAAAATATAACGAAGCACTTGAAGAGACATCTGAAGACATCTAAATTAAAAATAGACTTCAAAGAACACAACGCTTTCATCTTTTTAGCTGCAGACAAGCCTTTGGAAGAACCATTCTCTCCATTAACACTAATGAAAATCCAGAGCAGAATAAATCTTCTTCTCCAAGAGTATTACACAAAAAATGAATCTAAACTCCAAAAACAGCTAAAAGGCAAACGAGAACTAAAGGAAACATCCCAGATCGTCAAAAGCTTCTTAAAAGAGATTGATCCAAAGCTTGAGAAAATTTTCGACCTTCGACTGAAAAATTTAGTTTCAGAGCTGCCAACCCAATTCTGTGAGCTTCAGACTAACAGCATGACTGCTATTTGGAACTTGAGTGAAGAGCGGGAAGTCCAGTTCTATCTTTCAGGATGGAAAGCCCCCTTTTTTAAGGCCTCTGGAGTCAAACCAAATGCCAATTTGGAACCGATGGTTGATAAGCTAGCATTTCTGAATTTCTTCTGCATTTTTCTAGAACCAACTTTGCATCGTCTGCGAGAAATGAGTAGTGTATTGGAAAGATTGAAACTCGGGCTTTCAGGAACGCATTATAAAAGCAGCGACCCCGATCTGCAAACCAAGCTTGAAGTATTTCTGCGGATTCTTTCAGCTAAACTCAGTTCGCTCCATAACATGGATAAAACCTTCTTCAGAATATTCACTCTTTTCAATGAACCTACGACATTCTTCAAGGAACATGGGATTATAAAACTCTCCGTGGACCTTAGAAAAGCAGTTAGGCAGATGTCTTTGAAAATTAACCAAGGTAAAAGCCTCTTGACCGAAGTTCAAGATAAGCTGGAATGGTGTCAGAAAAAGCTAAAGGCCTATCTGGATGAGACAGCAAATGATGTGAAGCCAATAGCATCCATTGAGGAATTCAAGCTTGCTCTCTTGACTATGGCTGAACTGAGTTCCGATTTGTTTGTTGAAGCAGAAATTTCAAAGCTGTGGTTGGATTTTTTTGGTTCAGACCTTCCATTCTTCACATTTCAATCCCGTCTTTTCAGCACTCAAACACAAGAGACCTTTGAAGCCTCCACAGAGCACATCGTTTCAGTCCGGGGCTTAGTCAAGAACTACCGTCTAGGGCAGACCACTGTTTACGCGCTCAGAGGAGTCGACCTTGATATAGGAAAAGGAGAATTCGTAGCAATAGTTGGTAATTCTGGAGCTGGAAAAACCACTCTCCTAAATTGTATAGCAGGGCTCGATGAACCTGACTATGGAGTTGTTTTCTTCAAAGGAGAAAACCTTCATCAATCAGACGACTCAGAAAAGTCAAAAGCTAGACTACTAGATATGGGCTTCATCTTCCAAAGCTACGCATTATTGCCTCACTTTGACACTCGGGAGAATGTAGCTTTGCCTGCTGATCTCGCAGGGTTAAGTGATGATTTGAAAAATAGGGTAGAAGAATTACTCGAAGGCGTTGGAATAGACAAACAAGCCAAGCAATATCCTGCTCAGCTAAGTGGTGGGCAAATGCAACGTGTGGCAGTTGCTCGCGCATTGACCAATCGCCCGGCAGTGATATTCGCCGACGAGCCTACGGGTGATTTGGACTCAGTGACAGGGAAACAAGTCATTGATCTACTTAAGAAGTTCCATGAAGAAACAAAAACCACAGTAGTTGTTATCACACATGAGCCGGACATCGCTGCGTATGCAGAAAGGCAAATCATAATGGAAGATGGAAGGATAACCAGCCCTAGCACCATAAAAAGCAGCCGCTTAGGGAAAAAAGCTGAGTCTAGCATTCCTCACAAGGAAAGTGTTAACGGAAAACAAGGGCACCAGTCAAAGTTCATCCTATTCGCCTTCGCTGCTCAAGTTGTATTTGCCCTATTGTCCTTTATTATGCTCTATCAGATTGACCAAATAGTCCATGGCACATTATATTCTTATGGACTACACTTCAACGAAACATGGGCTTTACCATACTGGACCTCGCACAGAATAGCGCTTGGACTGCTGTTGCTAATTATCGGTCTGAACATCTTCCTAATAGCAAATATAATACACCGACGACGTAATGGATAACAAGAGAGCAAGTTGCCTATTTCAAGCGTTTTTCTTTGCGCCTTTTTCTCCTAGCTTCTCTCTCTTTCTTGGTCATTGGTTTCTTTTTAGACCCTTTTCCCATGCCCAATTCAATCACAAGTGACAATAGCTTTGATAGAGAATAAAACTTTCCACACCCACACACCCACCAAATTCCAAATTTGAGCCCATTAGTTACAATAAGGATACATACACGAGCGTAAGTTTTTTGGGTTACCTGCGTAATAGCACTGGTAAAAAATTGGAGTTGATCAATTGGAAACAGTAACGATGATTCTGCAAAGTGCTCCTTACGGAGATGAAAGGGTGTGGAATGCTTTTAGGTTGGCAAGAGCGCTTACCACTGCCGTCATTAATATGCGAGTGAATATTTTCCTTACAGGTGATGCAGTCACAACCGCAAAGAAAGGTCAAAAACCTCCAAAGGAATACTACAATCTAGAAAAGATGCTTGTCGAACTAATTAGTCATGGTGTTGAAGTAATAGCCTGCAAAACTTGCATTGCAGCAAGAGGCTTTACTCAAAGCGAACTAATTGATGGAGTTCAAGTTGGAACAACTGTCGGAAACCTTGCTAAGTGGGTGAAATATAGCCAGAAAGTCCTCTCATACTGAAATCACATCCACAAACGAAAGCAAATAACCCTAGGAAAACCGTTATTTGGCTAATTTCCTGAGGGCTCTTCTCACAATGGGAAGTATGGTTATTGATGTTGGCCAACCTACTAAAAATCCGATTAGGTAAGCCCTCATCCATATCTCAAAGAATGTGGGAGGCAAACCAACATTAACCAGGGTCATGGTAAACGACATTACAAATGCCATCCCTAAGGACATGAACGCAGCAAAAACAATAGTATAATATAACTCATTAAGCTTCATGGAAGATTGTACATCAGCTAAATCCTATTAGTTTTTTGCTATGAGCCCACGCGCGCATAGGCGAAATTCTTAATTATGGAACTCTGCATCTTGCTTTGGCTTGTGACATTATGTCACACATTGTTGAGACCTGCGACATAGTCCGTGTATTCAAGGGACACGATAAGCCAGTGAAAGCGCTTGATAAAGTTTCGATTTACATTGACGAAGGAGAAATCTTCGGTCTTTTAGGACCAAACGGTGCAGGAAAGACCACCCTAATTAAGATTCTGACGACGCTTCTACTTCCGACAAAAGGGGAGGCCTATGTAGGTGGATTCAGCGTTTCCAAAGAAGCGCATAAAGTCAGGCAAATGATCAGCCTTGTTTCCGGAGGTGAGACCCCAGGTTATGGGATTCTCTCTGCAAGCGAAAATCTGTGGTTCTTCTCACAACTGTACGGTCTATCTTCATCGAGTGCCAAGGCAAGAATTAAACAGTTGATGACTGACCTAGAGTTTGACGAATACGCAAAAACTAGGATGTCCAAACTGTCTACCGGCTACAAACAAAGGCTTAACCTTGCTAGGGGACTGCTAAACAACCCAAAGGTTCTGTTTCTCGATGAGCCAACCCTGGGTCTAGATGTTCTTACAAGCAAAAAACTGAGGGCATACATCGTTGATTGGGCGAAGCGAGAGAAAGAGGGCACAGTTCTTCTAACAACACATTACATGGCTGAAGCAGACGAGATGTGCGATCGAGTGGCAATCATTGACCGCGGAAGAATATTGGCGTGTGATAGCCCACTTAGACTCAAGCAAAAGTTGGAGGATAACTTCATAATGAAGGTTGAAGTCTCATCTGTCCAAGCCGACTTCAGCTTTGTAGATGATATGAAAGGAGTTATTGGGTACTCCCAGACACGAAGCATTCAGACAGACACAACGTCATTTAAGGTGATGCTGACCGAGGAAAAAATATTCTCAAAAATAATGTTGAAGTTGAAGGAGCAGAATCTGAAGATCCTATCAGCGAACGAAGTTGAGCCAACTCTAGAGGACGTTTACATAAGCTTGGTGGGTCGTGGGTTTGAGGAGGGAGAGAAAACTACCCATGAAACGTGATGAAGTTCTACATAATTTGAAAGCGGCATATGCCAGGCTGTGGGTAAGAATCAAGGGTGGCAACCGAGAACCCGAATGGCTTGCAGCAGAAGTGGTAATGCCAGTCATTACTCTGAGCGCATACATCTTCCTCTATAAGATGGTTAATGCTCCCTCTGAGTACGCAGGTTTCGTGATTATTGGTGGAACTATGATGGCTTTCTGGTCTAATGTGTTATGGAACATGTCAGCCCAGTTCTACTGGGAGAAAGAAATTGGAAATTTAGAGGTTTACCTTGTTGCTCCGATTTCTAGAATGGCAATCCTGTTAGGAATGGCGTTGGGTGGGTTCGTGAACACGGCATTAAGGGCTTCAGCCGTTTTCATTGCAGGCATACTGATTTTCCAGGTGCCTATGGTACTTCACGAGCCATTGACTGCATTCCTTATCTTCTTCCTAACAATTGGCGCGCTCTACGCGCTAGGAATGATGTTTGCATCTCTCTTCATGTTGTATGGACGAGAGGCTTGGCACACCGCCAATCTACTCCAAGAGCCAATTCAATTCCTTTCCGGCACATATTTTCCAACAACTAGCCAAGTCGTTCCCCAATTGGTTCAGCTACTTTCATCGCTTATTCCTTTGACATTTGGATTAGATGGCATAAGAAGAGTTGCAATCCTAGGTCAAGGGATTACTGACGTTTGGCTACACATAATAGCTCTCGCGATTTTCATTCTGGTTTTATTACCACTAGCTAGGTTGGCCCTTCGCTACATGGAGAATCTTGGCAAGAAAGAGGGAAGGTTGACACTACGATGGCAATAACTGCGGTTCTAAGAACCATAAAACAGGCTGTGTGGATAGGTTGGAAGGTTGAGACAAACTGGGCAGATCCATTAGTCTTCGCAATCTACTACTTGATAAGACCCATTGCTGGTTTACTAATAGTGGGCTTTATTTTCTTGATAGGCAGTTTTGTCTCAGGGATTGTTGACCCTGGGCTCTTTGCGTTTCTGTTCATAGGAAATAATTTCTTCATCTATGTGACTCAGATAATGATAATGATGAGTATGCTGATCCACGAGGATAGAGCGCATTACGAAGTGCTGAAGCACATTTACCTGACTCCCGGTTCACTCCAATGGTACATAGTTGGAAGAGCCTTAAATGGAGTGATGAACGCTTCTGTTTCTCTCGTACTCACTCTTGGACTAGGAGTCTTAATATTCCAATTTGGCATGGGCATACCCATTCCCCTCAACTGGCTTGGTATAGATCTGGGATTGCTTGCGGTGGGCTTGTTGGTGGGCATAGTTTGCTTCATGGCAATTGGTTTCATATTATGTGGTATTAACATAATGACATCGAAGGTCCAGTTTATGCTTCCCGAATACATAGGCGGAATACTCTATCTTTTCGGAGGGGTTGTGTTTCTTCCGGAACTCCTCCCTTGGTGGGGACAACATTTCTCCAATGCCTTGCCAATAACATATTTTCTCAGAATAATGCGGTTCTCATTCCTGCACAACACGGGCTTTGATGTTCATGTGAACCTGGTATATTTAGCTGCTACCACAGTTATTACCGTAATTGTGGGCTTAGCGTTTTTCAGAGTAGCGATGTTCAAAGCAAGGAGAGATGGCTTAATAGATAAGAAAGAAGAGTACTGAACACTCTTTACATATGTTTGATACGGGTCTAACGCTTCTGACTATTGATTAACTCTCTGCATTTATCAGCGTAATCACACCAGTCCAGACACGACTGCTCCTTTTCAGGTCTGCTAGATTCTTTTTCACAGGTGTCACATACGCCAGCGTCTTCATCGGTCCAAATCTCCACGTTCCCCCCACAATTGCTGCATGGAAAATATTCAGGGGTTGGTCTAATGAATTTCTTTATGCCCGGGCAGGATTTAAAGTCAGACAAGATATATTCCCCACTTTAACCTCTATTTAGAACCAGACTGAGGCTTTTTATCACCTTTAATGCTGATTATCTGTTGTCTCAAAGGGACAACCTTTTTTGATGTATCTAAAGCTTCTTTAACTAGATGGTATAAGCCAAAGCAACATGGGACCTCCATGTTTACTACTGTTAGGCTTCTGATGTTGGACTGCTGTAATATTTCAACTAATTTCTTCTTGTAGAGCTTATAGTCATCGAGCTTTGGGCAACCAATTACTAGGGTCTTATCCCTTAAGAAGTCATTATGAAAGTCAGCATAAGCAAAAGGTACACAATCAGCGGCTATCAGTAGGTCTGCATTTTCAAAGATGGGCGCGTTTGAAGGCACCAATGCCAACTGCACAGGCCACTGGGAAAGCATAGACTCTCCCCTCTCTGAGGAACTTGGTTTTTCTTTTTTCACTAGGGGTTTCTGAAAATGGACTAATTGTGCGGATGGGCAGGATTGATGGATTGGATGAGAAGAGGGAGCTGTATGAAATGGGGGCTCTTCTTTCAAATGTTTTTCTACTGCTTCTTCATCAAATTCCTCTGCCTCTCTCTCTTCAATGATTATTGCTTCTTCTGGACATTCCCCGATGCAAGCCCCTAGACCATCACAGTATTTATCACCAACTAATTTGGCTTTTCCACCAACAATCCTTAGGGCTCCTTCTGCACATGCAGGTGCACAAAGTCCACAGCCCGTGCACTTTTCTTCATCAATTCTAACTATGCTTCTCAAAACCATACATCCTTCCCCCGTCATTGATGAGATAAGCACATTGGACTAGCAGCAGCCATCTTCCTTTTTCTTCGAAGGCCATTTTGTGTCAAACATTTCCCCTTGGTCGGACAGTATTTCTCAGCATGGTACAGAAATATCTTGAATAAAGGCTCCAATGTCTCCTTATTTAGAGAGTAAAAGCGTTCTTTCTTTCGTCTTTCCGGAAATACGAAGCCACAATTATAAAGTAGTTGAAGGTTGTGGGAAATCATGCTTTGTTCTTGATTTAGGCCCTCTGCGATTTCCGTGACATTCTTCGAACCGTTACGAAGGAGTTCCAAGATAGCTAGCCTTGCGGGATTCGCCAGAGTTGAAAAGAACAGATGGCAAGTTTCACTTAAACCGTGTTTCATCTACATCACCCATATTAATAATATTTCATTTGAAATATATTTCATATTTCACTAATATAAACCTCTCGGTATCAGGCTAGCACATATACCATGCATTGAAATAGAAATGCGCGTACGGTAGCGAGCTCGAGTATCTGCAAGCTCCCGAACATATTCGGGAAAGTCTTACATAAGGGAAGGTACTAAAATGTTGGTTGTAGTGCTTCGAACACTTCTCTCTTCTCCTTTCTCGTTCGAATGCACTACAGGGTCAGGAGGAGTAGATAAAAATGCTCAACGAAATCGTTCAAGAAAAGAAAGTTGTACCAAAGCTTGAGGTGTTCTACTTGATGGATGAGGATGAAGCTGTTGAAGTTGAAGAAGTGGCAAAACTAGATTTTCGAAGAATAGAAGCACACCTAAAAAAGGGGGAGTCAATTTTCATCACACCAAAACGCAGACGAAAACTTAACATGAATTTTATAGTTGAGCACGTGACAGAGGAGCCTTGGTATTTTTCTCATGTATAAAGGAGATAAGTTTGATAAGCATAGAGCGCTAAAGTAGTTTGACTTTAATTTTTGTTAAGGTTGGCATTCATGAGAAAATTCACGCGTGCAACGGGATTATTCTGATTAATGGAGATAATCTTTAATGCCCCTCACAAGAAAAGGATTATTCTTAATCGTAGCCATCATCATGTTATTTATCCTTTCAACCGGATTGACGTTGTTGACACCATGGGATGATCCTACGAAATTATTCATAAGGGTATTTGCCTTATTTGGCTACTTGTCACTCGCCCTGACAACGGCTATAACTCCCTTTCTTGTTGGTATTGGACGAGCTTTTGGCAAATCTTTCATAAAGATCCATCACATTTTTTCTATCTTTGGAATTATCTTCACTACATTACACCCAGCCCTGATTGCTATTCGAGCCTTGAGTGCTGCAATCTTTGTTCCTCGTTTTGATTCTTGGGAAATCTTCTGGGCACTTGCAGGCAGACCTGCTTTCATCTTTCTATATATTGCATTAGCCTCAGCGGTCTTCAGGAGAAGAACACCCAAGCACTGGCGGCTTTTACATATGTTGATGTATATCGTGTTGTTTCTAGGAATTGTGCATGCAAATCTCATTGGTACTGACTTTCAAAACATCGGAATCCAGATTCTTTTCAACCTATTGTTCGTTACCTCGCTGGTGACTTTTATCTTGAAAAGATACCGTAATTATGTTAGTAGAAAGCGCATTCGATCAATGTAAAAACGACAAACATCCAAAACCTGAGCAAATTCGAGGAAAATCCGGTTAAACCTGTATGATGAGTATGATGTGTTATTATGTAGTGAAGTACGCATTTCAAACAGAAAGGTGGTGAGGGTATATTGGCAAAAGATCCTGTCTGCAACATGGACGTTGACGAGAAGACAGCAAAATTCAAGACAAGTTACAGAGGAAAGACATACTACTTTTGTGCATCAGGGTGCTTGAGAACTTTTGAAGCAACTCCCAAAAAGTACTTGAAAAGTTAGTAATCCTGATTTAACCTTTTTTAAGCGCACACGTTGCAGTTGAAATCCTTCTCTTTGTGCACTCAGTGCTTCTTCTTTTGAATTATGGTCGATATCCCTATGCCAACTAGGCCCACTAAGAGTAAGGATAGGCCCAATAGTTGCCTTTCCAAGGGAATTTCTTGCCACGCCGTAAATCTACCGGAAACTGGTGAACTTGACTTCAACACGATAAAGATATGGTCGCTTGGTTCTATGATGAAAGAGTAGTTCGTGCAATTACATATGTAATCGCCATTTGTGTATAGCTTTACTGTATCGTTGGTTTGGAGGGCTAGGTGGAGTCTAGTGTAGGCTTCCCAAGGTATCTGGTAAGTGTAGTCGGTGGCTAAGTTCAAAGCTATTTGCTCTCCACCTCCATGGAAAGGTACAAGTTTCGGAAAAA
This sequence comes from Candidatus Bathyarchaeota archaeon, assembly GCA_020351305.1. GTDB lineage: Archaea > Thermoproteota > Bathyarchaeia > Bathyarchaeales > SOJC01. The sequence continues at coordinate 1,705,715 of CP070730.1, forward strand.
CAACGTGCAGGTACAGGAGATACAATAATCCTGAGGAAGAGAGCAGTAAGGAAGGAATTAACAGCACTTGAATCCTGTTGCGGATTTCTTCACATTAGACCGTTCTTGTTTAGCATGCATGCTTAACACGAGAAGACACTAATGTGCGTGTTATACTCTCGCTATTTGAACTTCCTTACGAATTTCTTCACCCAGTATTCAAACTCTCTGGTCTCTAGCTTGACCTGGAACTTTTTTCCTTCTTGAGTAAGTGTTACCGTAACATAGCCAACTTTGTCCCCGTCACCGTTGAAAGTAACGCAATAAGGATCTTGCTGGATGACCTTCAGACCAACCTCATCAACAAAGTATTTTATAGCTTCACTTAATATCGACTCTTGATCTTTCTCACTTTCAAAGAACAGAGAGAGCATATCTCACCACTTTTCTTATATCCTTACAATATATCTTATTTTTTCTTGCATGTGCATGTCTTGAAGTTTCGTATCCACTCTGACCGCATCATTATTCCCTTACGGTGTTTCATTCTGTCTGTGACGAGGATCCCGTCAAGGTGGTCGATTTCATGTTGCAGGAGCTCAGATAATTTGTTCTCCGCTTCCACTGTGTGCCTTTCTCCTTTCATGTCAAAATACTCGACGGTTATTTTGTAATGCCTATCGATGAGCACGAAGAATGTTGTGTTGAAGCTGAAGCAACTGTCCCAAATTTCGAATTTCCTAGTGGATGCGTTTATGATTTTTGGGTTCACGAGGGGAGATCTGAAACTTGGGGTGCCAATGAGAGCTATTCGCTTGGATTCGCCTATTTGGGGTGCAGCAATGCCTCGACCATAGCAAAACCGCTTTTGGGCTTCATTAAGAGTATCTGATAAGTCTCTAACCAAATTCTCTAGGGACTTATTATCAAAGTTATTGATGCGAGAAGCTTTTTTTCGAAGAAGTTCATTCCCAAGCTGGAGGATAGGCTTTATCATACTAAGAGGTGTTACACGCGGCTTAATTTAAAGCCCCCGTGCTTTCGAACTCTTGAACATGTTTGTGCGAAATGGCCTAGATCTGGATGTTGATGAGGATGAACATTAGAATGGATGGTACTAAAATGGAAGCAAGAATTTCCAAGCTTTTTCTTTTAGTTCTTAGAAAAGGTATGAGGAAGGGCACTTGACGCTTGTAATCTTCAAAGACCTCATTATGCCTTCTGTTTAGGAATAAATCTTCTATCAGAGCTAGGAGAATGTAGACGCATAATTCGATGAGCCAGACATATATGGTTTGAGTTGGACTCAAAAATCCCACTCCAAACGTGTGGTTTAAGATCCAGACACTCCAGCTTGTTAGGCCTAGTGTTAAGAGGATCATTCCTAGGTACTGAGGGTGCCTGATCAGTCGATACGGTCCAGAGGTTACCAAGCCCTCTTTTCTTTTAACCCACAGATATACTGTGGAGAAGACCAAGAGGAGAAGGCCTGTGACTATGAGGATTCTTTCGAGAATGAAGATCGGGTGGGGGGAAAGGAAGGTGGATAATAGGTCGGTGAGGTTGTTTGGTAGGTTTGCAACAAACAGGAATAGATATGTGGCAAATGGTAGGGTCATCAAGCCCACCCAGCTGCCAAGAGCAGGTAGTGATTGAACAAAGGGAATGATATAACCTACAAATTTTAAGAGCCACGATCTTAATCTTTTAATGATACTCATTATTTTTCCCTATATTTATAAGGCTAGTATGGACGCTTAAAGCTAGGTTTTAGAACAAAGTGTTCAAATTTTTCGAACGATTCAAATGCGTGTAAAAAGTTTCCACCAGCAGGAGCGCGTAACCAAGAATGGAGTTGTGTGGCTCTTCTTCTTGTTCCCAAATCTTTTGC
>CP070730.1:1707684-1723057 GCA_020351305.1 Candidatus Bathyarchaeota archaeon
GCTGCTAAATGCTCTTTGTGTACTTCATCCGGAATTCTTATGCAACGTCCCTTTGCTTCTATTGAAAACTGCTCTCTACCTATCTTGGATATTGTCACTTCTCCGATATCACATGAATAGGGATTACCATATCCGCTCGTTGTCCCTATGTTCTTCTGGCTAAGTAATGGAGTGAAAGCTGTTTTCACATCCTCTTTGCTACCATTCCCGTGTACAACTATCTTGAGTGGGTATTCGTATCTTCGTGGTTTACTACCTTTGATATACATATGGTAAACAGACAGAGATTCAACAGTGAACTGGTTCACGGTGTCCCCCTCCTTTGGGAAGCCCATGATTTTCTTGAATTTCTTCGAAAATGGCATATGATTCACTCCAGTTACTTCATCTTCACAATACTTTGATTGAACCACCACATAACTGTAAGGTAACAACAAAATCTATCATTCGTGCTATAGCAGTGCTAGGGCAGATTAGAGAATGGTTACCTTTTCAAACATTCGAATATAATGAAGTGGGACCACCGGTCTGCGTCAAAGGCAAAAGCCCTAGGATTCTGCTGTATGATTTCGGGTGTTGGTCGCGGTTCCAGAATCTGTGAAATGACAAATCCCGCATCCTTCAAGGCTTTACTATATTCTTCAAGTGTCCGAATAAACTGCCAAGTTGGCTTTGACATCCAGTTACCAAGTAGTTCACCACCCGTATCATAATATCGATCAATCATTTTTAGATATCTTGACTCATTTCTCTGTGAGTCCTCTGGCAGCCTGACGTCTACAGCGCCAGCAGTCCGACCGAAAACAGGGTGCACATTGGACCAGATGAACCTGCCATCATCGCTCAGAACTCGAGCAATCTCTTTAAAGGCAGTCCAGTAATCAAGAACATCCACCAGGACGACATTGGACACAACCAAATCAAATGACTTTGATTCGAAATCGTTCATCTCAGTTATTGACATCTCATAGAACTTGCACCCCAGATTCATCTCTGCTTCCATTTTCTTACAGTATTCTATGAATACTTTGGAGAAATCAACACCTACTGCATTTGCGCCCTTAGTGGCAAGTACCCTTGTTAAATATCCGTTGCCACATCCAGCATCAAGAACAGATAATCCCCTCACGTCACCTATTAGGGACCACAAGGCAGGATCAATTATAAACCTGCGATTAGAGTCACCAGCCATATCAATTTGAACGAAATCAATATACTCCTGACTATTCTGCTCCCAAGCCTTTTGAGTTTCAGAAAAATCAATCTTATTCTCAGGAACAGCGTGTTCCAGAACATGTGCACGTTCTAAATCCTTCCTAAGCAGCATAACTCGATTTGATAGCTTGAGAGCTTCAACAAATTCTATTTCTTTGCCATCTCTAGGTTTATCCGGTGACCACACTGGATGCCATGGTTTTTGTGACTCTACATTTGAGATTATGTCGCGATTTCCAAGTTGCCAAGGATGTGCTCCTTGGAACTCCAAATAGAGAAGATCAAAGTGATATTCGCCACAATCCTCGCAGTAGAACTCATATGCGTATGTGCGGTCCCAAAATGCGATAGGCTTCATTGTGGGTTTATTGCAGTCTCCGCAGATCAATTCTCTATTCTTTGGACACCAGTATAGCCAGCTAAAATGATGTTGCTTCCCGCATTTCGAACATTGGAATCTTGAATGCCAAGCACATCGATAGATATAATTCTCAAATGTGAAGATCCCTTCTCGGATAGGGTATTCTTGGTCCTGCTCTGCTTTCTTGAATATCTTACAATAGTAACATGGTTGAGAATCAGCTGGTTCAAAGAATCGCATGCGTAGCTGCAATAAAATAATCCATATAAAGCTTTTCTACCCGTACGCGCGCAAAAACACAGGCGATGTATCCATTGATCACTGTTTCACGCTTAGTTCTCAGCTGGTACAAACCTTAGAATAATCCACCAATGCATGGTATGCCATAAGTGCATCTGTTGCTGTTATCGATTTTGGGTTTGCATCATCTTTTTCAGGATTGCAATCTGTCCAGAGTGATACGTATTATGGTCGGATATACCGTGTATCATTCTTCTATACGTAGTTGAATAGGGTTCTCCATTATAGGATCCATGAACCTTCTGCGTGAATATATCCTTGTCAAGGTTCTTCAAGGAGTGGGTAAGTTCATTGCACGCTTTCCTTGCCACCTCTTGAGTTTTTATCCAGTCTTGTTCGGTCTTCCCCATCTTTGGCCAATCTTCGTCGGTTTTGATGTCAGGCATTCTCTGGCTATGCAACGCCTTAGTTACAGCGTCCATCCAATAAGAACAGTGACTCACTATCTCCCATATTGTGTGACCTTTCTCGACTGGTCGTCCACTAGCTTGAGCCTTGGTTACACCATTCACAACACTCATAAATGAGGGTCCATGCCACGCTCTACCATCAAAGGTCTGCATTAACATGTCAACAATCAATTCGATTTCGTTCAAACCTGAACCTCAGAGAAGATAACATAAAGCTCGACTTAAGTTTCCCGCATGAGCATGAATAGTGTTTGATAAATGTCACAGCTACCTATTGCATAAGAGCTATAATTAGAAATGTCAGTATGCAAGTGATTTAACATGCCTAAACTAAAGTCTTTGGTAGAATCCATATTATCCAGGTATTTGAGTGGCGAGCTAACTGATAATAGATTCAAAGCAGATGTCCAGGCGATATTGGATGAGTTCAAAGGAAAAAATCTGCTTCACCAGAATATCGGGCAATTGACAAGGATAATGGAAATAAAAAAACCAAGCAAAAGGGACAAGTTCAAGAAAATTTGGATTTTGTTTGATCAAGTGAGCCCAAGGATAAGAGAAGATCTCAAACAGCGAATGATAAAGGGTCCAAACCGAAAATCTGGCAAATAAGGAAAAATGCAAGGTTGTCAAAGTAAATGATCTTGCGCGTACTCATACAGCACGTGCTCGAAAGACTTTATGCCATCTTTTGAGGGTAGAAGGGTGGGCTTTTCTTGAGGGAATGTATTCAATTTTTCTGCTCGCGTTAAATATCTCCTCCTCAGTTTTTCCCAAAACAATCATCTCCATCATAACCTTCCTAACAATTTCAATGTAATCCAATAATTCCTTAACCTGATCCTTTCCACCAACAGGTCCGTGTCCAGGTATGAAAAACTCAGCAGCAAGTGACAGATATTCTTGTAAGGCTCTAATCCATAGATCAGGATCCCCGTTTTTAGCCCCTCCCCAAGGATTAAAGTTGATTGTAAGATTATCCCCAGTTACAACTACTTTATAGTCTGGACAATAGACATATGCCGACCCATCAGTATGCCCACCTGTTCGTTTGATGAGGAACTGGACATCTCCATATCGAAGCTTGAGCTGATTGTCGAAGGTTTTGTTAGGAAATGTTACCATAAATCCTTCTGGGACCTTCCTTCCTGTTTCTTTAAGATTTTTAAGCATAAAGCGCGACGATATGATTCTACAATCTGAAAACGCTGGCAAACCCGCTGTATGGTCAGAGTGGAAGTGAGTCAGAATCACAACATCAACTTTTTTCTTGAAGAAGGCTTCAGTTTCTTTCCTGACCTCTACTGCAGCTGGCAACCGCATTCCACAGTCAATCAAAACTATTCTTTTGGGCAGATTAAAAGCCGTGACATTTACATTTGAATCAGGATGGCTAGAGACTAAATAGACACTTTGAGTGACATTTCGGAAGATCAATTGGAGATTCCTTAGACCCCAATTTACATTTCCTCAGAAAATATAAGAATTTCCCAGAGGGAATTGTGCGCGACCGCATTTTATTAATTTTATAAGAATTAGCACGGGCGAATGCACCGAGCAAAGCATATACGATTTGATTCCTATTAAGAACCAGTAGTCCATCTTATGGCATGTGATCTAATGGTTAAATTAACATTCTTAGGAGGCGTAAACGAGATCGGGGGAAACAAAATCCTTGTAGAAGATAAGGACAGCTCAGTTTTTTTCGACTTTGGAAAATCCTTCACATCTGGCTCTGAGTACTTCACAAGTTGGTTGGCACCTAGAGAACTTTATGGCTTGAGGGACTATTTTGAGTTCAATCTTCTACCTCAAATGAAGGGCCTATACTCAAAAGAGCAGCTATCATCCACGAGCCTGAAATACGCTGAACCACTTATTGATGCAGTCTTCTTATCTCATGCACATTTTGATCACGTAGATCACATACGATTCCTTGATCCAAAGATCCCCATCTATCTAGGTGAAGGCACCAAATTTTTCCTCAATGCTATGGAAGAGACTAGTGGGTTCTGCAATTATGGGGACCATGAATATCGCACATTTAGAACTGGAAAAAGAATCAGAGTCGAAGACTTGGAGATCGAACCTATTCACGTTGATCATTCAATCCCTTCAGCCTATGGATTTCTAATCCACACTAGCAAAGGCACAATAGTCTATACAGGAGACCTAAGAGCACATGGTCCTAAAAACGACATGACAGAAGAATTCACCGAAAAAGCTCACAGCTCGGAATCTGTAGCCATGATTTGCGAAGGTACTAGAATGGTAGATCAGGAGAAGCGGAAGAATTACTCAGAAAACCAAGTTATGAAACTAAGTGACAGAATTATATCCTCAACCACCAATGCTGTGTTCGTTACTCATTACAGTAGAGACATGGATAGATTCCGAAGCATATACCATGCTGCTACGAAGAGTAATCGAAAAGTCATCATCTCGCCAAAAACCGCTTACTTGCTAGACAGGCTTGTCGAAGACGAAAAGCTTGACCTCCCCAATCCTACAGAAGACGAAAATATCCTTGTATATTATAAGCGGAAAAAATCCGGAAAGTTTGCAGAGAAGGATTACTATACTTGGGAACGAAAATTCATGGATAAAATGGTTACAGCGAAATATGTGCACCAGAACCAAAGCAAGATCGTAATGAATCTGGGTTTCTACCAATTTGGTGAGTTGATTAACATCAAACCAGACTCAGGAAGCCATTTTATTCATAGCATGAGCGAACCTTTCAGTGAGGAAGATATTGAGGATGAAGTAATGCACAACTGGTTGAATCACTTTGGAATTAGATTCCATCAACTGCACGCTTCTGGGCACATGAACAAACAACAATTGGTTGAGCTAGTGGATTATGTTGCGCCTAAGAAATGCTTCCCAATACACACGGAGAATCAATCAATATTTAGTAGGAATTGCAGACACATTAATGCGGTCAGAAGTGGGGAAAAATACATAATCTAACAATGGTCGAGAGAATGGTTTCAATGCTTTTTCTATAGTGCAGAGTACGATATAGGTTATATGTGTCTGCTGCAAAATTATATTTGGTGGCGTTTGTGGAAGCATACGTTCTGGTTAATTGCGAAGCAGGTAACTCGTGGAAAATTGCTGAGACCGCTCTTAAGATGGAGAATGTGAAAATGGCGCATGCAGTCACTGGCCAGTACGATGTGATTGCTTACGTTGAGTTTGCTGACATGGATGTTTTAACCGAGATTCTTGGTCAGTTCCAAGTCATGGCAGGAGTTAACCGAACTCACACAGCAGTTGCCATACCACCGACGAAATAACACCCTACCCTCTTTTTGTTTGAATTATCAAAAATGGCCTAGAACGTTAATGAGTATGAACATGGGGCAGCGATGAATCGAAATATAAAATTCTGGCTTCTGTTCCTACTGGGAGTTTGCGTATTCATACCCTTCTTCCTCATGTCAATAATGTTTCCGCTTCAATCACCTGTTTCCATCTATAGAATTCTGTTTTCCCTCTCATCCTTAGGACCTTTCATCATCTATTGTTATATCGCTTATCACTCTGTCTACAAAGGAAAAAAACCAAAGTATCCAATAGTTCCTCCTGAAGGACGACCAGAAATATACTTCCCTCGAACCGATATTCCCAGACCGATCCATGAAGATGAAAGAAAGCACTCAGTATTCTTTAAGCGGAAGAAAATGAGAAAATATGGAAGATTGCAACGAAAAAGGAGGAAGAAAGAGAAGGATTAGCCATGAGTAAAGCTAAATGTCCTAAATGCGGAAATAAAATGGTCGATGAAGCACTAGAGTGGAAATGCCCAATGTGTGGGCACACCGAGTGTACAGAACCCGAATATCGTCAATCTTAGAATGCAAGAAAATGCGCACACGCGTATCTATCCAAGAGATCACATATGACTCAAAAGGATTCACTTATAACTTATGAAGCCCAAGACACCTTTCGCTTTTTCATCTGAAATAAAAGATGATTGACGGAGAGATTTGACAAGTTCTGAAATTGTCACTAAAGAGGCAAAATTGTAGCCTACTTTCTGAAGTTTTTCTCTGCCCCCCTGCTCTCTATCTACTACAACCATAACTGTTCCAATTATAGCCCCAAGCTGCTCAAGAGGTCTTATTCCTGAAAGTTTTGATTTTCCATCTGTGATTACATCATCAAAAAATAATAGGTGTTCACCCTTTGCAACTTGTCCTCCTGCAACTTGTCCAGTCATTCCATACTTTTTTTCTGCTTTTCTCACTATTAGACACGGTAGATTCAGCTTACATGCTATGCTTGGTAGGAACAAGGCACCTTTGAGGGCAATTGATACCAACCTGTCCACTTTGTTATGAACCATCAGCTTCTTAATTTCATCTGCAACAGTGTCTACAACAAAACGGAAATCTCTTGGAGAAGAGAGTAGCCAGGTGAGGTCTATATAATAAGGGCTTATTATCCCAGATTTTAGCTTAAAGTTCCCGAATTTTAGACATCCAGATCGAACAAGAGCTGCTGCAAGCTTGGAAACTTCAAATGACATAGTGGTAGCTAACATTCCTTCAGTTTTAAGGCTTAGCCCTTCTAAAATACAGGGACCTTCACACACTTTGAATGGGCCCGGCCGGATTTGAACCGGCGATTTCTTCCGCGTGAGGGAAGCGTCTCTTGGCCAAATAGGTTAACCAGCTGGACCACGGGCCCATGTTGGTTGTTCTGAGTTCGGTTGGGCACCTTTATATCCTTTCTTGTTTCTAACTTTTCCGAAATGTTGCGCCCGCGCATAGTTCCTACGTGGAGAATAACATTAGCTCCTCAACTTAATAAGAAGCCATTCATTCTGTTTAGGTGGCTTCACATTCGGCTTTTTCAATTTGACGAGGACATACATACCATGGAGTTTATTTCCTCTTAGAGAGAATTCAATTTTATCCTCTGTCCAAATCTTTAGTTCATATGGTCCTTTATCCCATATCTCTACAGTTCCTGCCCCATATTCTCCTTTAGGTATTGTTCCCTCGAATTCGCCATATTCCAGTGGATGGTCTTCTGTTTGTATAGCTAGCCTTTTTATTCCTGGGGTTTCAGGGATGCCCTTTGGCACAGCCCAACTCTTTAGAACTCCTTCTCTCGACAGCCTGAAATCGTAGTGCAATCTTCTCGCATGATGTTCTTGAACTATGAAGATGTTTGCTGTGTCTTTGGTTATGCGTCCCATGGGTTCACTTGTTTTTTTGAAATCTCTTCTACTTGTATATTCTTTGAGAGCGGAAGCATAAGGTTTCCTTGTCAATAACTGTTCATCAGTTGCAGGGCTTGGGCTATGTCTGTCAATCTCTCTCTTTGTCATGATATTATCAAAATCTAATGTTTGCTTTTGTTCAAACAACCCACTCCAAGGATCATTTTTCCTTTCCAAAACATTGAAGATGTTAAATTTTTCTGGCCTTAAACCCCTTTTGACTTCTCGCCATTCTAGCGGAGTAGCAATTGTTGCTTGTTCTTGAGCTCTTAGGCTGTATGGACATATCATTGTTTTAAAACGTATGTTTTGCATATAATCGATGTACACCGTTCCTGGGACTTTGGTTTGGCGGAATTCGGACATTATCAAATCTGACTCTTTGGAAAGGAATTTCCCCATTTGGTGGACAAATGCTCTTGTCTGTCTGAAAGTGTATTTTTGAAAGATGGGTAAAACAACGTGAAAACCCTTTTTTCCTGATGTTTGGATATAGGACTTCAACCCGAGAAGATCTAGCTTCTCCTTAAGCAGAAGAGCTGCTCCTATGGCATCATCAAAGTTTGCTGGAGGTTCTGGATCTATGTCAAAAAAAACAAGATCAGGCTTTTCAAGAGAACTTATTCTTGAGAGAGGTATGTTTATTTCTAATGCCGCTAAATTAGCCAACCAAGCTAAGGTTTCAACATCATTGCATACTATGTATTCTACATCACGCGTCGCAGTTTCAGAGTGCCTTCTGTATGTTCTGACCCAGAGTGGCTTCCCCTTAGGTGCATCCTTCCCGTAGAATCCCTCTTTTCCGATTCCATCTGGGAATCTATACAATGATATCGCTCTATCCGCAAGGAAATCTAACATTCTTGGCGCGATTTTAATATAGTATTCAATTACCTGATATTTTCTTATGCCAAGTTCTGGGTAAAGAATTTTCTGAAGATTCGTAAACTTGACTTTACGGAAGCCCTGCACTTATAGACCTTCTATCGTGCCCGTATTCTTTCATGCATTCAATAGATATCCTAAGAAACATGCAGTATATATTTGCATGAACATGACTTATTGTTGTTGGAACCACATGCTTGGTGACTTGTAGTTGAGTAAAAAACTTCTGCGTAGAGTTGGAGAAAGGGGAATAACTAACGCAGTTGAGCGGTGTATGAATCTTTCAGAGCAATGGAAAAAAGATCAAAAACTAAGAAGTCGCTTGAGATTTGAGCAATCTGTTAGAGTGTTAGCGAAATCAATACCCGAAGAGTGGCAAGATTCGCAATTTATGGATGAGTTGTTTAACGCTTGTCTTGAATTGCTAGAACGTTCAGGAATGACCTTCACAAAGAGAAATCCAAGAGGCAAATGATTTGTTATGTTGAGAGCTCATTTATCACGTAAGTATACCTCTGTAGCAGACTATCTTTTTGCGATTGACACACAACTATCAGAATTAATCAGGTAGTTCTAACCCGAGTTGTCTTTTCAAGGTTTTATATCTATTCCTTACAGTAACTTCCGTTACGCCTGCTGCCTCAGCAATATCCTTCTGGGTCTTCTTCTCCCCGCCCATTAAGCAAGCAATGTACAAAGCTGCAGCTGCCAAACCCATTGGATCCTTTCCTGCCGCAGCTCGTTTCCGCTTTGCATCTCGTAGAATTTTTATCGCCACTCCCTGCGTCGGTCCACTGATTCCTGTCCGCTCTGCAATCTTCGAAACATAAGTTAATGGATCAGCAATAGGCATTTTAACTTCCAATTCTCGCAATAACAACCGATAACATCTTGCAACATCCTTCTTATCTACCAAGCTAGCTTCCGAAATCTCCCTCAAGGTTCTTGGAGTAGCTGTCGTTCGACAAGCTGCGTACAAAGAAGCAGCCGCAATCGCTGCAATAGACCGCCCGCGCACCAACCCTTTATCCAACGCTTTCCGGTAAACCACTGCTGCTTTCTCCTTAACAGAAGAAGGCACATACACTTTGTCCGACAGCCGATCTAACTCAGCCATAGCTTGTGCTAAATTACGGTCAACACTTGAATGCACCCTCGAACGAATTTGCCACTTCCTCAATCGCCACATCTGCAACCGCGTTGAAAGAGGAAGCTTTCGACCAAAAGCATCTCTGTCGACTCTGCCAATTGCTGTTGACAATCCCTTATCATGAACAGAATACGAAGTGGGCACCCCAACCCTACTCCGGGAAGCTTTCTCCTCCTGGGTAAAAGCCCGCCATTCAGGACCTTTATCCATCATCTGCTCTCGCAAAACAAGCCCACAATCACCACAAATAGTCTCGCCACTGTCTTTATCATGGATAAGATTTGAGCTGCCACACTCAGGACACTTATCCATTAAACGTTGATGAGCCATAGTTTTCTTACTCAATTTAATACCCCTTCGATGAGCTATACTGGCGAAAACCGGTCACAACCATAAGTTCCTCATCATAAACTTCGGAATTAAAAATCGCCCATTTGGTCGCCGTAATAGTGCCTTAGGACAGGTTCTGTTATATAAATCTTTCGATTCTGCTTTTCATATTAGCAAGACTTAACGAGAAAAGATATTCTCCATCTAGAAATATGTTTTCAAAATGATCACGCGGGAAAAAAATAATGCACAAATGAACAAAACGGATAAATCTGTGTGAAAAATATTAAAACTCACAACCTCCAAACATGCAAGCTTATTGATGTTAGCGATCCCTGATTGTGGGGAGCCCGGTGGTGTAGCGGTCAAGCATGACGGGCTCTGGACCCGTTGACGAGAGTTCGAATCTCTCCCGGGCTACTACTCCTCTCTGAATTCATGGACATGTGCCTCAACTTTTGAAACTGTTTTTAGATTTTTTCTTTGCTACAAACGCGTACATGCAACTTTGGTGATGAAAAAGGCCTAACAATCTGGTTAGGTTGGAGATATGTTTTGATGAGGCTTGTTTGCCATTCTCATTTGCACGTGCGCATCCTCTCTCAAGGAATGTGCATTCATCTAATACAATTACGCTTGCAGAACGCAGATAAGCGGATGTCCCTGTATCTCATAATAATCGAGTTATGAAAAACATGCAATTAAAAATTAAGCACAACCTGACTCTGAAACAGATTTCCAGAATGGTCGCTGCAGTCTTTTTCATTTTAACGATCTTCTTCTTATCTTTTCCTCCTGCATACAATTCATTTTATAGGCAAACCCTCATTCTATTCAACCTTCAAATTTCCTTCATTATTTACGATTACATAAGTACTGCTGTAGGCATGATAAGCTTTGGAATAGCACTACTTCTAATAATCTTTTTTCATAAAACAGGTAAAGATTTGCAGAAAACTGCAAGCTTTGTTTCAATCGACCTCGCCTTGAAAGGCTTCATCATTCAAGCTTCCATCGCATTGTCACTGCATAGATATAGGCTTATCACCTCTCCTCCTGTCACTCATGGCATTGGCTGGCTAGTCTTTGACATGACGGTGTGGACTCTGCTGGGAGCTACAGTTATAATCTTTTTTGCTTCACTTATTTTAGCAATACATCACAAAGTGTCGCGTTCATTTGGTTTGATAGTATCGGTGCTTCTTCTGATAGGTCACATAATAAATCTCATTTTTGGTGCTTGGGTATTTCAGTCCTCAAAATATACAACTCTAATTCTAGCGACCACAAGTATAATGTCAATTTACTATTTATGGAAGGCAAGGTAGTTGCAGTACAAAATAATGCAAATGAGCAGTTCTATATACACTACAAGAATCAACCTGTAATTATCCTACAACAACTGTTCAGCCCTGTAAAGGATTTGCTGTCGTGATCTAATTCATGCTTACCAGTTGAAAACGTTTAGAAGAACTTAATAGATTTGCCTGAAATATTTCTATTAATGGTGTGACTCAGACGTGAAGATTAAAGTAGAATATCTGGGTTTTATCAAGAACATGCTTAACAAGCGAGCTGAAGAGTTTGAGATGAATGAAGGATCTTCTCTTCAAGAATTGCTAAGCAAATTATCAAACCTTTATGGAGCACGTTTTACAAAAGAGATTTTTGAACCAGGCCAGAAAGATGTAAAATCAGGCTTTGTGGTTACGATAAACGGAGTGCTGATGGGGCAACTTGAAGGTGTGGAGACCAGATTGAAGTATGGAGACCATGTTATACTTATGTCACTGATGAGTGGTGGCTAGAGTAGAATCCACAAAAGTTATAGATTTCTTTTTATTAACTAGCTGCTCTTCCAAGAGAGTGATTTGATTGAGAGATCGAGTCAAAGCTTTGCAGGCATCCTTTAGAAGCGAGCTTGACGGTTACATAATTACAGACCTAATCAACATGCTCTATTTAACAGACTTCTTGGGTGCTGCCACAATGTTTGTACCAAACGAAGGTGAAAGCACTCTTTACATCCATGATGTAAACTTTGAAGCAGGGCTAGTTGAAGCCAAGAATTGTAGAGTAAAACTTGCAAAACGCGGCGAAAACTTGATTAAAAATGTTTCCGAACAAATTATGAGCCAGAAATTAAGCAAACTGGGCTTCGACAAAATGAATGTTCAAACATATGAAAAATTCAGAAAATATTTAAAAAATACTAGGCTTGAAGCAAAAAGCGAATACATTTGGAAACTTCGTAGAGTAAAAGATGAAGATGAGTTGAAAAAAATTCGGAAAGCGGGAGAATTGACGGTTGAAGGCATGCGAACAGCTTTTGAAGCAATAAAAAAAGGGCTTAAAGAATATGAGGTTGCTGCTGAAATCGAGTACGCAATGCGTACTTGTGGATCTTATGGTGTTGCCTTCGACACAATTGTTGCCTCGGGACCTCGCTCAGCATATCCCCATGGAGGATGTGGTGAGCGAAAACTTAGAATTGGCGATTTAGTGGTTGTTGACTTTGGAGCTATATACAAGAATTACCGTGCAGATATGACTCGCACTTTTGTTGTTGGGAAGGCAACTACAAAGCAACGAAAATACCATGCTGTTGTAGCTCTAGCTCAAGAAAAGGCTTTTCAAAAAATACAAGATGGAGTGAAAGCGACCGAACCCGACATGGCAGCAAGAGAAACAATATCAAGAGAAGGTTACGAGAAATATTTCGTTCATGGTCTCGGTCATGGTATTGGATTAGAGACACATGAGCAACCTACATTGAATCCTACTAGCAAAGATATTCTAGAGGCTGGAAATGTCGTTACTGATGAGCCTGGGATATATATTGTTGGGTTTGGGGGTTTTCGAATCGAAGACACGATATTGGTGAAGAAAGACATTGGGGAACGACTAACATCAGGGCTCCACGTTTTAGAAGCGTCATAAATGCGAGTGAATCTATAAATATCTGAGATGCCCGCGCGCATATGATGCTAAAACTTAACTATAGTTGAACGCGTGATAACCTCGAAATTTCATTGTCCAGTTGTCCTAGTATAATTTTTCTTAGTAGGTCTTGCTTTGGAGGTGGAGTGGATGTTTTTTCTCCTTAATAGATTGGCGTTGGTAACAACCGACACTGAGCTTATAGCCATTGCCAACTCTGCGATTGCTGGATGAAGCAATCCAAAGATTGCAACAGGGATAGCTATTGTATTGTAGATGAAGGCCCAGAACAGGTTTTGCTTTATCTTTCGAAAAGTCGCTTTTGAAAGCTTTATGGCACTGACCATGCTTGAGAGACTTCCTCTCACAAGGACGATGTCACCTGCTTCAATAGCGATTTCTGTACCTGTGCCTATTGCTATACCTATGTTCGCCTGAGTTAGAGCTGGTGCGTCGTTGATGCCATCTCCCACCATCGCCACCATGCCTACTTGGTTCTGGAGACGGAGAATCTCATCGACCTTTTGATTTGGCAGAACCTCTGCAATCACTCGTTTTATGCCAACTTTTCTTGCTATATTATTAGCAGTTCTTAGGTTGTCGCCTGTAATCATCGCTGTTTCATACCCTAACTTCTTAAGCTCGTTGATTGCTTCAACAGAGTCTTCTTTCAAGGTGTCAGCAACAGCACATACTCCAACAATCTTCTTTTCGACAGCGACGAGAACAGCAGTCTTTCCTTCATCTTCAAGGCTCTTCAACTTGTTCTCAATCAGTGTGGAGTCTATCCCCGCTTCTTTCATGAAGATGCGGTTACCTACAAGAACCCTTTTTCTACCTACACTTGCTGCGACCCCCTTCCCTCGGATGGTTTTGAAACTCTTCATTTTGTATAATGGAATATCTTTTTCACGTGAAGCCTCCACAATCGCTTTTGCTATCGGGTGACCAGACCCTACTTCAACACTTGCAGCGATTTTCAGAATCTCTTTTTCTGAAAAATCTGGGTTTGTGGTTGTTACGATATCTGTGAGGGCAGGCCTTCCCTTTGTTATTGTTCCAGTCTTATCGAAAACGATGACCTTGACTCCCTTGAGCGTCTGGATAGCTTCTCCTTTTCGAATCAAAATTCCGTTTTCAGCACCGATTCCAGTTCCAACCATAAGAGCCGTAGGCGTTGCTAAACCTAGTGCACAAGGGCAGGCAATAACAAGGGATGCTACCGTTGCGAAGATTGCCAACATGATGACTGGGAGGTCCGGGTTGACCCAAGGCAAAACAGGGGCTACTAATTTTATAGCTGAAGACATAACACTTGGAAAGGTCATCCACAAGATGAACGTTAATGCAGCTATTATCAAGACGGCGGGCACAAAATATCCTGTAATTGTGTCAGCCAACTCTTGGATCGGCACCTTAGTTCCTTGGCATTCTTCCACCATCTTGACAACTTGGGAAAGAAATGTATCTCTTCCAATTTTTGGAGCCTTCACCTTTAGCAAGCCTTCTTGGTTCATAGTTGCTCCAATTACCTCGTCGCCCAAAATTTTCGCAACAGGCATGGACTCACCAGTAGCCATAGACTCGTCTACTGAGCTTTCACCTTCTACAACCACCCCATCAGTAGGTATTTTCTCACCTGGACGAACAACCATGATGTCGCTTGTCTTGACCTCTTGAATAGGAACCTCCTTCTCTTCATGACCAACTAAGATTCTTGCAGATTTTGCTCCGAGCTTCAGCAGTTTTCTGATGGCCTGTGAGGCTCTGCCTTTAGCTTTTGCTTCAAAATACCGACCTGTGAGATGAAAAGCCATTATCATAGCCGATATGCCAGCGTAGTTAAAAACGTCAGTGAAGAGAAATTTTGGTGGACCTGTGATAAAAGCTATAGTAGTGCCCATCATGATTAAGACGTCCATGTTTGCTTCTCCGTGCATTATTGACTTCACTGCAGATCGCATCGTTTGTAGTCCAGCCCAAATCAAAACGGGTATTGCGAGTAATATGAGGCATAAATTGAAAATCATGGGAGTTGGTAAAGCCAAATTTAAGAGCATTTCTGGAAGCATAAGAGCAATTATCGGGATTGTGAAAATCCATGCGACAAACATTCTGATACGGGCTTTTTTCATTTCTTCTATAGACTTGTCAGCTTTTTCTTCAGACTCTACTGTGTACCCCGCACTCTCCACGGCGTTTCTGAGGTCTAGTGTAGAAACTTGGTCAGCAGAATATGTCACAGTGGCCCTTTCTGTAGCAATGTTGACATTAGCAGCTTTTACACCAGCCAATTTTTTTAGAGATCTTTCTACAGTAATAGCGCACGAAGCGCAAGTCATCCCTCCTATCTTTAGGTTTATCTCTTTGGTCCCTTGATTCTCTGATTGTGTTCCTACTGCTTCATAACCTGATTCTTTCTATATACTAACAATTCTATATGAGAATCCATCACATGGTTATGAGATACTTAATAAATTCCAAAAAAGAGTGGGAAAAAAGGTCAGCCCAAGCCTAGTGTACCCATTCCTTAAACAACTCGAGCA
>CP070730.1:1723157-1726623 GCA_020351305.1 Candidatus Bathyarchaeota archaeon
GGTCTGTTTTTGGCTGTTGTTTTGCCCTGGTACTTGCGTAATTTTCTGTTGTTGGGAAATCCAGTTTACCCCTTTCTGGGCGTGGGTGAATATTTGGATCCATTGCTGTTAAGCTCAACAATGCAACATTTTCAAAATTATGCAACGATCCCCATCTATGCTTGGTCAATTACAATTGGTAAAATAGGAGCAACCATGTTAGTTATAGCCATAGCTTATCTCACACTTTCCAAACAGAAAAATCTGCTCATGATTTTCCCGTCAAAACTGAAGAAAACTCTGTTACAGAGTATTCCTTCTTACCTGCAGAACCGTTTCTTTATTATCGTCCTTTCGTATCTCCTTCTCATCGGCATTCTAATAATGGTTGTTCATCTTCCGTTTCCACGCTATCTCATAATTGCCTTACCCTGTTCGGCCATGTTTTTTTCCGTCATAATCAAATCGTTCTTCACTTTGAATAACTTAACACGGGCTATTTCGGTCACCCTCATATCAATGGTAGTCATATCGAGCATAGTTGTCTTGCCATACATGAATTCCGCAAAACCCACGGCGAGACCAGACGATGATAAGTGGAGTTACCTGATTCACGTTTTTAAGGAAGCGGATGCGTGGAAATGGATTAACGAAAACACGCCTTTGGATACAAGGATTGCAACCTATGACATCAAAGAATACTATCTTGAACGGGATATTCTGCTACTGGATGGAAATGAGTCAGCGCCACTTTATAAAATAGACACTATAGAAGAGGGTATCGATTTTCTTCAAGAAAAGGGAATAACACATGTTCTCAGCGTTCCCTGGGCAAGCCCATTAGATCCCAGATTGCCACCTGCCTACAAATCTTGTGTCATTACAAGGTATTTTGGTGACCCACGTTATTTGCCTCCGGTCTATGTTGGGGTAAATGGTGCAACGGTGTATCATGTTGGTTCTACCGACGAAAAAACAATTTACGAGCAGTTTGCTCAGAAAGAGTTTGCTCCACCGATTAAACATGTTACGATCAATGCAACTGCAACTAACAATACGTACCCATATATTGGCAGATTGTACATGCCGCTTCCTGTTGACTACCGAGAAGGGAAAATGATATTTTCAGTTAACAGTTCCCAGTCGTTGGAAGTTGAATTGTGGACTGGACTAATCCCAGCAGAAATGATTGCAGAGCCAGTGGGAGAATTCATGTTTGTAAAGAAATAGTTTATTCAATCTAGCAATAGTTCTGGTTTTGAAAATCCATCATTCGAATGGCAAGTAGACAGAGCCGGATATTTCACATTCCGAATTGTTGACAGAGAAGAAACAACCGCAGAAGACTTTGGCGTCACTTTTGATTTGAAATTCTACAATTACTGGGAACTCGAGTCTCTTTGACTTCGAACATGATCTCTGAATCTTGTTTCAATCCCACTTTTAGCAAAGGGCCGATTCCTATTATGTCTGTTCCAGTGAATAATGCCCTAGTTATCAATGCAAATGCTACAAAGCTTGAATTAACAGGAGAGATAGGAAGTCCATGCAATATATGGAGGAGGAGAACATAACCAGCTTCTTGCACGCCTAGACCCGCGATTGTAATCGGGATATATGTTAGTACCGAGGCAAAAGCAGCTATGAAAAAGAAGTCAATTAGATGAAGAGAGGGATACCAGAGACCGTGAAAAATGAAGTATAATGCTGTGCCATTTGCGAGTATCGACAATAATATTAGAGCCGCGACAAAAATCAGCGAGTATCTAATTTTTTGCCCTTCGCTCTGAACATTAGCGAACATTTCAGTTAGTTTGGTAAGCTTCTTGCCGATTAGTGGCATTCTTTCAAATTTGACGACCAAATTTGAGAATCGCTTATTCCACATGATCAGCATAAAAATGATCCCTGCAACAAGTAAGACTACGACTCCAACGAGCAACGAAATGGTGATTTCAGGTGGAAGTGGCAAGTGGCTTGTGAAATACCCTAAGCCTATTAGACATACTATCACCTTCACGAAGGAGTTAATTCCGCCAGTAGCGAGAACTCCTGTCATACCTTTTTCGACGGGTATGCTGGCTAGCTGGTTAAGGAAAACAGGTGTTAGAAAATAGCCAGATCTAACTGGAGTTACATCACTTAACAATTGCCCAGCAAAACTAGCCATTAGGATTTGCCGCAACGGAGCATCTGGATTGGAGCGTCGTAGAGTGATGCAAAGTGCGAGCCCTACGAAAGTGGAAGCGGCAAGAAAAAAAGCCACTGCGCCGATCAGGTTTATAGGATTAAATTGCAAGATTGATGTAAACACTTCGCTTAAATTAGCTAGTTGAAGCAACCAGAGTAATATGGCAACGCCTACGATAAGTTGCATAACGATTTTTACTTGGCTGAATTTAGCCATTCAACCTACTCCATTACATGTTGAGTTCTGATTTGAGCTTTGACAAAGCAATAAGCTGTGCGAGAGCGATTTTTGGTATCTTCCAAGGTTTGTAGACTCGTGTTGCGCTTTTGTCTGCTCTGATTCGATGAGAAACTGGGGTTTCTCCTATGCTGAAGCCACTTACATGAGCTCTCACTAAGAATTCGTTCCAGAAGCTTTCGCTCATATACTTGCATTTTTCAGCTATTTCTATAGCCACCTCTGTTTTCATGAGTTTAAAAGGAGCAGTAATGTCCATGAGATTCGGAAGATTAAACGCGCTCTTTATTCTCAATTGGAAGACTTGGGACATAACCCGCCTGTACAGTGAGTCAGCTCTCTTCTTACGCCAACCGCTAACTATGTCGTATTCTGTGCGCAGGTTCCAAATTTTCCAGAAATCTCTTGGGTCATGTTGCCCGTCCGAATCTGTTATTAACACATACTTGGCTTTGACAAGTTTTAATCCGTCCTTTATTCCGCCTGCATAGCCCTTGCGTGAAGTTGAGAGAATGGCTTTCAGCGGTATTTTTTCACTTAATCTTTCAATTACGTTCTCTGTGTCATCTGTGCTCCCATCTTCGCTCAAGACAAACTCCAATGGCATTCTAGAGCCTACGGCATCATAGAATTCATTGACAGACTCTTCTATTGCTTCAGCCTCATTGTGTATGGGCATAAGCACAGCAATTTCGGCTTTTCCAACTTCCGATGTAAAAGTGTCCAGCAATCTTTCTGCCATTTGTGTATCCGGCACCTTTCCCATTCTAATATTCTTTCAAAGCTACCATAGTTTAAGAGCTAATATCTCTGGTTAGATTGCACGTTCGTTAAAACCTAATATATAAAACCTACTATCGCCAATTTAGGGACGAGAAGCGTTTTTCATTGAATTGTTTGAAAAGTCTGATGCCCGTCTTGTCAATGTACTCTTTTTTGGAATCAAACTTGCCGAGCTTTTTCCATTCCCGATAATCTTCGGGAAAATGTCTATCCCAAGCCAAAACCATTCTGATATTGAGAGGCGATATTTGACTTGACAAAACAAATATGTTCAAC
>CP070730.1:1726723-1733201 GCA_020351305.1 Candidatus Bathyarchaeota archaeon
AAACTCTGGTTCGAATCTCTCCCGGCCCACCAATTATCCGGTCATGAAGTATGTTTTCAATCTGTTCTTACTAGCAAAGGTGTTCTGTTGCCTGCGCGATTGAAGACACCTACATTCCCGATGTTTGCAAAGGGATATCCAACGATCATGATCACTTTTCCAAAGGCGTGATTCAAGTCATGTGTAGAAGGATTCAAAGCCTCCGAAGGGTGGGAATGAACACTACCTATGAGAGAGAAATCCATTGGCAACATCCAACCAGGAAAGCTTGCAAACCCTCTGCCCTTAGTGGCTAATGGAGGGATGATTAGGTCCGTTATCTCGATTTTCTGTCCTTTCTGCTTTCCACGCAATACTAGTATGATTTCTTTGGGATATGCTTCTCTAGCACTATCCAGGATGGACTTTAGCAGCTTCCTGCTGATGCTGACTTCAGTAATCACAAATGTTCAACGATAGGAGATAGCTCTTCACCTTTATATCCGTCTAGGAAAATCTAGTGCATACACTAGATTTTCTTTACGATGTCTTCAATAGCGTCCAATACTTTGTCTATGTGAACTTTTTCGATGCCATAATGTGTAACCATTCTAACAGTATTTTTATCACGAGTCAGTGCAAGCACCCCATTTTCCTTCAGCTTCGAAACGAATTCCTCGGATGTGATGCCCAGTTTGTGGACATTGAAGTATACTATGTTTGTTTGCACTTTTTCTAAATCAACTTCAACGCCTGTGGTCTTTGCTAATCCCTCTGCGAGTGCCCTCGCGTTTTGGTGATCTTCTTCCAGTCTATTGATCATTTTCTCGAGGGCAATTATCCCTGGTGCAGCTATTACGCCAGCTTGGCGCATTCCACCTCCAAGGGTTTTTCGTGTCTTCCGAGCTTTCTCTATGAACTCAGTTTCTCCAACGACGATTGATCCTACAGGGCAACTTAATCCTTTGGATAGACAGAACATTAAATTGTCGACATGCTTGCTGAGTCTTTTGACGTCTGTCTTCAGTGCTACTGCTGCGTTGAAGATTCTCGCGCCATCCATGTAGAGTTTTAAGTCGTTTGTCTTCGCTATCTCACTTATTGCTTCTATCTTACGAGGAGTGATTACAGTTCCTCCATGTCTGTTGTGTGTGTTTTCAATACAAATCAATGTGGTGTCGGGAAAGTGTATGTTTTTAGGTCTTAAGGCTGTCTGAATCTTTTCTGGATCAAATGCTCCTAAAGTGCTTCCTAATGGCCATGGCAGTAGCCCTGCAATAGCTGATACAGCACCAACTTCATACCAGTAAATGTGAGATTCTGCTTCCAGCAAGACCATGTCTCCTCGCTTAGTATTACTCATCAAAGAGACAAGGTTGGCTTGAGTTCCACTTGTTACTAATAATGCTGCATCTTTTCCAAATGTTGTAGCTGCCAGCTCCTCAAGAGTGTTAACAGTTGGATCTTCTCTGAAAACATCGTCACCAAGTTCAGCGTTTTTTATAGCTTCAAGCATCTCATTAGTAGGCAGAGTAACAGTGTCACTCCTAAGATCTGTGAATTCAGTAATGCGCGAACCCATGTTGGCTCCACTATTTTTATTTGGACTCCATAAATCATATTTTAGCCTTACGAATATTTTCATGCATCTGTAGTTTAGAAATGTGTAGGGGTCATGCAATCATATGACTTATTAAGTTTTATTTAGCATCAGAAGATTTGATAAAAGCCCTCAAAGAAGTAGGTCAGATATATGTCTCTCCCCAATCCCGATAGCCAGTCTGAACGGGCACGCCAAACTAATGGTGGAAGCAGTAAATCTAGAGATGTTCTGGAAGCTCAGAAACAAGTTGTAGAAGCTTTGCGCATGCCTGAAGCTTATGATGAAGACATAGATCGAATTGAGATGGTTCAAACCCATATCTCCTTTGTTTTCTTGACTAAAAATTTTGCTTACAAGGTGAAGAAGGCTGTTGATCTCGGATTCTTAGACTTCACAACTCTTGAGAAGAGGCGTTTGTTTTGCGAAAAAGAGTTGGAGCTCAATAAACGGTTGTGTGGGGACATGTACCTTGGCGTTGTGTCTATCAATAGATCAGACAGGATAAAGATAGAAGGTGAAGGAGAAACTGTTGAGTACGCTGTGAAGATGAAGAGGATGCCTCAGGAAAGGATGATGAACAAGCTTCTAGAAAAAAATGAAATAGGTAACAAACTTATTGACAGACTCGCGAAGATCATATCAGATTTTCATTCAAAGGCAGATATAAATAGACGTATAAGCGAATTTGGCTCCTCGTCGATAATTGAAACAAATTGGAAAGAAAATTTTGAACAGACACAAGAGTTCGTTGACGAGACAATGCCTAAGGAAGATCTTGAACTAATTCGAGAGAGAATCATCGGTTTCATGAAGAGAAACGTATCCCTTTTTAGGAAGAGAATAATAGAGGGTCGAGTCAGAGATTGTCACGGAGACATCCACTCAGGCAACATCTTCATTACAGAACGAATCTATATTTTTGACGCGATAGAATTCAACGAGCGATTTAGGTTTTCTGACACCGCCTCTGACATTGCTTTCTTAGCCATGGATTTAGACTACAAAAAGCGGAGCGATTTATCAGACTTCTTCATCACAAGATACGTTTATTATTCCCAAGACCAAGAGTTGACTCAACTTCTCCCTTTCTACAAATGCTACAGAGCCTACGTGCGAGGAAAAGTAACTAGCTTTAAACTTAAGGATCCGAACGTAGTAGACGAGGAAAAAAATAAAGCAAAGAACGAAGCAAAAGCATACTTCAAATTAGCCTCAACCTATGCGAGAGTTCTTTCACAAACATCCGTTCTTAACTAGCATTGTGTGCGCAATTCCCATGGTCTAGGCTTCCTTAGAATCAATTTTTGAATTGGTCAGCTACATATTCAGGAACTTTCACCGTTCCCATTACAACTGGTTTTTGATGACAATCACTCCCACCAGTCATGATTATTTTATGTTTTTTAGCAAACTCCACGTAGTGATCTGTTGTTGATTTATCATTTCGAGAATGCCAACACTCTACACCGTCAATGTACGCAAGTATTGATTCCTCTATTATCTCCGTTTGCTCATCTAACGATTTAGTCAACTTCACGAGTGAGGTTCCATGAGGATCATTGGGATGAGCTAGGACCACTATCCCTCCAGCATTTCTCAGAAGTCTAGAGACTTTTTCGATAGAAAGAGGAAACTTAGGAACATCACATCTAACAAGATATTTATCGAAAGCCTCTTGCATGTTTTTTACAATGCCCTTTCTCACCAGATAACGTGCTATATGAGGCCTTCCGAGTACCCCGTCAACAGAATCTCGGATTTCCTTCAAATCTTTCATCGTTAGCTCTTCAATTCCTTTTTCAGCGAATTCCACATTGAGCTTATCGAAGATTCTAGCCCCTCTCTCCTCCCTGTATCTCCCAATTTCTCGAAGATTGCTCCTTAGCGCCTTATTCTTTGTGTCAATTAAATAGCCTAGCAAATCAAGCGAGACTGATCGACCCTTACGATACTCAGGATGCGAGAATGTCACATTTAACTCAACACCAGAAATATAAAGGATTTCAGCCTTCCTTGCTAAAGCCATAGCTTTCTCTTGACAACCAATCGAATCGTGATCTGTTATCGACATTAATCCGATATTTCTGGCCTTGGCTTCGCTTACTATATCTTCAACAGTAAAATTTCCGTCTGAGCAATCTTTAGAATGAATATGCAGATCTATTAACATGGAATAACCGGATCCAACTATCTTTTTTCCATGTTGGTAATGTACCAATCCTCAGGAAGATCATATTCCGTATCAACTGTCAAATGCACAACCTTGAGTTGTGGATAGTTCTTTTTCAAGCCATCCAGGTTAACAGGCTCAAATCGCTTCTTGTTATTAAGATAAGCTTGTCTAGTTAAGGCGTTTGATTCGTAATTCTCTTTGGTTCGCCTCATAATCCTTGCAATTGACACATCTTCAGAACAGTGAGTCTGGAGAATGACAAGTGTCATTTTGTGCTTTGCAGCAATCTCAGCGGCACGTTCTCGTAGTTTCTGGGTGACAAAAGTAGCATCCAATATTAAGCCTTCCATCTTTGACGCAAGATCATCTGCTCGTCGAAACATCTCGTTATAGACAAGCTCTCGCTTACTCATGCTTGCCGCGACTTTTTCATCAAAAACATCTTCATTCTTCAGAACCTCCAGCCGAATCAAATCAGTTCGAAGAATAGGATATTCCTTAATTTTTGAGATTTCACTTGAAGTTTCTGTTTTCCAAGTTCCTGGGAGTCCGCATGTAATCAGTAGAGTGCTTGGTCCAAAATTCGCTCTCACAAACTCAGCAAAAGCTTCCCTCAAACAGATGCACCTTTTTTGCTCCTTAATTACGTTTAAATAAATTAAATTAAGCCTTCGCTTCAAGAAAATTGTTAAGGAGTTGACAGCTATTTCGGCAATTTGTCCACATTTTGTTCACAGCGTCCCAAATGCGCGCGTTCATGGTTTTTTCCAACAAAAAACCTCCTCCTAAACTATATATGGTGGGGTTTTTTGTCCACATCTGTCCCCAAGGGACAGGATGGGTTTGTCACCCAAAATGTACCCCAAATGTGGACAGGCAGAAAAAGATGGTTTTTTGGAAAAGAAGCCCAAAATGAGGAGATAAAATTCAAGTTTCCTTGTATTTACGTTGTGGACATTTGTGGACAGCCATAGAAAGGCGTATTTCAGCGAAAGAACTTCGTTTTAGGGATGGATAGCCAATAAGTCCTTGTCCACATTTGTCACCCAAGTGCGTGTGCCCTCGTCCCACGAATTAGTAATATGTCTTGTCTGAAATTCTTCTTTGAATATTCCCGTCTTTTAGCGCTAAGACGTGTTCCACTAGGTCTGAAGGTCTTTTGAAAGTGAGGTTTTGTAGGGCTTTAAATCCCCATTTTGAGCACTTTATGCTAGACAGAACTGAAGCAATAGCCACAGATTGAAGTAGATTCTTGGTGGTTTTGTGTGTTGCAAGAAACGCTCCATTCCATACGTCTCCGGCTCCAGTGGTGTCAATGACCTTCTTGGTTGGGACAGCCATAGCAGGGATCATCTGTGGTTCACGGTCTCTACCTCCTAATACTGCTCCAAATCTACCAAGAGTAACCACGAATCTTTTTGCCTTGATCCTTTCCAAAGCTAATGGGAGATAGTTTGTTTTGGTTAGCGCTTTTAGTTCGAATTCGTTCAGCATGAAGTAATCTGCTTGGGAGGCTAGTTGGCTCAAAGTACGTATGTGCCTAGCTTTCTTTATGTATTCTATCCATGTACTGAATGACATCTCGATATTTGGCTCTCGTTGCTTAATGTCGCTCATTATTTTAGCGACTTTTGTAGGACTCATAGGTGACAGGTGAACTAAAGCAGAGGATTGTAGTAGTCCTGAAGGTAGTAGAGAGGAAGTAATTTTTGCTCCTGCGCCTGTGGATGTTTTGAGGTAATGGGCTTCCCAGTCTTTGTTGTATCGAATATGGAATTTTGTAGTTGGCATGTTGTATGTCTTTACACATGAGGAGTCGATGCCATTGAAGCAATGTGTGAATTTAAAGTCTTCACCGATCGCAGAAACCAATGCAGTTTTGACGTTCAGTGCTTTTGCTGCAATCGCAGAGTACAATGCCCCTCCGCCAGGTTGAGTTCTACTTCCAATAAGGCTTTCAACTTTGTCCACTGAGACATGTCCCATGAAAACAACAGTGGTCTTCTGATGCGTGTCCATTGTGGCAACCACAACAGAGGGTCCATTTGTTTTCAGTAGAAATAAAGTTTGGAGTCTTCTTCAAAGCAAATGGTGCACATTGGTATAAGAGGTTTTTACATGTGTTCTAGGATTTGAATTGCTACCATATTTGCTCCTAGTTCAGCTGACCTTTTGTCCTCTGCGCTTCCGATGATAACCACATCATTTTCCATAGGCTCGAATTTCATTAAAATAATTCTAGATATTAATGGTATGTCTCTGAAGCCATTCTCTGTTATACCTGGCATCATTAACTTTCCATTGCGGTAGATCAAAGTTGTTGCCCCCTTTGCACCTACTTTAATAGCTGTATCACGTTGCTCCAAACCATCCTTAATAACTGAGCTTGCATTCCTCACAAGAACTGCCATGTTCACTGGTCCTACAGTTAAGGAACTGGGCGGGATCTCCACAGTCCGACTCATAATTGCGCGTAATGAAGAGTGTAGTTTACTTCCCTTCCTTGAAAGATGGTTTCCGGATTTGGAGATTTTCAATAGTTCTTCTCGTACAAGGTGTCTGATAAGTGTCCTTGTTGCTCCTTCACCTAGCCCCAGCTTTTCAGACATCATTTTTCGCCCAATATATCCTTGAGATTCAATCATATCCAACGCCATTACCACATGAGCCTCTGAAAACAAAGGTGAACGCCCTGAGGCAATTTTCTGGGCAATTTTCTTTAT
>CP070730.1:1733301-1736707 GCA_020351305.1 Candidatus Bathyarchaeota archaeon
CCCCCCTTGTTAGCTAAAACAACGCTGAGGTTCAACCTAAGATGGATCAGGATGATATGGCAGTGCGCGCCCAAGCCACGTTTTGTCTTTCGGCTAACAACTCTTGTTTGTTAATTGAGAAGTATTTTGGGTGACTCATTTGCGAATAGTAATTTGTGGTGTTGACGGTTACATCGGCTTCGCCCTTGCTCAGTATTTGCTGAATCGTGGACACGAAATATTCGGCATAGATTGCTTCCACCGCAGAGCCTTCGTTAAAGAAATGGGTCTAGAGTCAATGATTCCCATCGCGCCTTGGGACAACCGCCTGAGAGAGCTGAAAGCAATGGGTAGTTCTCAATTCGAATCGATAGACATTGCTGAACACTACGATCGCTTACGCAAGGTTTTTGAAGACTTTGAACCCGAAGGCATCATAAATTTGGCTCAGCAACCATCTCCTGCTTACAGTATGATTGACGCAGAGCATGCGAATTTTACGATGAGAAATAATATTCAAGGTTTGTTGAATATTGCTTGGGCTATGAGGGATTATGCTCCAGAAAGCCATGTTGTTACCCTCGGGACAATGGGAGAGTATGGTTTCCCGCACATGAATATTCCCGAAGGTTTTTTTGAAGTAGAGTTTGAAGGCATGAAAGATATTCTTCCCTTCCCGAGGCAAACACAATCGGTTTATCATTGTAGCAAAGTGCAAGCAACCGATTTGGCTTGGTTTTTCTGTCGCGTCTGGGAACTGCGTGCGACAGATATACATCAAGGCGTGGTTTATGGAACAAGAACCGAGGACATGCGCGACGAGCCGTTGCTTAGAACAAGATTTGACGTGGGAGAATGCTTTGGAACATACATCAACAGGTGCGTGGCAAGCGCTGTCATCGGTCACCCAATCATACCTTATGGAACAGGCATGCAGAACCGAGGCTATATAGCCTTGACTGACTCGATAGCCTGCTTGACGTTAGCTGTTGAGAATCACCCAACTGACGAGGATAGTCACCACGGTTACAGATGCATAAACCAATTCGACGAATGCTACACCTGCAATAGTCTTGCAGATGTTGTTGTGAAAGTTGCAAACGAGAGATTTGATCTAAACGCCACAGTCAAACATATAGAAAACCCCCGTATCGAACCCGAAATTCACTATTACAACCCACACCACAGAAAACTGTATCAGATGGGATGGCGTCCAACTCGGACGCTGGAAGAAGAACTCGTAGTAATGTTTGAGGATTTACTGCCTCACAAAGAAAAAATGCAGAAGTACAAACACAAAATCGTACCTAAAATCAG
The DNA here is from genome assembly GCA_020351305.1 of Candidatus Bathyarchaeota archaeon. Classification (GTDB taxonomy): domain Archaea; phylum Thermoproteota; class Bathyarchaeia; order Bathyarchaeales; family SOJC01. Next base: position 1,734,598 of record CP070730.1, read on the forward strand.
ATGGAGACCAAGAACCAAAAAGAGAGGCAAAAAACATGGATGAGAAGGTTGAAAAAGCCCTAGATTTCATCAGAGAGAACATAAAGAAATACGAGCGAATAGCAACAGTCAACAGCTTCGGCAAAGACAGCATAATATTGCAACACCTCGTGAACCAAGTTGATCCGAACATACTAGTGTTATGGATCAAGCCACCATTCCTGCCGAAAGAAACCGTAAAGTTCGCCAACAAAGTCATCGAGATGTGGAAACTAAACGTTGAAGCTGTTACAAGCAAATTCGAAAAAGACTCTGAATGGATGTCAAACGTTGTCTACAAACCCGAACTGTGGAAGACAAACCCGGAACTCTGTTGCCAAATCTTCAAAGTGCAACCAATAATGCAAGCAGTACAGGAATTAGACCTTCAAGCATGGTTCAGCGGAATGCGCAAAACCGAAAGTGAAAAGCGAAGCATGTACACACCTGTTTGGAGACAAGGACCATTCACAAAGCTACATCCAATACTTGAGTTCACAGAAGCCGATGTGTGGAGATATCTTGCAGCCCGAAACTTGCCGGTGCATTCATGGTACGGTGAAGGATACAGATCATTAGGTTGCGACCCATGCTCAGCACCAAACACATGGTATGCTGAACGGGGTGGCAGATGGAAAGACACAATGATGGAAGGAGGCGACTGCGGCATCCACTGCGAGGTACTAAAAGGAAAAGGAGCACCACAACTAACACAGATGATCAAACACATAAAGAAATGACAAAAATCTAGCCTGCGTCATCTTGCGTTTGTGCGTGTACTGGAAATCAACTGGATATTGGAGTTAAGATCGAATGGAAAATCACATGCGAAGTGTCTTAAAGACTGTAAGCTTTCGGTTGATTGGAACTCTAACCACAATTATTCTGGTCTTTATCTTTACAAGAGAGATTGCAGCCAGCCTACAAGTAGGTGCTGCCGAATTTCTCACAAAGATGCTGCTATACTATTTTCATGAGCGCCTTTGGAACATGTCTCGATTTGGAAGAGACTAGATTTCATGGGCGCTAGGTTTTTGCTATTCCGTAATGTTCATTAGTTCATAACAAACTCTGTTTCTTTGTGCCATTTTTCAGGGGCACCATCCTAGCGAAGATGATAATAAGAATCAGCGAAAACGACAACAAAAAGAATAGAAGATGTAGCGAAATGAGAGTAACTGTGATAATCTGTGCTCACAACGAAGAAAGGATCGTGGACCTGTGTTTGCCGTCATTAGCTAGAGCAGTTGCTAGATACCAACATCAGATGATAGTTGTCGCCGATAGATGCACCGACAGAACGGTTGAAAAATCTAGAAGGTATAAGGTTGTCGTTGTTGAGAAGAATTACCGGAAATGGAGGAACAGTTACGCTGAATCTTTGCAGCTTGGCTTGAAACATGCGAAAGGGAAGTACATCGCAATTATTGATATGGACGTAGTTATCCCTTTTGATTTCTTTAACGTTCTGTTGCCTATGATTAGGAAGAGTGTAGTTTCTGTGTCCCCCATGGTTTCCACCTATCCGAGCGGAGTGTTAAACAGTATAGTCTCGACATGGCAAAAAACTTACAAGCTAGCCCCGACAGGTAGAGGAACCTATGGAATAAGAGTCATTTTGAAAGATGCCTTGGACGAGATTGGCGGTTTTAAGGATGTGTTGGCAGTCGATACAAATGTTGACTTGAGGTTGGAACAAAAGGGGTTCCAGAGTATTTTCACGCCATTGATTCGTGTTTATCACATGCGAAGAGAGACATGGAATTCTATTGTCAAGAAGCAGATAAGGGCAGGTCAATCCAGACGAATGATCAGGTATGGCTTACTAAAGACGTTAGCGCATGCCGTACTCCGGTTTCGACCTTTTGTGATAGCAGGATGGATTATTGGAGGAGGCGAGAGGAAATAAAACCTAGAACGTTGATTTCAAACTACGCTAAAAGAATCCACATAGTTCCTGCCCCCTTCAAGTTACGACGGAAAAAAGGAGTCTCCGCGATTATCCATGCTAGGGATGAACCTTGGATGGAACCTTGTCTTCTCTCGATTAGTGATGTCGTCGATGAAATAATTGTTGTGGATGCTTCTTCAG
>CP070730.1:1736807-1744887 GCA_020351305.1 Candidatus Bathyarchaeota archaeon
GATTGATTATAGTGGCATGGTTCCATCACGGATTAGCGAAGCTGTGGTTCGCCAAATTAAAGAGATTGATGAAGAAGACATCATCATAGTTCCCATTCTAGAAGGTACCCTTCCTGCGGAAGCTAGCAGAAGTGAAATTAGCGTGACTGCAATTCGAAATGCTGCTGAGAAGGCTCTTTTGGTCCATCCGATCATCAGATTAAAAGAGACGGAGATTCCCGAAGAAGTTGTACGCTCTATATTTGAGGGCGAGCTTAAAGATTTAAAAACTAAAGCCTTTGAATACTTTCTTCAAGTATTCTCAGAACGATATTCCAGAGATGAAGCTGAAAACATCGCTCGCCTTTCATTGAATCTTATTGAACCACTAACTCGGAAAGATGAGGCTAAAGCGAAAGAAAAGCTTGAGGAATATCTGAATGAGGATTAAGTCAATTTCTCTAGAAAACATCCGATCTCATGTAAAATCTAGAGTTGATTTTGGAAAAGGCTTCAATTGCCTGGTTGGAGGCTTAGGAACAGGCAAATCTAGCATACTTTATGCCATCGATTTTGTGTTTTTTGGGGATCCTTTGACAAGAAGCTATCATTATCTCTTGCGTGAAGGGGAGAGCATGGGTAAGGTGAGTGTTGAGTTCTTATTAAATGGCAAAATGTTCCGTCTCGAAAGGGGATTGAAAAGGAGAGGAAAGGGAATAGGTCAAGATGTTGAAAACCTTAACCTCTTTCGAGGAGATAAGTTAATCGCTAGCATGAAAAACGAGGCTGTTTCAGAACAACTGGAAACTATAACTGGGCTCGACAAAGAGATTTTCCGCGAAGTTGTTTGGATTAGGCAAGAACACCTTAAAGAGTTGTTAGATGTAACTCCTCGAGAACGTCAAAAACGTTTAGACCAGCTGTTTGGATTAAGTGATTATGAGGTAGCGTGGAACAATATCCGTGGGGTTCAAAGAGAGTACGAAGTTGAAATGAAAGCTTACGAAAAGGATTTTGATGTTTTAGGGATTGAGAAGCTTGATGGAGACTACCACGATGCTCTTGAAGAATATTCCTCACTCGAAAATGAAACTCTAAATTTGGAGAGTAAACGGGATAAGGTGAAGGCCGAGTTAACAACTTTCTTTGCCAAACTTCAGAGCCTTGAGAAATTAAGGAATCAAACTGAAGAACTGTTGAAGAAAGAAGCTGAGTTACGAACAAACCTGACAAATACTGAGGATATGTGCGCAAGACTCGCAAGTGAAATTCAAAGAAAGACAGGAGCAGTTTCAGAATTTGATCAGCGTTTAAAAAGTCTTGAGACCCGCTTAAATTCTCAAAAGGAACAGTTAGCGAAAATTGGTTTAGCTCCAGACTCTTCAATTGAAGAACTTAAACACCACCTTGCCTCTTTTGATGAACAATTGACAAGCCTGAAAGCAGAACAAGAAACAGCAAGAAAAGAAACTAGCGCTTCGAAACAACGAGCTTCCACTCTTGCTGCTGAAAGCAAATGTCCCCTTTGCCTGCAGCCTTTGCCAGAAGATTATAAAATGCTCATGCTTCAGAATATTGAAACCGAAAACCAAGAAAGAGATGGAAGACTTGCAGAGCTACGTGGAAATATGACCGAAGTGGAGACCCTGAGGAACATAGTAAATAACGCAATATACGACTTAAAATCACAAAGCGAAAGAATACTCGACCTAAAAGCGCGAATCATTGAAGAGCACGAATCTGGTAGCAAACTGGAAAATGAGTTTCAAGAACAGCAATCCCAAGAAAAAACCTATCGTACAAAGCTTCAGGAAATTCGACAGGAAATTCAAAGATTTGATATATCTGAGTTGGAAAATACGCGGAAACTTCATGAGACAGCAAATAGCCAACTTCTCACAATAACCAAAGAGCTAGAATTCAATAGAAGTCAGAAAGAAACCGTTTCCCTCAAAATAGAAAATCTTCGTGAACGCCTTGAGTATGCTCAGAAGAAGATGGAAAGAGTGGGTAGAATAAGGCGACTGTTGGAAACTGTTGATGGAATTCGAGAGGCATATAGAAGCATTCAACCCAAATTGCGCGTGGAGTTTATTAAAATCCTTGAAAGGGTAATTCAGCGAGTCCTCGACACCCTTACGGGCGAAGAGGACACCTCTCTATTAGTCCACATCGATGAAACATACACTCCCTCTATAAAAAGCCTAGATGGATACACACGCGAAGTATCGTATCTTTCAGGTGGAGAACGGACCCTCCTAGCCTTTGCCTACAGATTTGCCTTAGGTCAGCTTATCATGCAACCGCGAACGGGACATGGCCTACAAATGCTCTTGCTAGATGAACCTACAGAAAGCCTTGGTAGAGAAGACCAATCAGTTGATCGTTTAGCAGAAGCCATTGCTCGCCTCAAAGCGATAGATCAAATAATTGCAGTTACTCACAATGAGGCATTTGCAGAAAAAGCTGACCATGTCATAAGATTGCAGAAAGCCGATGACACGAGCAGAGTTGTTGTTGAGCAATGAAATTGGCGCTGACTCATGGTTGAAAGCAGACGACTTGCATTGCTCGAAGGTATAACGGCTGGAATTCTCTTTGGTTCAGCAGCATTATTCATTCGATTGACTGGTATGAATGTTTCTTCATTGGCTCTTTGGAGGTTGGTGATAGCTTGGGGAGCAATTGCTTCTGCAATTCTCCTTCTTCAAAGGAATTTTCCCACTGATTTGCTTCGAAGCAATTGCAAATATTTCCTAGTTCTAGGGATTTTGTTGGGAGTTCATTTTCTTCTCTTTATCTCTGCCGTAAGAAACACAACAATTTTAAATGCAACAGTTTTGGTGAACACAACGCCATTATTCTCGATGATAATATCCACATTTCTTTATGGCATAAAACCATCAAAGCTGGCTTTGATGGGCTTGACATTGTCATTTATTGGTGCAAGCCTACTAGCCTTTGGGGATGCGAGAAAAGGAAATACTGCTAGCTTGATCGGAGACTTGCAAGCTGCGCTAGCTGCCATTGTAGAAGGTTTCTACCTCAACTATGGCAGAAAAAAGCGAAGCCAGCTGCCACTCTTGCAAACTATGTTTTTTATATATTTATTTTCAGCTTCAACAGTGAGCGTTGCTTTGATTTCATTTACACCCGTTTTGGGTGAAATCAGCTTCGAAATCCCACGTCAATTAGATGCGCTTTGGCCCTTACTTGGATTAGGTGTCCTTTCCACAGCGATGGCCCATACCTTATTTTTCTCCTCTCTATCACACCTCAAATCCTTTGAGACAGCCACAATGGCTCTTCTTGAATCTCTGGGGGCAACATTTTTGGGTGTGCTATTTTTTACTGAAATTCCGCCACCATTTTTTATTTTTGGAGCGATTATAGTTCTTGCGGGGATTTTTACTGTAGTATCAGGAAGATAAATTGTCAAGAAAAGAAAGACTATTCAACACGGATAAATCTTTTTTCTTTAATAACAAAAGCATTTTCTTTACCGGAAATCACTCGAAAATCTTTAAGGTCTGCTTTATGAAGAAATTTGCGCAAGAGAGTACGTAAATGAGCACGTGGAAGTGTCCTCTCTTCTTCCTCTTCGTAGCTTATTGTAATTTCGCTTCCTGTCATGTCGATTTCAATTCCTTCCAGCTTTTCTTCTAAAAAATCAGCTAGCTCTTTTACTGTATCTCCGTTGGCTTTTTTGCGTAATTCAGATATCTCGATGGGTATTTCTGCCATGCTCTTTTTCTCCTTGATCTAGGGCATAATTTCTTTTAAACACTAGTATTTAATGCATCTCCTTTTTTGGTTCCTCCTGAGTAGATTGTAAATAGAGAATTTGTCAGATCGCCCGTCGAGAGTTATGTACATCACGGCTATGCTCATATGACTCTCTTGCTCATCATCCACCAGCAAAGAGACGCAACACAGACTTAAGGATTTTGGATTCAAAGTGTAGGCTTGCATAAAGCATAACTATTACACAATAAAATGCTCTATAGAGCTGAGGATCATGGATGTTCTTGAAGCGATAGAATCTCGGAGAAGCATTCGCGCTTTTAAGAGAAATGACATTTCTGAAAAAGATGTTAGGAAGCTTATTAATGCTGCAAGGCAAGCGCCTTCAGCTGGAAATATCCAGCCATGGGAATTTGTGATAGTTAAAGATCCGGAAAGGAAACAACAATTATCAGTTGCAGCTTTGAACCAGACCTTCATAAGCCAGGCGCCAGTCGTGATTGTTGTGTGTGCGAATGAAACACGTTCGAAATTAGGCTATGGCAATCGTGGTGTGAATCTATATTGCATACAAGACACGGCTGCGGCCATAGAAAACCTGCTATTGGCAGCTCATGCACTGGGACTTGGTGCTTGTTGGGTTGGTGCGTTTCGAGAAGAAATAGCAAGAGACGTTTTAAACACACCCGTCCATGTTCGACCTATTGCTATAATTCCCATTGGGTATCCTTCAAAGAAGCCAACTATTCGAGCCAGAAGGCCCTTAGAAGATATCATTCATCAAGAAACTTTTTAGAGTAACAACTTTACCAATTAATTTCTACCTCAATTTTATTTTAGTAGGGGCAATGTTAAGGTTAATTGGAGGGTTTCAAGTTGGAGTTCTCTTTGATAGCTGATTGCTACGAGAAGATTGAATCCACAACTAAGAGACTTGAAATGACTCAGTACTTGGTAGAGCTTTTTAAGATAACTCCCGCTGAGATGGTAGACAAAGTTGTTTATCTAACGCAAGGAAAATTGTACCCGGACTTTGTTGATGTACAAACAGGTATAGCTGAGAAGCTTGCCATCCAAGTGGTTGGCAAAGCAACAGGAAGAAGTGAGCGAGATATCAGAGGAGAATTGGCCAAAACGGGGGACATAGGGGAAACTGTTCAGGGTTTCATGACAAGAAAAGCTCAATCGACATTATTTGATGGAGCCTCTTTAACCGTGAAAACAGTCTATGATCAACTTGACAAAGCAGCCAGAGCCGCTGGATCTGGTTCTATGGAACGAAAACTAAGCCTTTTAGCAGGACTACTAACAAGCGCTTCGCCAAAAGAAGCAAAGTACATCATAAGAATTGTGACTGGAAACCTGCGATTGGGGATCGCGGACATGACGGTTTTAGACGCTTTAGCGATAGCATATGGAGGAGGAAAGGAAGCAAGAGCACCATTAGAGCGAGCTTACAATATTTCCTCAGATCTTGGGAGAGTAGCTAAGATAGTTACAGAACAAGGGCTAGGAGGTGTTCAAAGATTCAGAGTAATATTAGGCAACCCTATTCGTCCAATGTTGGCAGAAAGATTAGGATCTCCAGAAGAAATATTAGAAAAGCTGAATGGCAAATGCATGGCAGAATTCAAGTACGATGGTGAGCGCGTTCAAGCTCACAAGAAAAATGGTGGTGTTACTCTATTTTCCCGTCGTCTGGAGAACATCACGACCCAATATCCTGATGCCATTGAGCTCTTCAAGGAGCACATTAGGGTGAAAAACGCTATCGTCGAAGCTGAATTTGTTGCAGTAGATGAAAATACTGGCGAATTGAAGCCTTTCCAAGAACTGATGCATCGTCGACGAAAATATGGTGTGAAAGAAGCGATGAAAAAACACCCCGTCTCCATATTCATATTCGACCTACTATACGCTGATAAACGAGACTATACTTTAGAACCTTATCCAGTCAGGCATGAAAAACTCAAACATATAATTACTCAAGGCGACCGCGTGACAACTGCGGAATTTCTAGCAGTGGACAATGTTGCGGACCTGGAACGGTTCTTTGAAAAGGCAGTGGAGATAGGTTGTGAAGGACTTATCTGCAAATCAATAGCACAAGATTCCCTATACCAGGCGGGTGCAAGAGGTTGGATGTGGATAAAATACAAGCGTGAATATAAAAGTGAAATGTCTGATACTGTGGACTTGGTAGTCATAGGCGCTTATCATGGCAGAGGAAAACGAGCTGGAACATATGGAGCATTGCTGCTAGCTGCTTATAACAGAGATGATGGGGTCTTTGAAACAGTGACAAAGTGTGGAACTGGCTTTACTGATGAAGACTTGGAAAGAATTCCCAAAATGATGAAAAAACATAGGGTTCCTCAGAAACATCCAAGAGTACACTCAATGCTTGATGCAGATGTATGGTTTAAACCAGAGGTTGTACTGGAAGTTCTTGGTTCAGAGATAACCCTGAGCCCTATCCACACGTGCGCGATGAATTCAATTCGTGAAGGAAGTGGCCTAGCAATAAGATTTCCTCGATTTACCGGAAACTATAGACTTGACAAATCTGCAGAGGATTCAACCTCTAATGAGGAAATAACAAAAATGTATCGCAACCAGTTGAAGAAAATGAGCGAAAGCTAAACTCCATAAGTTAGCGAGAGATTAATGAACCTCATTAATCATATAATTTCTAGGATGTCTAGCTCATAATCAAGCTCGATCCATCAGATGACAAAAGTGCGAAAACAGAAAACATCGAAAAGAAGCTTGAATAGAAAATTACTATTTAGCACCCTTCTTGTTACTCTTTTTCTTGTATTTGTGTTGATTGCTCTTTTTGCGTTTTTCCTTCCCCAAACGGAAGATTGGACAGCTGCCATTGTAGACCAACTTACAATTGAAGTTGAAGTAAATCAGGAGTTCAACTCCACTATTTCGTCGTTGCTTAATGCATCAGGATTTGATGTTCATTATTATCCGGGAGCTGATGTAACTGTAGACTTTTATAAGAGTCTCCCATCAAAAGGAAGCAAGATCATAATCTTAAGAGCCCACTCTGCAGTCAGAAACAACACTGATTTTGTTGACCTGTTCACTTCGGAGCTCTATAGCGAGTCCAAAAGGGATTTTTACTCAGCCAAGTATGGAAATCAGTTGAGTCGAGCCAGGTTCCTGATACCTCCCTTTAACGACTATTTTGCTGTTGGCCCAACCTTTATAGAGTCTAGCATGAAGGGAACTTTTTCTGATTGCATAATTATCCTAATGGGATGTGAGAGTCTCAACAAAACGAGTATGGCTGAGGCGCTAGTAAATAGGGGTGCTAAAGCTGTTCTTGGTTGGACTGACTGGATATTATTGGATGACACCGACAACTCCACCATACAGTTGCTCCGATATTTGCTAGCTCAGAATCCCTTTACTCTTCAAAGTGCTGTTGCTGAAATTAACAAGCTTTCTCATCCCTATGGTGCAAAGCTGGAATTCTATCCCAAAACTGACCAAATAAGGAATTATAAAATCCCTACGAGGAAGGATGTGACGAGTTTGAGTTTATTAAATAACTCGCTCCAAAGGATCCTACTTGTACCGTTAATCAAAGGAGAGCTTGCTGATCAGATCGTCTTCAAGTCGAAACTCAAGACTCAGTATCCTTAATTTGAGTCTCCACAGTGTTTGATTCCGGTCTGCTGAATATTATCTTGGCAGGTTTTGGCAATGTAGATGAAGTTGTTCGTGGAGTCTTAAGGTTTTCACAATGTTTTGATACAAGCAAATACAGTCTATCTCTCAAGTCTATTCCGATGGGCTTTAGGGTTTTCAGTTGCTCAATCTTATTAGCCAAAGCGCTATCTTCAAGTGTTCCTGCAATCCATCTTTCAAAATCCCCTCGGTAAAGATGGAACTCCAACGATTTAATACTCACATCAAGGATCTTTTTGACAAATTCTTCTAACGATGCAGCGCTTTCCCCAGCATAATTTCCTATTGATGTAAAGAAATAGAAAGCTTTGTCTCTGGTAAGGGTTCTCAAAACTCTTGAGCTTCTGGCTCCATTCAACATAATCTCTCCATATATGCTCCTCGTTTAACTATTGATTTGTTCAAGATTTAAAACTTGGCTTATCTTTTTGGCATATTTAGCATGTATCGTTGGCTTGCAAGCGCATCTGTTCTTTGATTTTATCGATGTCCCATGGTAACCTGTGATCTTGCTCATGCAAACAAAGGAATGAGCACATCGTGATGCAGACACGTCATCAGATCTCAATCCCATACTCTTCTCTTAACATTTTCTTCTCTCTTTTAACTTGAAAATAACGGTAAATCTCAAGAGATATTATGAAAGGCGAGA
>CP070730.1:1744987-1748012 GCA_020351305.1 Candidatus Bathyarchaeota archaeon
ATGAGCTGGTATCCCTACGGATATCCATTTGGACTTGCTCTTTTTCCAGGGCTGGCTTACACTGCCGCATCCTTCTACATTGTAGCTGGTGCGTTGGGTTTGTCTCCGTCGCCCATGTTTACTGCCAACCCTCTTACTGTTGATCCGATCTTCAATTTTTGCGTAATATTTCCAGCAATAATGGGGACTTTGACATGTTTGGTCATTTACTTCTTGGGCAGAGATATTGGCGGCAAAGAAGTGGGACTCTTTTCAGCGTTCTTCCTAGCTTTAAACTCCTCTTACATAGGTCGAACTTCTCTTGGGTTTTTTGACGATGAAACCGTAGGAATCTTCGGCATCTTACTATTCATTTTCTTTTTTTTAAGGTCGGTTGACCCTGAAAGGTCTTTGAGAAACGGTTTAGCGTATGGTGTCGCTGCTGGCCTGTCTCTTGGCTATCTCTTCGGTTCTTGGGGAGCAGCGCGATATCCACTTGGAATGACCGTGCTTTTCGTGTTTATTTTGGTTTTGCTGCGGAGATACTCATCTCGTCTGCTTCTGTCTTATAGTGCAACATTTGGTGTAGCCCTTTTCCTCGCTGTCAACGTGCCAAAGCTGGGCTTCAAATATCTAACTGAATCCACTGTTTTGGTTGTGTTTGGTGTCTTTCTGTTGTTATGTCTCTTGGAGGTCTCCGGTCACATTAGAACCCTTAAGATGAAGTCGGTTTTCATAGTATGTTTCTTGGCTCTTTTTGTCGCTTTGTTCTTTTTGCTTTCATGGTTCGGTTACATCGGGCCTTTGGGACAGAAGTTCTTGTCTGTCATAAATCCTTTTCAACGTCTTGGTACAGGAACTGCGCAACAACTCGTGCAATCCGTACAGGAACACAGACCAGCGGGTTGGGGATCCTTATATTTTGACATTGGAATAGGACTCTTCTTTGTTCCTGTTGGTTTGTATTTTGCTGTGCAAAATCCAACAAATAGAAACATTTTCATCTGCATCTTCGGTTTAACATCCCTCTATTTTGCCGGTTCCATGGTTCGACTAACTTTGCTAATGGCTCCAGCCTTTTCCATCTTATGGGCAGTCGCTTTAGTTCGGCTGCTAGGACCCTTCATCACCATTATGAAAGAGGTTCCTGGAATTACAAGGCGGAAAACGCGTTTCGACACTCGCGTGGGCAAGGAATTCAGTGGAGCCTTTATAGGTTTAATGTTTCTTTTGTTGATGTTTACGTTTGTCCTGCCTAGTCCCAATGCAGCAATTCCAAGAGTGTTAGACCACGCATATTCCCCCACGACCATTGCTGCATCGAGTCTGCCTCTTAAGCCGAATGAACCGGTTACCGATTGGCTTGACGCCCTCAATTGGATGCGAGTCAAACTGAAGTCAACCGATGTGGTGGCTAGTTGGTGGGACTACGGATACTGGATTACAACCATTGGCAACAAGACAAGCCTCGCAGACAACGGTACGATAAACAGCACGAAAATATCGCAAATTGGACAGATGTTCATGGCAAACGAAACGGAAGCAATCAAGATTCTCAACAAATATGATGCAACACACATCGTAGTCTATACAGTCTTCGACCAAAACGGAAATGATGTAGGATGGGGTGACGAAGGCAAGTGGAGATGGATGGCACGTATAGGAGGCCTAAATGAAACAGACTATGGAAACACCACAGAACAGCAACAGTGGCAATGGAACGCCAAAGGTCAAGAAGCAGTCATATACAAACTAATGCAGTATGGAAAAGAAACCACGCTTTACGGTTCTTCCACCATTCTACTGGAGCATTTTGAGAAGGCATTCCTCTCACAAACATCTGGTCAGCCCAAACAGTACGGAGGTGCAATACCGCTTGTCTGTGTGTACAAAATCAAATATGATGTCACTTTGACGATTAACGTTGAAGGTGGTGGTTCGGTGAGTCTAAACAACACTGGACCTTACTATTACGGCGACGTTGTGGAGTTGACTGCTGTCCCTGATCCGGGTTGGGTCTTCTCTGAGTGGAGTGAAGATCTGAGTGGTAGCGAGAATCCAACTCTTCTGACTATGGATAGTGACAAAGTTGTTGACGCTACTTTCACTGAGTAAACATCCCTTTCTGAACTCGTGATCAAGTAAATCTAAACATTGATGTTGTCAAGTGCGATTGGTAAGAACCGTTTCCATCGTGATCACCTGTAGGAGAGAATCGCTTGAATTGTGTAAGGCGGAAATCAAGAAATGGAAAGCGATTACGCGCGGTGCGCGCGCATAATCCAGTGTCTATGTCGGCGCGCGGATGCCCTCATAGCGTGAGAAAACAATAACCCTATGCGCGCACGCTTCCTTTGAATTTCAATATGCGCGCGGCCTCTTGTAGAATTGACTTCACCAGTAATTTGGTCTCCTTGTCCATGAATGTCAGTATGGCAAAGTATGTGGCTGCCCTTAGAAGGGTAGACGCTACCGTTAGTGATAGCCCTGTCGGGTGTGGGATGGCAAGCAACACCATTAACATCACTGCTGATCCCAGAGCATATTTATAGACGCTAGTCCAAGGGAAGTGGAAGACAAGGCATTTACGAGCAACGACATATCTAACTATTAGCATGGCTGAATTTGCAAGCAAAGTGATCAAGGCGACGTAAGTAGCAGCTTCCAAAGATGTTTTTGCGACGGAGATCAAGATGAAGAATGTTGCTGGAATGGTTGTAGCTGATTGTATGTAGGGTAGAGTGTAGAGGAGGAATAGACGACTTTTCACAAGTTTTCTGAGGGCTATTCTTGCCTTAGCATCAACTCTTTCAGCGCCCAATATTACAGTATTGAAGATTTGTGAAAGAGTTAGGCATAGAAAGCTCATTGCCAATAAAAGTAGAACGGGTCTTGCTTAGGCGTAGGCTACCTTTAATATTATTAGATAAGAGTTAGACAGAACCATAACTCCAACGGTCATAGGGATGGCAAACATCATGACTAGTTTAAGGGATATAGATATGTCCTCTCTGCCACTTCCAGAGAGAAGTCTTGGGTAGAGAGC
>CP070730.1:1748112-1759560 GCA_020351305.1 Candidatus Bathyarchaeota archaeon
AGGTTCTTGGAAGTTTTGTGAGCATTGCGATGAGGGTGTTTGAAATCCTAATTTTTCTCGGATTGTGTCTTTTTACAGGTGTGTTTATTGTGACGACATCATTGGACAGGTCTATCCAACGTAGTCGGATGATTTCTCCTGGGTCTGCAAATGTTTCTTTCAGTGTTTGAAGAAAGGCTGCCATTCGCTTGCTCCTGCACCCAGCTATTAGCTGGTTAATTAAAACTGACGAGGATGGAAACGCGGTTGAACTCGAAATAGGATTTTCAATAGGCTTGTCGATGGTAGCCTTCACAAACACAACAATAACTTTCTATCGTGGCAGTGACGACACCTACTGGAATTACATGTGTGTGCGTATCTGGAAGATCAAAGAAGTCCCATAGCTTCTCTTCTTTTTTATCTTTCTCTTTTCTCAAAAAAAGGGAGTGTGCGGGAGATGTCGCCACGATCTTGATGATTAGCAATGACTCTCATAGTTTTCCGCCAACTATCATATTTTTTGCGTGTTCACTTACGTTTTCTGAAGAACATGAGTCCGTCTTTTTCGCAAACGTATTTGAAACCAACTTCTAGTAGCTCTTCTATCTCTTTAGGTGTTCTAGCTATTTTAACGTGGAACTCTTCAAGTTTTCCATCATGAAATGCGCGCGCATGTATCATAGCGATTATTGCATGAGCGCTTGTACGCGCATACTATGTAGGCAAGTCTTAAATGTTTGTGGAAGGAATGCGATTGTAGTGGAATCAATGGTTGAAAGAAAGTATGATTGGTATCCGGCTGAGGACCCTAAGGATTGGCGTGGCGTGAAGTACGATCCAACCTGGTACGATTATACTGCGTGTATTACTATAAACAACCCAGGTGAGATGAATTCGTATGTTCTGGGAACTCTCAAGGAGTTGTCCAACGGCTTTGAGAAGGCTATGGCAGATGATGCTGTCCAGTTTATCGTAATGACCGGTGCAGGCGATAGGGCTTTCTGTACTGGCGGAAACGTGAACGAGTATGCTGAAATATACAACAAAAAGCCCTGGAGGTTCTGGGAATGGGGAGAACATTATGCCAGAGTATTCGACATGATAATGCACTGCGGAAAACCCGTCATCGCTCGAGTGAATGGGGCAGTAGCAGGAGGTGGCTGGGAATTCGTCGCCTGCTGTGACCTTGCAATAGCCTCAAACAATGCAGTATTCATCTCGCCTGGTCCAAGAGTCGGCATGACTTCAATCGGTGGGCTGTCCCAATGGCTTCCACTACATATGAGCATAAAGAAGTCAGCTGAAATGGTTCTCCTAAGCTCGAGAATAAGCGCCGAAGAAGCCCTCAAGTTGGGCGTGGTAAATGAAGTAGTTTCTCAAGTGAAACTGGATGAGAAGGTAAGAGAATATATCGATAAGATGAAAAGCTTGTCAGCCTCAAGCCTTTGGTACTTCAAGGTTCATCACAACTGGTGGAAGGAGTTGGTCTGGCGCCCCACATGGGAACATGGCAAAGCATGGTTTGCGCTAAACATCGGATCAATGGAGCCCAGCGAAGGTCTATGGGCATTCAAACAGAAACGACAAGTCGAAATGGAGAAAATTCGTTCCTTCATCGCAAAGGGCGGAGACCCGAGAGTTCCCTATGGACCTTACATAAGCAAATGCAACAAATGTGGAACAAAACACCTTCCAGAAAAATCAAAATATTGCTTAAAATGTGGCGCTCAACTCCAATCATGACCAGACACACGTACATGAATCTAGAACATATTCATGCATGCTTTAGGCATGTGCCAGTTTGAGTACGAGTTTGGCTATTCTTAGGCCATACTCTATACATAGTTTCTTGCTTCTTTCATCTGGCTCTTTTATGGCTACAGGCCCGTAGTGGTCTCCTCTTGGGGTTCCTTGAACTATCATCCCATGGATTAACAGAGCTTTCAGAATGTTTAATATCGTTGTTTCGTTGCCTCCTCCTATGTTGCCTGATGAGGAGAAGGCTCCGCCGATCTTTCCATCAAGTTTTCCGTGAAACTTAATGCTGTCATCCAACAGCTTTTTGATCTCAGAAGCCATGGAGCCGTAGTAGGTCGGAGAGCCAATTATGATCCCATCGGCATCAAGCAGTTCTTCAACTTGAACATCCTTCACAGGCTTTACTTCTACTTCAACTTTCTTTTCTTTCAGCACTCCATCAGCTACAAACTTAGCCATCTTTTCGGTATTTCCAGACCTTGAATAGTAGGTTATTAACACTCTAACCATGTCGAGTAACCCTTGTGAAGACAAATTGTAGTTCCTAGACTCTTTAAGTTTTGCATGCATCCGCAATCACCCCAAGGTATAAAAGTGACCAACTTTCCCACAATCCCAGCTAGGTGAAAGTTGTTGATGACGTAAAGTTCATCAAGAGGAAAAATCCGAAAATTTGGCCACTAAGACTCAGTGCAGGACCACGATGTGTTCAGCGCGCATGCATCCCGCAGCTCTTTGATTTGCCTTGAAGTTTGTGCAATTTTCAGGAAACTTTTCTGGTTTCCTTCAGGGTAAATTGTCTTCTCAATGTTAACATGTACAAGCGTGTGCGCGAAGCCAATCCAGGTTAATGATTGATGTTTATTTGATGGCAACAAACAGGCCCCTGCGCATTGCCCCTTCGTCCTCCTTAAGGAATTCGGTTTCGCTGTATCCTGCTAGACTAAAGGCGTTTATGTAGTCTTCATAATCAGCCGCAAGCATCTTATGAACCTCACTTGAATACTTGATACTTTCGTCTTTTCCAATCAAGTAGTGAAAGTAAACCAACCAATGTGATCTTGTAAGCTTGCTGGTGCCCATTCTCACTAGTTTTGTTTCATCATCCTCGTAAGTGTCAATCGAGAAAGCTCCTTTTCGGAAATCTTTCCTGAAGACCCAAGGTGCAATGATAGTCAAGCCTTCATTATTTTGATGGTTAAGGAAATTCTTGAAAGTTCTTACTAGATTCCTGAAGGTCTGAACATAGCCGATTGAACCGAAAAGGCATATTATTACGTCAAACCTTTCATCTAAACTGAAGTCTATCATGTTTGCAGTTTCGAACTCTGCATCTGCAACTTTGGCTTTAGCCTTTTTTATCATCTCTTCGCTGATGTCTAGTCCCTTGCACTTCAAGCTTTGAGAGAGATACTTCAGATGCTCTCCTGTTCCACATCCGATGTCAAGTAACGTTTTGGAAGGTTTCTTCTCGAATTGTTTTATTATCTGTCTGATGGTCTGCGATTCATTTTCGTAATCCTTTCGTTTTAGATAGATCTGGTCATAATATTTATAGAATATTCGAAGATCGTTTTTACACATAGATAAGAATTATGGGATTGCACCCTTTAAGGTAAGTGTGTGGGCTTGTATGTGGTGGAGATAAAAACCAATCCTAAGGGGGGAGTGTGGGAAGGCCATTTCACGTTCGGAGCTTTTAATCTAACCTATCTGCTTCTCACCTTAGTGCAAGCTAGAAGGATAAACTAACCAAGTACAATAAGGTCAAATGCAGCGGGTAGTATATGTAGAAAGCATATCTTCTAATCGAATAGAGAGTAGAATTCTTTGAAATCTCAATCTCCAGTTTTAACCTATCTCTAGTATGAAGGATGATTAATGGCAGAGCAACCAGAGATGCTATCTGAATATTCTGAACGATATCCTGACTGAACAAAAAGGGGACATTCAGCACTGAAATAATCGCAATTCCAAGCTTCGGATTCTCTTGCAGGATTTTCATTCCTATTATGATAGCAATTGAAAAAATATTGCCTTCAGAGTTGAGGATGAAGCTAAAGAGGAATGGAAGGATTACAAAGGGGCTCTTTGTATTCAAGAAGTATATTGTCAAAGCCCCGAGAAGTAGCGAAAAGAAGATGTTGAGTCGTCCAATGGGTGTTAGTCCAAAAGCTAAGAAATAGGGAATCTGTGAGATCAGACCGAAAAAGAAGAGTCTGAGAAAATAAGCTTTCACATTTTGTGTATCTTCAATGCCTAAGACTAGAAGGTAGGCAAAGATGGGGAAAGCAAGGCGACCTACCATCAGAAAAGCCAATTCTGTGGGATATAAAATGACCCCGATATGATCAAATGTCATTGATACGATCGCTATACCTTTTAATAGATCCCTACTATAGTCAAAAACTCGTTTCAAAGCAAGAACCTTCAGAATTCCTCTACCTTGTATCCAAACTTCGGAAATCCCCGATGCGTGGGTGTCCAGTTGGCATAAATGGGTGAACCAATACTAAAGCTTTCTTAACCTAGTAATGACGGATTCTTTATCAAGCGAGGATATGAATTGTGCGAGTTGAGGTCCAGACTTCTGACCAAAGAAGACTAGGTAAATTACTTGAAAGAACCTCTTAGGACTCATCTTGATAACATCCCGAGCTATCCGATAGATTTCAGCCTTCAGATCTGCTGGTGTCCATTCCTGTGCCTCCAAAGAGTCAGCAAGTGAAGCGAGAGCAGCTAAATCTTTCTCACCTAGCTGGTGTTTTACATCCTCAGGCATCCTAGGCAGCATCTTAATCCTATATCGAGTTGGAGCATACTCCGTTGCCCAACAATAAGCCCTTCGAATTCTCTCTAGAACATAGTTTGTGCTCTTTTCAGAAGCCTTACCTGGAATTGCTATAGTTCTCCTTAAAGCTTCTAGGACAGCATCATGGTCTGAGAGATCAGCGACTAATTGAGAAATCATAGCTGCATGATCATAAGGTACTTGAATGGGCATCTCTGTAGGCGGAGCCTCGTTGTGGGCCAGTTCATAACTCCTTTTCATAGCTAGAGCAATCTGAGGATCCTGTGGCTCTTGAATATTAAAATACGCAGCCTCTGCTCGATCATACTCGTTCACAAGATATGGAATTCTAGATGGGCTGAACTCCAAATGTTTCATCGGCTTCATTATCATATACCAATACTTTAATACCTCCGGCTCAGCCACCCTAGGCCATTCATCAAAATCAAATGACACCCCGCCTGAACTCGTCATCTCTATAGACCTCCCGTCGACCAGTAATGACACAAACTCAAAAGGTTGTCCACGAGGAGGCTCAAAACCCAAGACTTCTCTAGCAATTGCACTGCAGCTTTCTCTACTACCGCCAGCCATCGCATGGTCTTTTCCAAACGGTTCAAAATCGACATCAAGAAAAAGCCATATCGCAGCCCACTCGAGTCTCCAGTCCAACTTTCCCAATTCCATACCGGAAACGCCGTGATCATTACATTTTTTACATCGATATTCAACAGTCCAGTTATCAAGGTCTAAAGAGAGCGCTTCCGTGAACTGAGGGCTTATAGCATGACATTTGTTGCATAGAGGATTGAAAGGAATCCAGCCATGTGGTTTCTTTGCTTCTCCTCGATATCTGTTGGCAATTCTTCTTACTTCTTCTCGTTTTCTCATGATTTTTCGGATTATCATTTTCATTTTCGGTTTCTGATACATCTGATCGGTAGCAATCATGATGGGGTGAATCTTGAAATTGTCCAAGGTGGATTTAAATGGATTAAGGAAGTGATCCACCCAGCTTCCACAACAGCCTTTTGGGCATGGAACATCCAAGATTCTTATACCTCGATATTTTTCTGCAAAGTCTGGCTTGACAAGAGGTGGTTTCGCTTTGAATGGATCTTGGGTGTACAAGGTTAGGTAATGCTTGACATCTTTGCATAGGCTTCGAAGCTTTATTGATAGAGCTCCTGGGCAGAGAAGGTCTGAGCGACATTTTCCGATGTGGATTAAGCCAGAGATAGCCATGCCTGTATTTATGATGTATGAAGAACGATTTAGGTTTGCGAGGGCATCAGCTTCTTCGTCTATCCAATGTTTGTAGTAGATTTTCCTTTTAGCCATTGATTCAAAGGCTCCGGCAGAACCTAGCCATAGTCATTGTTGTTTGCACAAAAACGTTTCGGAGTGAATCGTGTAAATCATCTTAGCAGGGAAAAAATCGTTGTCTAATCTGACTTCACTTCCCCTACTCTCTTCTTGGGTTCGTGGACAAGGAATAAAATTATGAGAAGTTGTGGGATAACCAGTACAAGAGTTGCATAGAAGGGCAGTTGAGGAAGCCCTATTTTTTGTCCTTCTAAGAAGAGATAGTTACCAAGCAGCATACCAAATCCCATCACGATGTAACCTATGAAGTTGATGAACCCGTTCACCTTGCCTCTGTTTTGAGGTTCGACAAGATCTGTTGAGAGTGCTACGGCTGCAGACATCGCAAGCAATTGGGCAACTCCGAACAGGATCATTGAAAGTATGACAGTGAAAAAGTTGCCATGCGCGAATATTAGTGTAGCAGTCCCAAGTACAAAAAGGCCAAGGACCAGTGGGATTTTCCTTCCGAACTTGTCGACCATCTTTCCTATAGGAAGCGAAACAACAACCATAGTTAATAAGAGAGGAATATAAACAAGCCACCACTGCTCCAGTGTTATTCCAAGTACATCTAATGCATAAAGCTGATTTATCACCTGACTCAGCGACATGCCAAACATAACAAGGGTCTGAGTGACAAATAACCAAAACATCGATCGTGGCACGGTTTTCCAGACAGAAAAGCTTTCTTTGATAGCCTTTGGGTAGGATGAGATGAAATATCTAAAACGAATTGGTTCCTTATTTGCTATAGTTTCTTTCAATCTGAGCCGCCAAAAGGCAGCGATTAGATAAAGTGTTGTCATTAGTAGATAGATGATTCTCATACTCATCTCTAATCCGAACTGTAGTAGTAGGAAACCTGCGATAATGGGACCTGGAGTGTTGAATGTGCCGTGAATAAGTTGTATGATTGATGAACCCATCCCCCTTCTTTCGGGAGGAAGCGAATCCTGGAACATCGCAAATAGCGCTGGCTGATAGATAAGCGAAAGGCTGCTAACTATTGTCCCTAGCAAAATGAAGTGCCATGTCGGGGCGAACGCAAAGAATAGCCATGACAATGCCATAACGAATGTCATCGTAGTAATGAGCCAACGTCTTCCATATTTGTCCGTAAGGTAACCTCCTGGAAAAGCAACAGCTGCCATTGCGAGGAAGTTTACAAGACCAATTATTCCTAGGGCCATATCAGGTCCATGGAGAGCTTCAGTAACGAAGACCTGAAAGTTTGGGTTGGGCATTTCCATAGCAAGGTCCATTATCATCCAACTTACAATGAGGATTCGATAGTTACCTGTAATAAAGGAGAACTCTTGCCTGAGAGTATCAATAAGCCCCATGGACTTCACTTCAAACCTTGAGTGGCGTGCCTATGCAAGCATGCGTGTTGATATAAGTCTTAGCTTCGCATCCTGTTCGAGCGTGTGCATTTAGAAGAGTTTTTCTTCATACTCTCCGATATATTTGTAGTTGCAATGGTGCAGAGAAGATGATGTCTAAAGCAGGTAATGAACGTGTCTGGCCGTACATTTTGCCATTTCCACTAGATCTAAAGAAACGGGGTCTACTTTGGAGTATTCTTCAATCCCGGATTGGGCTGAAGATATTGGGTAAACTGAATGTTGATAAACGAACCTATCAACATGAGTTAGTAAAGGAGTTACCCTACTCAAACAAGTCTATTATAGGCTATTTGAAGAAGATGGTGAATGCTGCAGTTCTTAGCCAAGGCATGGAAGCAATTACTGAAAAAGGAAGGACCGTTTGGATTAAGTGGTTTGAGCCTACAAGGTTAGGAAAATGGTTGATTCTTTTCCTGAAAACTCCTGATGAGATTTCGCTAGATTTGGCGAAAGCTGTAATTGAAGAACTTTTCCATCTTTACGCCTCCAGCATTGTCGAGGCTTGTCAAAAATATGACATGGATATAGATTTGTTCCATCGCGTTCTGGATAGACAATATTTGTCAGAACTTGTTAAGCAGCCTGAAATCAAACCGGATGTGGCTGTTTTTGGGAGTGCCGCTATGGACATCTATGGCTCTTTGAAGAAATTGCCAGCATCAGACGAGGTTGTTTATGTTGAAGAGATGGGTCGTTACCCAGGCGGGATGGGTGCAAATGTAGCTATCGCTCTTGCTAGACTCAATGTCCCAGTTGCCTTTTCCGGTGAAATTGGATGCGACTCTGCTGGAAGAATGCTATTGGAAAATTTCCGCAAGAATAATGTCGACACGTCAAAAATTATTATAACAAACAAAACCTCGCTACAGACCTTGATTCTCAGAGATAATCAAGGACACAGATGGCTCTTCGCTATTGGTTCACCTCAATCCTCAATCTCTTTAACATCACTTGAGGAAGTTGATTGGAAAGTACTTGCTTCCAGTAAAATCATATATATTGGAGAAGTTTTCGTTGAAATCGCTGCATCGATAGCAAAATATGCTCATTCAAGAAACAAAATTATCATCTACAGACCTGGAGCCCCTTATATGAAGTTTGGCATCGAACATCTTGATGGCATACTTAAACACACAACCATATTCATCCAAAATCAACAAGGGTGGAGACAGCTCCAGTCTGCATCTAGAGAAAAAATGAGAAGCCCTGCTGCTTTGTCAAAACATGGGCCAGAAAACGTAATTCTCACAAAAGGGGCTGATGGATGTGAAATCTTTTCCTCCGATATACACTTGGAAATTCCTGTGCAATCTGAATTAATGACTAAGTTCAATGCTGTTGATCAAACAGGAGCAGGAGATGGTTTTATTGCTGGCTTGATCAAAGGTCTGCTTGGAAACTTGAGCCTTCAGAGAGCTGTTGCTTATGGGCAAGTTGTTGCGTCTATTACATGTTCTCGCATGGGGACAAGTAATGCTTTTCCAGCAGAGGAAGAAGTTGAAGTTGCCATGGGGACTAAGAGCCTTGCATGATTTATGCAGCAGGTGAGTTCTTGCTTAAAATAAGCTGGATTTCAACGCAGGTATGTCACCTTTTATTACCAATCCAGATGCGCCATCTAGAAATATTCTGTATTGCTTCTTCTCGTATTCATAAGTGATAAACCAGATCGGGGCATGGAGATAGACAACATCCCCAAACCTGAAGTTCGTTTGCATTTCTACTATCTTGTCAACCTCTTGTTTCGCTAGAAACTTGTGATGGGCTTCAATCTGTTGCTTGGATTTCTCAACAGCTTCGCTTTTCTCAATTTCGCTATTCAAAACTTTTGCAAAACCTTCTATTTTTCGAAAGTCAAAAAGGATTTTTCCCTCTAGAGGAACATTATATTCTCGAGTGGGGAACTGTGTGGCTTTTCTTGCAAGAATAAGCCAATCATAATTTTTCTGGATTTTTCCTTCTTTCACGACTGGTGGCGTGAGTCGTTCAAAAATCCCTTTGTATGAGCTGTTTACTTTGACTTCCAAAACCCAGAAGGGAATATAGGTTAGGCTTTTTTCCACAATTTTGGATGCTTTTTCCAAATTCCCTGGTTTTATGAACCCTGTCCTCATCCACTCATGCACAATATTTTCGACTTGAGCTGGGTTATATTCGTTTAAGAGCATGGAATGTCCAAAGTTGAATGGCTGACCTGTTTTGATTAGCTGAGTAAACCCACAGTAGTTACATGTGGTCACTAGTTCTCCAGGATCGAATTGGATTGGTGCTCCACAGTGAGCACAGTTGATTTTGTGAATTATTGACATGGATACTTCCAAGCTGTTTTGCATGTTGGTTGAAATTAATCTTCTATTTTCTTAATCCACGCAGTGATGCTACGGCTGCAAGGGCTCCGATCAGCCCTAGTACGAACACAAGAATGAACAAAGGATTCATTCCTTGGTCAACCATATATAATGAGCCACCCAGAACTATGAAGAGAATCCCCCAGCCGAAAGTACTGAAGGCGTTGCTGTCTTCTTTACGATTAATGATCTTCACTCCTGCGGCAGCAAGTGCCCAGATACCGCTTGAGAGGAGAATCAATGGAATGATACTCATAAATGTGATAATTTGCAGAATCCAAGCTGCTATCCAAGCTGCAATGATAATTAGTATGATTCCAAAAGATAGAAGTCCTAAATGAAACCTAACCAACGTAATTCACTCCGAAGCAACATTAGAAACTTTATGTACGAAAGATATATATGATTTGCACAAATTGGGGAGAACGAATTATTAGGTCCTCATATGCATCAACGAGACATGAATACTCCTGCCTAATTTTTCATGGCTCATACATGGACACTAATCAGCATCTTTTAAAGGCAATTAACATAACCATTCTTGGAGAGAAAATGTCGTATGAAGATTCTATTTATTGAACCGCCAAAGGATATTTGGTTCGTTATGGGAGAATATGTTCCACCACCTTACGGAATTATCCAGCTTGCAGCTTATGTTGAAAGGGAAGTTGAAGGCATTGAGATAAAAGTTCTTGATTGTAATGCTCAGAAAATAGATTGGGGAGCGATGGAACAGAGAGTTGAATCCTTTGATCCAGACATTGTTGCTTCAAGTGCGTTAGCTACTTGTAACACTTACGTTATTGCCAGAACCCTTGAGACCGCTAAAAGAGTGAATCCTGACATTCTCACCATTACTGGAGGCCAGCATTTCACAGCGACAGCTCAGGAAAGTCTTGAAGCCTATCCTGAAATTGATGTCATTGTAAGGGGAGAAGGAGAGCAGACTATTACAGAACTTGTTAAATGTGCCAACGAGAAATCAACCTTCTCACAGATAAAGGGCATTTCCTATAGACACAATAGAAAAGTTCTCCATAACTCCCCTAGACCTCTAATTGAAAATCTAGAGAACCTACCCTATCCAGGATACCACTTTGTTAAGGATATTGTGCATAAGTACCATTTTGCAGCAATGGCTGGTCGTAAAGCTCCTTATGCTTTAATCGAGGGTTCAAGAGGGTGCTCACACCGCTGCACATTTTGCACTCAGTGGAAACATTGGCATGGGATGTGGAGATTGAAATCGCCAAAGCGCATTGCAAATGAGATGGAGTTTTGTTATCAGAATTTTGGAAGCCGGTTCATTTGGTTGACTGATGACAATTTTGGCTCAGGTGGACGAGCGAGTCGTCTTGCTGATGAGCTTCTTAAGCTGGGAGTAAGAGATGATTTAATGTGGTTTCTGCAGTGGCGATGTGATGATGTAATTAAAAATCAAGAGAGCTTGCCTAAAATGCGAAAAGCTGGTCTTAATTGGGTTATGATTGGGGTGGAAAGCCCGAGAGACTCAACTCTTGAAAATTTTAAGAAAGACATAACCGCTGATGTTGCAAAGAAGGCTGTGAAGTTGCTAAAGGAGAATGGCATTTTTACCCATACAATGTTTGTTATAGGTGAAAGAAAAGATACATCCGAATCAATCCAATATTTAAGAGAGTTCGTACAAGAATTAGACCCAGATTTTGCAATATTTACTGTTCTCACACCTTTCCCAGGAACCGAAATCTATGATGAAGCTAAAATGAACGAGTGGATTGAAGATTTCAACTGGTCACATTATGACATGGCTCAT
>CP070730.1:1759660-1771489 GCA_020351305.1 Candidatus Bathyarchaeota archaeon
AACTTGGAGAGAACTGGTTCAAGAAGCAGGAAAAGCAATGTTCGACAACGTTGACAACGTTTCTCCTAAAGATGTAGAAGCACTTCTCGTTGGAGCTGCTCAACCAGAAAGATTCGCATTTCAAGTCCATGTTGCCCCTATGGTTGCTGAACATCTTGGTATAACTCCAAGAAAAGTCATTGCAACAACAGAGCTCATGTGTGCGTCAGGGCAAGCAGCTATTCGATATGCATGGACCTGCGTTGCGAGTGGCCTTGCTGATGTGGCAGCTGCTGTTGGCGTTGAAAAAATGTACATGCCAAACATGGCAGAAGCTCAAACAAACATGACATGTGTGTTGGATCGAGAATGGGATGGTGTAAACGCAATGTCTGCCCCACCATTCTTCGCGATGACCGCTCAAAGGCACATGCATGAGTTTGGAACTACAAAAGAGCAGATGGCTCTAGTTTCTGTGAAGAATCATCATTATTCAACCATGAATCCTTTGGCTCAGTTTCAAAAGGAGGTTACAATGGAGAGAGCACTTCAATCACCCATGGTCTCGCCTCCACTAAACTTGTTTGATTGCAGTGGAATAACTGATGGGGCTGCTGGAGTACTTCTAGTTCCTGCTGAAGACGCGAAGAAGTACACCGACACTCCTATGCACATAATTGGATCTGGGCAGGCTAATATTGGAAATGCAATAAACAACTTGGCAAGCATCACAGAATGGGTTCCTCTTAAAATGGCATATAAAGAAGCTTTGAGAACAGCAAAAATCTCAGCGGACGAAATTGACATTGCTGAATTACACGACTGCTTCACGATATCCGAACTAATGGAATACGAAGCATTAGATTTTTGCAAAAAGGGCCATGGAGGAAAATTCATAGAAAATGGCGAACCCTACATAGGGGGGAAAATAGCTGTTAACCCACGAGGGGGATTACTTGGATGTGGACACCCTCTAGGCGCTACTGCAATCCTTCAAACCATAGATGTTCTACAGCAATTCAGAGGAGAAGTACCAGAAGGAAGACATGTAAAAGGCGCAGAAAAAGCAATCACCCACAATCTAAGCGGAGCAGCAAATGTTCATAGTTTAATGGTTTATGCGAGGAGATAAAAATGGGAAACGTAGAATTTGAGAAAATAAAGAGACCTGAAAACATTAAACTTCCTTACATGTTGGATTTCTATCCTTTAGAAGACGAGAAAAACACTCAGGTCAGTCAATTCTTCACAAACCTGAAGAAAGGTCGTTTGACAACGACTAAGTGCAAGGAATGTAACAAATCTTTGTGGCCGCCTAGGATTGTTTGTCCCCATTGCCTATCAGACAAGCTTGAGTGGATTGATTTAGGCACTGAAGGTGAGCTT
Organism: Candidatus Bathyarchaeota archaeon; assembly: GCA_020351305.1. Classification (GTDB taxonomy): domain Archaea; phylum Thermoproteota; class Bathyarchaeia; order Bathyarchaeales; family SOJC01. The sequence continues at coordinate 1,761,026 of CP070730.1, forward strand.
TACGCTTTCACAGAGACAAGGCTGGGAGCTCCATTAGGTTTTGTCGAAGATGCACCTTTCTGCATCGGCATGATCAGAATTGGTGGTCTCTTGATTTCAGCGCGAGTTGACGGTGCAAAGTATGATGACCTTCAGATTGGCGAAAAAGTTGGATTGAAAATTGTGGAACTCGAGGATGGTCGAGTCTTCTATCGGTTTCGAAAAATTGGCTAATTACTTGCTTCAGATATAATTCAATATAGATCGTCTTCAATTTCCAAGTTTTGTTTCGGCATTTTTCCATGCCGTTTAATATGTTGTTGAAGCAATTCACTTTCTCTCATGGTGTACATTTTTGCTTCTTCATAAATGAAGTATTTCACCTCAGTATTGACATCGAGTTGTTGTTCCAGCTCTTTCTTAAGGTTCATTGTTCCTTTTATGAAAATGGTTTCCTTGTCTCCATTCAAGAGCTGGAAAACCCCTTCAGTTTCTGAAACAGCTTTCAGGCCCTTTTCTGTGAAGGGCAGCCATTTCTCAGGAGGCTGTTGAGCTTTCTGAATGTCCAATCTCAAGTTGCATTCCAGACAACGACTGGCTTCTTCCCTAGCCATTTTTTCGTTGTATCCAAGTTCAACTTCCAAGAAGTTGCCCTTTCGTTCTAAAATAGATAAGCAAGGCATTTGGACGGATCCTTTATTGCCAAATTTCTCTACTTTTCCTAGCCATGGATTTGGCTTCTCAACTTCTACAAGTTTCTCTTCAAGAATACCTGTTCCTCCAAGGTGTTTGTCGATGGCAAATGCAGCAAGCTTCCCTGAAGCTAAAGCCTTAACTATTGATGTTGGACCTTCTGCAACATCTCCACATGCAAACACGCTTGGAATGCTGGTTTCAAGCGTGGAAGGGTTTACATCAATTAATCCCAACTCTGAAAGCTTCAATTGACCATTTGTCTGCCACGAGAGGTCTGGGGCTTGTCCTATTGCAAGTAAGAGGGAGTCAGCATCTATTTGCATTGTTTCTTCTTCATCAAAGGTTGGATTGAATCTTCCCTCTTCATCAAAAACTGAGAGGCAACGCATAAGTTCAACCGCAGCAACTCTGCCGTTTTCACCTAGAATTCTGTTAACTCCAAAGGAGTTATGAATTTTTACTCCCTCTTCGAGGGCTTGCTGAACCTCCCATGGAAAAGCAGGCATTTCTTCAGCTTTTTCTAAGCAAGCAAGTTGCACGTTGCTGGTCCCTAGTCTGAGGGTTGTTAGGACAGTGTCCATTGCAACACTGCCGCCTCCAATTACTAGAACTTTCCCTTCGAGTTTTGAGGTTTTACCAAGACGGACATTCCTTAAGAAGTCAAGTGCACCGATGATGCCCTCCAAGTTGGCGCCTTCAACTTTTAGTTTTCTGCTTGTCTGTAGGCCAGCTGCAATTAGAAATGCATCATAGCCTTCGTTCTTTAGAGATTTAAGTGTGAAATCCTTCCCGAACACAACATCGGTCTTGATTTCTACACCTAAGCTGCTAATTTCTCGAATATCCTTGTCAACAATTTCCTTTGGTAGACGATATTCTTGAACTCCATAGCGCATCATTCCGCCTGGTTCAGACATTGCTTCGAACACGGTTACCGAATATCCAAGTCTAGCTAAGTAGTAAGCTGCGCTCAATCCAGCCGCGCCAGAACCTATTATAGCAACTTTCTTGCTCTTTGACTCTGCCATCGATAGATTTTCTTTCCATGTTTCAGCGTCATTTTCCATTGCGAAACGCTTTAAGCCACAAATTGAAACAGCCTCATTTACCATTCCCCTTCTACATACACTCTCACAGGGACGTGAACAAGCATGAGCTAGAATGTTTGGCAATGGAAGCTTCTCCCTAATTATGGCTGCAGCCTTGGCAAATTGCCCATCAGAGATTAATTTGACATATTTTGGAACATCAACATTTGCTGGACAAGCATATTTACATGGAACCAAAGTGGCTTCACGTTTCGCAGCTTCCAATTCTTTGTCCCTTAGGGCACCGGTTGGGCAAACCTCGATGCAGCCTCCACAGAATCTGCAGTCAGAGCCTTTAAGTGTCGGTCCAACAGTTCCAACAAAGACTTCGCCATTGTTATAAACGAACCCCAAAGCTCCAACACCCCGAACTTCTTGGCACACTCTAACACACCGAGTGCATCCAATACAAAGGTTGGAGTCCCGTAAGAAGAGAGGTTCATCTTCTATTATAGGAAGTTTATGCGGAACATATCTTGGTGTATCTTCTCTAATTCCAACATATTCCGCGACGCTCTCTATCTCGCATTTGCCAAACTCAGGGCAACAACGTTCTTCGGTTGGAACGTTTGTTGAGCATGGTTCTGTTGTACAGCCCTCCTTCTGAGCACATATTAAGCATGCATGTGGATGCTTGGTTAAAATTTGCTTAAGTTGAGCTTTTCTTGCCTCTTGAACCTGTTTGGTTTCAGTGAAGACCTGCATGTTCTCAGAAACTTGTGTACAGCAAGCAAGCACTAGATCCTCTTGACCCTCAACTTGAACTAGGCATAGTTTGCAGCCTTCGAACTCTTTTTCTAAAGAATCATTTTCAATTTTCTTTTCACCATAATAAACCGCTTCCATAGATTTAGCTTTGACAGGAGGCGGTAAATCGGGATGAAAACAAATTGCGGGGATATATACATCTATTTTTCCAGCTGCTTCGAGAATTGTTGACCCCTTTTCAGCTTTCAATTCGATGTCGTTGATGCGTAGTGTAATAATTTCAGAGATAGGTTATCCCTACCACGAATGAATTATTGCCTTGGCTTCGCATGCTAGGACGCATGGCAGCTTTCGTTCTCCGGTTATTGGCTTGCATGGTCCACAACTATACTTGATTTTCTTACGGTGTTCCTCTGTTACTGCTGCCATTGATCCTCCTTCAATGTCGAATTCATCCTCAATTATTTCCAAAACACCATAAGGACAAACTTCGACACATTTTTGGCATCCATTACATTTGTCAGTATCAATAATGATGAAATAGTCTCCAGAACCATCCTTGTAGCCATAATGAGCCTTCATCTTGCATTTTTCCTTTTAGCGTAGACCTAACTCCTTTTCGTAAAGTGCCTTCGCAAATAAAGCAGATCCTATGGCTCCAGCTAGAATTGGATCTAATTTGGGTTCAAGGGGTTTGATTCCAAGGTTTCTCTCAAGTCTAGTAATAATTCCAGGGTTTTTCGCGACCCCTCCTGTGACCACAAAATCCTTTTCGATCCCAACCTTTGTGAGCAGGTCAATGATGCGGTTAACCATGGCCAGATGATAGGCTGCTGAAACTTTTTCTTTTTGCCATCCTTGGCGCAGCAAAGCTACGGATTCTGCTTTTGCGAAAATCACACAGGTGTTACTTACTGGTTGAGGTTCGTTTTCCACGTTTAATGAAGTTTTTCCAAGTTCTTCAATTGGAGTTCTAATCAAGTCAGCGAAGACTTCAAGTCCCCTTCCTGTTCCCGCTGCGCATTTGTCATTCATGAGGAAAGACATGACCTTGCCTTTTTCGTCGCATCTTATGGCTTTACAGTCTTGTCCTCCAATGTCGAGAACTGTTCGAACGGTGGGCCCATAAATGTAATGGGCTCCTCTTGCGTGGCAGGCAATTTCTGTGATAGTTCTTTTTGCGAATGGTACATTCACTCTGCCATAGCCAGTTCCTACAACATAATTGATGTTTTCCGTTTTCAGTCCTGTTTCTTCAATTGCCCAATTCATGGCTTTTATGGCTGTTTCTTCACTCACTCCACCTGTTCGCATGGCAGAGTATGCGTAGAGCTCTCCGTCAAGCATTACGGCAGCTTTACTGCCTACGGACCCTATATCAACGCCAGCGGTGATCATTTTTGCGTTGTGCCAGTCCATGTCGGGTGTTGTGTGTCTGTATTCTCGCCATCTCCAAAACTCTTCGGGGTTATCACTCATCTATTATCCCTCCATTTTAAGCGCAAGTAGAGCTGCTCCAAGAGCACCTACATATTGGGGGTGATCAGGAACCAGTATTTCGGTGTTCAACTCTTTTTCTAAAGGTGGCTTGAATCCTGGATTTCGTGCCACTCCTCCGATTAACGCTACATCTTTTTCTACTCCTACTCTCAGAACCATTGAAGCTATTCTGCCAGCCATAGCGTCGTGGATTGCTTTTGAAATGTTCTCTTTTGTGACCCTTGAGTGAATGAGGGACACGACTTCTGATTCAGCGAAAACGGCGCATTGGGCATTCATTGGTATTACCTCCGTGGATTTCAATGCAAGGGGGCCCATGTCTTCAACATTCACTTCTAGGGCTCGAGCCATGGTCTCAATGAATGTTCCTGCCCCAGCAGCGCATCTCTCATTGATGACGAAGTCTCTTACTTTCCCTTTTTCGTCTATTTTGACTCCTCTTCCTTCTTCTGCTCCAACGTCTATCACTGTTTTGACCGTTGGAACTAGATGATACGCTCCTTTAGCGTCTGCTATTACTTCTGGGACTATTTCTTCCACGTTTATTGGAGGTGTCTTAAGGGTGGCCTTTCTTCCCATTCCTGTTGCTACAATGTGAGTGATTTGATCACGCGTCAATCCTGCGTTATCCAGAGCTTTTTCAGAGATTACTGTCACAGATTTCAGAATGTCAAATCCGACGACACCGCTAGCTCGTGTGAGGATGTTTTTTCCTTCTTCAAGAAATACTATTTTTACATATTTGGCCCCTACATCTATTCCTGCTGTTATCATTTCTGTTTTCTCCTATTCCCCTAATTTTTTTAATCCCATACTCTCGAAGAATGCTGTTAAGCGAGCTAAAGTTCCAGGAAAGTCGAATTCTCTTTCGTCGCCCATATTACCTTCAAACGGAAAAACTGGCACACCAGCGTCTAGAAGACCATGACGATTTTCAGCTATGTGGACGCTTAAGCCTTCACAACCTCTGTTATAATGGAGTAAGACTGCATCAACTTTCCACTGTTTTACAATGCTCAGAATCATTTTTGTCTTAGCCTCTGGTTGATAGAAGTGAGCCCACTCCGGTCTGTCGACAGTCCATTCAACAATCATTTTCACTGCTTCTTCTCTTGTCTGTGGCTTTTCAAGCGGGAGATCTTTTGGAGCCCAAGTTCCATCAGGGCGGTATTTCCACATCCCAATAAGCCCGAATGTGTATAGGGAGCCAAGGGAAACAACTCCGTATTTCTCCATTTCTCTGAAAATCTTTAGAAAACCCCAAGGGGGCTGTGTATCAGTGATTATCCTGAATCTTTCGTTGCCTACCGCTGCTATTCCTCTTCTTACTCTGTCCTCAATCTCAGTCTTCAATTTTCTGTAAATATCAACGCACTCCTTACGATGCTTCATTAATGTCCCCATAACATAAAGCGAATACATAGTCTTTTCATCGAGAGGGGCTGGAACATTCTGGTTTAGGGCACATATTTCAGCCCAAAGCCTTGTTGCATTGATTTCATTCCAAACAGCTTCGCAAAGGAGCTTATCGTTATAAGTTCTTCCCGTGACTTTCTCTAACCATTCAATTCCATCACTTAGTTGTCGAACAATGTAGTTTATTTTAAAGTCTTCTAGTGGCTTATCCATTGAGTAACCAACTGAAACATCTACACAGTACATTGGAACCTTTTTGCCTTTCTTTTCTTCAAGCCATTTAGCGACTTGATACCATTTCGCGTGGCTGCAGCAAATGTGATCTTGCCATATAAAGTCCGGAACGGGATGTTCATCAACAACTTTTCCATCAGCTCGTATGTATTTGTCGAGTAGGATTGATCCCCAATAGTTTCTCATATAAGCACAGAGAGTACGTGGGAAGCCTGCTGCTTCAACGGCTTCATGGCATTTGGCAGTGAAATCCTTGAAGAAAGCTATTGTAGCTCCATGCGGCTCTCCAGTTATGCTGTAAACATCTTCTCCAAGACCCGCTGGAATAGAGCTGAAAGACCATGCTCCTCCTGCCCAGCGAAGTCCCCCAAGCTTGTGGGCGTCCAGATAATTTTCGTAATATTTTCCTCTGAGCAGCTTGGCTTCGTTCCAGATTTTCAGGGGTTCTGTTGGATATTTTTGATTCAATTAAATACCTCCTAGAAGAGTTCCTCCAATCCTGTTAGAGTTTCAAGGAAAGCCTCAACTCTTGTTCGGAATTGTCCCCATGGAACTGTAACGTCAAATTCTAGGGGATATGTTTGAACACCGACTTTTTTCAAAGCTTCTCTTAGCGGTGGGATCTCTATTCCATGAGGGTCACAGAATTTGTTTTGAATTACTAATGCGCCTTGAACGTTGAAGTCTTTGGCAAGTTTTACGGCATGTTGGATTCTAGTGAATTCCGGCCAGTCTTTGCTGGGGCATGGAACTCTGTTTACGTATCGAGAAGCTATTGCAGATAGTCTATCTTCTTGTGGGACTACATCATCCCATAAGTATCGTGAACCAGTGCAATGCTCTTCGATTACAAAGGTTGCGCCTAAGGCTTCAACATTTTTCATGAAAACTCGATCGTCGTCTTCGCTTCCAATAATCATTAATCTAGTTCCTGTGTTTCTTTGGAGGTTTCTTTTTGGTAATTCCTCCAGAAGCTTGTTTAGGAGTTTGCTGTGTTCCTCTTTGTCAACCATTTGACTTGAAAGAACCATCTCCATGGCTTCTAAGCCAGTGATTTTAGGATTTTCCAGTTTTCTGAACTCGTGGACTTTCCGCATTAGTTCTCTGTTTTCATTCATGATTTTTATTCCTTTGTCCAAATCTTCGTTTGATATCTTTTTTCCATTCCAGTCCTCTAGAGCTTTCTTGAATTTTGTAAGTTCCTGAGTGAGGTAAGGAATTGCGTGGGGATTTTGAATTCCGTGAGGGATGTGAATGTAGTGCGCAAAGTTTGTGGGAATGTGCAATCTCCAAGCGTTAAATGTTTGTCTTAAATGCAGGCAAGATTGCCCCTCTACAATTCCATCGATGTAATTGAATCTTCCTTTAAGTCCTTGAGCCAAGCAGTCTCTGCAAAGATGGCAAAACATTGCGAATATGTATGGTTCTGTAACGGTTGGCGGTTCGTGGCTGCCTAGAATTCTGACGGGTAGAATGTCAGCAGCATAGACGATTTCCTCAGGCACATATGTACATAGGTAGCCAATGATTTTTTTGGTGTTTTTTTCTTTCCACTCTTTAGCGTATTCATGTCGGTTGTCTATCCAATCTCTGAATTGTTGGAATATCTCCTCAATCAAGCAACCACTTCAAAGTCATTATATAAATTTGTAGAGGAAAATATAAAATCCTTCTCATTTATATTTTTCTGAAATGGAAGAAACCATGGTTTCTGTTGAAAGTAAATCATATTAGGCGAACGGAAATAACTATAGCAACTCGAGAGGGTATGCTTTGAGTCAAGATTTCCAGAATATTATTTACAGAGTGGAAAACGGAGTTGCTAAAATAACCATTAACATGCCACCACTTAATATTCTCACAGTTGGATCAATTGAAGAAATCATATCAGCTCTTGAGAGAGTTAATGCCGACGAAAACATCTATGCAGTGATCTTTGCTGGTAGTGGTGATCGCGCCTTTTCTGCTGGTGTTGACATAGCAGCTCATCTTCCAGATAAAATTGATAAAACCCTTACCAAGTTTCACAAGATATTTCATTTGTTGACCACTCTACAAAAACCATCAATAGCTCTTGTTAGGGGCCTAGCCTTAGGTGGTGGATGTGAGTTAGCAATTGGCTGTGACATGGTTATTGCTTCTGTTCAAGCCAAATTTGGACAACCCGAAATTAAAGTCGGGACAATTCCCACTGTAGCCTCAGCACTGCTACCTAAGTTGATTGGAAGAAAACAGGCCTTGGAATTAATTTTCACAGGTGACACGTTCAGCGCTGCAGAGGCAAAAGAGATGGGACTGGTAAACAAGGTGGTCCCTGAAGAAAAATTAGTAGGAGCTGGAGATAGGCTTGTGTCCAAGTTGAAAAATCTAAGCCCGATAGTCCTCAAGTTTGTGAGAAAAGCAGTTTATCAAGGAATAGATATGGATTTTGAGAAAGCGTTGGACGGTGTAACCGAAATTTATCTGAAGCAGCTAATGCAAACTGAAGATGCTGTTGAAGGCTTGAAGGCTTTTCTAGAGAAAAGGAAGCCAAACTGGAAAGGAAAGTAGCAGTATTTTTAGAGCAAGCTTGAAGGGCTAAAAGTCTGGGGTGAGGACGATTCTCTTCATTAGTTTCCCTGTATGAGCCTGTTCAAGAATCTCTTTTATTTTACTCATTGGCCGAGTTTCAGTGAAAGGTCTAATCTTGATGGTTTTGTTTAACACCAATTCTAATACTTTCGGGTAGTATTCGGGTAAACATCCCCAAGTGCCTATAATTTCGGCGTCAAATGCCATTAACCTTGAGATACTGAATTCGTTCTTCTGCAAGCCAAAACCGATTACAATCAATTTGCTGATGAAGGACATAAGATTGAGTGAAATGGCTTGTCCTGGAGCTGTTCCGGTTACCTCAAATATTATCCATCCATACTTGTTGGGGAGGCTGTTGGCTTTGCATGTCTCTCGAAATTCCTCACGCACAGTTTTTGCGTCTTTACCTGTGGAGTTGATGACGAAATCTGCCCCGTAATTAAGGGCTCGTTTAAGCTTCTCTGAGTTTCTAGCGATGCCGATAACAGTTTTTGCTCCGAAAGCTTTTGCCATCTGAGCAACATAACTTCCAACCCCTCCTGTAACGCCAACAACAACCACATTGTCTCCTTCCTTGATCCCAGCCCTAACGCAAGCTTGATATGGAGTTGTTACGGCGTCAGCAATGACTGCCAATTCAGCTAATTGAAAATCGCCATGATCTTCTACTGAACATAAATCGGCTGAAGGAACAGGGATGTGGCTGGAGAATCCGCCATAAATGCCTAAACTGTTCCCAGGCATCTTTTGGGATAGACATCGATTTCCTCTTTTTGCAGCGCAAATAGGGCAATGGTTACAGGGCATAACAGCAGGTACGATTACCTTTCTACCTATTAGCTCGTTATCGCCAGCGACCACGACACCGCTTATCTCATGCCCTAAAGTGAGAGGAGGTTTAGTGACGGTTGGTACGCCATTATAAAAGTATCCAAGGTCTGTGTGACATACTCCACATCCAGCGATCTCTATCAGTGCTTCACCAGGCTGAAGCTGCGGAGCAGGAATCTCAGTAAGCTCAAGCTTACCCTCAAAAACCTCGCCTGTTTCTCTATCTTTAGTCCACGGTCTTGTCATTTGCCAAGTCTGAATCTTGTCATGTGGGCCAACCATTTTTCTTGCCTGCTTCTTTCCTCTTCATGATGTAGCTTTTATAGCATTGAAGGAGTGTATATAAAAATTCAGTATTTATATTTGCACTTTTACGCTAGGCGCGCGCATATTTTTTACTTCTGTGAGCCTAAACAAGAAGTTGGGGTGAGTATCCTGTTCATGCCATCATCCGCAATTGCAACCGAATAGCCAGCTATTCTTCGCAAATCTCGACCTATCAAACCTATCGTAATAGCAGTGTCAATGTCCTTAATTTTTGCCATGACCTCTTTCCAAAGCCCTTTTTCTTTTTCCCTAACATTACTCATTTTGCGAAGAACTTTCACAGAAAGTTTTGTATCTTTCTTGAGAAAGGATTGAACAGCATCTTTTTGCATGTTGTAGGCAAGTTTGGATAGTTCAGCCACCAAATCCAGGATTACTCCGTTTACTTTTCTCTTACCTTCAAGAGAAAGAACATGTCTGGCAATTTGAGAGCAGTGATAAACCAATCTACTAAGGTCTCGGGCCATCAATGCGAAGGTTACACATTCCTGACAACTCCCGACCCCAACTTCTTTTGCAATAGTTTTGTTTATACTAGCCAAAGCAACTTGTCGGATTGTAAGCCTGTAATGCCTTAAAGCCTCTCCACTACGCTCTATGACTTCTCTGGCTAATGGAAAATTCCAACTCATTACGGACTTTACCGCGTCCTCCAGTAAGCGTGAAGAGAATGTGGAAGTTTTGTCCAGAAGCGATTCCAAATGGAAAGCAGCAGGGTCAATCAAGACTTGAAAGCTTATTCTATTAGCCCCTTCTTCTGTAACTTCTACACCTGGCATTGTAAGTCGGAGAAGTTTTAGTTTCCTCTTTTGTTCAGCGGGAATGATTTCTTTAGAAACGATATCGATTCGGTCCGCTCCTTGAATATAATAGGTGGTAATGTTGTATTCAAGTGCTTCAGGGTCAAGAAGCTCTTTAAGTTGAAGAGTGACAGTTGATGGCTTTTCCGAAAGCTTCGTTATTGGAAAGATACTGAGGTATCCATCTTCTTATGAGACAAACATTTGCTGACCAGTCTTCAACTTCATTCTATCCACCCATTTTTTAGGAATTGAGAGAGTGAAGCTACCTCCTCTAATCTTCTGTAATTTTCTGATCTCCAAATGTTTCA
>CP070730.1:1771589-1774455 GCA_020351305.1 Candidatus Bathyarchaeota archaeon
CGTGTCCTTCCGATCTTATTTACAGGATTGGCAATTGTCGGATTCCATACCAATTCGAAGACATAGATCCTCTGCCCCTTCTTTTTGTCCAACGATTAAGCCAACTAGCTCAACCCATGTAGTTCCACAGTGAGCACAAGCAACCCTTTTCCTACTCAACTCTCCTGTTTTCCTTCTGTCTTCGATCTCTTTGACGATTTCAGTAATCTGCAACCAACATCACACATTTTAAGACACATCGCCTGATATTTATTCCTTTTGTTTGATATAATTAGCATTTTTTGGACATTTTCAGATAAAGTGGCACAGAATAGCGGAAATATAGAACAACCTCCAAGCGCAAGCAGTGAACTCGACATCGTAAGATTTTTCGTCAAGAATAGTATAATTTATAAGCTCTAACTACAATTCTTCTGAAAATGGGATTTTCATGGCTCGTGGCATTCAGGTTGATGAAATTGATGTAAATATTCTTAGAGCTCTTCAAAGAGATGCGCGTCACAATTTTGCTGATATTGCAAAGAATTGCGATGTTTCAACTGATACGATAAGCAAGAGATTCAAAAAAATGAAAAAAGCAGGAATTATCAGGGGAACAACTATACTAGTGAATCCTAAAAGTTTCGGATATGATTGTGTTGCAAGTATAGGTGTAGATGTAAGTCTTCCACGTCTCAACGAAGTTGTTGAGCTAATTCAGACTATCCCGGAAATCGTCTTCTTCACTACATCTATAGGCAGAGAAGACATCTTTTGCATCGCGGTTCTCAAGAATGTTGGCAAACTCAGCCAAATAAAGGATCTAATAAAGGGCCACCCTCTAGTCAGAAATGTGACTACTACCATCTGGGTTGACGAAATATTGTTATGTCCTGAAAATTTTGAATTTAAGCATCTTGGAAAGTAGTGATCATGATGGATAAAATAGATCTGCACATAATCGAGAAATTAACCAATGATGCTCGAATGTCATTCCGAAAAATCGCTGAGGAACTCAAAATATCTCCTGACACGGTAATAAACAGGTTTCAAAAGCTACAAGAGAATGGTGTGATTCGAGGATCCACTGTGGTAATTAATCCGAAGAAGGTTGGGTATCATTGTATGACGGCATTTCTTATTGATGCATCATCCATGCATATATTGGGAAACGAGGCTAATCCAGTCGATTCGTCACTGATTCTGGATAAACTGATTTCAATGCCAAATATAATCCTAGCTACAAAAACTGTTGGGGATCATGACTTGTTAGCCATCGGAGTGGCAAGGGATTTTCAGCATCTTATGCATATGTCCCATGAGATTGCACGAATACCAGGCGTGAAGGACATTCAGGTTTCCTTTTGGGTTGAGAAATCCTCTCTTTGCCCAAAATACTTCATAGTTTAGAGTACATACCGTTCAGAATGTTTTGAGCATGGAAAACGGTGATTCTATAGGAAAATCGGGAGATGACTCTAATTGTCATGACATCAAATCCTAGCTCTTCTAGAAATAAAATTCAGCTTAACAAGTGCTTATGTAGTCTAAATTTCAAACACCAAACCTATTAGATAGAAAGCATGCCAACTCTAAAGAATGGTGAGAGATTGTCTGAAGAAGGAGATTTCGACGTTATTATAGTGGGTGGTGGACCAGCAGGGCTAAATACAGCTATTATGTGCGCTTCTAGACGCCTAAAGGTCCTACTTCTGGAAGGAGATAAAGTGGGTGGTCTCCTCACCACTCTTTATCCAAACAAAATAATTCCAAATTACCATGGGTTTCCAGAGGGGATAGTAGCCATAGAATTGGTTAGGAACTGGTTGCATCATCTTAGATTCGCTGGTGTCTCAGTGAAGAGTGAGACTGTACTAAATGTGAATAGAGATATGACAGTTAATACAATCAAGAATAAATATAGATCAAAGGTCGTAGTCATCGCCACTGGAACTAGGCCGAGAAAGTTAGGGATACCAAACGAAGAAAGGTTCAGCAGAGATGGTAAAGGAGTGCATTATTTCGCGTCCCATCCAGAAGAGTTTTTGGGAAAGAGAGTTTTTGTGGTTGGAGGTGGGGACACAGCTATAGATGCGATACTCGAACTGGTTAATTTGGCAGATGATTTAACACTTGTTCATAGGCATGAAGGCTTTCGAGCTTTTGATGAAAATGTCGAGAAAGTTAGAAGAAGCGGTGCTGTCAACCTACTCCTAAATGCGGAGATAATTACCATAAAAGGACGCCGTAGAGTCGAAAAAATTGTTGTGAAGCAGGGAAGAAGAAAGCTAGAGAAACGAGTTGATGCAGTTATAGTTGCCATAGGATTTGTTCCAAATGATCAAGTTTTCAAAGCTCTACAGCTAAAAACCGGTGAGCGTGGTTTCGTCCTTACAGACGGAGCGCAAAGAACGAGTTGTGAAGGAATTTTTGCTGTAGGAGACATTACTAATGTAGGGCTCCGTCTGATTACCGTTGCTGCTGCTCATGGAGCTATAGCCAGTCACCATATTTACTCGTATATTAGAAAACCATATTGAACAAGAGAGGCTTGGCCTACTGAGATATAGGGATCTCTCTACATGAACAATGTTTGAACATAGTTTCCAGAAAAATGGTGGAAGTGCGGGAAAATTTCGGGTGACATCTCCACTGAAGTCTTAGTCCAAACTAGACTATAGCCGCTCTTATTTTGAGAGACTAAGCTTTCTTGTGCTTTATTTTGTTTGTGTATATTTTGTATATCAATTTGTGTATCAACCGCTGTTATTACGCGTGCGCATTGATAAGAAATTATTTTTATCGCCACTGAAAAATTTATGTTGACAGTTGGCATTTGTACGAAGTACATTTGTTGTTGAATCTAGCGCTTGAAATGTAGCATTGC
>CP070730.1:1774555-1790062 GCA_020351305.1 Candidatus Bathyarchaeota archaeon
ATCAGTTGCTAGGCAAGCAGCTAAAGACCACAGAGTCGATCTACTTGCCTTCCCTTCTATCAATCCCCGTGAAAGATTCTTTGACATCTCTGAAGCAAGGCTAGCCTCTCAAGGCGTTGCTGCTTTAGAAATTGATATGTCACTAATTCTCCAGTTGCATTATTTTCCTCGTGTGAGGATTCTTTCTTCTTTGCGAAGAGAAGTAGCCATCGCAGCTAAATTCCATATCCCAGTTGTGATCAGTAGCAACGCAGTGGACTCGTACCAGTTACGTGAACCCCGCGAATTAGCAAGCTTAACTACACTATTCGGAATGGATAAGGAATCGGCATTAAACGCAGTTTCTGTCAATCCCATAGCCATCCTTGAACGGAATAGAAAAAAACTTGATTCAAGTTATGTCGCAAAAGGCATAAGCATTGTCCAGAGGGGAGCTAACTGCGACAGTTAAGAAGACGCTACCTAGCCTTGAAAGTTGAAAGTGAGCAGGTCTTAAATGAAAGAGCTCTGATGAATGCAATATGGAGCATGGCATATCAACTATTCGGAGAATTTGGCGCTAGCCACATGAACTTATCTCTAGTGCAGTATATAGGTGAGGAAAGAATAACAATTGTAAGATGCTCTCACAAGGCCTTACGAAACGTAAGGGCTGTGATAGCAGCTGTCACAAAAATTAATGATAAACGTGCTGTGATTCACGTCGTAGCCATCTCAGGAACTTTAAAATCCCTTCGAAAAAAAATCACTAAACCTGCTGTTTGAGATAGATGCCATTGAAAGAGTTAAAAAATCTGAATAGAGAGCTACGCATATGGCTAGAAGACACTGAAAGAGTTGTTGTCATAGGCATTGGCAACGAACTGCGAAAAGACGACTTCGTCGGCATGAAAGTCGCCCAAGGCTTGAAGGGGAAAGTATCCAAGCGTGTGATGATAATTGAGAGCGGAACACTTCCAGAAAGCTTCATTGAACCAATAGAGCTTTTCAATCCAACTCATATTTTAATAATTGATGCTGGAATCCTCAAATTAAAGCCGGGGAATTTAAAGTTCATTGAGTCAAGCAAAGCCTTGAACAAATCAGCCGTCGCAATATCAACACACGCCCTTCCTCTAAAGATATTTTGCAGTTATCTGGAAAAGACCCTTAGCGCTAAGATTGCCTTCATTATAATTCAACCAGAAAAAACTGAATTTGGCGAAGGCTTAAGTCTAAAAGTAGAAAAGACTGCTCAAAAATTACAGCAAATACTAATTGAAATCTTACAAACACCAACCTAATGAATGCATGGGCAAAGAATGCAAGTAATCAAATGCTCGCAGTTAATATTCAGTTTCTACCAACGTGGCTCATATTCAGCGCGTAAAAGATTCCACCATTCTTCAGACAAAACTTCCCCGCGAAATAGAATATTTAGCATTTTTTTCAACAACTCATGATGCCTTTTTTCATCCTGCAATACTGTATTTAATAAAAGCCTGACTTGCTCATTTTCAACAATAGGCAATGTCCTATTGATTTCATTTATCAAATTGACCTCGATTTCTATGTGCTTATCGATGAGTTTCTTCTGTTTTTCAAGATGATATTGTGTAAATTCTTGTGTGAGCTTTGGGAGAGTACTTGTCAACAACTTTACCGCTGCTGTATACATTTCTGCATGTTTAGCAGAGTCAAGGGATATTCCTCTCAACGCACCTTTTACTGCTGGATTCGCAATTTCTCCAATGGATTTTTCCAGAGACTCTGCAATTTCCTTTTCAATCTTGATTTGATTCTGAAGAAAACTCAACAGCGCACGTTCTGACTTCAAAATACTACCTCATGAAAAGAGCATGTCTGCTAGAATCATAAGTTTTTCGGAGAGTTTTCTTTATTGCCTAAATAGGAAATTCATTGCCTCAAATTCTCGGACAAAGGCTAAGCCCTTTGGGGTGGTTCTGAATACCCCATTGTCGTTGACAATCATTCCACTTTTATTCAATAGCTCCAGATAAAGCTTCAGTTGAGAATGACTCAGCCGTGCTTTATACATTATGTAGGTCTTCTTCTCTCCTCTTCTTGCAGTTTTAAGAATCTCTGCGATTATGTCATGACGGTCTCTTCTTTGTGCCAGTTTGACGATTTTCTCCTCTTTGAGAATTTCGGAGGTTAGCCTTGCAGTGTTTTCTTGGAGCTTTTCGATGATAAATATCCCCCTTTCAATATCGTAGGGAAGACTTGCGTTAACATTAAAAGGGCTTGTATTGTGAGTAATAAGGCTTCGTGTCATCTAGTCACGAGCACTTGTTGAACGGAAAAACATTGAACAATTCCTCTTGAATTATTGATACGGGTATCTATCAGAAGAAGGCAGGCATTTTCTAAACGCATTTCTATAATCCCAAAAGAAAATCTGCATACGTTCATAGATATTGATAATTCGATTTTTTTTGTCTTCATGGGCACCCGCATTAGCTGAATTCGCTTTGCATGGATCAATTGAGGGGAAATATTACTGAGTTATGTTGAAGAAGAACTATTGACCTTATCATGCTTCATTTTTTGTTTTGTACCGCAACAAGAGCAGACTATGTATCCTTGTTTCATCTTCTTCTCAATGAAGCTTCTGCACTCCGCCTTGGTGAGAAATAAGGGTCGCCCACAGTTTTCACACAGCGATTTGTCTAATTTAATATTGGTCACCAATAGAAAGATTAAGTTGAATACTCATTAAGGTTTTGCGCAGGTATTATGCAAACGCATCCCGAAAATATTCTGGAAATAATTAAAACAAGCAATTTACTTAAGTAATTTAATGCGGGGCACCATTATTTTCAAGCCATATCGCCATATAGCCTCTCCTCCTCTCCCCCTGAATGGAGGACCTTAATCCATTGCGCCCCGCACTTTTTTTCTTAGACTGAGAGAAACACTAGAAAAATTATAGTGGCTAGCAAGCGGATTTTAGAAAAGTTTTTTCATTTGTTTGGTCAGAGCATCATGTTCAAGAAGGAGTACTTTAAGTCTCTTCCCCCCTGAATTCCCTGAATTTATCACGTTTCTTCCCTTTCCAATAAGGATAAGATTTGATGAAGTTTATCTTCGCCTTTAGCAAGTCCATGAAGAAGCTGTCTTCGCTCGTGTGCATTCTACCTAGAATTCTGAAAGCTGTTTCAGGTCCCACACCCTTAGCTTGTAAAGCAATCACAGCCCTCTTGCCATAGCTTAGAATCAAGTCTGCGGTGCGACGAATGTAGGTTAATTCTTCCAATTCTTCTGGGGTGACCTCTCTCCCATCTTGCCTTTGTTTCATAAGGTTCCACATTACCTTTGGGTCTTGTCTTCGCATTAGTTTTGCTAGAAGACCCGAACCACATTTTTTGCAAATTGGCTTCTCCGATAAGTCCCTAATTCGCTGTTCTTCTATTAGTTTTCCGCATGATAAGCAAAGGAGCCTCACTATCCTTGCTATTGTTGACCTTTTCATCCTTTCTATGTTACTAAGAAAGATCTTTTCTGGCGCCATTAACTCTGCTACCTCAGAGTATTTTGCTAGTATATGGTAGGCTAAGGAGGTTGGCTTTCCTGATCTAAGCAGTGTGCTGACCTTCATCCTGCCTGTTCTTATATCTCTCATTACGTGTTTCACCGTTTGAAGGTCCACTTTTTCAACCAATGACTCCCGAATTGTCTCGTCATAAATAGGAGTCTTCTTGAACTTGGAGAGAAGCCTTGCCATCCTTTCAGGACTCAAAGTTTTTCCCCGAGGTAGAGCGCCAAAGCGTTCCGCCACAAACTTCATTTTATAAGAAAAGGGAAAACGTGCTTCAACATATTCATTAAATGCTTTGTCAATGTCTCTAGATGACAAGTTTGATAGCATCTTTGAAACATTATCAAGCATTTTTTCTTCAACCTTTCGAGGTGCTTCAATCAAGATTCGATATCCGTCGTTCCACCAGCCTACTATGAGTTCTTGATCGGAGAGTATTGCATCTAGAATACTGCCCAAGGTGCGGTTTACTACTTCTCCAAAGCATACGTGAATTATGAAATATTTGTCAAAGGCTTCAACAAGGATGTGGTTGTGAACTGGGAGAGGTACGTTGGTCTTCAAACACTCTTTGATCTCTTCAATCGACTCAATGAGTGCTTCCTTTCTTAATTTTAGCTTTCCTGCGAGTCTTTCTGCGGCTAACTCAACATTCTCGGCTTTTTTTAACTCCCTAGCAATTCTCTCTCTTAGCCTTCCAACCTCTTGAGCTAGGTCGAAGGGAATGGGCAACATCTCCCCGTCCCATCCTGGGATTGCAGCAAATTGATCTTCAGAAGGAACCACGTAGACTTTTCCAGTTTCATCCTCAATTTGTACAATCCGCCAAACCTTTCCCTTCAATATGAAGCTAAGACCCACGCGGGATCTCAGAGCCATGAACTCATCGCCGAGAGTGCCAATTCTTCTATCTGAGAGAACATCAATTATGGGATATCGTTTCTCATCAGGTATCATTGAGAGGTTTTTGTAATAATAGTCCCTAGTTCTCCTAGTTCTCACCAACAATTCGCCTTCTAATCTTAATTCTCTCAGGATATCTAGGTAATTCACAACGTCTAAAAGCTTAGCTCTCGGAAGATTACTGAATGGATGTGCACGATGAAAGATCCTTAAGACCTCATCAAGTGCTATTGTTCCCTGGTCCATTAGCATTCCGGCAATCTGATGAGCCATTACATCTAAAGCGTTTTCATGAATTACGAGAGGTTCAAGCAGTCCTTTACGCGCCCTAAACGCGGAGGCTAAGGATTCTAGAACGTCTTCAGAAAAAGCTGCAATAATTACGCCCTTGGAAATAAGGTCTAAGCGGTGACCACTTCGACCGACTCTCTGAATCAAGCTCCCGATTTGTCGCGGGGAGAGGTATTGAATAACCAAATCAACTTGGCCAATATCAACGCCCAGTTCCATTGTGCTGGTGCAAACTATAGCCTTCAAAGAGTTTGCCTTGAATTTGTCTTCTATTAACCGTCTCTCAGCTTTCGACAATGAGCCATGATGAACAGCAACATCATTTGTGAACAAACTGAATTTATGTCCAAGCATTTCGGCGTTAGTACGGCTGTTTACAAAGATGAGAGTTGAAGTATGTTGTTTGACCAAATCCAGCATACGTCTAATCCTTGCAGCAGCCTCTGGTGCAGTTCTCAGTTTCTGAGAAGAGTCATAATCTGCATCTGTGGGAATTGGATATTCAACAGTATATGTGTAGTTCTTAAGCAGAGAAATATTAACAACCTTCACCTGCCTATCTGAACCTGCAACAAACTTAGCTACTTCTTCAGAATTCTCAACAGTAGCAGACAATCCTATTCGTTGGAAATCTTTCCCAGCGATCTCAGAGAGTCTTTCAAGTGCCACAGCAAGCTGTACTCCCCGCTTATTTGTAGCTAGATCATGCACTTCATCGATTACTACGCAACATATTTGGCTTAGATGTCTTTGCATTCGAGAACCTGGTAATATTGCTTGAAGGGTTTCGGGCGTCGTAATAAGAACATCTGGTGGATGGATTGATTGCCTCCTACGAATCTTGGTCTCTGTGTCTCCGTGACGAACTTGCATTGTGAGATTTAATTTTGATTCCCAATAGGACATGCGTTTTATCATGTCGCGATTAAGTGCTCTTAAAGGAGTGATATAGAGCACTGAAATTCCGGTTCTCTCTGATTGACCTAGGATTCTAGAGAATATGGGAAAGAGCACTGCCTCTGTCTTGCCGCTTCCAGTAGGCGCAACCAAAAGGATGTTTTCGCCTTTCAGAACATAAGGAATAGCTTCAACTTGGGGAAGTGTAGGCTTGGATATTCCTGAATCTCCCAAAGCCTCTTGGACAGACTTTGCTAACAACTGGAAGACTTGGAGCTTATCCCTCAAACTTGGAACCTATAACCAATGATGCTTCGTTCTATATGTAGTCATGCATAAAAAATCGAATCTCCAGAATATATTAAAGGAAAGAAAGGGAAGTGGAACTGGGATTTTTAAGGTTCTGAAGGAGATGTCACGTAAGCCCAGACAGTTACCAGCATCACTGTTAGAAAAGCACCAGCGAAACCTGAAAGAGCCCATTCAAGACCAATAGCTGGAAAGACAAGAGTAGCGAACCAAGGTATGACATATTTCGCCGTGAAGTTAGCCACAATTCCAGCAACGAAACCTAACAACCCAAACATGAGGAATATTCTCATTCTATCGCCCATTTGAATCACCTTGACTAACATACTACAGGAAAGCCCCTTTTTAGACTAACTGACATAAAACTGTCTACAACAGCAAACAAACCTCGATTCTCTTTTAATGTGGAGTTTAAAGCCTAAAACGATTGTGTAATGGCCTTATATCGCCAGATATATACGCAAGTGATTAGCGCTTAATATAAGGTAATAATAGGCCTTTTACACCCACCATTTTCTCTAGGAGGTAAAACTAAATTATGTCAGAAAGATTTGCTAAACGATGGGAGGAAGCCCCAAATAAGCAACCATTTTTCCAAACAGTCAAAGATTCACTAAAACCACCAGGTCCCTTAAAGCCGCGACTAGACATGGCTATCAGACGCATCGAACTCCAAGTTCAAAGACTTGATCAAGCAGGTGAACGCTTCTCGGAACGAGATAAAAAAATCTTTGCAAGAATAGTTGATGCCTATACAAAGCACGACATGGCGCGCGCAAATGTCTTTGCAAACGAGCTTGCTGAAATAAGAAAGATGGAAAGAATGATAATGCACGGACGACTGGCCTTGGAACAAATCGTTCTCAGGTTGAGAACAGTCTCAGAACTAGGCGACATTGTAACCACACTTGCACCTGCAGTTGGCGTGCTACGTTCCGTAAAGACTGGAATGTCAAAAATCTTCCCCGAAGCTGAAAGAGAACTAGGGCAAATAGGAAACCTATTGAACGGAATAATAATCGATGCCGGGCAAAGCACAGGGTTGACAATCAACTTTGACTCAGCGAACGAAGATGCTCAGAAAATCCTTGCAGAAGCATCCTCAGTAGCAGAGCAGAAAATCAAAGAAAAATTCCCAGAGTTACCCGCAAGTATCCCAGAAGTTGGAGAAGAGTCCCCCACTGGTCCAACCTGATTTGCAGGAATACAGGTGATTCACTATGTCTAAGCAAACCTCAAATCTCTTTCCATATCTCGGCAAACCTGTGAAAGACGAATACGGGCACACCATTGGCACCCTGGCGTCCTTCTTGGTCACCCCAGGAGGAAGAATAAACGGAGTATTCATTGAGCATGGTGAAGGCGACATCAAGCAATA
This sequence comes from Candidatus Bathyarchaeota archaeon, assembly GCA_020351305.1. Taxonomy (GTDB): domain Archaea; phylum Thermoproteota; class Bathyarchaeia; order Bathyarchaeales; family SOJC01. Next base: position 1,781,872 of record CP070730.1, read on the forward strand.
CTCAAGTGATCAAATAAAGACAAAAGATGGCGAAGCTATGCTATTCTCCACACTCAAAATGCAGGCTGATAACTTCTGCAACCAAATACCCCTTCTATGGCGGAAAACTCAAGCCATAAAAGATCTTAATGAAAAGAAGAAAATCCCTGAAGACATGTATGGAGACTTGTACTCAACTTTTGAGGGAGCCCTAAGCCAACTGAAAAATGAAGCAGAAAACACGATTGCTGATGTTGAGAAAGAAATAGAAGAATGCAACGCTCGAGTCAAAGAGCTCAATTCAGCTCTAATCAATCTGGAAATTGAACGAGAGATAGGACAAGTTGATGAGGAATCCTACCTAACAGCGATGAGAATTGTGAAAGAAGGCTTGAAACGTGTCAATTCAGAGAAGAACGATTTTGAAGCTCTAAAAAACAATCTCTCTAACATGCTTCTTGGCGAGACCGAACACGAAGCCACAGAAGAAAAAACTGAGGAAACGGAAGAAACATCGCTTCCCACACCACCAAGTGAACCCATAGAAACTCCATCAAGTGAACCCTTAGAAACTCCACCAAGCGAACCCTTAGGAACCTCGCTCCCAGAACCCCCTGAATCTTCATCAGAGCCTTCAGGGGAGTCTCCTGTCGTTGTATACGTGAAAAACGCCGACCAACCTAACTCATAAACACCGAAAAGGCGGGCGGAGGGACTAAAGCATTCGAAATCTCTTTCGATCAGAACCTCCACCCCTAGATAAGGCTATCAAAAAATCAATTCGTAAACTGAAATTTCAGCATGCAAAGCTGGAACAAGTCCATATACGACTCCGGAAAAGAGATCTCTCTCTCTTCCGAGCATGCATATCTGCACTGAAAAATAAGAAAAGCGCACGGGCAACAATGTGCGCCAACGAGCTCGCGGAGATTAGGAAGCTGACATTGCTTCTCTCTCAAACGCAAATTGCCATAGAACGCATAATCCTGAGGTTGGAAACTATTGAAGAACTTAGCAACATAATGATTGACCTAAAGCCAGCATTGGGCGCTCTGAAGAACCTTACGACAAATCTTGTCACTATAATGCCTGATGTTGCTTCTGAATTGGATAGAGTGAATAACAGCATACAAGAAACACTTACTGTAACCAAGTTTTCAACCGAGCAGCCAATCATCCAAACTAATCTAAAAACTCCAGGTGGACGAGAAATACTCAAAGAGGTTAACTCCTTTGTTGAGGAACGGTTGAACGAGCAACTTCCCGAACCACCCGCCTCGGAAATCTTGTCGAGTATTGAGCAACCCAAGCAGGAGCTCAGGGAAATGGTTGCGTTGGTCGCTGGATGTCCGGAATCTAGGAGAGAGCCCCAGGCTAAAAATGAAGAAACGTCTGAAGCCTTTCTTTCCATCAAAGACCTAAAAATGAAGAGCATTTCCCTTAGAATCCAACACTCTGAATCCCTTGAAGACAAATTAATGGAGTACATAAAACAACGTGAAGGGGAAATAAGTGTCACTGACTGCGCATTGAAATTCCAAGTTCCGCCTAAGGAAGTGGAAAAAACATTGGAAAGCCTTGGTGCTAAAGGTAAAATTATCATGGGAAGGTGAAAGTATGAGTGCCTCTCAAGAATTAGAGAAAGCAGCAACAAGCTATGCTTCTGAAGCTGTCAGATTGGACAAGCAAGGCTCAAGAGGAATGGCAATCACTAGTTATCAAAAGGCCATAGAAACTCTGCTGAGAATAGTGCAGCTTTATCCAGATTATGGCTTAAACAAGGTCTACATACACCGTGCAATGGCTTATCAAGAAAGAGTGAAAGTGCTACAGGGAGGAATGCCGCTCAAACCTGATATAGGGTACAGACCTGCAGACGCTACGACACCGCAAGATGATGGAAAAGCAACCTACGACGAACTAATTATGATGGAAAAACCAAATGTAAAATGGTCTGAAGTTGTTGGGTTAGAACCTGCCAAAAAAGCCATTAAAGAAGCAATAGTCTACCCTGTTCAAAGGCCAGACCTATTTCCATTAGGATGGCCTAGAGGAATACTGCTATTTGGACCACCAGGATGTGGAAAGACATTGCTTGCAGCTGCTGTGGCCACAGAAATCGATGCCAACTTCATATCTGTTGATGCAGCCTCAATAATGTCCAAGTGGCTCGGAGAGGCTGAGAAGAATGTTGCCAAGCTTTTTACCTCTGCAAGAAAATCTGCCAATAATGGAAAACCTGCCATTGTTTTTATCGATGAACTGGACTCTTTGATGGGACGCCACTCAAGTGAGGTTGGCGGTGAAGTTCGTGTGCGGAACCAATTCCTAAAAGAAATGGATGGAATCATAGACAAAGGCAAAAAACTGCATGCCTATGTCATAGGCGCTACAAATCGACCGTGGGATTTAGACTGGCCATTCATTCGAAGATTCCAGAAAAGAATCATAGTTCCACTGCCAGATCACCATTCAAGATTACAAATGTTCAAACTTTACACCAGCAACTTGAATCTAGACTCACACATGAGCCTTCATGAATTAGGTAGACTTTCAGAAGGGTTCTCGGGAAGCGACATAAAAGACTGCGCTCAGTCAGCTTATCTGAGAGTTATTGGCGAATTCTTCGAATCTGGTAAAGCAGATGATCAGAGGGCTAAACCTAGACCTGTAACCATGGGTGACTTTCGACAAATACTTGAGGATCGAAAACCAAGCGTATCTCTCGATATGGTTGCTAGCTACACAAAATGGTTCGACGCATTTAAAGCACTCTAGTTGAAAATAGCTCCAAAGAGGCATCGGAAAGATCTGGAGAGCTTTGCACTATACTTGTTATTAGTGAGGGAAACCTCCTTTCTCCCTTTGGCAAATGCCTTCAGATCCCGAAAAGTCTCTTTGAGCCCTACTTTTTTCTCCCAAAGACCCTTCGGTAAACGCTTTATGAATTATGAGTTTACAAAACCATGATGGAATATTAGTGACAGCGGTGCATTCATACGTAGAATAATTCATATAAATGATTCAAGAATTGTCTCCAGTGATGATATTTCGTCTGATACTGCAGACAAAAACAGAACTTAACTTCTAGAACAATTTATCTAAACGCTTAAATCTGCCTCTTTTCTTGTCTATTTAAGAGAAAGGAGAAAACGAGCTTGCGTAGAAAGAGCCTATTGTTAGTCCTGCTGATGCTAGTATCATATGCTTTCATTACCTGCGTTGCAGCTCAAAAGGTAGGAGATGTAGACGGTGACGACGACGTTGACATGGAGGATGTGATGATCGGAATTGGCGCCTTTGGTTCTATGGATGGTCATCCTAGATGGGATATACGTGCTGATTTAAACAATGACACTATTGTAGACATACACGACATAATAATTATCCTGCAAAACTTCGGATCTTAGCCTACAAAAATTAATGCAAAAATCCCCCCTTCATTTTTGTAATAAGCAACACCTTAAGGCAACTCTCCCTATACGCACCTCAAATTAGGTGTTTAGGGTTAAGTGTTATCTTTAGACCTTGCTTAGAACTCTGCTTAAATCCAAAAGAGCTAAGTCTCAGTAGGAATAGAAAACAGGAGAGTGGATGTATTGAATTCATTAGAGTTTGAAATGAAGTTTCTCTCAGATATGGTTGAAATTGAGACCGAGTCAGTCTCAAAGAAGGGATATGATGAATGTGCAGCTTTAATTATTGAGGAAGCAAAACGAAATTCCTTAGATACAAAGGTGATTAACGGAGAAAAAGGAGCTAAAGACGGTCTTTCCCGTCCTAACGTCGTTGTAACACTCGACACAGGTTCAGATGTTACATTGCTTCTTGAATCACACTTCGATATTGTTCCACCTGGACCTAACTGGGCATACCCACCTTTCAAACTCACGATCAAAGACGGAAAGGCATATGGAAGGGGTGCAGCAGACAACAAGTCAGGTATCGCAGCTGTAATCGGAGCCATGCGACTGTTGAGAAAAGAAGAGCTCGATATAAACCTCCAGCTTATTGCAGGAGTAGATGAGGAAATTGGAGGAAGATATGGTCTGGACTATGTTTTAACTGATTGTGGATTAACGGGTGAGGCCGCATTAGTGGTTGACGCAGGCCCGGAACGGCTATACTTAGGTGCAAGTGGCATCCTTTGGGGAAAGATAACAGTTGAAGGAAAACAGGGACATGCTGGATACCCTTTCAAGGCTAAGAACGCTATTGATGAAGCAATAAGGCTTCTCATAGCGCTTGAACCTTATAAGAACACAGTTGAGAAGAGAGAATCAATTCTACATTCCCCACCAGAAGCACCTAGAAAATTCGTTTGGGGGAGATACACTGTTACAATGATTAAAGGGGGCGAGAAAGAAAACGTTATACCTGGTACATGCGAATTCAGATTTGACCGAAGGCTCCTTCCTGAGGAATCCATAGAAAAGGCTGAGAAAGAGCTAAGAGACCATTTCCAAACAGCAGTTGAAAAAACTGGTTGTGAAGCCTCGCTTGAAATCATAAACAAGCTCCCAGGCTACCACACATCAAAAGACCACATTTTCGTGCAAACTGTTTCTGACAACATCAAAAAAACGTTAAAGCAAAACCTATCCTTCGCTGCAGAGTTAGGTGGAAACGATGGGAGTTTTTTCGCCAAGAACAAAATTCCGGTGATTTGCTATGGGCCTATCAGAGCTGACACTCGATACCATGGTATCGATGAATTCGTTTACCTTGAAGACATAAAGAACCTGAGAGACATTATAGTGAACCTAGGAAAGGTAAAACGTGAGGAAATAATTCCCCGAGCAAACCGCATGTGAAAACGCTAATGAAAAACTTTATGAATTAACTCCGCTTTTTTCTTTCCGATCTTTGAGACCTTCTGCAGCTCCTCTACTGGAGCACAGGCTATGTGTGAAATTGTGCCAAAGTGAGAAAGCAAATTCTGCGCTAATTTGTCTCCAATGTAAGGAAGAGCTGACAATATGAATTTCTTATGGTCCTTTATAGGTAGACTCGCTCTCGCAGGTTTTCTGTACCATCTTGCATCAGGAAGCTTGTCATTTTTTCTCGCAGCTTCCCTCTTGACCAGTATTCTCATGAAGGCTTTGAATGACGTGTCACTTTCAACATGAACAATGGGCGTATTATAAACATAAATTACCTCCAGACAGGCCCCCATAATTTGAGACCAGCGTTTCAACATTTCCGGGTCTCTATAACCAACATCCATCAAATGGTCCCTGAAGTTACCATGTATCAGAACTATCTTCCGCCTGACCTCATGTTCCAAAATCTTCTCTGCTTTCATCATTCGAAGCAGTTGATCCCATAACCGATTTGACCATATAGATGCCAGAAAGTCACTTACAGTTTTCCTTTCCACAAGTACAGCCTTATAATCTGAGACAATCAAGTAGTCACCCAAAGGCAATTGGGTAAAAGCGATTTCTTCACATACATCTTGGAGCAAATTTACGAGAGATCTCTCGCGGTAATCAACAAGAAGCTTCAATTCAAGAACTTCCTAAGAACATACTATGGTTGAATAGAAACGCATGTTTCATAAATAATGTTGTTGATGGCTTGAAACATTAACATTGGCACATACGAAAGCAAGGTTGGTGGGCCGGGCCGGACTTGAACCAGCGACCTTTGGCTCGTAAAGCCAATGTCCTAACCAAGCTAGACGACCGGCCCTTCAATAGTGTCCCAATCTATTAGAGGGTTGATTTAAGGCTAGAGGTGTTTTTATCTAAACCTTTAGCTCGATAATAAGCCTAACATCCTAGTTAATATTATTGCATATGCGTGCCCAAAAATGAATTAAGGGGCATCTTCATTCTACGTTGGTTAGGTTGAAAAAGAAGATCGTCATAGGACTTTCAAGCTTTCAATTCATGGCAATGGCGCGGAGAGGGCTATTCTATACCTTCCTATCCATCTATCTAAGAGTGGGTCTAGGGCTTTCTGTTACTTCAACTACCCTACTTGCTAGTCTAACCATGATAGCTAATAGCGCCTCACAAACTTTCGTTTGGGGCAAAATCTCTGATAAATATCAAGCGCGGACTAGCCTAATAATCCTTGGAGAAGCGATCGCAGCTTTAGGTTACATCCTAGTATATTTTCTTCATATCCACTTATTGAATACTAGTGGATCCATCGCTGCTGCTTACAGCATTATCGCAGGTCTATCACTTCTCGAATTCTTCTGGTCAATGAGCAATCTCGGATGGAGCGCACTCATCTCAGATCTGACAACATCTAAGGAAAGAGGAAATCTGATGAGCATAATCTCAAGCATAGGTGGCATAGGCCGCATTGTAGGCATCACCGTATCAGGCGTGCTCTACGATTGGGGAGGCGAAGCTGGAGGTTTCAAAAATGGGATATTATTTTTCTTTGCCTCTGGAATCATGCTTGCCAGCACCGTAGTACTCTGGTTTGGCACGCGCTCTTCAGAACCAATTCACATCAGTAGACGAATCGATCAATCTATCTCCAAACAAAAGCCGGAGCTAAAAAGTCCTGACTCTAACATGTTTTATTGGTTTCTTACTTCAATTTTTGTTATCGGGTTAGGCACTTACTCAATCCTACAAATCTTCATACTCTATACTAAACTTGATACACCAATTGGCGCCACATCTTTTGATGTTGCTCTGATTCGTAATTCAGCTTCAATTGCGACAATCGTAGCTAGTTTATTGGCTGGGTTCATTGCAGATAGAGTTGGTAGAAAAGGGGCTTTTTGCATAGGTTCAGCATTGACAGTTATCACCCCAATTCTCTACATTTTTGCACAGAACGTTGAGCAAATGATAGCCATTAACAGCTTAAGCGGTGTTTCCATGGCTTTCATGAATGTTGTGGGTTACCTGTTAGCCTCTGATCTTATTCCTGCAGAGCAACGAGGTCGTCTTTTTGGTCAATACAATGCGGTTACTTACGTTTCCTTTGGATTAGCTGGCACCTTTATAGGAGGTCCAATAGCCGATTACATGATTAACAGCGGGGCATCAGATGCAGCCGCGTATATGACCACTTTTCAAGTTGCGTCTGCAATCAGTTTAGTGGGGACAATATTGTTTGTATTGAAGGTCCGATCCCGACCTTCAGAGCACGACGATGAAAAAAGCAATAGTTAGCCAAGAGTTTCCCAGAATTAATAATAGCAGTGAATAGTCAAGAGTTAACAGATGAAAAATCCCATGTGTGGCCTTACTAGAGCTAGATGGAAGCTCTCACCCACATTCGTAATTGTTATGACAATTTTTATAGACATAACAGGGTATGGCATGATCATTCCCCTCCTACCATTCTATTCCGAGACTTTTCAGGCGGGATCCACCGCCCTTGGGGTGTTATTATCCTCTTTTTTCATAATGCAATTCATTTTCGCCCCGATATTAGGACGAATATCAGACAATGTGGGTAGGAAACCTATTCTCTTATTGTCAATCCTTACTTCCACGATAAGCTTCATCCTCTTTACACTGGCAAATTCCTTCATTTTACTCCTCCTCTCTAGGATAATTGCTGGGGTTGCTACAGAAACTGCAGTTGCTCAGGCTTACATTGCCGATATAACTAAAGAGAGAGAAAGGGCGCGAGGAATAGGCAGAGTAGGCGCAGCTCATGGAGCAGGCTTTATTATTGGTCCTGCAATAGGAGGATTATTGAGTGTTTACGGGTTCTGGGCTCCTGGTCTCGTTGCTGTCCTTTTGACAATTCTTAACCTTCTCTTTGTATCAATTTTCCTTCCTGAATCGATTGAACAAAATGAATACGCAAAGCAAACTGCTTTAGGCTCTGATAGTAGCTATTTACGGAAGGTCTTTAGCACTCTGACAAAGCCATTGATTGGTGTGGTCCTGATAACTTTCTTTATCGTTTTTTTTGCGTTTTCAGCTATACCCGTAATAGTGCCTTTGCTGGGCATAACATTTTTCGGCTTTGGAACAGTCGAGATGTCTTATTTTTTCATGTACATCGGGGTTATACAAATAATTTCGCAGGGATTCCTAATTGGGGGGCTTGCTGATAGATTTGGTGAGGAAAGACTCATAGCCATCGGACCTCTTCTGATGATGTTTGGGATTTTCCTTATGCCCCTAACCCCAATTCTAATAGTCTTTCTAGTCTCTTTAACGATGAGTGCGTTTGGCAATGGATTGATGCGTACGAGAGTGCCTAGTTTTATATCGAAAAAAAC
>CP070730.1:1790162-1793932 GCA_020351305.1 Candidatus Bathyarchaeota archaeon
ATTGACGCGGTTTGGAGCGCGGTTACCAAGCTTTATGGAGAATATGGTGCTAGCCTCACGAGCTTGATGCTGATCCATTATGACGAAGAAAACAAGACAGCGGTTATTCGCACTGCCCTTGCAGCTTTGGGTATGATAATAACAGCGTTGGCTTCGATCACGTCGATTGCGAACAGGGAAGCGGCAGTGCATGTAATTGCGGTTTCTGGCACAATTAAGTCCCTCCACGAGGCGAAGCGCAAGCGACACTAAGACCTAACTTGAAGTTTGCTGCAATATCGAGAAATTCCACCCTGACATCGCGCTAATTCATCAGCGTTTTATTCGCTTATGTCTATGACTTTGCCCATCGTCAACCTTTGTATTTCGGCGGGGCTTATCTCAAGAAGCTGGTTTATTTGCCCTCCGCCACCGATAACCTTGTCAAAGGACATAACTTTCTGGTCGATAAATGTTCTTATCCGCGTTTTATGGCCTACTGGAGGCACCGCACCAACATTATAGCCCGTGAACTCTTTTACCTGAGCAGAATTTGCCCTCTTGACCTTTTTGGCTTTGCAAACATTCGCTAGCTTTTTCTCGCTTACCCTCTTGTTCCCCGTAACTATGCCCAAAACTGGCAAACCATCATCATCAACAAAAACCATGCTTTTGATTATTCTTCTTCGGCTCACACCCAGACGGTTTATTGCAGCGTCCACCGTCATTGTGTGTTCCTCGAATCTGAAGAATCTTGCACTAACACCCATTTTGTCAAGGTGTTTTCTTAGGTCTGCTGAAGCCAAGTTAACTCCCGCAAATAGTGTTTTTTGTTTTTGTCTATTGTCCTAGCGCTTCACTATTGGTCATTGACTTTTACCTCTTTTTGTCCTAGTCTAATTTAAGGTATGCTGCAAAAAACTGAGAGACAGAAGTTCGAGGTGGAACGAGAGCGACGCTGAGGCAGATTTGGGGGGTTGGATAAAAGAGGACAGCACAGTCTCTCCATGAGTAATTTGGAACAAAGCGAAGGTTTTCACAAAAGTCATAAAAAGCATTCAACTTATCTACTGGAGAGTGAATGGAGAGATTTGTGAGTATGAGAAGGGAAAATAGGGATAGATTTCACGAAGAAACGCTTGACCCTGAAGATTGGGAATCCATGCGAGAGCTAGGTCATAGAATGCTTAATGACATGATCGAGTATATGAAAAACGTTAGGGAGCGCCCCGTTTGGCAACATGCTTCAAACCAAGTTAAGTCTCATTTCAACAGACCTCTACCGATTGATCCTCAACCGCCGAAACAAATCTATGAAGAATTTGTGAAATATGTGCTCCCTTACCCTCTCGGAAACATTCATCCACGTTTCTGGGGTTGGGCTTTAGGCACAGGCACTGTTTTTGGGGCTTTCGCTGAACTCTTGGCAGGTTCGATGAACACAAACACGGGCGGCGGTGGCCATCATAGTGCTGTGCATGTCGAAAAGCAAGTGATAGATTGGATTAAAGAAATGCTAAAGTTTCCTGCTTCCGCTAGCGGTGTGTTGACCAGCGGTTGCTCAGCTGCAAACTTGATTGGATTAACAGTTGCCCGGAACACAAAAGCCGGCATTGATCTTCGCCGGAAAGGGTTACGTGAGATGCCTCACAAAATGACGCTTTACGCGTCTCAAGAAATCCACAGCTCAATACAGAAGGCTGTGGAAATAATCGGGCTAGGAAGTGAGGCACTCCACCTTGTGCCAGTAAATGACGATTTCCAAATCGACCTCCAAGAATTGAAAGCCACTATTTCGCGGGATCGTAAAGAGGGGGCTACACCATTTTGTGTCGTTGGCGCGGCAGGGACGATTAACACAGGAAGCATCGATGATCTCAATGGTTTAACTGAAATCTGCCAAAAAGAAAGCCTTTGGCTCCATGTTGACGGGGCATTTGGCGCATGGGCAGCTCTAGATCCTTTTGCAAGAAAGAAAGTGTCCGGAATTGAACGTGCTGACTCTCTAGCTTTAGATCTGCATAAGTGGATGTATATGCCGTATGAAATCGGATGTGTATTGGTCCAAAATGAAGAATATCATCGTAAAGCTTTCTCTTTAACTCCTAAGTACCTTGCTCACGGAGAAGGCGGTAGAGGCATTACTGGGAACGATTTGCCTTGGTTCAGCGATTATGATTTCCTTCTTTCACGCAGATTCAGAGCACTCAAGGCTTGGATGTCCCTAAAGCTGCATGGCAGTCGTAAGTACGGACGATTAATTCAACAGAACATAGAGCAAGCCCATTATTTGGCAGAGCAAGTCAACACACAGCCAGAATTGGAACTTTCGGCTCCTGTCCCTCTGAATATTGTCTGCTTCCGTTACGTCCCTCCTGACATGGATGAAGCTGCACTGAATGAGCTCAACAAGAAAATTGTTGTGGAGCTACATGAGCAAGGTGCTACCGTGATCTCTGGAACAATTATCAAAGACAAGTATGTACTGCGTGCAGCTAACGTGAATCACCGCAGCCGCAGGGAAGACTTTGACATTTTGTTACGAGAAGTAATAAGCACCGGAAAAAAGCTGACAATAGCACATGAATAGGCACAAGGTTTCTATTGGCAATATGTTGTGAAGGTACACCGTAAGAAAGTCAGGGAGAGCCTCTGACCACTGGAAGGGCAGCTCATAGAGTGTTCCGCCTGCAAATCAGGTTTCCAGAGGCTCTTAGCTATTGGTTTGTTGGGCTTTTTTCTCTTCGAAAATGAAAACCTCATCTATTGAGGTTTTAAGAGTTTTAGCTATCTGGTGAGCTAGCATTAGGGATGGATTGTACTTGCCCTTTTCTAGGTAAAGTATTGTTTCTCTTCTGACCCCCACGCTTTTTGCGAGGTCATCTTGGGTTAAATCGTATCGTGCCCTTAACTCTTTGATTCGAGTTTTGAATTTCATCAGAATTCTCCTTTTTTGGCGTAGTACCAGCTCAGCAAGCCGAACGAGAATCCCATTACCAGCATTATGGCGATTACAGTCCATCCTACTTCCAGTTCAGGCAAGAAGGTTATAAACTCGTTTCCGAAAATGTTCCACAGCAGTATTGATACCATGAAGGCTAAGGTAATATAATAGGTGCCGAGTGCTGCTTTGCCTTGAATCTTTGATGTTCGTTCATCTTGCATTGGATATCCTGCTTTCTTTTCTTTTTGCACCTTCCAGATCAAAAATATTGCCACTAGAATAATTATCGCGGCGTTTAGGATTAGAATTATTGGCCATCCGAATGCAGCCATATCTATTCACCTCCGTTGTTCATTGTTCTTTTTTGGGTTGCGATTAGACCTATTCCGGTTATTCCGAGTACGGTCGCGACATTTGCTGTTGTTTCGCCTAGAATTGCTCCTTCAAACATCAGTCCCGCGCCAGCTAGACAAATCAAAATTCCTAAAACGAATAATATTTTTTTATTTTTTTTCATGTTTCTCGGGCTCCATTTAATTATATCTAACATTTTATTGATTATATCTAACATAAAGTTATGTATTTCTAACTATTAAGTGTTTTGGCACCATTAATGGATTTCCTTCAGATTTAGAAAAAGCACACCCGCTACGCGTGCCCATTGCCCGCGTACACGAGGGCATAATTTAAGCGAGAATGACTCTTGTTATGGTGGGGGTTGAGCTGATTTGTTCTTGAGGAGGAAGAGGAAGCTAAAAGTTGATTTAGGCGAATTGGAGGATGAAAGGGAATCCTTGTCCACTTTTCTGCGTTCAAAACTCAAAGTTGATGTCACTTTAAGTGGCAA
>CP070730.1:1794032-1810235 GCA_020351305.1 Candidatus Bathyarchaeota archaeon
CTGGGCTTAGGTGAAGAAGCACTCCGCAAACGCTGCTCAGCTTGTAAAGGACGAGGGCTAATACGGATTGACATGAGTTTCTTACCAGATGAGTTCGTGGAATGTGAAACCTGCAAAGGAACTGGGTATCGACCTGAGGCTTGGGATGTTCGTCTAAAGAACACAGCTTTGCCCGAGATCAACGAAATGACTTTAGATGAAGTCTACGAACTCTTCAATGAAGAAGAGAGGATTGCGAAGCCTTTAGATATCGTCCGCCAAGTTGGCTTGGGTTACCTAGTGTGGGATCAACCTGCCTATACTCTGTCGGGGGGCGAAGTGCAGCGATTGAAAATTGCAAAGGAACTATACAAGAAGACGAAAACCAAAACACTGTACATCTTGGACGAACCCACAGTTGGTCTTCACATGGAGGACGTGATTAGATTAACTGAAGTGCTAAACCAGCTAGTCGATGCGGGTGGGCATACTGTCATCATTGTGGAACATAATCCACACTTGTTAGCAGCATGCGACTGGCTAATTGAGTTAGGACCAGGCGGGGGACCAGATGGTGGAAAAGTCGTTGCTGCAGGACCACCTGAGAAAGTGACCCAAACTAACACACCCACTTCTCCATATCTCCGAAAGGTGTTGGAGACGGAAGCATGACCTGGGCACCATTGTTATTGGCTAATCCTTCACCGAGTTTGCGAATTTTGGTACTAGTGGACCTCCTAAACAGTTCTGAGGATGATGGGGAAGTTCAGGAACTCAAGAAGCTTCAAGAAGAGGATCCACTAATTCTGAAATTATTAGCATTGCAGAATGAGTATGGCGCTTGGAGTGGAGATGAACGTTGGGGGGCAATCCTTGGAAGCATTCGATTGACAGCACAAGCCCTAATGGGTTTAGGATATTTAGGACTAGGACCTGAACACTCCGCGGTAAAACGTGGTGCTGAGTTCATCTTTTCACATCAACAAAATAACGGGTCATGGCTGTTAGAAACAAAGGGAGCCTTACTTGATGGAGGAAGGATATCAGATGATGTCAAGTATCACATGATCCCTCTTCAAACTGCCCTACCATTGCTAGGATTAGCTTGGGCGGGTTATGCCACAGATCAGCGCGCTGAACAAGCTTATGATTGGCTCCTTGAAGAACAACTTCCACAAGGGGGTTGGCCTTCTGGAAGACACTATGACAAATACATTTTTGCTGCTGGATACCGTCGTTTGGCGCATTCAAAGTTCGGATGCCGAACCAATACAACTGCGGCAGTAAATGCGCTAGCGTTGCACCCTAAACGACGTATGCACCGAGCGGCAAGACGTGGACTAGATTTATTATTGGCCCATGAACACCGACAAGCTCATACGTTAGGGTTTGAGATTGCTCGGATTATTGGAGCTGAACGCCCTAGGGGAGGGTTTACTTATTTCAAACGGTATGATGTCGCACAGATGCTGGATTTGTCATGGAGAGTTGGGGCAAGTTTGGAGGATGATCGTGTTAAAGACAATGTCAGATTTGTTAAGGAACTGCAAGGTCCCTACGGGTTATGGGAGTATCAACGCCATCCTGAAATCTCGCAGTGGGTCACCTTTGATCTTTTACGTTCGTTGTCGCGACTTGATGAAGAAACAGATTGGCTTAGTAAGGAACCACGGACACCTTTCCAACCCTATCCGAAGAAACCTCAGCGATTCTAGAGCAAAGTCAGCACACACGGTTCGAAACTTATCTTGCTCTCGACTTCACCCTGGGTTCAAGTAATGTCCAGAGCCAGTCCACGAATTCTCTTAAATTCTTGGTTTGGATGTAAACGTCGCCTGGACCTTTGATCTCAGTAACTAGTCCCTCTCCACCCAACAACGTTTCCTTTAATCCACCGAACTTTTTAACCTTGTAGTCACAAGAGTCACTGAAAGCAACCAAATGGAAATTATCAACAATCAAGGTTTGGTCAGGCTTCAACGTGTGCTTGTCAATGGCGCCAAAAGTGTTAATAAACAGCGTACCATCACCCGAAACTTTAATCATAAACAAACCTTGGCCAAAGAGGCCCTTCGTGAAGCCCTGCCATTTGACATCCAGATCCACATTCTGCGTAGAAGCTATGTAAGCAGATTTTTGAACAATGTAACCCTTGTTCGATTTAACGTTCAAAGTTTCAATATCACCTACTGGTGCTGAGACAAAAGCAACTTCTCCCTCATCTCGTTCAGCCTTGTAATCGTTCACCCAAAAAGATTGCCGACCAAGTAACTTCAAACCGATGGATCCAAGTAAACTCTTTTCACGTCTTCGAGTATGAACATCAATATTTGGGCTCATATATGTCATGGCTCCAGATTCAGCCGTAACAACTTCACTAGGCTTCAACTTAACGACAAGCATTGAATATGATGGCTTATACTTTATATCAAAATCCACATTCATTCCTCAATGACTAATGCCTACTTAATTACTATATAAAATTGCGCATGCACTTGCTCATGCGCCAAAGAGAATTAGAATAGGGCACAAGTGCAAATTTACTTCCCAATTTTTTCTATTCTGGCTCTCAAGTCGCTTTCCATCGCGAAGATTTTTCGTCTACCTCTTCTAAAGCTTTTAACGAAACCTTGCCGTTCCAGCTGATTCAGATATCCACTCTCTACTGCTCGTGCTCGTTTGGTGTATCTACTTACATCGCTAGCTGTTCCCTTACCAACCTTGATAAGCCCCATCGCTGTTTTACGCAGATGATCTGGCAACGGGATTAGTGTATTTACATCTACCATGTTGCCTTCAATCATATAATGCCTAATTTCTCTTATCTCATTTTCAATAGTTTCCAACTTTTTTTCGATTCTCTTCAGAGTCTCTTCAAACGACATGAGCTATCACTGCAGTGAGATGGATATGACGACAACTCAGAATTGCCACGTTTGTACAGTCAAGGGGGAGTAGCTGGCGGCAACCTATCGAGTTGTTTCCTCAACATTCTCCCAAATCAATAGATAGCTTACAGCCTCTTATTATTTTCGTTAACCTTTCCTTGTTTCATATGCGCTTTTGATAGCTAAATGTATATGCAGAGACACACGTACTTTAACGAAAGTTCTATTCTACCTAATACTCCATTGTTAGATACAGCAATTTGGTAGATGCGACGCACGAGAATAAATCTGGCAGTATAGCGAAAGGACGCACGTGAAATTAGAATTTCTTTGTTAAGTATTCAGCGACAGATTCAAAGATTATTCTACCATCACCGAAAGCTGGGATTTTATCATTTTTTGTCCAGTCAGGCAATTGCCAGCCATAATACGCTCGTTCGGGATGAGGCATCAAGCCGAGGATTGTTCCAGAGGGATCACAAATACCCGCAATATCATAAAACGACCCGTTCGGATTTGACGGATACCTCCCATCCGGATATTTACCATCGTGTTGACAGTATCTAAAGACCAGTTGATCGTTATCTAACAACCTTTCTAAGTATTTTCTCTCGCATTCCTTTGAAAACATGAATCGACCTTCTGAATGGGCTATCGGGATTCTAATAATAGAACCTTTACGGATTCTCCTAGTAAAGACACAGCGCCCATTGCTTTCATTGGTAAGATGAATCCATCTGCAATTATAGCCTGCAGGAATATTTGCTCCTAAAGCAGCTTCTGGAAAATTGCTAATCCCGTCGAACTGCGGGAGTAAACCTGCTTCGATCAGAACTTGGAAACCATTACAGATTCCAAGAATCGGACGTTCTTCATCCACAAATGTCTTAACCTCCTTTCCCAACTTCGCCATAATCTGTTTTGCCCAGATCGCGCCAGCTCGAACGTAATCGCCATGAGAAAAGCCGCCTGGAATAACAAGAGCGTCATAGTCAAGCAGGTTCTTCTCTTTAACAAGTTGATTGAAATGACCCACCTCTGCGTCCATCCGTGAGTCTCGGAAAGCTCGCTTCGTTTCTTCATCACAGTTTGTACCACCAACACGTAGAATGAAGATCCGGATTTCTTCACGTTTCATATTTCAATCTCCAAACCATGCTTCCAAGCGAAAAACAACTCACCTAAATCCATATCCAGCACGCTCTCATCCTTTAACCCGTAGACGCGCAAGCGTTGCTCCTTAGTTACCTTTCCAATAGCTGTACATGGGGCATCTTTTGTTAAGGATTCGAACTCGGTAGCGTGATGTCTTGGTACCTCTACTAGAAACCTGCTGTTTGACTCGGAGAAAAGCAGGAAGTCATTGCGATTCACATCCTTTGCTCTTGGCACATTTTTCAAATGAAGTTCCATCCCCAAGTTGCTCGTAAAAGCCATTTCAGCCGCAGCGACTGCAAGTCCTCCATCTGAGATGTCATGAGAAGCTCTAAGATAGCCACAATCAATCGCCTTCACCATTGCACTCATTGTGAGCTCAGCTTGAGGAATTCTAACTTTTGGAACTGAACTTCCCACAAAGCCTTTTAATCTATAATATTCCGAACCACCCAACTCAGCAAAGGTTGGACCAACCGCATAGATTAAGTTCCCAGGAAGCTTTAGATCAAGTGAAACTGCTTTTCTAACATCAGGAATTAAGCCTATAGCAGTTACTAAAAGTGTGGGAGTGACCGGTCCTAGAGGTGATTCGTTGTAAAGACTGTCTTTACCTGAAATGAAGGGAGTATCAAATCTCTTTGCAAAATCATAACAGGCTTTGCAGGCCTTCACAAGGCTTTCAAGCCTATCAGGCTTTGCAGGACTTCCCCAGACAAAATTATCCAACAAAGCAATTCTTCGACCTCCAACTGCAGTGTTATTTCTGATTGCTTCGTCTATTACAGAAGCTGCCATCCAATAAGGATCTATTTTGCCATAACGGGGATTTATCCCACAGGAAATGACAAGTCCTTTCCAGCTGTTCACCAAAGGCTTGAGAACTGCTGCATCATTGGGTCCACCGGACTCGCCATGTAACGGTTTTAGAACAGTGTTTCCTTTAACCTCATGATCATAGGTGCGAACCACTTTCTCTCTGCTAGCAATATTTAATGAAGACACCAATTTTAAAAGGTAAGAGCTCAGGTTTCGCGGTTCTGGGAAAGAGTGATCTTTTGAAATCTCTCTACTCCATTTTGCGCTTCTTTCTATTCTTGGAGGGTTGAACAAGAAAGATGTGTCTAACTCCGCGACCTGGTAGTTTTGATAATGGATTTTCAGAAGTTTGTCTTCAATGAGCTTGCCGATGGGAGTTGCCTCAACGTCTTCTTCTCTGAATACATCCAAGACTTGTTCCAAGTTCTTCTCTGGGATGAGTAGCAACATTCTCTCTTGGGATTCGGAAACATAAATCTCCCAAGGAGCCAAGCCTTTCCTTTTTAAGGGAACTTTTTCTAAATCGACATGTGCGCCACAGCTGAATCTGTGCGCCATTTCTCCAATGGCGCTTGATAAACCTCCTCCACCTAGATCGGTTATGCCTGAGCCTAATTTTCTGTCCCTAACTTCGATTATAGCCCGCTTCAGTTTTTCCTCCTCAATTGGATTGGCGATTTGAACTGCTGGTCGGGAGACCTCTTCTGACTCTTCTGTGAGTTCAGCCGAGGCAAAAGTTACACCGTGAATTCCATCTCGCCCTGTTCTACCTCCTGCGAGGAGAATAATGTCGCCTGGTTTTGCGTTTCGCACGAATTTGTCTTTGGGTAATAGTCCTATGCATCCACAGTAGACCACCACGTTGCCTACATAGCTCTCGTCAAAAATTATGGCACCATTTACGGTGGGGATTCCCATGTTGTTGCCATAGCATCCGATGCCTGATACCACTCCTTTGAAAAGGTATTTTGGATGTTTGATGCCTTGTGGAAGTTTATCGTAATCATAGTTTAAGGGACCAAATCCTAGAACATCGGTACACACAATTGGATCAGCCCACACACCTAATATGTCCCGAATGGCTCCTCCGACACCTGTTGCAGCTCCACCAAAAGGTTCTATTGCTGATGGATGGTTGTGAGTTTCAACCTTCGCAGCAATTGCATAGTTATTGTTGAATTCTATAATGCCTGCATTGTCTTCGAATGTTGAAATGCACCAAGAGGGATTCAGTTCTTTTGTTGCTTTAGCTATGTAGGTTTTGAACAGGCTGTGGATTTCACCTGATTCGGTTATTATGCTTCCTTTAAAGGTTCTATGGAAACAATGCTCTGACCATGTCTGCCCTATAGTTTGAAGTTCAATGTCTGTCGGATTTCTGCCTTTTTTCTGGAAGTATTCTTTTATTGCTTTCATTTCTTCTAGATTTAAACCGATACCAAGCTTTCGACTTATTTTCAGCAGTTTTTTATTTTCTGCGTCCTGAACTCTTATTTCATAGATTTCGAATGGCGTTATTTGATGGTTGAATAGATTCATTGGGTCTGTTCAACCTGAATGGTATAGTTGTCTTTGGTGGGATTGGCTAGCAGTCTTTTGCACATCTCATCCACTTTGGTTTCTGCGTCGCTTCTTGACTTTGCTTCCAGAGTTATTGTGTACATTTTACTAACCCCTATGTTTCTTACTGGATAGGTGAGTTCTTTCAGGGAGCGGGTTGTTGTCTCTCCTTCAGGGTCTGAATGTCCAGGTTTGAGGCTTATCTCCGCTCGTACTTTGTATAGCATGAATTATAATTAAATAGTTAAAAATTTAAATCTTGCGTAAACAAAATTTAAATAAAAATATAAATGTTCTTAGCCATTAACCTAGTATTAGTTTCTTTCCATTATGGACCACAGTAATCCTCTTCGTTGACATTACCTTCCCGATGACTTCTGCTTCATTTTTGTCTTTCTCAAGAATGTCCAATACTTCATCTTGCACATTTCTGTTCACTACTATGGCAAATCCCCATCCCATGTTGAATGTAGAGAACATTTCCTCGTCAGAAATACCTCCTAATCTTCCTGCTGCTTTCTGAATTATCTCAAAGACAGGATGAGGATTAAAGTTATCAAATTCATATCCAGTTCCTTTAGAAAAATCCATAAGTCTATTGAATTTAAGGTAGGCGTCCCCAGTGATGTGAACAGCGCCTTTAATCCTATGATGTTTCGCGACAGCAATGATTGGTTTTACATAGATTCTTGTGGGCTCGAGAGCTTCATAGACGAGTTCTCTATCCAGGCCTTCTGGAATATCATAGGGGTCGAACATGCCGCCCCACTCCTTAAACAGGACTTTTCTTGCCAAAGTGATGCCATTGCTGTGAATACCTGAGCTTCTGATACCTATGACCACATCTGTGGGTTTGATGTCATTTCCATAGATAATTCTATCTTCGTTTACATCGCCAATGCATGCAACTATTATGTCAAAGCCTTTGCTTTCCTTAAGGCCTTTTATAATCTCAGGTACATCACCAATTTCGCCACCAGTTACTACACAGCGGGATTCAGCAGCACCCTTCGATATGCCTTCTATCCAATCTTTCACCAAAAGTGGATCGGAGATTTGCGCATGAATATTATCAGCTAACGCTAATGGTCTAGCACCAGATCTAATCACATCATTCACAGCCACTGCCGCACCATCGACTCCAATGGTATCGTACTTGTCAGCAAGCTGTGCCAAGAGAACTTTTGTACCTATTCCTTCTATGACTAGATCGAGATATTTGTCACCTATTGGAATGATATTACCATATGGAAGTTGTAGGACTCCACCATATGCGCTAAACTTGTAAGTTTGCTGTAACATCTCCAATGCTGTCTTTGCTTTTGCTCTAAGTTCTCTGTCAACGCCGGTTTTAGCGTAGGTTAGCTTCTTTGGCACATTCTTCACCATTCACATGAAAATCATTAGTCTTACTTCAACTATCTAGTTTTTGTGCTAAAAAACTTTAAACTTGTCATTTCTCATTCGCATTTAATTAGTGAACGCTTTGAGAATATTAGCTACAACTGATTTCCATGGTCATTATGAAGTATTTCAGAAAATTACTCTAAAAGCAACGCGTGACAATGCGAATGTTATCGTGATCAGTGGCGATGTTACACATTTTGGATCAAAGCAACTAGCTCGAGAGTTGCTCTCTAGTATGCTTAGTGACAATATGTGCCCAGTCTTGTTTGTGCCTGGAAATTGTGATCCACCTGCTTTAGCGGAAGAAAAAATAGGTACAATAGAATCTATCCATGCCAAGTGTAAGCGAATTGGAGACTTTAATTTTCTTGGTGTGGGGGGTTCTTCACCCAGTCCTTTTGATACCCCTTTCGAGCTTACGGAAAAAGAAATATCTGATATTCTAGAAGAGGGTCTCAAAACATGCCAAGTCAAATGCAGAACCATTCTAGTTTCGCATTCTCCCCCTAAAGACACGTTAGTAGATGTGGTGTTTAATGGTGAGCATGTAGGCAGTTCCAATGTGAGAGACTTCATTGAAAGGGAGAGACCGAATCTCGTTCTTTGTGGGCATATTCATGAGGCAATTGGAACAGACAAAATAGGCGAGACGGTTGTGGTTAACCCAGGGCCTGCAAGACACGAATATTGTGCATTGATTGATCTAAACAATAGCATAGATGTCACATTAGACCGCTTGTGATGAAAATCCTCGAGCATCTCTTTTAAGCGCACTCCAATTGCGATTTACGATTTATTATGCACGTGTGCGAAAAGCGTAAAGTATTTTGGTCTCTTAAAACTGCAACTCAGAGAGAAGGCTCAAAGAGTGCGGGTAGAAATCAAAGTAATCGGCATTGTCCAAGGTATAGGATTCCGCCCTTTCATTTACCGTATTGCTGCAGCAAATAAGCTCAAAGGTTTCGTAAGAAACCGCGGCGACGCAGGAGTAGAAATTGTGCTCGAAGGTCGAGAAGATAAAATCAACCATTTCTTAAAGGACTTGAAAACAAAGAAGCCACCCCTAGCCCGCATTCACAAGATAGTCACGAACCACACTGAAGAGACAGGAAATTTCGCTAGATTCGCCATACTAAAAAGCTCAGAAACAAGAGAGCTTTCAGGTTCGATCATCCCACCAGATGTCGCCATTTGCGATGAATGCCTACAGGAACTACGTGACATAACTAACCCAAGGCACAACTACTTCTTCATTACGTGCACTAACTGCGGTCCACGCTACACCGCCATTCGCCAACTGCCATATGACAGGGAAAACACCACAATGAAAGACTTCAACATGTGTGAATTCTGTAAAAAAGAATACACAAGCCCTGCAAACAGAAGATTCCATGCTCAGACTGTAGCTTGTCCACAATGTGGACCTAAAGCATACTTAACAACAAACAAAGGTCAACCTCTGTCTTACGCAGATCCGATTTGTGAGGCTGGGCACCTATTAGAGGAGGGGCACGTGCTTGCAATCAAAGGCTATGGAGGATTCCACGTAGCAACAGCCACGTTAAATGATGAGCCAATCCTTAGACTAAGGCAGATTAAACATCGAGCTCAGAAACCCTTTGCCATAATGACACGAAATCTAGAAACTGCCCGCACATTTGCGAAAGTTAGCCCCATGGAGGCAGAGACATTATCATCATATATGAAGCCTATCGTACTCCTGGACAAAGCGAAGGATTATTACCTTTCAGAGCAGATTGCACCAAGCTTGCACAATTTGGGTGTAATGTTACCATATACAGGATTGCACTCAATGCTTTTCGACAGAGTGAAGGAGCCAGCCTTCGTCATGACTAGTGCGAATGCTCCAAGCGAACCTATAGTCACCGACAATACCGAGGCGCTCAAAAAACTTGGCTCCATAGTAGATTATTTCTTATTTCACGATAGACCAATCGCTCAAAGATGTGATGACTCAGTCATCCGATTGCATAACGAGAACGTGAACTTCATCCGTCGATCTCGAGGGTATGCACCTGCACCTATCAATTTAAAACGCACATTTAAAAAAAATGTAATTGGTGTTGGTGCAGAGGAAAACGTAACGTCTTGCGTCCTATTGAGTAAGAAAGCTTTCATCTCTCAATATGTAGGTGACGTGGAAAACCTAGAAACTTTCAAGTTCTTAGAGAAAACAGTTCATCACTTAATGGCACTGACAAGCGCTAAAATTAAGGTAATAGCATGTGATTTACATCCCAAGTTTGCTACTACAAGGTTAGCTCAAGAAATTGCAGACAAAGAAGGTTACTTGGCCCTGCCAGTGCAACATCATCACGCACATATGCTTTCCTTGATGGGGGAGCATGATTTAGATGAAATTCTTGGAATTGCCTGCGATGGCTATGGTTATGGCAATGATGGGAAGGCTTGGGGAGGAGAGATTCTTCACTGTAACAAAGACAAATTTCATCGAATTAGTCATCTTCAAGAGCAGCCTATGGTTGGAGGAGACCTGGCGACCCGTTATCCGCTTCGAATGGCTGCTGGAATATTGGATGGTTTCACAGAAATTGAAGACTGGCTTTTAGCAAACAGAAAGAGTTTCCCTCATGGAGATAAAGAGGTGCAAACAATAGTCGAACAGCTTAATAGCAAAGCAATATTGCCGACCACATCAAGTTGTGGACGAATCTTGGACGCCATTTCGGCAACACTGAACCTCTGTCATGAAAGAACATACCAAGGAGAACCAGCATTAAAACTAGAATCAGCAGCCACACGCGGTCATGATGCATTGAGACTGGAACCTGAATTCCTAAACAGCAATCTAAAGACAACTAACCTTGTCCTAGCCATCTTTGAAGCAAGAGACAAACTTTCCGCTGAAGACTTGGCCAACTCCGCTCAATCCTATTTGGCAAAGGGCTTAGCCCAACTCGCGATTGAGGCAGCACACAAAATAGGCATAGATACAATAGGATTCTCTGGAGGCGTTGCTTACAACAAACACATCACATTAACTATAAGAAAACACGTAGAAAAAAGCGGATGTAAATTCTTGGTTCATGAAACCATCCCTGCGGGTGATGGTGGAATATCTTTTGGACAAACCATTGCAGCTGCACTCTCAGCTGATTAAACAGCTAATTTCCTGACTCAGTGTAAAATAAAATGTGGTTCTAGTAAAAACATCTGTTTCGCTCATCTCACTCTCAAGGTTCTAGGTTGCCGTTACTCCTAAGTCCTTTTAAAGGGAAACCGTTGGCAGTGTTATTGTGATGCTTCATGTCTAAAACTGAAACCATGTTCAGAGAATGCTCTGGCTGCGGAAAGGATTTTTTTCTAACCTACCTGTATAACTGTTCGAAGTGCCAAGTTAAGTTCTGCCTAGTTTGCGCTTCAGAGAAAGGATGGATATGTTCTAACTGTGGAAGTAGGTTGAGTTTAGGTCTTGCTTGAGAGCTACTATGGGTATTAACGCAAAAATAGTTGAAAGCTCAGTTTTCCTTAATCATTGGATTCGTATGAGTGCAACATGTTTGGCATTTGTCCTACTCCGCGCGTGCATCGCAATCTGCCTTAGACAAACTATGCTTACTATATTATTAGAACCAAAAAATGTGACACACTTGCCTAAGCCAACTCCCGGGAGGACTCCCACGTTTGGTACAACGTTGTGACACATTTTAGGGTTTTTATAATGGGTTTTCTATGGACTTATTATGGAGTCCCTGAGGTTTTAGTAAGGAAAAGACTATTTTCTTAAAAATGCAGAAAACACAGTACTACAGCTTCATGTTAATCAGGGAAACCTGTGAACCCTGTGCGTGCGCGCTGCCTTTTTATGTTCCAAAAGATGAATACGCGTGCATTTTTTATTTTTGCATTTTTTCTTTTTTGAGTGGGAGCTCACTCTCTAGATATTCTTGGTTATACATCTTCTCGATTTTTAAGAAGTTTTTCATGCCTCGCTTCTCTGTCTTCTTTCTATAGATGTGAATTTCTCCCTGAAATAAGTCGATGATTGCTTGAACCTCTTGTGGTGCATGCATGTGAGGGTTCATTACTGCTAGAGTCGTAAAACCTCGCGATTTCAGTTTTGGAATAAGTGCTGTTAGCCATCGCCTAGTGGAAGTTGCGTGATGTTGTAACAATGCATCTGAAACAATTTCAATGCAAGCCCTTCTTGTTTTCCTGGGCTTCTTTTCTAGTTTACGGAAGGCAGAGTCTAATGCGATGCCGATTTCGATTAGGTTGTCGACACCCCTTTGCTTGAACACATTAGCCATGTCCTTCATGATCGCGTCTGCTTCAGGATTGCAGAGGAATAGATAGAAATTCTGCGGGAATTCTTCTGCGAGAGTTTTTGCTTCACCGCCTTCGATGGTAAGATAGAATGTGGTCTGATCATTTCTTACACCTGCTTCAAGAAAACTTTTGATAAGTAGGTCTCTTTCGTCACATGATGGTGACGTTAGTATTGTTGCGTAGTATTCAGGGATCCCGCCCAGCAGCAAATCGTCAAGTTCATCATATCCTGTTGAAATGCGACTTGATGGAACTGTTGGCGCGCGAATTGTCACTGGTTCTGGTTCAACGCGCGGTTTGGTTTTTTGCAGGATATCGTAACATAGGTCAACCAGCTTTTCACCGTTATCAACAATTCTTGCTAAAGATTTTCGGTTAGCGGTTTCTTTTTTCTGCATCATATATCTAATTCTCTGAAATAGAGAGAGTTGTTTATCATCAAGCTTGAGTTCTTTCTTGAGCTCTTCTCTTACTGTCCCCTCTTTCAGTAGATTTGAGATCAAACCGACATTCTCTTCAATGTTCTTTAGCGGTAGATATCCCAGCTGTGCAAGTGCCACGAGGCATATTTGCTCAAGGAACTGTTCTAAAAGGCCTCGTGCTGGACTGACTTCATCAGATTCGAGAGAGTTGTGACATCCTTCTAGAGCGGACACTGCCGTTTCGAGGTGACTCTTGGCAAAACTCGTGTCTGATCTAACAGGCATGTATTCCGAACGAATCAATGCATTGATGTACTCCCTGACTGCAGGCTCATCCTGATAATTCTGAGGATTTCTGGTTATCACGTTGTATACAGTAGAAGCGAATTGGTCCATCGCTTTGTGCGTTAGTTTAAGCTTAGCTTCTTTGTCGATCAGAGTTTTAACTAATTTGTAGTTGACAATTTCAGTCTCTCCATCACTCATAGCAATTGACAGAACTTTGGGATACGAGAGCCGATAATTCTCAGCAGCTTTCTCATTGCGTTTTTTCAGGGCGTTATATAACGTCGATTGAATGTCAAGCGTGGTCATTCCTGTCTTAAGTTTCGGTTCAATCTCTTCAACTACACGAACAGCTGTCTCGAATGAGACATCAAGCTTTGGACTAAGCAGTGACTTCATTATTTTACCAATACTGAATGGGTGCTTCTCTTCACTGCCTGACTTTATAACATGCTTGATTCGGTCAAACCTCATTTTGAACAAAGCCTCAAGTGTTCTTGGTTTGAGATTGTTAAGTACACCACTCTCAAGTTTGATGCAATTCACAAACTCTCTTACTTCTGCCTTTGCAGATTTTCTAATCCTGAACCCTTCCTCTTTAGGTCGTTTTGATTTTTCCGTAAAAACCGATTCCAGAATTCCAATCTTAATAAACGTGGAAATAAGATCCCCCACCCGATCTTTGTAGTTGCCCCCTTTCGTTGTAAGTGCTCTCGAGATACCTAATTCATCGGCTAGTCTCTCACCAATTTCCTTTCCGCTAAGAGGCTTCTTTCCAGCTCCTAGAAAAATCTCAAGCATCAATAATGATGTTAGGGGCCTTTGCCCAACTACTGCAAAGAACGCGAGTGATCTATACGGTTCCTTCAGAGTGCGTTCAGTTGACACCGCTTGCGGAAAGTTAGTGGTAATAGTTTCAACGAATTCCACAAATCTTTTCCTCTCATTCCTAAATCTAGCATGTTCTCCTTCTATCAGTATTCTCTTGCCTAGTCTTCGAATGAGATCTTCCAAGGTGGTAACCAGTTAGGTAATTTCCGAACTAATGGAAACGCTCACTAATAAATACTAAGTCTTTGCGTAGATCTATAGGGTATCTGCTCCGTAAATAATATCATATGTAATCCCCTCTCCCAATTTTCATGCGCGCACACATCTCCATTGCTGGGATAGTGACTATGAACGTGGCGAGGTTTGAAATATGTTCAAGCGCCTTGCTTCTAGGGAAACTGATTTATGATGGATAGAGTTCTCGATAGGTGACAAAGCATGTGTTTAGCAATCCCAGCGCGAGTTGTCGAGGTTGAAGGCGACCTGGCGAAAGTTGACTTTGGTGAAGGTGTCTTTCGAGAAGTAAATGTTGCGTTAGTAAACGTGAAACTTGATGAATATGTACTAGTTCATGCTGGTTATGCTATCCAAGTGATTGATCGAAAAGAAGCTGAAGAGACACTCAAGCTGTGGAATGAGATTCTAAAGATGGAGCAAAAGGTCCAAGACGCAAGAGGAGCTTTGTAGTTGTCAAAGGTCTCAGAAAACATTGTAAAGGCTGAAGAGGGAGAAGTATTCGACATAGAATTGGAAAAGGATGTCTTGGAGGCAAATCGAAAACTTGCAGAGAAAAACAGGGAATTACTAAAGGATAAAGCCATAACCGCAATTGATGTTATGGGCTCAATTGGTGCTGGTAAGACATCATTGATTGCAAATCTTGTTCAGCTGCTTAGGAAAAACTATCGCATAGCCGTGTTTAAGGGAGATTTAACAACAACAATAGACGCAGAGATCATCAAGCGTTATGGGGTTGAGGTTGTAGCAATAAATACAGGGAAAGAATGCCATCTTGATTCTAACTTGGTTATGAAGGCTTTACAGAAGCTAAATCTCGACGCAATTGATCTGCTTTTAATCGAAAATGTTGGAAACCTTATTTGCCCAGCGGAATTTCCTTTGGGCTCTGATCGACGTGTGGTTGTTGTCAGCGTTACAGAAGGCCCTTATATGGTGATTAAACATCCATTCATCTTCATGGACGCTGATGTTGTCGTTATAAACAAAGCAGATTTAGCAAAAGCCATGCAAGTAGATATGCACAAGCTTAAGAATGATGTGAAAAAGGTTAATCCTGAAGCGAAAGTTGTGTTTACAAACTGTCGCTCCGGCGAAGGTGTTAGTGCTGTGTCTAAGGCTTTAGACCTTTGAGGAGCTTGCTTGAGGGGTGCATGAAGGAGCTATAACAAGACAGATTGTTGATTCCGTATTGAAAGAAGCCAGCAATCGAAAGGCAAAGAAAGTGATTGAGGTTGACCTTTTAATAGGGTCTTTAACTTTCCTGAACCCAGAACAGGTAAAATTTTGGTATGAAATACTTACCAAAGACACCTTCATCGAAGGATCAAAGCTTTCAATTAGAGGGAGTGAAGCAGTAGTTCGCTGTACGAAATGCAACTATGAAGGCAGTTTCAAATACGTTGATGATCCAGCCTTACATGTATCAATGCCAACTATGCAATGTCCAAAATGTGAAGGCATGGTGGAAATTGTCAGTGGAAAAGATTGTATAATTAAAAGTATCAGGATGTCGATCTAGGAGGTTGCCTTAGTTGAGGCAGATGAATTTGCGTGATCCAAAATTAGCTGAGCAAGTTGTAAAACATATTCATAAGCTTGCACCAAGTGATTTGGTCAAGTTTTGCCATGTTTGTGGGACTCATGAATGGACAGTTACCCATTTTGGGTTGCGTAGCCTTTTTCCAAAAAACGTGGAAGTCATCGCTGGACCGGGATGTCCCGTTTGTGTTTTACCTGCAGCGGAGATTGATGAAGCAGTCAAACTAGCATTGAAAGGTATAACTATAGTCACCTTCGGAGATGTTCTGCGAGTACCAGGCTCAGATTTATCCCTAGCGGATGCACGAGCGCAGGGTGGTGAGGTGCGTGTTGTTTATGGTGTAGGTGATGCGGTGAAAATGGCTAAAGATGAACATGACAAGGAGTTTGCCTTCTTTGCGATTGGCTTTGAGACAACAGCTCCTTCTACAGCGAACGAAGTATTGAAGGGTCCACCTGAGAATATTAGCTTTCTCGTTTCTCACCGTCTGATTCCGCCAGCCATGGAGTTGTTATTGGGGATTGGGGACTTGCACATTGACGGATTCATAGCGCCTGGGCATGTCTCAACTATCATTGGCTTAGAGCCTTACGAAGTGTTTCCAAGCGCTTATCATATGCCTGTGGTTGTGGCGGGTTTTGAGCCAGTAGATGTTTTGTTTGCGGTTGACATGCTGTTACAGCAGCTGAAAGACAGGGCAGCTAGGCTAGAGAACGAATATGGACGAGCTGTTAAGTTAGAGGGCAATGTTAAGGCGCTGAGTATC
>CP070730.1:1810335-1814284 GCA_020351305.1 Candidatus Bathyarchaeota archaeon
TCAAGTGATACTTCAACTCTTTCTTGAGTTCTTCTTTTGGAGAAATACCCTGTTTTAGGATGGCGAAGACTACAATTGATTCTCCCTTGATTTCATGCGGCTTACTAGTCACCGCAGCCTCAGCTACTGCTGGATGCGAAACAATTGTGCTTTCCAGTTCCATCGTGCCTAACCTGTGGCCTGCAATCTTCAGGACTTCGTCGGCTCTACCCAAAAGCCAGAAGTATCCTTCTTTGTCTTTCATGCAATAGTCTCCGGCATAGTAAACATTTGGGAATTTGGACCAATAGGTTTGCTTGTAACGTTCTGGGGCCTTGTATAAGGTCATAAGCATGCCTGGCCAAGGCTTCTTAATTATTATGTAGCCTCTTACTCCCGGATGGACGACTTTACCCTTGTCATCTACTACGTCGGCGTCTATGCCTGGTAATGGGAATGTTGCTGATCCCGGTTTGAGGGGAACCAGCCCTATTCCCGGTGCTGGAGAGATCATTACGCCTCCGGTTTCTGTTTGCCACCAAGTGTCCACTATGGGGCATCGTTCTCCCCCTATGTGTTTGAAATACCACATCCATGCTTCTGGGTTTATAGGTTCTCCGACGCTCCCTAGAATCGTCAAGCTGCTTAAGTCGTGTTTTTTGATCCATTTTTCATCGAGTCTCATGAACATTCGTACAGCCGTCGGCGAGGTGTAAAAGATCGTTACCTTGTAGTCTTCAATTATTCTCCACCATCTGTCGGGCTTTGGATAGTCAGGGGCTCCTTCATAAACAACTATGGATGCTCCGTGCATTAATGGTGCATAAACAATGGAGCTGTGTCCGGTTACCCAACCCACATCAGCGGTACACCAATACACGCTGTCTTCCTGTAAATCAAAAACCCATTTATAGATGGAATTAATGTAAACTAGGTAGCCTCCGGTGCTGTGAACTATGCCTTTTGGTTTGCCTGTAGTGCCAGACGTATAGAGAATGTAAAGTGGGTGAGTGCTTTCGATTGGTAGTGGAGAGACATATGTTTCTGCATCTTTTATTATTTCATGATACCATAAATCGCTTCCTTCCTTCATTTTGATTTCTCGGCCCGTTCTCTTCACGACTAACATCTTCTCTAATAATGGCGTGTTTTCCACAGCTTGATCCACTATTTCTTTTAGCTGTATGATTTTTCCTCTTCTGAACCCGCCGTCAGCGGTTATAACCACTTTTGCTTCCGTTTCGTTTATCCGGTCCGCTAGTGCCTTTGAGCTGAATCCTGAAAACACTACAGTATGTATTGCACCGATTCTCGCCGTCGCCAGCATGGCAATTGGCAGTTCAGGTATCATTGGCAAATAAATGGCTACACGATCTCCATCTCTGACGCCTAGTTTCTGAAGTACTGATGCTAGACGGTTCACTTCTCTGTGGAGTTGCGAGTAACTTAGGGTTCTTTCTTCACCATTTTCTCCTTCCCAGTAAATAGCTACCTTGTTTCTTCTCCACGTTTTCAAGTGTCTATCAACACATAGATAGGAAGCATTCAGCATTCCACCAGGAAACCATTTTGCAAACGGTGAGTCCCAATCTAACACTCTATCCCAAGTGCTGAACCACTCAAGTTCTCTTGCTTCTTGCCCCCAAAACTCTTCCATCTCATCTAGTGACTTTTTGTATATGTCCTTGTACCTTTTTATCGGCCAATATTTTAGTTCAACTGGCAGAGATTCCATCTGCATATTCTTGACCTCCCAAACTGTTCCAGATACGGTTATGTGACTTACAATTCTCTATGTATATGTTGCTTCCTCTCCTATTGACTAAACTGGCAATAACGTCTTGCCATACATCTCGTTCAATACCTCCGCTACTGCAAGGTAGAATGCACTTAGCCCACAGATTATTCCCTCATATCCAGCAATTGCGCTCAAATCCGTGTTTGCAGTCAATTCTTTTGCTGTCAAGAGGAAGAAGAGTACCGCTAGAGATAAGAATACAAACTGCAACGCACGATTTGTTCTCAGTGTTCCGAAGAACATTGTTAAAGTGAATAGTCCCCACATGAAGAAGTATGCCGCCATTGCTGCGGAATTTGTTGCCTGTAAAGGGGAACTTACAGAGAAATCAAAGATTTCGAGTCTTGGAAGAGTTAGTAGAAGAACTAGAGACCACCAGAATAGACCATAGGAGCAAAAAGCTACCGTGCCGAAAGTATTGCCTTTCCTATATTCCATGACGCCGGCGATCACTTGAGCTAATCCTCCGTAGGCTAACCCCATTGCCAGAATCATGCTGTTCAAGGGATAGAACCCGGCATTATGCAAATTCAAAAGCACTGTCGTCATTCCGAAACCCAAAAGTCCAAGAGGTGCTGGGTTAGTCAGCTTTACGGTCACTTCATCCACTTCCGAAATGCACATGAGGAACCTCTCCACGACAGTTCCATCTATAAAAACTTTGCGTCCGTTTTTTTTTGATACGCTTTGCTAAGCTCGGCCTAAATCCAATTAAGAGAGATGTGCATCATTTGCTCGCGCGCGCATTAGGACTGCTGTTGAATGGGAACACTTTCCCTTTCCTAAAAAACCAAGGCAGTTGCAGCTCATCTTTCCATCATAATTTTGAACAACAATATAGGTTCCGTGGTCTCCAACAACGTTGTAAGCTCCACCACCAAGAGCTTCAACTCTACGATTCTTCAGAAGTCTATCAGCTTTCTCAACTAGTTTGTCAAGAGACAAATCTATCTAAAGTCCCACCGCATGCATTTTGAGACGTGTATGCGCGCTTCTAATACCCGCTTCACTTTATGTTATTCCCATCTTAGCATACATCCGCTCTGCTACCAATCGCGTGACAACTTGTGCCCCAGAACCAATTAATGCCTCTAGTCCTTCAGTGAAAGACCCAGGATCTTCCCCAATGCTGACGAATGGCTTAATTGAATAGCGCTCCTCGAGCATCCTCAGAATTGCTTCCTCCCCCATCTCCCCGAATACTGTATCAAGCACCTCACGCACGATTGTGGGAAAATAGTTTCCGAACTTTACTTCCCGCGCAAAGCTGGAAGTGACAACTGATCCATGCGCTTTGATTAGATTGAAAAAGAGTTTTTCTTCAAGGGATTTGATATGGTTCACGTCGTAGGTACATAGCAAGGTTAAAGGGAAATTAAATTCTCTTTCCAGCACAAGCTCATACTCCACAAGCTCTTTCTCTTTCTCTTGTTCAAAGTAGCATGCGGCTTCACCACATGCACGCAATCCCTCAAGTCCAATCTCAATTGCTTCACCCAACACTCGCTGACCCAACATTATTGTGCGTGCCCCATTCACCTCACCATCAATTATGTACCACTTATCATAGTCAAAAATCCTCAACACACCATCCCTTTCAAGGGTCTTCACTTTCAATCCAAAGTCTTTCATGTTTTTACGGATTTGCTTGGAAGTTTCTTGGGCCGCAACGTAAATCGCTCCTTCTCCCTTCTGAATTCCATCTTCCAAAAAGTTAAAGAGCACTTCATGCTTTCCATGTGGGCTCCTGTAGAAGAATATCCCATGATCACCAAGTTTCATGTTTCTGACAAATTGTAAAGTCTTTCTTAAATTCGAAGTGTTGTGCATCTTTTTCCTCCGCCAGTATTGTCTGGATCAGGTTCAAAGGGTCGACGGTTCACGCAACCGTCCTCTCAGCCGGTTCAACCAGCTCCCCATTCCCAACTAAAGACGTCACCTCATACTTAGAACTAATATATAATTGCATGCATATTTGATGCGTTTTGTCACGCGTCGTCTACATGCAATCAAGAGAAGCGTGCATTATTTATGTTGGATGCGCGCGCGCAGTCGCAAAAGTAGCGTTCAACTGGTACCGATGCTTGCATGCATGCAAAAAGATGGAAGGCAGGTGACACAACGCCATTAGAAGTCATTGAATGTGAAGAAATGTTGAAAACATTAGCATAA
>CP070730.1:1814384-1832686 GCA_020351305.1 Candidatus Bathyarchaeota archaeon
CCATTCCAGTTCCAGATGCGGAGTTGAGCATCTGAGCCGTCATTTCCACAGGTTACTATCTCGGGTACGCTATCATTGTCAACGTCATCAGCATAAACGGATTGGATAGCTGCGTAGTTGCCTGTGCGCCATCCTTGGCTGGTTTCCAGGGTCAGGGTTGAACCGTTCCAATTCCAGACCCGGAACTCTGCGATATATTGGCTCTGATTATCAAACGCGTCTCCTCCCGTAACTATTTCGACCTTTCCGTCATTGTCAACATCACCAGCAAAAACGGAATAGACGTGAGTGTTGTTTCCAATGTGCCATTCTTCTCCATGCTCAAGCGTCAGGATTGACCCATTCCAATTCCAGATATGCAGCTGGCCATTATAATATACACCGTTTTGTCCGTTCCAAGCTTCTGCACCTGTTAATATTTCGGTAACTCCATCGTTATCAACATCTAAGGCAAAGACAGCCCATACTCGAGTGTGACCTCCTGTGCTGTTCCATAATTCAGCATGTTCAAGCGTCAAAGTAGACCCCATTATACTCCAGATTCGAAGTTCACCACTCTCATTTGCCTCTGCAACAGTCATCATCTCAACTACTCCATCATCATCAACGTCAGCTGCAAAAACTGACCAGACCTCCATACCACCAGTGATGTCAACACTCCATTCTTCACTGTGCTCTAAAATCAAAGGGGGAACTAATGGTGGGGAAGCTGTTACGTTAAAGGCAACAAACATGCCTGAAAACATCAGAATCACAACAATGCAGAAAATCAATCTACGAAACCTTTCAATCAATTATGACACCTTAAGAACTGCCTAATCCGTTTTAGGAAGCTAATAAGATTTATGGGGAAATCAGCGTACATATGATGCAAGCAAATTTCTAGCTGGGTGGACAGCAGCTTCTAGTGAATTTTATCCAGTCTTCTGACCATTCGATACATTGGCCTAGAGCTTCGCTGCCACTTAATGTGGGGTTATAAATGGTCTTGCCCTCAATTTTTTTTTCCTCTATGTAGCCTTTTTCAACCAATTTAGCCAATGTCTTATAGATGCCTCCAGGATTCAACTTCCATTTCTCGCCAAACTCATCATTGATTAGTTTGAACAATTCATACCCATGTGCAGGTTTTTTGTTCAAAAGAAGAAGCACCAAAAACTGGACTGGTGAAAGGTTACTCGGTCCGCAGCAACACCACATCGTCCAATACCTCACTAAGATTTAGTGCGAAACCCTTTTATAGATATCGCTGGAATATATTCCAGTGGAACCTATTACAGTGGAATATAAATGGAGGTGGATTGTGTGGACAAAAAAGAAAAAGTGAAAGCGAAAGAAAAAGAACGGGAAACTGAAAAGCGCGTAAGTTGTTGCAGTTGTTGTTAGGAATAACTATCATACATGTAAAAAATAGGGATTGTGCGGATTAATTCGGGTGATATCTCCACTTGTTGCTGAGGTTATCTCGCCCAACCACTTGTACACAACTCTAATTAGCCAAACTTCTAATTAGATTATTTTTGGGGATGTTCATGAAGCTCTTTCTGGTTCAGCATGCAAAGGCCAAGAATAAAAACGAAGACCCAACACGACCTCTCTCAGAGAAAGGATGGAAAGACATAAAGAAAATCGCGAAATACGCTGAAGAATACCTGCATATTGACATTAGACAGATTTTTCATAGTGGTAAGCTACGGGCTGAGCAGACAGCAGAAGTTCTAGCTAAGGATCTTAATCCACCAGAAAAGGTGACAATTGATAAGAACTTGGAACCATTGGGAGACCCAAAAGCTTGGAAAAGACAATTGATTGAAACCACAGAAGATGTTATGTTAGTAGGTCACCTACCCCATTTGAGTAAACTTGCTTCTTCTTTGCTTTTTAGCAATGAAGACCAAAAAGCAATCGCCTTTAAAATGGGTGGAATTGTTTGTCTCCAAAGGGGTCAACAGCATCGTTGGACTATTCAATGGATGATCACACCGGAAATCATATCTTAAAACTGCACGCGCGATTTCTCAATAGCCTTTTTTCAATCAGGTCTGAATTTTCCAAATATTGTAGGGGCAATCATTCCAGCAATATCTGCTCCTCTTAAACATACAACCTTCGCATTCAGCGCGGCTGAACGGTTTACGCTTCGCCACAGGCTCCCCTAATACTTAGAAACATTCTACCAAGTATGCTTTTCGGAAAAAATGGGATTGTGCGGGTGATATCTCCACTGGTCGCTGGTTCGAGTCCTACCGGCGGTGCCACAGACATACCTGCGGCTCTACTTCTTTTTCCGAAAAAATAATGGGCTTTACCTTTCGCAGGCAGATTCACAGTCAACTCTCAAGAACACTTTTTTTGTCAGATATTGCGCATGTACAAATCGTTATTTATTGGGATCTAAAAATACAATAACGGTTAGCATATGAGCAAGCCACAAAAGCGCAGGAATTTCTCAAAACGCTCACAGTTAAGAAGATCAGGAAGCCCACAAAGGCACAAACCACGTGTAACGATTCTTAAAAGAGATGGGCGTGTCCAAAAATTTAACCGTGTTAAGATGATCACGAGCATACGAAATGCAGGAGCGACACGGCGAGAAGCAGACCTCGTTACTAATCGCGTCTCAAAGCGTCTCGCAAACCGAGAAGCGGTTCACTCAAAGGAAGTATCCAGTATGGTTGCGCGATCGTTATCACGTGTGAATTCAACCGCCTCGCGAAGCTATGTAAACCATCGAAATCAAAAATTGGCGTACACTCAACGAGTGAACCGTTTATCTGCTGAAATCACTGCCATAAGCCACCGGGTCAATGGTGTAGCTCACAGGATCGAGAGCTTCGAAAATCGAATCCAGAGTCTGCCGACGAGGATTGCCCGAGTTCGGCAAGGTAACTACCGTGTATTAACCCACTTGGAGGTTGACCAAGCTTCTCTTGCAGAAAAATGGATGGAACTCGGCCCGGAACTACGAACGCTCATTAGTTTCAAGGATGAAACCCTTCGTGCACGAATCTGGGATCTTCGACAAGCTCTCACGCATAAACTAGGTTATGCTGGCTATGACCTTAGTAACCTTCAAGATATCGAATTGAGAATTTCGGAAATGCGCTTAAGTCTCTCGGAAATGCAGAGCTCTGTAGCTAATGTGCTGACTCCTCTTGAGAAGAAGTTTCAAAGCATGGATAAAGATCTTAGAAAGGCAGAAAGCACCGTGTCTCTTCTATCCAATGCATCGTTTTCTTGGGAAGAAGGTGAAACTCCTATCATTGCTGCTAGAGCTAAAGACCTGGATAATGACCTCAACGGCTTCATAGTTTTGACTAATTTCCGTTTTATTTTTGAGCATGAAAAGGAAATTGTGTTGAAAAAAGTTCTTTTTATTGCTACTGAGAAAAAAATCGAACGAAAAGTCGTGGTCCAAAAACCCATTGGAATGGTTTCACAGCTAGTTCATGGGAAAGTGGGTTTTTTCAAAGGCTCCGGGCTATTCGTTGAATTTGCTTCGGAAAGCGGAATCGCTGATATGAAATTTGACACCACTAGCCAGGATGCAAAGTCGGTGACGGAAAGCTACAATTATATTATCTCGGGGCAAGCAGAGGAAGAGCTAGCAACTGTCACTCCAACAGTTACAGCAGCCCAAAAGAAACCCAAAGTTATTGTCTGCCCTGTGTGTGGTGCTCCTTATAATGAAAAGATATATCGAGGGCAAACTTCAGTTACCTGTAAATATTGTGGGGCCGTAGTCTCCCTACAATAGTGGGCGCACGCGCAGTTCTTGCAGAGTTGGTTTTCTGCGAAGCGAAGAGGAACAAGTGCTCCAAAGCCTAAATACCATCCCCGAGATAGTGTGAAGAAGGTGACGATTCTTGGATGAAAACGGGTTCACGTTATTTATGAAGGAAAAAAAGAGCCCCCAGAGTAAAATTAACTCCTACATACGACGCATAAAGCGATTTGAAGAATATCTCAAAGATAACGAAGCTGGGATACCCATAAGCGATCTAACTATTGAGGAACTGAAGAAATTTGTCACTTGGTCTAAGGATAACAGTATCAATGCATACCTAGAGTTGTGGGGTATCCGGGAGTATCTTCGTTTTTTGGACAAGGAGGAACTCGCCTATTCCACAAATTTCATTATGCAAGATATCCAACTTGAAAAATTCAAACTCAAAGACTTCATGACTGCAAACCAAGAATACGCTGAGAAACTAGCCAAAATCGGAGTGAAAACCGCAAGCCAGCTCCTAGAAGTAGGGAAAACAATCAAGGAACGGAAAACTCTCGCAAAAAAATCAGGAATACCTAAAGATGCAGTGCTAAAATTCGTTAAACTCGCCAATTTAGCAAGAGCCCCTGGTCACATGAAAAAAAGAGCATGTCTTTACTATGAATCGGGCTTAGATACCTTTGATAAAATAGCTAACCAAGACCCAGAGACAATGATTAATTTTCTCACAGAATTTATCATAAGAACAGGCTTCAACGGGAGCCCTCCATTACTCGGAGATGCAAAATCCTCGGTTGAAAACTCAAAACGAATCCCACGAGTCATCGAATTCTAACGAAACGCGCGCGCAAAATCAAGGTTCAGTGTCAATCTGGTGAATGGGTTGAGTTCAGATTCCAGTCTTCATAAGAAAGCTTTGATTCTTGTTTGGATAGGCGAGGTATGGAATGCTTTTGAAGCAACCGTTGCATTGTGGGCAGCGTTACTTGCCAGCAGTGTAGCATTGTGGGCTTTTGGCTTTGATAGCCTGATCGAGTTGTTCGCTGGTGCAGTTATGATTTGGCGGTTTCGGAAAGGAGAGAGATCGGACAAGGATAGTGAAAGTGAAAGGAAGGCGCTGAAACTTATTGGTGTAACTTTCTTCGTGCTTTCAGTCTTTATTGTGTTTCAATCGATAGCGACTTTGCTTGGCTTTTTTGGACCTCCCAAAGAAAGTATTGTTGGCATATTAATTACAGTCTCTAGTGCTGGTTTGATGACCATTTTGTTTTTCTATAAGAGCAGAATTGCTAAGGAAATTGGTTCGAGAGCATTGAGAGCTGAAGCTTATCAAAGCCTGGTTTGTGATTTGCAGGATCTTATAGTTCTCTTTGGATTAGCCTTAAATGGGCTTTTTAGTTGGTGGTGGGCTGATCCAGTAATGGCTTTGGTTCTTGTTCCTTTCTTATTAAGAGAAGGGTTAGAGGCTTTTAAGGAAGAGTAACCCGTTTGTCGCGTGCGCAATAGGTTTTTATGAAATTAAAAACTAGTTAAACTTATGCCTGAGCGAGAAAAAAGGGTGGGGTTTGCTGCATTTCTGAATATTCTCTTCACCATCATAGAGATTATTGGTGGTTTTTGGACCAATAGTCTGGCGATTCTCTCTGATGCACTACATGATTTTGGTGATAGCATTGCATTGCTTGTCTCATGGCTTTTCGAAAGAGGAGCTCGCAAATCACCTGACATGAGTCGAACATTTGGGTATCAAAGACTTTCTTTGTTCTCTGCAATATTCTCCGCCTCCATCTTAATTGGAGGATCAATTGTAATAATCTTCCAAGCAATACCTAGGCTCTTCAATCCTGAACTCGTAAATGCATTTGGAATGTTCAGTATAGCGATATTAGGAATCATTTTCAATAGCATAGGATTCTTCATGCTGAAAAAGGGTGAAAGCCTGAGCGAAGAAGTGTTGTCATATCATCTACTTGAAGATGTACTCGGGTGGTTGGGAATTCTTGCTGGCGGACTAGTCATCTATTTCTGGGAAATCTATATTCTAGATCCGATATTGACCATCGGCTTAACAATCTTCATCCTCTTTGCTGTAGCTAAGAGCCTAAAGGAAACATTGAATATTCTTCTCCAAGGAGTACCAAAGCACATAAACCTTGACAAAGTGAAGGTGGACATTACAGCCATCAAAGGAATAATAGGAGTCCACGATTTGCATATTTGGTCACTGGAAGGAGAAACAGATATCCTTACGGCACATGTCGTTGTAGAGGAAGGGTTACTTGAAACTCCTGATCAAACGAGACAAGCTATCAAAAAATGTCTCGAAAAACATCATATCGAGCATTCAACAATCGAGCTAGAAAGTAAGGATTTTTGTTCAGGTGTCGAATGCAAAAATTGGGACCAAGCATAATCCAAAAGGCTATTCTTGATTTGCTTACAGAAGCATCAATTCTACTAAATTCTTTGCCTTGGCCATAATCTTCACGGGCGCATAAGCATCTTCTATGTATATTAGCATCCTAAATACTATAACTTGGCAACAATCAAGAGGCTTCTTATGTCTGTCATCATACCAAATTTTGATCCAATCAAAGCCAAGGAATACATCAAAAAATATGATACTAAAGGAATTCGGGAGTTCGTCAAGCTCCTTTATTTGCGTGATATTGAGAATGTTCCCATCTCAAGTCCTGAATTCCTTAAGCAGCAAGGAAAGCTCTTGCCATACCTTGGGGAAGGGTTGGGTTCTTGGATAGAGAGAAACAAGAAGCGAACCTTTATCAGTTTTCAGGAAGTTGTCGGGTTTTTTGGCAATCTAGGGCTCAATGGAACGAAAATTCCTCAGCTCGTGGATGCCATCGATCATGCTTTTGCTAAATATCGCCGTCGTGATGGCGCTTTCATCGCTAGCAGCGGGAAAATTAACAAATGTGCTAACATGGTCTTCCTTCGTGCTGTTCTAGCTTTAGGTTTCACTGAGAGGGATGATGTGCAACAAGCCTGCGAAGAGTATCTCTCGTTCAACCTAAATCAGGAAGGAGCATGCCATGTCCGGACAGATGGTAATCCATGTGCCTATGTTATGGTGAGAACCCTCCGGTGGCTCAATGAATTTCCTCAGAATTGGCGAAACAAAGACTATAGGATAGCTGTGAAAAACATTCAGGACTATCTCCTAGCTTATGATCTATCAACTGCTGATTTTCCTCGACGATATCCAGAACCTAACAAAAACTGGATGAAGCTTGGATATTTCAGGTCCTATCAAAGCAGCATATTTGAGGCTGCTGAGGCTTTGGCTCTGAGCGGCGTTCACACTCACCCAGTTCTACAAAAAACCTTGAAGGCAATTGGTTCAAACTGCATTAACAATGTAACTTGGAAACCTCAATATATCAAAAAGCACTGGCCTTTGAAGACTTTGCCTCCCCAGCGTGGAAAGCAAGTAGGGAGTCCATGGCTCACCCTACGAGGATTGCGTATTACCCAAAGGCAGTTTATACCGCAATAGATAAAAGGTGAACTATAGAAGAAAGCACTACGCTTTCGTGAGTGTGAGATCATGAGCCGACAATGGAGCCCTTCTGGTTGGATGTATCGGAAAAGTCGCCCTGAGGACAGTGGATATTTTGAGAACATGACGAGGATCATTTTTCAGGGAGGCCTCAATTGGAGAATGATTGACAAGAAATGGCCTAATTTCAAGGAGGCTTTCAATGACTTTTCTATTGACTCTGTTGCCAATTTCGAAGAAGCTGATGTGGAACGGCTTATGAATAACAAAGGAATTGTAAGAAATCGAGCCAAAATAGTTGCTACAATAAGCAACGCAAAGGAATTTCAGGCAATCATCAGAGAATATGGGTCATTCCAAACCTTCCTTAGAAGCTTGGACAAGTCAGACAACTACTCACATGCTGTTGAAGAATTATCTAAGAAATTCTCGAGGCTCGGACCATCCTCTGCAGGTATCTTTCTGTATAGTGTTGGAGAAAACATAAAACACGAAATGTAAAAGCATAAATGTTTGTACTCGCGCGCATACAATGAGAGGATGCGCCAGAAGACTTATTAAGACACTTTATCATTACGGAAATTCATTGGAGTGGAGCTTTTGGTCTACTGCCCCAAATGTGGATTCAAGAATGAAGATGGCGCTGAGATTTGTACCAACTGCAAAGCATCTCTTCAGGTAACCGTTCAAGAGGGACGGAGGATGAAAAGACGTACAGAAGAAGAATGTTTTGGTTTGCCGTATGGGGGTGTAATTGTGGGTCTAATTATTGGTATTGTGATCATCCTTTGGGGTCTTTCTCAAGTTCCGGGGATACTACCTGAAGGTTTTGAGCTCTGGTGGCTCGTAATAATTATCTTTGGTATATTAATTGTTGCAGGGTCATTGTACAGATTAGGTCGAAGATGAAAAGATGCAGCCTTCTCACTGCACCCGATGGCTTTCATACATGCAAAACCTTAGGTTACTATATACCTGCCACTAGCAGCAGTCTATATGCTACCCCGCCAACGGCAATTGCGAAAGCGATCTCAGTAATGGAAATAATTGCTGCTTTCTTCTTACCCAACTCCTTGACAAGTGCACCAATAGTGGAAATACAAGGAATGTAGAGCATTGCCACTAAAGTAAAAACTAACATCTGCGTTGGTTCAAGAGCTTGTGGTAATGTAAAGGGTCGAAACAGCGTTGCAAGCATTACTAGAGTCAACTCTTTTCTCAAAACTCCAAAAATCAAGGTAATGCCTGTGATTACAGGCAACCCGAGCCAAGTTACTGTTATAGGGCTAAGAGCATACGCTATTGGCTCCAATAAATCTAGCATGTCTGCAAGTTTTATTGCGAAGCTGCCAGCTATTATTATGGGTAATGCCATCTTGATATACTCGCTTAATCTAAACCAAGTCTGCTTGATCACAGTCTTAATGTGAGGTAGTCTGTAATCGTGCATTTCCATGATCAGTCCAGTTGATTCACCTGGTAGAGCCCTTAGTGCTACTCTTCCAAGGAGAAAAATTATCACAAGATTAACTATGTACAACAGTAATGCCCACTGAATTCCCACAAAGGCACCTACAAGGCCTAGAATTATGACAGTTGTTGCGGCGCAAGGAACTAGAGTAACAATGAAAGCCGTGAGAAGCCTTTCCCTTTCAGTTTCCATTATTCTACAACCTAAACAAGCAGGAACATTACAGCCAAACCCAAGCATCATTGGAATAAACGCTTTCCCATGCAAACCTACCTTGTGCATCAGATTATCCATTAAAAACGCGATTCTACTAAGATATCCGGAGTCCTCAAGAAAATATAGCAGTAAGTAGAATGGAAGAAGATAAGGTAGAACGATTGTGATCCCTGCGATTAATCCTTCAGCGACCCCACCCCAAAACAACTCAGCAATGAGTCCTCCCCCGAATATGCTCACGAAGAGTGGCTCCAAGCTGTAAAGAAGATCGCTTAATATACCAGACGTATAGTCCCCAAAAGTGAAAATCGCAAGAAAAGTAGAAAGGATAACTGCAGCCATAATTGGATATCCAGATATCTTATGAGTGGTCAAGGCATGGAGCTTTTCCCTTGCAGGCGACGTTATTGACGGCACAATCTGCTGCACATCCCTTGCAATGCAACCGGCAATCTCATACCGTTCAGAAGTTATTACAGTTGAACATGAATGCCTATGAATGTTTTCAATCTCTTCAGCAAGTCTTTTTGCAGTCTCTAATGTTCTTGGGCCCAACTTACGAATTTTATTTTCTATTTGCTGGTCTCCTTCCAAGAGCTTTATCGCTGTCCACCTAGTTGGGTAAGGCAATTGAAATCGCTCGATCTCCTTACTCAGTTCTTGAATCTTTTCCTCAATTTCCTCGCCATATCTCATCT
Organism: Candidatus Bathyarchaeota archaeon; assembly: GCA_020351305.1. Classification (GTDB taxonomy): domain Archaea; phylum Thermoproteota; class Bathyarchaeia; order Bathyarchaeales; family SOJC01. The sequence goes on from CP070730.1 coordinate 1,824,017, forward strand.
TAGAGGGCGCAGAACCCTTCTTCTCAATAATGTTGACAGCTGCTTCTAATAGATCGTATAGACCGGTTTGGTTTGGCGCAATTGTTGGAACCACTGGTATGCCTAAGATCTCCTGGAGCTTTCTATGGTCGATTTCTATGCCCTTCTTCTTCGCCATGTCCATCTGGTTTAATGCTATGATCATTGGCGTTTCTAGTTCAATCAGTTGAAGCGTGAAATACAGATTTCTCTCAAGCACTGAGGCGTCAATAACATTTATCACTAAATCAGGATTCTCGATTGCAATGTATTCTCTTGATATCAGTTCTTCTATGGAAAAGGTTGAAAGAGAGTAGATTCCAGGCAAGTCGACTATGTCTATGGTATAGTTTTTAAATTGGAGTGTACCTTCGGCCCTTTCAACTGTTTTTCCAGGCCAGTTCCCGATGTGCTGATGCAATCCAGTAAAATAATTGAATATAACAGATTTTCCAACATTTGCATTACCAGCTAGAGTTATGATAATTCGTCTTTTCGTCACCTTTCTGCTCTCACCAGAATTCTTTCCGCCATTCCTCTTCCTATGGCTAATCTGGCACCTCTTACTAGGAGTTCTACAGGCCCCCGGAAAGGTGCTGACTTGATTATTGTTACTTTGGTTCCAGGGGTGAGACCCATATCCTCTAGTCTACTTTTGAAGCTCCACCTGCGATTATTAAGCCACTTACGACCGTGGTGACCATGAGGATTACTGGATGGTGCCCCAATAGAAACTATTACTCCACTTTCCCCGTTTCTCAGAGAGGTGAGTGAAAGCTCCAGTTTTTTCATCCTCTTTTGTTGTAAGCTATCTATAAATTATCAAAGCTTATAAATAAGGATTTAGCTTAATATAACAATGTTAGGTAACTCTAAACTAGGGGTAAATGTCAGTGAAAACGGATGCAACCCTTGAACTCAGTGAAACTGAGCAAAGCTATGTTGAAACTATCCATGCCCTAATAGAAAAACGTGGCTTTGCAGCGGTCATAGACATCGCTGACGGCCTTAGCATCAAATCGCCAAGTGTTACAAACATGCTTCAAAAACTTGACTTGAAAGGCTTTGTCAAATATACCCGCTACCGTAATGTAACCTTGACCAAAAAAGGAGTAATGCTTGCCAAGCTTCTCAAAAAAAGGCATAGGTCCCTTAAAACATTTTTAGAAATGCTTGGGGTCAATGAGGATACTGCTGAAAAAGACGCATGCAACATAGAACACATTGCCCACGCAACAACCATAAAGAAGCTAGCAAAATTCGTAGATTTTGTTCAAAAAGCTCCGCAAAGTCCTAAATGGCTTGAGCATTTCAAGCATTTTGAAAGAACAGGAAAACACCCAAAATCTTGTGCAGATAATTAGCAAACGGGCGTCTCATCAGAATAGCAGACATATATCTCTCCTGAGCGCCAAGCAGATAGTAACCAATAAATATTCAGAATTTAGTTTGTCTAGAATGCAAAGTTCAAAGACAGAATTGATCCTTGTCTATAACGCGGATAGCGGATTCTTCAACATCATCAAAGACGGTTTACATAAAATAGTCTCGCCTAGCACTTACCAATGCAATCTCTGTGCCCTCACTTATAGCACACTTACCATGAAAGACGAATGGAGAGCCTTTATCGATAAACTTGAATTTCCTGCCAGGTTTCTGCATCGCGATGAATTTCTTAAGATGTTAGAAAGCCATCCCCACGACATAAAGAATACAAAATTTCCATCTATCTTTCTAAGGAAAAATGAAAAAATCTTTTTGTTTATCACTCAAGATGAGATTAACAAATGTAAAACGCTAAAAGACTTAATGAATCTCATAACAAAAAAACTTACAATTGTTAAATTGCAACAAAAGTAGATTTTTAGAAGAAAATACAGAGAGGAGTGCTTTGGATAAGCACGTCTTTCTCGAACAGAAACGTGCAGTCAGCCTGTGCGAAGAACATTGTGAGAATATTAAGTTTCTTTTAGAACTGTAGCTAGCTAAGTAGATCCTCTATTCAGGAAATATCACTCCCAAGAGCCACATGAGAGTGACGCCTATGATGAATATGGCAAATTGAACAACAGATTTCTTCATGTTTTTCTCTTTATGCAATTCAGGAATCAGTTCTGATGCAGCCAGATAAATGAAGCCTCCTGCAGCGAGGGCTATTAACAGTCCACTTAGTGTTTCAACCATTCCAATAAAGAAAAATGCAGAGATCCCTCCTAGAACCACCATCAAGGCTACAATGAAATTCAGCATAAGAGCTTGGCGTCGTTTGAATCCTCCATAAACCAGAATTCCGTAATCTCCCATTTCTTGAGGAAGCTCATGGAAAATTACAGCAATTGTGGTAGCTAGCCCAACGGAGATTCCATGCCCAGGAATCAAAAAACTAGCCGCGATAATCATTCCGTCAATGAAGTTGTGAACACCATCACCAATAAGGTTCAGGTATGCAAAACCTTTGGTGCCTGCGCGATCAATCATCTTAGCGGAAATATCGACTTCATGACCATGTCCATGATACCAGTAAATGAATCTTTCGAGGAAGAAGAACGACACAAACCCTAAAGTGATGTAGACAAACACAAGCGATTCCTCAACAAGCTCCAATGCCTCAGGGAGAAGGTCGAAATAAGAAGCACCAAGAATTGTCCCAGCAGAAAAAGAGACAAGAATTAGCAGAATTTTATGCAACGTTTTATCTTTCAGAGACAAGGCATAGATTCCAACCAACGAGAAAAAACTGACAACAAGAGTCGCACCAATGATATTAAATAAACTTGACAAGTTACCTTTGCTTCCCTGCTAATCCTTCAAATCTCCTTAGACTCACAGGAATTTAAGTTTAATAGCCTTGGGAGAAACTACTGTAAGGAGTACGCGCGCTTCAACTAGAAGGAAGTGTGCCCAAAGGCGGTAGGCGAATACCAGAATTTTTGCACCAAATTAGCACACATTTTCGCAAGCTAATGACACAATCATAGGATTCATTGGTCTCTACACCAAAATTACTTATATCTCAGATTCGGCTCTCACTCTGTAGGGGAGAAGCATTTTGAGCAAGGTGAAACACCAAAGACGTACAACTTATAATGTTCCCTTAGAGAGGATCAGTGACTTTTCGTGGCGAATCAATCAAGGATACAAGCCTGGAATGCGTGTTCCAGGAATTGTCCTGGCCGATAAGGATTTGCTTGAGAAAATGAGGACAGATAGGACGTTGGAACAATGTGCCAACGTCGCTCATCTACCAGGCATATACAAATATGCTATAACCCTTCCAGATGGTCACGAAGGTTATGGCTTCCCAATCGGAGGGGTCGCTGCAACAGATTACAATGAAGGCGTGATTAGTCCTGGAGGGGTGGGTTACGACATAAACTGCGGGGTAAGATTGCTCTCCACCAACCTCACTGAGCAGGATATTAGACCAAAACTTGCAGAGTTGACTAATACCATCTTCAGCAATGTACCTTGTGGTCTTGGCAGTCGCCGTAAAGATTTCCGAGTGACAGCTAACGAGCTTGACAGGTTGGCAGCAGAAGGAGTTCCTAGATTAGTGGAGCAGGGGTGGGGATGGCAGGAGGACATTGAGCACTGCGAAGAGATGGGTAACATGAAGACAGCAAATCCAGACAAGGTTTCAACCACGGCAAAAAATCGAGGATCGAATCAGGTTGGGACTCTGGGTTCAGGAAATCATTTTCTTGAAATTCAGAAAGTTGACAAAATTCATAAACCTGAAATGGCGAAAGCCTTCGGAATTAACAAAGAAGGGCAGGTCACAGTTATGATCCATTGTGGTTCTCGCGGATTTGGGCATCAGATTTGTTCCGACTATCTCCGTGTAATGGAACGGGCAGTGCATAAATATAAGATCGCTCTTCCTGACCGAGAACTTGCATGCGCTCCAGGAAACACAAAGGAGGCAGAAGACTATTTTCAAGCAATGTCATGTGCAGTTAACTATGCATTCGCGAACCGTCAAGCCATAACACATTGGGTCAGACAAAGCTTTAAACAAACATTTCAACAGCCAGCTGAAACCTTTGGTCTCCATCTAGTCTATGATGTTGCGCATAACATAGCTAAGATTGAAGAACATCAGATCAATGGTCAACGGAGAAAAGTGTGGACTCATCGGAAAGGAGCAACGCGAGCTTTCCCACCTGGTAATCCCGCCGTGCCAGCTGATTACCGCACTTTTGGCCAACCAGTTATTATTCCAGGAAGCATGGGGACATCCTCGTGGCTTCTTGTTGGTACAAAGAAGGCTATGGAAGTGTCTTTTGGATCCACGGCTCATGGCGCAGGCAGAATGATGAGCCGATCTGCTGCAAAGCGGAAATTTTGGGGTGGCGACATAAAAAAAGCTCTAGAAAAACGTGAAATAGTGGTTCGTTCCGCAAGCGCTGTCGTTCTTGCTGAAGAAGCTGATCCAGCATACAAGAACGTGGACAAAGTTGTGAAGGTAAGCCATCAAGTAGGCATCGCTACTCATGTTGCCAGAATGTTGCCGATGGCAGTAGTCAAAGGTTAGAATCCACTCTTTTCTTTTTTTTCTTAGGCACACTTGATTTGCAGAAACAATATATAACCTAAGACTCACAAAGGTCTGTCTGTGAAAACTATGTCAACGGGTTTTGAAAGAATTGGTCATGACTCCCAACTACAAGATCACTGGATAAAGAGGCTTATTGCATTCATCATCGATTGCATAATCGTTTTCATAGGTACTCTAATTATAGCAGCCGTTGTCACAATACCACTCATTGTATTGACAGCTGCAACAGGTTTGCCTTGGTTCTTATTCAATCCACTGGTTGGACCATTCTTCTTGGGAATTCTCAGTATTTTGTACTTCGCTTTGCTTGAATCTTTCTACGGATGGACCTTTGGCAAGAAAATCATGAATCTAAAAACTATTAAACTAGGTGGGCAGAAGCCCTCTTTGGATACAGCCTTCATCAGAAACATAAGCAAAATTCATCTAATTCTCGTTCTAATCGATGTAATCATTGGCCTTGCAACACCTGGGGATCCCCACCAGAAAATAAGCGATCGCATAGCTGGGACAACTGTTTCAACAACCACACCTCCACAAGAGCATTCACCATCTCCGCCACCTCCTCCACCAACTTGATAAGATATCCAAAGGCGAGATAATCACATACATCCTTCAGGACTCAAGTTATATCTGAAGAGGGGATTTTCATCAAGGGAGAGGTTGGTCCGGGCTTTGCTCTTGTCTAAGATCTTTAGAATTCTGGGCTCTAACAAAGTGATATAAATACTCTTGGGCGTATCCTGCATATCTTCCAAAATAGTTTCGGGCAAATGCGCTTATTGCACTGTATTCTTTCGCGGAAAGTGTCTTTTTGTCTAGGATTTTGTGAATGAATAACTCATCAAAATGGTTTGAGTAGTATCTTTGGATCACCTTCTTCATCCAAATGTCCACCGGGAATGCTTCTAGTTTTTCTAGAGAGAAAAGCAGGATACAGTCAGCAACTTTGTTTCCGACACCTGGAAGCTGTAGCAATCTATGCTTAGCCGTCTCATAGTCAACTGCTTTCAAGTCCTCTAGACCAATCTTGTTGCAGTCAACTATTCTTGCTGTTTCACGAACTCGTCTTGCACGAAATCCAAGTTTACACATTCTAAGTTCGCTTAAAGTGGCTTTCGCTAACGCTTTTGGTTTAGGAAATGTGTAGAAGCTCTGCCCCTCGAAAGCAAATTCACTGCCAAATCGTCTTGCTAAATTTAAGATAATGCCTTTAATGGCTAAAATATTCTTGAAGGTGGCACACATATATGAAACAAGGCATTCCCATGGATCTTGTCTTGCTAAACGTAGTCCATAGAAAGTTTGTACGGCTTGTTTTGTCCAAGTGTCTCGGTTTATTTCAGAGACTATTCTTTGAAGGTCGTCATCTAAACGGAAATAGTTCTTTATGAAGTCAGTGTTTGTACCTTCAAACTCAAGAATGTTGTCGGTCTGCCGCACTTTGAAAGCTTGGTGTTGAGCAATTCCAAGCCACCAACTGCCAACCTTCTCCCATCTGAATAATTGTCCACAGGTTAAAGTGCTCTCTAGGTTAAAAGGAGTGGAATGTTCATTCAGTTCTAGTTTCATTAATTTTTCAAGGTCGTGTTGAAGGGGATAAGCTAATAAATGTTGTTAAGCTTGTGCATGTTCTGATTGTATCGCTGAGTTTCGACTCTTGAAGTGAATGCAAAATGGTGAAGACCGTTAGTATTCTTGGGCTTGAAGGAATTCCGATGGTAAAAGCAGGAGATGATCTGGCGAGTCTTATAATCTCAGCAGCGAAGGAGAACAATGTTGAGATTGAAGATGGGGACATTCTTGTCATTGCACAAAAGGTAGTTTCAAAAGCTGAGAACCGCTTGGTCCAATTAGATGATGTAAAACCATCCGAACAAGCAAATAAAATTGCTTTGAAAACGGGGAAAAACTCTAAACTTGTGGAGTTAGTTTTACGTGAGTCAAAACGCTTTCTAAAAGCTTCTCGCCAAATTATTGTCGTTAAGGACCTAAGAGAAATTGTCAACATAAACGCAGGAATAGATAAATCGAACGTGAAAGGAAAAAACCGCTATGCACTTCTACCTGTAAACCCTGATGAATCAGCCAGGATTTTACGCACACGCATCAAGAAGTTAACAGCTAAGGATGTAGGTGTCATCATATCAGATACCTACAGTCGAGCCTTCAGAAGAGGGCAAGTTAATTTCGCAATTGGACTAGCTGGAATTACGCCTTTCGTCGACTACCGTGGGACAGAAGACTTGTTCGGCTATGTGATCCAAGTAAAGCTCAGCGCAATCGTGGATGAGCTAGCAAGTTGTGCAGAGTTAGTTATGGGGCAGGGAAAAGAAGCAATACCAGTAGTAATTATTAAAGGGCTGAATTGGATAGGTTTTAAAGAAAACGTTTCATTCAAAGATCTAGTTATCAGCGAGAAAGAGGACTTGTTCAAAAACGTTTGGTAGCAAGTACTAGTCTCTGCATAATTGGCAAACATAATAAACCATGAAACTTAATGAAAAACCAGAATGGAAAGTGTGTGCAAAGTGAAGTGCCACCAATGTGGTGTCGAAACCTATATGGCCTTTAGATGCCCTTACTGTGACCAATATTCTTGTGTGGAACACCGCCTACCCGAAAACCACAATTGTTCAGAATATTGGCGCGCTAGAGCACCAAGAAAGGAATCAGTTAAACCTCTAAAGAGTGAACCATCATACAAACATACCATTACAATGATGCCCTCCCAACTCGCTCGGGCACGAGGGAAGATCATATGGTTCAGCTTGACAGAATTAAAGCACCTTCTAATAGGAACCTTGCTTACGATGGCTATAGGGTTTTCAATGCCACTTTATTGGGATCAGGGGCTTTATAGCGAACCTTTAGTTCTCACTGCTTTGGCAATCATATTCACTTTCTCCTTCATAACTCATGAGCTTGCACACAAGATAGCTGCACAACATCATGGGCTATGGGCTGAATTTCGAATAACAATGTTTGGAGCTCTTATCACACTGTTATCAATAATATCTCCCTTCAAGATAATCTCGCCAGGAGCGGTCATGGTAGGAGGGGCAGCGGATAGAAGAACAATTGGAAGAACATCAATTGTTGGACCGCTAACAAATATTGTTTTAGCCCTACTTTTCATCATCCTTGCAAGGTTACCATCTGGACCGTTGGCTTTTGCTTTCGCCTTTGGTGTTCTAATAAATTCATTTATTGCATTATTTAATTTGATTCCATTCGGCGTTCTTGATGGCTTCAAGGTCTTCTTTTGGAGCAAGATGATTTGGGCAATTGCTTTCTCCGCATCCCTAATCCTGACTGTTTACTCTTATATGGCGTTCCCAATTCTATAGGAATCTAATATTTCGCAAATCTTCTCAGTTGCATCTTCATGATTGCCTAACTGCAGAAAGTAGGCGTTGTTCTAATGTTTTGAATCCATGTTCTAAAAAATAGAATTAAATCTCACATATTCATTATATATCTTTAAGTGGTTGGGAAAACATCAGATCTTCTCCTTTCTCCTTAGTTTCTCCGGATTCTCATTCTTTCCCAACCACAAAGAAAATTCGTGCTTTTAGAATGTCACATTGAATTTTTTAATGTATTAGAGGAGTTCAATGCTGACATAGACCTCTTCTGGCACCCGTATCCTCATTATTCGGCGCATTACACGTTCTTCTGCATCAATGTCAATTAGCCTTTTGTGGATGCGCATTTCCCATCTGTCCCAAGTGGGGGTGCCTTCTCCAGAAGGGGCTTTAAGGACAGGAACTTTAAGTCGTTTCGTCGGTAGAGGGATAGGTCCAGTCATTTTGACGCCTGTCTTTTCAGCGATGGCTTTGAGTTCGTAGCAAACTTCCTCTAGTCGCTTGTAATCGGTGCTTGTAAGTTTTATTCGTGCTTTTCTCGCCATCGCCGTGAGTTCCCCTTGTAACTTCTCTTATCCACTCTTACATGTTTTAAATACTTTTCTCATATGTTCCAGGGTTTAATACATATACTTCTGGAAGAGCTTGGGCGACATCCCAGGCAAAGCCAGCCTATGCTACACGCGCGCGAAAAATCACAGAGAAAAGAAAGAAGAAAAGCCTATA
>CP070730.1:1832786-1835960 GCA_020351305.1 Candidatus Bathyarchaeota archaeon
ATGACCAATACCATCACTACTTGGAAGAACACTCAAACCTCCCTCTAGCATGAATCTATCCAAAGAAATAGATCCAACTTAGGAGTGCGCACGATCATTTGTAACAAACCACAGCCTTAATCGTCGTCTCTCTAGATAAAAAGGCTGACATCTTGCTTAAAAGCAAAGTCAAAATCGACGTCGATGAAAGATAAGAAAGAATTCAAGGACTCAATAATAAACGAACGTGTTTGCGGTACTTTTTTATGTTCTCTTTCGAATAGTGCTGCAGGCGATGAACCGTGAAAGTTGTTGCTTTTAATGGAAGTCCCAGAAAGAACGGGAACACCGCCATTCTCATACGACGTGTTTTACAGATTCTTGAAGAGGAAAGAATCGAAACTGAGTTAATACAGCTTGCTGGAGAACAAATACGCGGATGCAATGCTTGTCGAACCTGCTATTCCAATAGGAACAAACGTTGCATAATCGAAGATGACAACGTAAACGCATATATACAGAAAATGATTGAGGCAGACGGCATAATTCTAGGCTCGCCAGTCTACTTTTCAATGATGACTCCGGAAATGAAAGCACTTATTGACAGGGTTGGCTACGTGGCTCGAGCAAACCCCGATATGTTGAGGCTTAAAGTTGGTGTAGCGGTCGTAGCGGTCAGAAGGGCAGGCGGAATGTCAACCTTCGACGCTATAAATCACTTCTTCCTCATAAGCCAAATGATCGTGCCAGGCTCTTCTTACTGGAATATCGGGATTGGACAGAAAAAAGGTGATGTTGAAAGTGATGAGGAAGGTATGAAAATCATGGAAGACTTGGGAAAGAATATGGCTTGGTTAATCAAAAAACTGAAAACTTGAAGTCTTCGATTGATTAGGTTGCTTCTCTTTCATTTACATGGAAGACCTTTTGAGTTGGATAAGGCATATTGATTTTTTCTTTCTCAAACTCTTCCAAGATTCCGAAATTTATTCTCTGTTGTATGTCGAGGTACTTGGTGTAATCTCCTTTTTTAATGTAATACACCACATCAAAATCAAAGCTGAAGTCACCGAATTGTCTAAAATGAACTGTACCGAACTCGGTCATTTCTATTTTCTTTATGATCTCAGCTATGATTTCTGGGATTTTCTTTAGTTTTTCAATAGGTGTGTCGCAAGTCACCTTGACAGTAAATTTGATTCTCCTTTTTTTCAGTTTCTTAAAGTTTCTTACAGACTTTGTGGTTAGTTCTTTATTTGAAATTACCAGTTCTTCCCCTTGTAGTAGCTGAATTCTCGTAGATTTTATGCCGATTCTATTAACAGTTCCAGCGTAATCGCCAACAACGATGAAATCACCAATTTCAAATGGGCGGTCAAAATACAAAGAAAAGGCGCTCAAAGCGTCACTTAAAATGTTCTGTAGAGCCAATGCTATAGCTATGCCGCCTACGCCAAGACCTACAACAACGCCAGAAAGGTCTATTCTGAAAACTGCAAGAATTAGGAGAAAAGCAAATACGTAAACAATTACCTGAACAACTTTCTTAAGAATAAACAAAATGTGATTGCTTACTTTTCTTCGACGTTTTGTGCTTTCTTCAGCGTACCAGCTTATCAGAACATTAGTTATGCGCGTTATTAAGAAGGTTGCAACTAGAATTTCGCCAACTGTAAATGCTAAAGCAAATTCTTTGGCGTAAGCCTGAAGTGAAGCTATGCCTGCTAAGCCATAATATAAACCGAATAAGAACGCAAGAAGAAATATTGGCGCCCGCACATTACGGAGTATAGCATCATCCAATTTTGACTTGGTTTTTGCGGCCCATCTTACTAAGTACCTCTTAAAGAGTGAATGCCCTATCCAAGCAATTATGATGGCTACTGCAAGTATCATTATGAAAGCGATTATTTCACTAACGATTTGACTTAGACCGACGTATTGCCGTATCAACTCGGCGAGACTAAAAACTGCTCTGAACACATCACTTCACTTTTAAGGTTTTTCAACTCTAAAATTCTGCTTCCTTATTAACCTAGCCCATCAATAGTGTTGAAATCATCCAGCCATCCTGCTTTCTCATCTACTCGGCGTTTAAACATCACGCCCAAGTTTTCTCTGTTTTTGGCTTCATGATATTTAAAGTATATTTCTCCGTTCATTATGCCTAGTATCTCTACTTTGCCGGTCTTGTGTGACAAGACGTATTTAAAGCGTTTACTGTGCCCGTTGCAGTTTGCCTTTGCTTTCTCCACTATTTTTACTCCTTCACATATCGGAACTTGAAAGTGATGCTTGACTCTCTTGACTGGGCGACATTGAAAAACATAGTAAGGTGTCACGGCAATACTTACTAGTCTGTTCATTAGAGTTGCGAGCGTGCCCGGATTGTCATTAACTCCTCTAAGTAAAACTGTCTGATTGCTCAATACAACACCTGCGTTTATGAGATTGCTTACTGCGCTAGCAGATTGCGGAGTGATTTCTCGTGGATGATTAAACTGAGTTACAACATATAGTCTCTTGTCGCTCTTTGAATACTTCTTGAAAATGCCAAGAAGTGCTGGGTCGGCTAGCCTGTCGGGAAAGGAGACTGGAACCTTGCTGCCAAATCTTATGAAACTAAGATGATCTATCTCAACCAACGTCTCTAGAAATTTTTCGATAACTTCATTGGAAAGCACAAGCGGGTCTCCTCCACTAATTAGGACATTATTTATTTCGCTGTGATTTTCGATGTATTCCGCGGCATCTTCAAAACGTTTCAAAATCTCTTCACTTGGCAATCCAACAAGGCGTTTTCTGAAGCAGTGCCTACAGTAGGTTGCGCACCTGTTTGTAGCCAAAATCAACGCAGTTTCGGAGTATTTGTGCTGAAGACCCGGCATTTTTGTGTTTTCAGCTTCACCGCTCGTATCATAAAAACCTTCAGGGTTTAATTCTTCCAAAGATGGCACAGCTATTTTTCTTATCGGATCATTTGGGTCGTTCCAGTTTATCAGAGACAAATAATACGGATTAACGCGCATAGGGTGAATTTGGACTACTTTCTCCAACTGTTCCTTTTCATGAAAAGACAAATCTACATAATTGGCAAGCTGCTCTACAGAGCAGACATCATTCCCTAATTTTTTATTTTTGGCATACATATTCAAACGTTCCTTGTTTCCAATTATGCTCAAAGCGAGTTGAGCA
>CP070730.1:1836060-1840089 GCA_020351305.1 Candidatus Bathyarchaeota archaeon
AGCGGGTTTTGTCCGACATTCCGTTGACGAACTACTCTTTTTTCATAATTTCGTCGGCACCCTACTCTAGGGATTGAGCTTCTTCTGCGGATGTTTTCCATTTTTGGGGTCTGTGACCTGACTTTTCCCGCTTTTGATAAGGACCCGTGGGTTGGCATTTTATTTCCTCACGGTTATAGATTTAGAAGTGTCTTTAAAGTGTTTTCTCTTAGTTTTGTGCGCGCACGAATATTAATGGAAAAATGCGTGTGCATAAAAAAAGAGTAAGCCTACTTTGGTGGTTTTCCGCGATCTGGAATCTGACTGTAGTTCCCTTCTGGCGACCTATAAAGTGCTATCTTCGCAACTGTTTCCCAATCGTCTTCAGATGTGCGTGGCGCGCGACGGACTTGGACGGAGATAACCTCGGCTGTTGGGTCTTTCTTCGTGGGAAAGACGCTTACATTCAGGAATTCCTCTTCATTGAGGCGTGTACGAAAGGATGCTTTTGGAGGTGGCAACTCTATCGCACTCGTTTACTTTCTGGAAGTTGATTGTATGTTCCGTCGGGTGCTCTATGCAATTCTATCGTTTCAATAGTCTCCCAGTCTTCTCCCTTTCTTCGTTGGAGCTGTGTAACGATATTCTCACCCGATAGGTCGCTTTTCTCCTCAAAAGAGGCGAAGGTTAAACGCTCTTGTTCATCGAGTTGAATATTAAATGAAGTGTTTGGACATTTTGCCAAATCTATCACTACAGTACTATTTCGTACTAAAATGCATAAGTTTTTCGGCGCGCGCGTGCATTTGAGGTGTTATGTTTGTGCTCTCGCAGTCTTTAATATGTCAAAATCCTCTTGATTAACATATCCTGTATAGTATAGTAGCAGGGTATAGATGACAATACTTGCAATCGTTCCGAGAATTAGTATAAGAAAATTGGATTTGGGTATAAGGAAGAGGATCCCCGTCAAAATAGCACTCGAGAATAAAACTTTGGGAAGACCTGAAAATACATGGGTTTTTAGGTGACGCTTAATAGAAATTGGGATTAGAATAAGAGACGTAACTCCTGTAAGTGTCAGAGAAATCGCAGCTCCATTTAGACCAAAAAATGGCACAAAGACAAAGAACGAGAAGATATATTGCGTAGCGGCCCCCGCCATTAATATTCCGGATAATTTAGGTTTTCCAACACCTATTAATATGGAAGAAAGAGTGTATCCGAACATAAGAAGAAATGTTCCGACGATAAGAATTTGAAGAGGCACTACAGCCCCTTGGAAAGCAATTCCATATATTCCTACAACAATGGGTTTTGCTAAAGCCAAAATTATTACCGTCAAAGGTAATCCTAAAATGAGAGGATATTTCACAGAGATGTTAACATATTTTTCTATCAGGATACCGTCTTTTTTTGTCCATGCTTCAGACATTGATGAAATAATTGGAAGGGAGAAAGCCGTCATAGAAAATAGTACACTGGAGGCTGTGTCCGCCACACTATAAACTCCCACATTGGCGAAATTAAAGAACAAATTGAGTATAGGTATGTCTAAGCTCTTCATTATCATGAACGATATTTTTCCGACTGATATCGAAAGACCAAAAAGGAGTATGTGCTTAAATTGCTTTAAATCTTCTAATAACGAATCCTTAATTCTCTTATTTGTGAAAAAAACTACGTTAAACAAAAATAGATCCTTAAGATGCGTTCTTAAGAAAATCATACAAAGTAGTAATTGGCAGACAGGAGCAAATACTATTAAGACTGGTAATAGATTAACGGGTAAATTGAATAGTATAAATATCATGCCAAAAATCGAGACCGCATAAAATCCGCTGGATTGTATAATCGAAAGTTGTTTGCTTCTGTGCAATGACCCTATTATCGAGGCTAGTGAGTCTTTTGTTCCTGAAAACAAGAATGCGAACGCCAGAGAAAGAAGAATTATCTTGAATGTAATGTCAGATGTTTGAAAAGATAAAACGGTTAGGAAAATGAACATTACTAGACTCATTGCCGTGAGATACCTTACGTAGTTTGAGAAATAGCGAGAGAGGTTCGCGCCTCTTTTGGTTAGATATCTGGCACCAAAATGGATTAATCCCTCAAATAATCCCCCAAAAATGAGTGCCCACAAGAAATCGAACACTGAATATGCCATACTGAATAAGCCGAAACCAGAAGGCCCGTACGCCCTGCTCACTTGGACTCCCAATAAAAGCCAGAAAATACCACTTAGGATCATGAGTCCCAAGAACCAAACCCCACCTGAAACTAGCCTTCCGGGTCCCGAGTTGCTGAGATCTTTTTCCATCGCTTGACATCCCAGATTTACTCTAGTTGTTGCAGTTCTAACCTTTCTAGCGAAGCTTTAATTCTTAATACATTACTCTGATATAAGGTTCAGGTATGCGCGCGCGTGGGAGAATCTGATGGTGAATTAATGAAGAAAAGAAACACCGTGATTCAAATTTCTCTATCCGTGATTACAATTGCACTAGTTACTGTTGGAACAATGGTACTTCGTATTCCTAACCCAATGGGAGGGTACTTCAACTTGGGGGATGTTATGATTTTTGTATGTGCGTTGACCTTTGGCCCAGTCATAGGAGGCTTTGCAGGAGGCTTAGGTTCAGCCATAGCAGACATAATCGGATTTCCTCTGTTTGCAATTCCCACGTTGATTATCAAAGGCTTTGAAGGTTTCCTTGCAGGTCTGATCACAAACCAAAAAACCGCTTTTCGAGATGTGCTGGCTATAGCCATAGCTGGAAGTGAAATGATAACTGGTTATTTTCTGGTCGAGTTGTATCTGCTTCAGTGGGGATTGGGCGGAGCGTTGGCAGAAGTTCCGGGAAACATCGCTCAAATCGTCATAGGAGGACTTTTAGGAATCCCTATAGCCTTTGTTTTACGAAGAAGACTACCTGAAATATTGAAATAAAAAGTGAATCTTCCGCGCGCGCATTAGGCATGCGTTAAAAAACGCCGCACTACCCCTAATAACTAACGCAGCAATAGCTTTTGGATCCATGTTTAGCGGTGCAATACTCACAGAACAGGTTTTCACCTATCCTGGACTTGGCTACTGGCTTTGGCAAGCAATAAACTTCAACGACTATCCAGTTCTTCACACCATGTTCTTCATCATAAGCCTATGTGTTATCGCAGCGAATCTCATCGCTGATCTTCTCTACGGCATAATAGATCCAAGAATTAAGTATGGGTGACAAGTGTTGGCTGCCAGATCCAAAACTTCGTTTGCAGTGAAAAGATTTGTACGCTTCTTCAAAATCTTCTTAGGCAACAAGAGAGGGCTGCTTGGACTCGCCATCCTCGTCACGGCCTCAATTATCGCCATAATCGCTCCCTTAATTGCTCCAAACGATCCAGTTCAAGGTACATACGTTGCTGGAGACTTCGCCGCCCCTATATGGCTAAAGTGGATCTTTGGCGAACAAGATTTCTCTGAAAATCTTGGGTTGATCAACGAACCAAACTTTCGTACTATGACTTCAGTAACAAATGAATGGAACTTCACGAGCACATCGGAGAATATTGATCTTGCCTATGAACAGAATGTTGGAAGCCCTACGAGCGGACCTGGATCCATCAAAATACTATTTAGAAGGTTAGCTTGGGAATCCCAAGCAGGCGTGGCTGAAGCCCACTTAACCGCTAAAGAGCATCTAGACTTCCCCTACGACTCTCCACCCCAATTGTTTATATGCAATATGAGTATCCAAGCCACTGGAGTAGAAGATCTTCAAGCCCTATATGTTAAATTGTCAATTAGGCGGGTAGATAACAATACAGCATATATTGTTTGGAACGAGAAATTCTCGAGCAGCCAGAATTGGACGCGGCCTGTCATAAGCTCGTATTCAACACAAATGAAGTCTCTTTTCAGTCCAGGGGCATTTAATCTCACAATAGATCCTGCAAGAGTTGTCTTTTCGCAGCCTGATCAATATGTTTTGGAAATGGAAGTAGCTTTCGAGGATTCGAAGCCGGGCAGGGAAGAGATGAAGGTAGACACAGTTG
>CP070730.1:1840189-1852876 GCA_020351305.1 Candidatus Bathyarchaeota archaeon
AATTAGCTCTGGACCTTGCTAGAGAAAAATTAGCAACTACATCCAAGGCTGGCGCAGATTGCATCGCAACCGTATGTCCATTTTGCTTCGTTGCGCTCGACATTGGCCAGGTACAGATCAGGGCAAAGTTTAGTGAAAACTATGACATGCCGGTGCTTCACTACTCGGAGCTTTTAGCTTTGGCACTAGGTGTAGACCCACAGGAACTTGCGCTGCAAACGCATAAGATAAAAGCAGACAAAATCCTGAATAAACTATTCACTTATACCTAGCTACGACCTTAAAGCACTCCTGACATGCGAGACAAAATCGTCTTTATCCTATTCATGCCTGCAAAGCTTCCATTAGTCCTCGAGATTGGAGCACACCCACTTCCCCAAATGATTAGGCTCACGAAGCATACGGTCGCGCGTGTGTGCTTCTTTCTGCTGCTTGTTACCTTGTGCTTTGAATGAAGCCTTTTCCTTTCTTCTTTAATTTTTCCCATTTTTCTCGTTCTAAGCGAAGTTGAATGAGGTCTATGTCCTTATAGATTAAGCTTTCTTCTTTGGGTGGAATTGTTCTTTCGATGCGTTCTTTTTCTGGAGTATATATAAGGGAATTGCCAAATTCTGCCACATTAGCGAAGAAACAATATGCGAATAATGATCTGCGAGCGTCGAAGTGGACTGCCTTGAAATCGACTGTAACTGGGGTGAAGGCGGGGTTTAGAACTATGTCTACAGGAGGTTCAATGTTTTTCAGTGCTACCCATAGGTCCATGTCCAGGAAATCTCTGCATATGGCAATTGCGATTCTTCCAAATTCAGTGTTGTAGACGAATGTTTTTCTAGGGAGCTGTCCGACGTTTATTCCCTCATTTAGCCTCTTCCCCTCGTAGTGTATGGTAGCTGGGATGTGTTTTTCCTGTTGCCAAAGAATTCCATCGGGGCCTATAACAACGCTGATGTTACGCTTCATCTTCTGGTCGTGGTATGATCCTGGAATAATGTACATCTCGTAGGCTTTTGCTAGATTCAATAAATCCTCTTTTAGTTGGCTGTAATTGAGGTCAATGGTGAGTTCTGGAAAGAGTAGAATGTTAATAGATTTTGCATGGGCGATTTCTATCATGTTTTTTATTTTAGTTCTTATGAGTTCAACTTTTGCTTCACGAATTCCAAAAAGGCCAGCTGCTTTTTCCTCGTAGAATTCGTGGATAATATCACCTGATTTAGATACACCAATTTGAGCTAGGGCTGTCCGACACTTGCTCTTCGGAACCCTTGGGAATTTTGTCAGGAGGTCGTTGTAAATGATCTGGTATTTCTTCTTCTGTGTTGGCAGTGAAGGTTGCCTTGTGGGTGTGCGAACCTTTACGTGTACGAGTTCTGGGGTACATGTTCGAAATTGACCGGCCTCGTCTATGAAGACTATGTGTGGCTCTAGCTTGAAGACACCTAAATTTTCAGCTCGCGCAGAAATCTTGACGGATTCGACTTTGAGGGGGTCAAATCGCTTTCCACCGAAGTCTATCGACCCGTCTTTCACAGTATATCCGGAAGGGGGTTCAGTTACTCTAAACCCTTTAGGAATGAGATCGTCAATTCTGACTATTAGCCCAAAATTCTTAGCAACGTTGACAAGATCCAGAAGTATATCAAAGTCTTCTTCTAAAGCAACTTCTTCTGGAACTGTAAGATGACCTTGGATGTTAGCATGCTCAAATTTTTCTAGACCAGGAGCCTTTTCATAGGTTGGTGTTGGGGTGACGAAGCTAGCAGTTGAAGAGGTTATTGTTGGTGCATGCAAAATTTCACCCAATGATGTAGCTAGCATTCGTTCCTCTCTGACCTTATCTAAAATTCTATGAACCTGCTCAGCCTTTTCAGGGTGCTTTGCCTTCATGTATGATTGGGCTGCAGTTTTGAAGATTCTTTCGGCAACGATGTAGAATCTCGCCTTTTTTTCCGGGTCTGTTTCCTTGTTAGCATTGTACGAGTAAATGTATCCATTGAAAAGACGTTGCGTACCGATCGCATAATCTGAAGCTGTCTTGAAGCCAGCCTTAATGTAGCAGTTTGCTGCGCTTTCTAAGCGTTGAGTTGCGGCTAAGTGAAATTTCATGTCTCTTGTATTCTCAAATCTTGTTCCAGCTTCGAGGGCCTTACAGAAGCGACTATGACCTAAGGCTAGTGTTTTGGCCTTTTCATTTTTACTTTGATCCTTTGCTTCTTCGAAGAGCTGAGAAGCTTCTAGAAATAGATCTGGCGAGTTTTCTGCTTCTGCTAGAGTCATCGTTTCCCAAGCACGACAAAGGCAGATTATTGGGATCAACTCTTTTCGATCCAAGTCTTCCATACGATCTGCTGCTTCTTGGAATCTTTTAGTAGCAGAGCTATATTTTTGGGAGCTTGCAATGTGGTCGCCTTGTCTATCTAGGATTTTAGCCTCTTCCAAAGCAATCCTTCCTAGACAGTATTTTCTTCTTGTGTTCGAGGATTTTATAAGAAGGCCTTGCTCGACTCTTCCCAGCGACTCTTGAGCATCCTCGATAGCTTTCGTTGCTTCTTCAAAGAGCTTTGTTGCTTTCTTAAACGATTCAATCGCTTCAATGCTTTCTTCTTGCCTACTCAAATCCTCAGCGTTTTCAAGTAGAGACCAAGCAAAGAAGTTTGAGGAAAGGCAATCCCACATTTTCGAGTTATTAAGGATAGTGGCCGTTTTTTCGTAATTTTGTTTTGCAACAGCGTATTCTTCATTTCTATGAGCGAGTTTCGCCTTCTCGATCTCATTCCATGCGTTCATATACACAGCATAATCTTGATAAAAATCAGAAAATTGAGGGATTTTCTGTGCTGCAGCCTGGTAAAACTTTGTTGCATCTTCAAAATTTCTAGCAGCCTCTTGATGCTGACCAAGATAATCATTGTTTCTTGCGATTTTCCAGTAGAATTCAGCGACACGACTAGGTAAATCTGCCTTCTTGAATTTTTCAGCAGCCTCAGAGTAAGCCTTGACTGCTTTGACCAAAGACACTTTGTTTCTTGTTAATGTGAAAAGTTCGTCCAAGATCCCACCTAGCGTGTCTTCAAAATCTGCTATAAATAAAAATGATGGCGACGGATGAGATGAGATCCATCTATTGCAGCGTGAAACTCCATTTTCCATAATAGAGATAGCATTTTGAAGCAGTTCGACTTTTTTATCTTGATTTGTTTCTAATCTTGCTAATTCTGCTTCTATAAGGGCTTCATAATACTTACCAACGCCAATAATCCACTCGTTGGATGGAAATGTTCGCTCGACAATCTTGACATATTCTTTTCGATGAACCAAAGCCTCCTCTAATAGCTCTATTTTTTTATTACTTGCAGACTCTAGATTGGAGTAGAAATTTAACGCCTTGCTTAAGGAATGAAGAGATGATCCCATGGCATCTGGAGACCCTGAAAGCGCAGCGTGTTCGAATCCTTTTCTTCCGATCTTTGCTGCTTTTTCTAGATATATCCGTTTTTTCTTAATATCAACTTCAACGTCTCTGGCTAGAGACGTATAGCTTTCAGCATATGACTTGGAGGTTTCCGCAATGTAGAAATCTTGAGCAACAGGTTGTAGATAGCTTATCGCTTCTTCAGCATATTTGATGATTTCTTCACATCTTTCCTTCTTTTTATTTGGGGTTGCTTCCCTTGGAATCATCCATTCCGTGATAAAAGCGAGGATATACAGTGCAACACCTTTCAGGTAATTATCTCTTGATGCCTGCCCTTGTTTGAGCATTTCTCTAGCATACTTTATTGCGGGTTCAATTTTTCTCGCAAAGAATAATGTGCAGAAAGCTGCAGCCCAGCATGACATCGCAATATAATAGGGATCATCAACCTCTTTGGAAAGCGTCAATGCTTTCTCTGAATAACTTAAGCTTCTCTGAGTTATTTTTTTTCTCTTCATTTCTTGTTCGCTGATGTTTGCTGCATACCAATTTTGAAGGCTTGCTACGGAGTATGCCAGAAGGAGTTCATTCTTGTATTCAAACTTTGATAGGGCTAAGATAGCTTTTTCACCATAATCCATTCCTTTCTTAACAACAGCTTGCTTCTCCTTTGCGGTAGAGGCTATATTCAAATAATCAAAGAGACACAACAGCAAGGTGTTACAAACCATTCCATAGTTAGGTTCATCTCCAGCTTTTTCAAAGCTCTTCAAGGCAATCTTTCCAAGTGTACAACACTTATCCAGCTTTTTCTTTTTCTCAGAAACATTGGAGGATAACCAGGAGTCTGCATACTCTACGATAGCTTTGCAATGCATGATTCTCCCTTTGTTTTTCTTGGAGTCTTCCTTTTCAAAATGGTCCGCTGCAACATTATAGGCGTCCATTGCTAATTGTCTGAGTTTCTTGAATTCTACTGAATTTTTGACTTGTCTAGATGCTCTTATGTAACAATATCCTATTCTCTGCCAAGTCTCTGCTGTGAAGCCAGTTGTTCTTGATTTGGAACCTAATGCCTGTTCATATAACCTTGCTGCCTCAATCCACATACGCGTTGTTGCTTTTCTTTCAGCTTTTTTCAGCAATGCCCCAGAGTCAAGATTTGACGGCATCAATATCACTTATCAGTTTAACTAGGGTTAATGCTCTTGATGATATATGCTTTGAGTGCCCAATGGTAATAGGTTAATGGGCTGGCTTATGAGAGGATAGAACACATGCAAATATTTAGTGGTTTTCTAAAATTATGTTCAACCAATCCTATATGATTCAAACACATGTCATTTCTGTTTGTGGTAGGAAAATCTTTTGTGCTGTAATGTTAGTAGTGTATTCATGCGTTGATGTGGCATATGTACAAAACTGATAGAGAAATCCCCAGAAACTTACAGGATCGCGA
Organism: Candidatus Bathyarchaeota archaeon; assembly: GCA_020351305.1. GTDB lineage: Archaea > Thermoproteota > Bathyarchaeia > Bathyarchaeales > SOJC01. The sequence goes on from CP070730.1 coordinate 1,845,064, forward strand.
GGTCAACAGACTGGGGGGTCATCTAGAAAATAAGAAAATTGCTCTATGTGTCACAGGTAGTATTGCTGCATATAAGGCACCTTCTATTGTAAGGCATTTTCGACAATATGGAGCAGATGTCCATGTTTATCTTACACAGGAAGGAGAAAGATACATTGGGAAAGATAGTTTAGAATGGACTAGCACGAATCCTGTGATTTGTGAACTTACAGCTTCAGCTGAACATCTCTATGAATATGATGCTTATATTGTAGCGCCCGCAACATTAAATACGATAGGGCAGATGGCTGATGGAAAAGCAAGTAATGCTGTAACTACAACTCTTGCTTCTGCTTTGGGGCGGCTCAAGCGAGGTGAAGCCTCTATACTAATTGCGCCAGCAATGCATGGGACACTTGAAGATAATCCTGCTTACCAACAGAACCTAAGAAAATTACAGTCTTACGGTATCAAGGTTATACAACCCAAGTACATGTATGGCAAAGCGAACCTCCCAAGTTCTCACAATATTGTTGTTCAGACAATTAGACAATTGAGTAGAAGCCCTATCAGAAACAGGCGAATCCTTGTGACAGCTGGGCCAACGCCTGGAAGAATAGATAATGTGCGATTTCTTACTAACAGATTCAGAGGCAGGTTAGGAATAAGAATTGCAGATGAAGCTTACATGCGCGGGGCAGAAGTGAAATTAATATTGGGGCCTAGCGGCATTAATGCTCCGGCTTACATTGATACTACGTTGATAAAAGATTTCAATGAGTACTATTCTAAGGTTATGGAGGTCCTTGAACACTTTCGCTTTGACTTTGGAATCTTCTGTGCATCAGTAGCAGATTATATCCCTAAAAAAGCATTTAGTGGAAAGATTCCTTCGCAAGGCGGGCTCGATTCCATTAAACTAAAGCAAACCCCCAAAGTTATCAGAGAAGTAAGAGAGAAGTTTCCTGAAATATTGGTGGTTATGTTCAAGTATGAAGAAAAGTTATCAAAAGGTCAGTTAGAAAAAATTGCCACAAGTAGAGTAAAAGAAGGATATCATATAGTTGTAGCAAATAGAGGTGAAGACATGACTCCTGATGGGGAGTATCGGTGTATAATTGTGAACAAGAAAGGCGTAGTTGCCGAACCCAAATCAAGAAATGAATGTGCTAATTTGCTGCTGAACCTTCTGGAGAAATCTGAAAAATAAAATTTTCTTTGAAGCATACATCCAAGACAAGTTTCAAATCGCTCTCATTCACCAAACACTATGAAAAGCATCTATTTTTTCATAATATATTCATGAATGGCTCGTGCAGCACTTTTTCCAGCTCCCATAGCGCTGATCACAGTAGCCTCACCTGTCACTATATCTCCACCTGCATAGACACCTTCCAAGCTTGTCTTTTCAGTTTTCTCGTCAACGACAATTGTGCCCCACTTTGTGGCTCTCAATCCCTTAGTTGTCAATTGAATAATGGGATTCGGTGTCCTTCCTATGGCAATAATCGCTGTATCTACATCCATAAGGAACTCTGATCCTTCGATTGGGATAGGACGTCTACGCCCAGATTTGTCGGGCTCCCCAAGTTTCATCTTGATACACTCCATCTGTTTCACCCAACCTTTTTCATCACCGAAAAACCTTATTGGATTTGTCAAAAGCTTGAAGACTATGCCCTCCTCTTCAGCGTTTTCGATCTCTTCGACCCTAGCAGGCATCTCTTTTCTTGATCTTCGATACACTATGTAAACCTTTTCAGCACCTAACCTCAAGGCAGAACGCGCAGAATCCATAGCCACATTACCCGCGCCAATGACTACTACTTTTTTTCCAATTCTGATGGGTGTGTCATATTCCGGGAAAGCATATGACTTCATCAAGTTAACCCGAATTAAAAACTCGTTTGCTGAGTATATGCCACTTAGATTTTCACCCGGAATCCCAAGGAATCTTGGCAGTCCAGCCCCTGTTCCGATAAAAACTGCATCAAACCCCTTTTTCAGAAGCTCAGGAATCGTAAATGCTCTACCAATCAGAGCATTTGGCTTAATCGTGACTCCCAGCCTTTTTATATAGTCTGCTTCAGCTTCTACAATTTTCTTAGGTAACCTGAACTCTGGTATTCCATAGACAAGAACTCCACCTGGTTTGTGTAGAGCTTCAAATACAAATACCCTGTGTCCGAGTTTGGCAAGGTCAGCCGCAGCAGTTAGCCCAGCAGGTCCAGCACCGATCACTGCCACTTTTTTCCCAGTTGAAGCTTTTGTGTTAGGAATATCCTTGCCTTTCGTCATTTCGCAATCTGCTGCAAATCTTTCAAGTCTTCCTATGCTAATGGGGTCACCTACTTTCCCCAATACACAGTTTTCCTGGCATTGTTCTTCTTGTGGGCACACGCGTCCACAGATTGCTGGAAGACTGTTTTTCTCCTTAATTTTTTTTATTGCTTCGTCAAATTTAAACTCGCTAACGCTTTTTATGAATGATGGGATATCAATTTCTACTGGACAACCTTCCATGCATTTTGGTTGAGGACATTGTAAGCATCGTTTTGCCTCAGCGACTGCCTGTTCCTTGGTGTACCCTAAAGCTACTTCATTGAAGTTGCGTGTTCTCTCTTCAACACTTTGTTTAGGCATTGGAATGCTCTCTTTGCAAATTTCCGGTTTGGCTTTTGTCTGCAGTCTAGTTGCCCCCATGTTTCTCTATATGCTCCAAAGCAAGATTTTCTTCTGCTATGAATGCTTGCTGACGTTTTATTAGTTGGTCGAAATCAACTTGATGAGCATCAAACTCGGGTCCGTCGACACATGCAAATTTTACTTTTCCGCCAACTGAAACTCGACACGCGCCGCACATTCCCATACCATCTACCATTATGGGATTCAAACTAACGATAGTTTTTATTTTATGTGAGCGTGTTACCTCTGCGACTGCTCTCATCATCACGGAGGGGCCTATGGCATATACAACATCTATGGAATTCCCCTTTTCAATCAGTGACTTCAGTATGTCACTGACAAACCCCTTATGTCCTTTTGATCCATCATCAGTTGAGATATGAACCTTAGTGCTTACACGCTTCATCTCTTCTTCTAGAATAAGTAGTTTCTCATTTCGGGCACCAAGTATCGAGATTACTTCATTCCCCACTTTTTGGAGTGCTGTGGCTATAGGTAGGCATGGCGCGATGCCCACTCCACCTCCAATAACAACCGCAGTTCCATAGTATTTGATGTCACTTGGATTTCCCAAAGGGCCAACTACATCAAATAATTCTTCATTGACATTAAGAGAACCAAGCTTTTTGGTTGAAACTCCCACTTCTTGAAAAATCAATACAATAGTCCCATTTTTTGGCTTCCAATCGACAAGAGTGAGTGGAATTCTCTCACCTCTTTCATCTACTCTTAATATGACAAACTGACCTGCCTGAGCCTTTTCCGCGACTTCTGGTGCGTGAACAATGATCAGTTTTGTCTGAGGCGCCAGTGTTTGTATGGCAACGATTTTGTACATGCTGATACATCCGGAGAGTTCTAGTTGCAAGTAGAGGTAGCTTACTACATGGATCGGCCTAATAAATTAATTGCAATCCATTTGTGGAAAAGTTTATGTTCTGAAAGTGAGCAAATCAAAGTTTCTAGGAGGAAAGGGCTATAACTGAACTCAACTGGAAGTCAATCCTTGATGCAGCAATAAAAATTGAAGAACAATCATATACACTTTATACAATGGCACAACAAAAAGTAAATTATCCATCATCCAAACTTTTCCTCAAAAAGCTAGCACAAGAAGAACTCAAACACAAGGAGAATCTTTTGGCGATAGTAGAAAATAAGGAAGAAATATCAAGACTTGGCACAAATGCCATTGAAGCTCAGGATCTCAAGATAGTTGATTCAATGAAAGATCTGACCTTATCTCAAGATGCGGATTATCAAAGTATATTGATCTATGCATCAAAACGGGAAAAGGCTACTTATGACTACTATAATTCATTAGCTTCTGGGCTTGAAGGTACAGAAATTGGTGACCTATTCTCAAAGCTGGCACAGGAAGAATTGAAGCATAAAAATAAGCTTGAAAGGGAATACGACGACTACGTGTTGAAAGAAAACTAAACATCAGTTTGACATGTCGCATGCACCTTATTTCAATACTTGAAGGACGATTAATTTGAGTACGTCCTGTACATCAGTCTTCATAATAATATGGTCGTTTAATGTAACCAAATGATTCTGTTGCAGCCACAATTGCTTGACCAATTGCAGTTCCAATCTGTTTTATTGGCTTGTTAGTCACGTCGCCTGCTGCAAAAACACCATCAGTGCTTGTCCTTTGGCGACTGTCAACAATGATATAACCCTCTTTATCAACAGCTACCCCTGCTTCTTTAACAAATCGAGTATTCGGTATTTCACCAACTTGAATAAACACACCATCAACCTTGACCTCCTCAGTTTTTCCTGTTTTGACATTCAGTAAAGCTACACTTCTCACAATATTGTCCCCTCTGATCTCTTTGACTTCCGAATTCCATAGAAACTCTACCTTATTTGTTTTCAAAGCTTCAAAATAGGCTTTCTCAGCTCTCAATTGATTTTTACGATGTACTAGTTTGACATTTGCTGCTACGTTTGAGAGATAATTTGCGGAAGTTGCTGCAGAGTTTCCACCACCAACCACAATAACCCTTTTACCCTTGAAGAAAGCGCCATCACACAGCGTACAATAGCTGACACCTCTTCCTTTGAATTCGTCTTCACCAGGTACATTTAGTAATCTGTAGTGAGTTCCTGTCGCAATTATTATAGCGGATGCTGAGTAACCACCTTTGTCAGTTTTCACAAACTTCTTTTGATTCCCAACATCTAATGACCTAACTCTTTCCAGCTCGTTTATCTGTGCTCCAAATTTTTTACAGTGAGAAACCATTTTTTCAGTCAGTTCAGGTCCACTGATGCTTTCAAAACCAGGATAGTTTTCAACTAATGGAGTGACAGCTGCTTCGCCTCCTGGCAGCTTCTCTTCAAATATGAGGGTCTTAAGTTCGTTCCTTCCAGCATATATTCCCGCCGCTAGCCCTGCTGGACCAGCACCTATGATGATTAAGTCCCAGTGTTCCATTTTTCTTCGGCTAAGCTTCTTGAGCTGTGGCTAATAAATCAATTGTTGGCATTATGAGGAAATCCTTATTAAGATTCCCAAATGTTACCTACAATTACTGGCGGATGCGAGTCCGCTGGGATGTAACCCTGAGGGTTGAACCGTAAACAGGAGAAAATCAGTTAATGGCTTACAAGTATATCTCAAAGGCATGGAAAAAGCCAGAAGAATCTTTTGTCAAAGAATTAATGTGGCATAGGCTTATCGAGTGGAGGAAACAACCTTCGATTGTGAGAGTTGAAAAGCCAACTAGATTGGATAGAGCACGAAAGCTAGGCTACAAAGCAAAACAAGGTTTTATAGTGTCTAGAGTAAGGATTCGACGTGGTGGTCTAAGAAAGCCTAGACCTAAGGCTGGCAGGAGACCGAAACGGATGGGCGTTACTAAATATAAACTTGCGAAAAGTTTGAAGCTAATAGCAGAAGAACGAGCAGCCAGAAGATATCCTAATCTAGAAGTTCTTAATTCTTACTGGGTTGGAGAAGATGGGCGCTATAAGTGGTACGAGATTATTATGGTGGACAACGCACATCCAGTCATCAAGGCAGACAAGGATGTCAACTGGCTCTGTGAAAAGACTCACAAGGGGCGTGTTTTTAGAGGTTTGACCAGTTCTGGAAAGAAGGTAAGGGGACTTAGACACAAGGGCAAGGGAGCGGAGAAACTCAGGTAAACTATCGAGGCGACGCAGAAGAACGTTGCTCTATTAGCATAAATGAGTACCCGTCATTCTACATTTTTCTTCAGGCTTTAACTATCTAAAGGGCAATAGACAAGTGTCGCAATGACACAACCGTAATTACCTATTGGCACACCCAGAACCTCGATTCTGAAATCTATTTCACCAATTTCTATCCCTCTAATGTCAGCCATCTCCTTGATTTTCCACGCTAAAGCTTCGTTCAAAGCCTTATGATCCATATTTCCGTGAGCCTCAGCTACAATGCCGTATTCCTTATCCTTCTCCCATGCCCAAGCAAGTCCCGCTCCTATGATAGTTCCTTCGCCTCCATCCATACGAGCTATAACAGCATGGGTTATTGAACCTGGGGGAAGCTTTCTCCATTTTCTCTCTTTGCATTTTTGGGGCAATACCGAACTCACTGTTACCAAGTTGCACTGTGCTATTCCTGCGTTTTTCAAGGCAAGGTCGAAGGCGTTGAGCTCCGACACTGAGCTAATTGCCTTAGCACTTGTAACGAAGAATTCTCTAGGGATCATCTTTTTTTACCCACGTTGATTGTAAATGCAAATAGGACATAATCTTATTAGCTCGGTGATAAACCTTCTGAATATCAAAGAAGATTAGTGTGGGATTGGCAGTTATGGCTCTGAGAAAGCGCATAATTATTCAAAAAGAACATGGGATCGAGCGCGAAGGAAGGGGCTTTAGCCGGAAAGAACTAGAGAAAGCTGGCATCAGCCTTAAGAAAGCTTTGCGACAAGGATTGCCGATTGATGCAAGGCGACGGACACTTCATGATAAAAATATAAAATTACTGAAGCAGCAATTAAAGAAATACAAAACATCAAGAAAACCTGTATCCAAGGCAAACAAGAAGAGATCATGATGACTGCGGAATAGGGTAGCAAGAGTTGAAGTTGCCCATAGCTTACATAAATATTCGGCTTTCTGTTCATGCAACTGAAGACAGAGAGAAGGTAAAGAAAGCTATTCACAACTTGCTTCCTGAAGATCACGTTGAGGATGTGGAGTTGAAACAGACAAATTTGAAGGGCTATTATAACAATCCAATAGTTCTATTTGAAACACGAATAAAGGATGCAGGATTTATTAGGGCTTTTATCGAGAAGCTTTCCAGAAGCCTTAGCGAAATAGATAAAGAAGAAGTATATGCAGAATCAAAGTTGTTTGTAGATAAAAAAAATCTTTACCTTCGTCTTGACAAGCAAGCAGCATTCAAGGGCGAATTTAAACTGAAAAAAGCTGACCCAATTCACATACGTATTCATTTCAGCAAAAAGGGTGAATCAACCATAATTAGAATCTGCAGAGAACTCGGGTTGATGGCATGAGAAAATTTGCTGACATCCACCTACATCCTGATCTAACTAAGAAGGAAGACATAGAGAAGATAATATACAAAGCAGCAGAGTTGAATTATGCCATAGTAGGGATTTCTCTACCGTTAAAGACCAGACAATCCACAATCAATTTCTCAAGAAGGATTTGCGAAGCTGCTGGTGTTGATTTTGTAGCTAGAATAGACCTGACGCCAAAATCTACAAGTGGATTGCTGAAAAACCTTAGGCAAGTCCGGCGAGGATTCGAATTGGTATCTGTGAACTGTCTTTCAAAATCAGTTGCTAGGCAAGCAGCTAAAGACCACAGAGTCGATCTACTTGCCTTCCCTTCTATCAATCCCCGTGAAAGATTCTTTGACATCTCTGAAGCAAGGCTAGCCTCTCAAGGCGTTGCCGCTTTAGAAATTGATATGTCACTAATTCTCCAGTTGCATTATTTTCCTCGTGTGAGGATTCTTTCTTCTTTGCGAAGAGAAGTAGCCATAGCAGCTAAATTCCATATCCCAGTTGTGATCAGTAGCAACGCAGTGGACTCGTACCAGTTACGTGAACCCCGCGAATTAGCAAGCTTAACTACACTATTCGGAATGGATAAGGAATCGGCATTAAACGCA
>CP070730.1:1852976-1870277 GCA_020351305.1 Candidatus Bathyarchaeota archaeon
AGCTTCTTGATGGGAATTGGCTCAATAAAAGTCGCTTCAGATGGAAAGCCCCTCATAACAATATCTAGCTTTTCTGAACTAATATACAACTGAGATGGCTGGATTTGATCTAACTTCATCAAGAGAGTCTTAGTCATTTTTAACAAAACCATGAGCAAACTAATCTTAGCTCTTTCCTACATGTTAAGTTTTTATGACTTGCGGAAGAAACCTCCAGATGCAAACCAGATAGGTTTTCTCCCAGCATCTAAATTGTGGATTCATAAATTATTTCTCTCTGTCAAGTGAATTAAACGTGGTTGAAGAGAGATGAAGGAAAAGTGGATAATCCCTGGAATTATATTCCTGGCAATTGGACTGCTTGCATTTTTTACTTCATCAGAAATTCAAGTTGAAGTGGGAATGCTGCCATTCACCTTTGCTTTGGTTACTATGTTTGTCGCTGGACTAATTTTTCTTGTTGCGGGAGTCACAGCCTATATTACAAACCGTCTCTGACTTCTCGAATTTCATAAAATATGCTGTGCAGATAGAACTGCTCCAATAAACCAGATAGTCTTTCCCCAGCACACCTGGTATAAACTCTATGTATTTTTCGGCACACCAGATTTACTCAGGTTGGGCTTTTTTCCTATGTAAACAAAATACTCTCCAATTCCAAGGATTGGGGGATCTGTTCAGGTTCTTAGAAGAATTTTGATTGAAATCCAATTTATGCTCTAACATCCTCCCCGTCTGCCTTCATCACCGTATTAGGAAACGTAGGACTGCAATTGCTACGAGTGTTGCAATGAGTAACAACCCCCACCATCCCGCAGCCCTCAGCAATCCAGCAATTTGGATGGCACCTAAGGCTAAGATTATGATGAAAAAGGTTAGCACAGCCCAAGGCATATATGATGGCGGAATGAACTGATATTGCAAGAGTAGTGGAAATGTTAAGATGATTATGAAAAAGAGGACGAGGGCAATTCTTCGATAACGATACAGCCACCCTCCCAACTCTTCTTGTCGAGTATTAAACGCAAGTAATCCTTTGACAAGTCGTTGCCTGATTTTAGGTAGCAAAGCCATCACCACAATAAAACCTAGTGCAATGATGGTTGTAGTCAAAAAGAGAGGAATATGTTGTGGGGTGTGGTGAAGGTGCCACACAGTGCAGACAGCTATTATAGCTATCACTATAAGAGCATAAATCCAATCTTTACACTTCTGCAACAAATCTCTCCATTCCTAAAACACCCTCGATTGTCAATTGAGATAATATTTTTTTCTTGCTGCTACCTCAAGTCTTCTGTTGATGGAAGATCCCTGCCACACTTTTTGCAGATAGTGTCATTAGTTGAATTCTTACCACCACAGTATGGACAGATTGTCCTTTCCCTTACTAGTTGCTTAGCATGAATTATCACACTATGAAGAATGTTTGTTACTCGACTCACAGAACTCCCTAATACAATTCTTGTCTTGAGTGGATAAATTCCTTTCTTTTGCGTACAGAGTCTACCAGATAAGCTTTTCCTAGCACACCAAATGTAAACCAGATTACTTTTTCAGCACATCAGATGTGCTCAGACTTTGCTCTCTTCCTTCAATGTTTTTAGTTCTTTCCATTCATCTCTGAGAATGCTGTAAAGGAAATGATCTCTATAATTTCCTTTGGCATAGAAATATTTTCGCATGGTTCCTTCTTTTGCAAACCCAACATTTTCCAAAGCCCTTTGAGACGCCTTGTTTCTGACATCTGTTGTCACTTGGATTCTAGCGATATCTTTCGTGAGAAATAAATGGTCTACCATTAGCTGAATAGCTTCTGTTCCATAACCCTTTCCTCTTTCACTTGGAATCAAGGCAAAACCTATCTCCATCGTTCTGCCTATCATCCAACCAACAATATGTCCAATTTTGACTTCATTCTTCTCAATTATGAGAAAAATCGTATTCTCAAGCACAATTTTCTTAAATTCTGGCAGAGTCTTTGTCATCACATCTTGGTATTCGCCCATGTATTGCGTATTACCCCACCACCCCACGATTAGAGACACATCATCCTCTTCAGCAACCCTCAAATTGATAGTCTTGCCTTCAAGCAATTACCATCATCACTGAATAGATCTTCGTCCCTAGTTTTTTATGACTTGTGGAAGAAATTTCAAGGAAAAAAGAAAGAAGGGTGTTTATTGTAGTGTTTGTTGTAGTCTTTGTTCTCTTTTTTTCACTTCGTTATAGAAGTATTCCCACCACACCAACATAGGAATATACTCTCCCATTCTTCGTTGACTAAGCAGTTTTCTAGCGTTTTCAACCATAGGTCTAATCTTCTCCCATGTAATTAGGCTCTCAGAAGAAGAGAAAAGAGAAGCCAAATCTTTGTCTACGAGTTTTCTGTGCATGAGAAACCCTAGTCCTTCAAAGACTGAGCCCACTTGATATAATTCCGCAACTCCATATTTCTTAACATACTCATGATAGTCTTTATATTCGCTAGTCCTGATTCTTTCTAACGCATTGGCAAACTCCGCACTTCCCAAACGTGAGTAAAGACTCATTAGAATCTCTGTTCTCCTCTGTTTCATGGCATTTCGCAGTTGTAAGATAGCAAAGATTACACCTACTACCACGCTGGTGGCAGCAATCACAATGGAAATAGATTGTATATCCAACATTTAACCACCTGAACGATAGATTAGATGAATTGCTTATTAAAACAAAATCGAAAAAAAGAGGAGTTTGCAGGAAAATTTCGGGTGATATCTCCACTGCTAAGTAGACGCAACGCACAAAGCATTAAACGTCGTTGGTAATGCAATTATATTTGGTGACTGCATTGCACGCGAAATCACGATTTAATGTACGTGCCGCGTTGGTTGCTGCTTTGATTGTCTTTGTAGGAGTATTTTCTTTATTGGTAGGGTTCACGCATTTCCTCCATGAGTTTGGAAGGCATAATATAGATGCGCCGCAGGATTACCCTGACCTAGATAAAGTACGTGTGCTTCTCATAGCCGCGATGTTTGGTGTTGTAGCTGCACTGATTGCAGGAGTTTTTATTGGTCTAATATGGTAGAGACAACCAGAAAAATGGGGAAGTGCGGGAAAATTTCGGGTGATATCTCCACTGCTAGGCAGAATCAGAGGATTTTGGTGGGCTCTTTCTAAATTGTGCGTCGCAAAACTGGCTTGTGTTTTCTTCTATAAGCAATGACCACCAGCAGTGTTGCAGCCATGAATAATGGCAGAACTAAAGGTGATGGGAATTCTGGGATGATTTCTTTGGTGACTCCCTGGGCAGAGTAATCACTGGTTGTCGCGTTACCATCAAGCATTATGCCGGTCAGTTTATCATAATAATATAAGTAAGAAATGGATCCGGACGTGATATTCACAATATTTACCTGCCTATCTTGCCCCGCATACTCCTTCATTTCTGTCGCGTTTATCTTCCAATTGAAGAAGGAGCCGTCTGTATACAAAGAATCGCCAACCCAAAGATTTGCTGCAACAATCCAATAAGGCGGTAAGAAACTGGAGATATTTGACTCTCCAGTAGCCACATCAACTTCGCATATATAACGTCTGTCAGACCCATTAGCTAGATAAATAAACATGCTGTAAGTCACATTTGTATCCGAAACATTAAGAATCGTTGTGTTGATCATTTCAGCGTTTGACCACAAGTCAACCAAAGAATCTGAATATGGGGTTGTCAACCAAGTGAAAGATGTGTTCACTATCCAGTAATCGCCAGGCAACACTCCTGGGATTCGCACACTAGAAACCTCTTCTAAAACAGCTTCAATAGTTTCTACAATGTAGGTCTCGTTGAAGGCACCTTCAATTTTGAGCTGCCCATTTATCACTAGAACTGAATTCTTTTGACTACTGATATTGTATAATTGTCTTTTCTCATCGCCTGTTGCTGAGGTAATGTCAATCCACTCAAAAACAACCTTGTCCTCCCAATCGTGTTCACTAACACTTCGGATGGTTTCATTTTTATTGAGGAAGTCGAGATAGGCTGCGATCCAAGGTGGGCAGGTGTCACAATACTTCGGGTCGGTGCTTGGATCCCAATAAAGGAATTCTACAGCCACTTGCCCAGCCGAGTAACTAATTCTAAGAAATAGCAGTAAAAATAGCAGTCCAAGCATAACACAAGAGATTTTAAGCGTTCGCATTTTCGGCTGCATAAAGAAACTTTGTCTCATAGAATATAAATGTGCATAGAAAACTATTCCATCACAAGTCAATACGTGCGCGCATACGCCTGTGCTTAGATTAGATCTGTGCTCTCACTGTTCTGTATCTTTCCGGGATTATGATAGTTGTGTCAGGCATATCTTTCTCGATGAGTCTTTTGAATTTAGCTAACTGGTCAGGACTACCGTGCATGGCAACAACCACGCTTGGTTTGAGATCCTGAGCGAATCTAAGTGCGCTTTCCGGGGAACATGAGGGTGAAGGTCTACCTGTGGGGAGAAACGCCATCTTTGCGGGATATTCTTTGACTGAGGAGTATCCTGAGTCGCCCCCGTGGAAAATACTGAACATGTCTCTCGTGATTCTGTAGATGTTTATCGGTCTGGGGTGAACCCCCTCAATTGCAGTAACCTCAAAACCACCAGCATCTACTGATGTTCCTGGCTGGGCATCTGTCAACCTATCTGGCGGAACACTGCCCTTCAAGTCCTCAGCTATTTTAGCCTGAGCCACGACATGTACATCAGTTGTCTTCAGAATTCTCCGTGCACGAGCACGATTGTAATGATCACTATGATTGTGCGTGAAGACCAATAGGTCAAGCTTGCTGAAAGCATCTATCTCCTCATTTCCCAAGAGATTCGCGATGTCAATTGCCATAGCTCTGTCATCCAATCGTAGAATTACACCAGCATATCCCAGATACATGAAAGCCATCTCACTCCTCTCCAAAGATATTGAGAAAAATTCCCTCACCAACCCTGATCGATCTTGTCTCCCAGACAAAGCAAACCCACCTCAACTATCCACCATCGTTCATCCTGAGGTTCTTAAGTGTTTGTCACGCCTGCACCTATTTAACGGATGTATTCTGAAAAATCTCTCCAGCTTTTCCGACCCATGTCACACGCACATATCCAACCTAAAAGCTGACTTGCTTCTACGCGCGCACACAAGCTAGGAACCTAAAAGAATCTGAATTAGTATACCTGCCAATATCAAACAATAACCAAAAAGACCACCCGCAAAACCTTGATAAAACCATCGAGCAAGGTTGAGCTTCTTAAAAGCCTCGTTGACTTCTTCATCAGACAGTTCCTCAAGGCTCTTTCTCTCATGCCCGACTTGAGCAGCCAAGTCTAAAAATGCTCTTTTCAGAAAACCTCGCTTTCTATAATAACGGTAGGCTTTCAAGACAATCCAGAGTTAAGCAAGAAAAATGATGCCTACTCCTATTACCTCTATAAGTAATCCTGATTGGCGCACGCGCAATTGAACTTTCTAAAACAACATAGAATCCAAGGAAGAAAATATGGCAAATGTTAAATCCTCAGGGTAGAGTATGTTTGCAACAGGTCGTTACAATGAAGTTAAAAGCAATCGCAATTATGATGTCGATGCTGGTAATTACGAGCATTTTAACATGGACATATTCCATTCAACCCGCTAAGGCGAATCCTGAAACAATTTACATTAGAGCTGATGGGAGTGTTGACCCATCGACAGCAAATATAACCAGCACATACAATGTTACGTACACTTTCACTGATGATATTAACGATTCCATAGTTATTCAGAGGGGCAATATCACAATTGATGGGGCAGGATACAAGCTTCAAGGAACAGGAAGCGGAACAGGGATACAGATTTCGATTTCTGAGTGGGAGGAAAACGTAACAATAAAGAACATAGAAATAACATCGTTTTCAACAGGTATCTCTCTCGTAAATACTGGAAACGTCACTGTTTCTGGAAACATATTACGAAATTGCTCCCGTGGTATTGCGTTTGGCGAATCTTATAACAATACTATCTCTGGGAACATTATCATCAACAACACGGATGGCATAGGTGGCAGCACGTCCATGGATACTGTTATTTCTGAAAACATAATCACAAACAACACTAACGGCATCCTTTTCAGCTGGGCTCAAAACAACACCATATACCTGAACAACATAACAAACAACGAGTACGGTATCTATATGGTGGGATGGTCTGTGTATAACAACACATTCTACCATAACAACTTCATCAATAACACAAACCAAGTTTACATGGAACAAACTAATCCAAATGTTTGGGATGATGGCTATCCTTCTGGAGGAAACTACTGGGACGATTTTCCAGACCTATATCCCCTTATTGGAGATGATTACAGCGGTCCAGACCAAAATGAAACGGAAAGCGACGGAATATGGGACGGCCCATACGACATTGATGGCAACAATACAGATAGATACCCGTTGACGACTGTGATTCCAGAGTTCCCCGCGTGGACGGCATTGGCACCTATATTCGTCGTGCTCACGGTTGCCTTAGCCATCATAAAGAGAAGACTACTCAAAACACCAAATCACTGAACAGCTAATTTCCCCCTTCTTTCTTCCTAATTGCGCTGCTGTTTAAAAGATGTATTCTGAAAAAGCTGGAAAACTTTTCCTACCAATGCGCGTGCATAATATCTATTTGCTATTAACTTGATTTTCGACTTGATTTCCATGGCTCTACGTACAAGAATTTCTGCAATCTCTGAAAATTCAGCACCATTAGGCTCTCTTTTGTGATGCACTTGCATAGCATCAAACGAAAACTGAATCGTTCTGCCAATAACATAACCAAAAAGTGCATCCTCAACATTCTTGACTGTTGGAGCTAACCCTTTCCTGAACATCAATAACGCCTTATCCAATGGCATTCCACCCTCTAGGATTCTGTCTACATGGCGTTCAATGCTTCCCCGTAGAAGAACATTCATACATAATCACCTTCTCAGCAAGCTATTCACTCTATGATCTAATCAGCTGTTGGATTCTGCTAAAACTTTTCCTGCAGCACGCACATCCATATGTAACATTTATAGATTGAGAGAAGTTTATATGAAAACTTAGTGAGGCAAAAACAGTTGAAAGCCCATGGTTGCCCCTTCTGTCAATTAGATGTGAAAAGCGAGAAAGTCTACCATGAAGACAATTCTTTTATTGTCTTAAGAACAGTTAACTTGAAAGGACATCGCGAACGTATTATGATAATATTCAAACAGCATGAACACACAATACCACACAAGGCTTTTGAACACGCCTTAGACCTACTTTCTAAAATTGGGAAAAAAGCCTTCAGTTACACTCCTAAATTCGTGATTATGGATTCAACCTTCGCCACAATCAATGATCACTGGCACTTGGTAGCTACCGATCTCAACCCGGAAAGCGAAGATTTCAGCCAAATTCTAGCAACAAGATGGGTCAGTGTTGTAGATAACACCGTAGATCAAGAAGTTAAACTAACATAAAAATGAAAGTGCACGAACGCATCAACATAAATGCAGGAGCCTTCTCTGCTCTGAGTGGAAATAACGCTTTGATCTAAGGTTCCCCATTGTATAATAATGCGGCTACTTCCTTCCCCCAGGCGCACTAATACGTATTCTCGGATCCAATATTCCATAAATAAGATCCACAATAAGGTTGCATACGACTATTAGTGTGGCGTAGATGAAGAAAACAGCTGCTGTCGCTGCAGAGTCTAATATTACAATTACCATCCCTTCCCGCCAAAAAAGTCGAAGAAAGTATTTGCCAATTCCTTCTATTCCAAAGATGTATTCAGTTACTATCGAACCTGTCACCAAACTCGGCAAGCTGAACGCAATCATTGTAGCAATCTGAGGATGTATGCTTTTAAAGGCATGCTTAAACAACACTTGTCTCTCGCTTAATCCTTTAGCCCTTGCTGTGACCACATAGTCTTGGGTCAAAGCATCAATGAGCGTATTTCTGGTCATTAAGACCCAATATGCAAACCCTGTTACAACTAATGTCAAAATAGGCAAGGTAAGCTCCCAAAGGACTTGCAGCCACCAAGCAAGGTCATGTTCAACGAAGGGTGGTGGAAAAAAACTGATCGAGAAAATCTCTATGCCTGTTTCCCACATTATGAAACTGAACAGAAGAATTGCTAGCAACTGGAGTACGAAAGCAGGAATACACCAAGTTATGATAGAAACCCCAATTGCTGCCACATCTAGTTTTTTTCCTCGTCTAGAAGCTGCAAACACTCCCAAAAGTATACCAATGATCATCTGAACTGCAAGAGCCGTTCCTAGAAGAAGCAGAGTTATGGGAAGACGCCAATATAGTCCTTGAGCAACAAACTCATGGTGAACAGTTGACCAGCCAAAGTATGGAGGGACAACTCCAAACGAGAACATAACGCGTAAATACTTCAAATATTGAATGTGCGGAGGATCATAAACACCGTAGCTTTCACTTAACATTCTCATTATGTGTGGTTCAGTATCCATCATCAAAATGCCTTCAGGGGAATAAATGACCAAGAAATTGAATGTAGCTATTAACCATAAAATGAAAATCGATATCAAAACTCTTCTAACTATATAAGTTATTAAAACCAGAATTTCTCCCCTTAGAAATGGAGAGTCGGCGAATATTTAAAATTTGCGTGATTAGTAGAGTTCATGTGCGCTCACATCTGTGGCTTGCGCTCGAGGGTTTTACATACTCCTGCCCACCGACCAACACGACTGTAGAGTAAGAGAGTGAGCATACGAGATTATCAGAGAACATGAATGTTTGTACGCGTGGAAGAAGCCTTATAGGGATAGGCGACATTAAAGCTGAAAAGTTATAGGTGAAACGAGAACATATGTTGTTTTGGAGCTTTTATTATGGAGGCATTGATGAAGAACTTCATTGCGAATATGAGTAAAGAAGACAAGCAGAGAATGATGAAGCAGTTTATGAACAGCATGACTGAGGAGGAAAAGGCAGAAATGATGCAGCTGATGATGCCCATAATGATGGAAGCTATTAATCCCAGTATAATGATGACCAGCATGGTGAAGAATTTCAACGAAGATGATTGTAAGAAGATGATGAAGGAAATGCCGTCTGAAACAAGAGAAAAATGTAAGAAAATGATGGCAATTTGCCTAAAAAACCTTCAAGAAATAGAAGAAACAGCCAAACCGTGAAACAATATCAGGACTTAGTTGTTCTTCCAAAAGCATGCAACAAATATTCAGTATCCATAGGAACCAATAGAGATTTCATTGGGAACGACCGCTTTTGAATGATGCGCGCGCGGAGGGAAAACACTTCAACTCGCTAAACCCTCTTCTTTGGTGACCATCAATCTGAATTGTTGGTTCATAACTCTTTTAGCTTCAAAACTGAACGAGACTGGTGAAGGTCTGTATGGGGGGGGTGAAAATGCGTAATAAACGATTGCTAATAGTGTTGCTTCCGTTTATATCTCTAATGATTTTTCCTTTTGTACAAGCCCCAACAATTACTGCATGCACCCTTGATAAGGATACATACAACCAAGGTGAAACAGGGTACCTCACAGTCACCATATACAACGACGAAGACAGGGAAATCAGAGTTACGGAGCTAAGCGCCACAATTGACTACTACTACATTGAAGGAAACGTTTACATGCAGAAATTCTTCACCGATACTACATTACCAGTTGAGATTCAACAAGGTCAGTCAAGAACCTTCAACATTCCGTTCAACCTACCAGCCAATATAGCACCAGGCTACACGAATCTCGATGTAAGAACCAGAACCGAATTGTGGAACATTCATTTGGGAAGGTGGTTAGAATCAGATCACCCTGCTTACGAACCTACACTCTACATAGAATCACCCTATAAACAACAATCTCAGCAGCAATCAATCATGACGTATCTCCTTGGAGTCACCACCATAGTCTTCGTAGCTATGACTGTGTTTCTCACCATCATCAACATAAGAGCAAGGTTCATCAAGCAACCCGTAGCCTAAATCTCATGAAAAGTAACGAAATCAAACAGCCCGATTGTATCGATTTAGCACGCGTATGAATCTTGAACCTGGGCGCGCAATTTTTTGGGATTACCATGATTCTCCAAATTGGTCTATGACAATGGCTATGTCTGAAAAGTCAATTATATCGTCGCCATTAACATCACGATTAGCATACCAGATATTGTCAAGCCATCCTTGGCTTCCCCGGGTTTTGCCATAAGCAACAATGGTCCTTGTAAGGTCTGATATATCCACAATTGTATCCCCGTCTATATCACCTAAAATGGTGATGAATATCCATCTTGAAGTGTTGATATTGTCGGAAGGGTAATAATCATATGCATCTGCATTTGCAACTAGAAGGTAATTTCCATAGGGAACATCTGAGGTATTCCAAGAAAAGGTGATTACCTCGAATGAATTGTTGTCTAAAGAAGTTTTTTCGACCCCAATTCCAATCTCAGACAGGTTAATTGCATTCAAAGCAGTATCAAAAATCTCTGTATAATTCCCAAAATTCCAGGCTGTCACATTAATAGGAAAAGTTAGCCCTTGCGCTACTATTGTCTTAGCCGGAGTAACAGCCGTAATAGCGACATCTCGATTAATTTCTGGAATTGGTAGAAGCTCGATAGCTCTTGCATCTCGAAAATCATTCTTGTAAACTAATTGCTGTGCGGTGAAAGGTTTGCTTCCATGAATGTGAGTTCCTGAAGGTAAATTACTAAAAGTGGCGTTGAAATTTGATGCTGTAGATGTCCATTCATACTCTGCTAGGCCATCATGATCAACATCAATCATAACATGTGTTCCCTCTACAGGGGCAATAACACTGATTAGACGAGTATAGTTCACAAGTTCGGTATCCGCTGGATCTCCAAGCACAAGATAATCAGTTCCCCAATGATTGACAGGAATACTCGTTGCTGCTGCTTCCACATCTATCCTACTAACAAAATATTTTGCGTAAGTCGTATAGTAGGCTTCAGCAGGCGCTGTCGAGTTCAAATATGACACCATATTAATTATCGGGGCATAATTCTCCACACGCTGATCTCTTACATGTTCTGAACTATCAACATAACTCGTAATGTTAAACTCTCGAATATCATCAACCTCAACGTCTGGTTGTATCTTGACCGTACAAGGCAGATATGGAGAAGATATACCGATCCACTCGATCCCATCACCAGGAAAACTTGGAAACTGTTGAAGAGTGTAAAATTCATTACCTAAGAACCGCCTGGGAAGAGATAATCGTGCAAAAGAAGGAGTGCCCTGATTTCCATCATAGACAGCATGAACTGTTGCGACTTCTATAGGGTTCGTGGCTGTGATATTTGAAGCAAAGTATTCCGTTACATTGGTTCCCCAAAGGTGATGCCTTTCCGTAGCATTGGATGTCCATGTATACTCTGGAGTTCCATCATTATCAGTATCTAGGTAAACATTAGTCCCAGGTGTTGGAGCTGTGACTTCGATTTTCCCAGTGGCGTAATTAGGTGCTAGGTACTGTGTATCCCAAAGTTCGTATGGAAGAAGAGCCAACGCTCCACTATCAGTCCATGGGCTTGGCTCGATGCCATGCTGTTGGACGACTATAATAGGCTTATCTCCATGAATATGAGTTCCAGGCGGGATTGAATTATCATCCCCGTAGAAGATTGTAGAGTTATAGCGAGAAACCCCTGAGTTCCAGCTGAACTCGGGTATCTCATCCCAATCTGTGTCTAAAGTCACATTAGTGTTAGCTTCTAAGGCGAGAACAATGATTCTTGTAGAAGAATCACCTCTATCATACGACAACACTGAATAGAAATCGTATCCTGCTCCAGTAAGCACATATGGAGATGTACACGAAGTTAATTTAACGGAAATAAATGTAGAAACAAAAATTACTAGAATCATGAAAAATAACGAAATTCTTCTCATTGCCATCCATGTGCCAAATGTTCAATATTGATTTTACCTATTTTAGTGCTTAGAATATTTATGATTTATAGAAAAAATGCGCATGCGCATTAATGTTCAGAAAAGACTTCAGAAGCAAAGCTCTATCAATTAATTCTCAGGAAAAAAGAGAGGTTATGTTTCTGAGATTTTCCAAATTAAGACACGTGCATACTCCCAATTTTCGTCATTACCGTGCTTATGGACGGTGATGCTGTTAGTTGTTAGCTTATGCCAGTAAACCCCTCGGTAATCGTTGACAACCGCTCCTACAGTATTCACAAATCCTCCGTACTCCATTTGGTGACTCGCTCCGTCGATAGTTCTCTTGCCTGTCATGTACACGATTACCTCGGTTGTGTTCAAGGTGTGGGTGATTGTATTGTCGCCTGGAGATAACGATATCCAACCGCTGTCGAAATCAGGCTTCCTCAGCTAATTTTCCTCCAAATAACATCTAAGTTTAATTTTTTTTATGATTTACTGAAGAACGCACGCGATCATATATGAAAAAAAACAGGTTAAATATCCGTTTAAGGCATCTCCAACAGTTATCTCCCACGCTTTCCCATTTTTCAATGATAAATATGCGTACGTACATTGCATTCCTTAACCTGTTCTAAAATGTAGCATTATAAACAGCTTGAATGCAATTTTACTTAGGATAAAGAAATTGAAGATCCAAAGGTTCTCATCAATCTCTGTTCCAATTAGTTTTGTACTTTCTCTGGTTATAACGTTTGCATCTTATTTCTACTATACAGAACCATTCACTGCTGACGCACGTTTTCTGTATAGAGGTTGGCCTCTTCATTGGATGGTTGAATCTTGGTCTTTGTGGGGTCCACCACCATACCCTAACCATTTCATTTTTCAACCCATGAACTTCCTAATTGATTGTATTTTCTGGCTTGTTGTTTTTATGTGTCCATTCGCAATGCTATTCTTGTTTAAAGGGAAAAATGGGAAGAATGGGATAAGAGAAGGCGCACACACGCTTAGTTATTTCATTAACTTGAAGTAAAACCATGATTAATAGAGATGTCTCCCGCACATTCTTTTTTTTCTTGTTTTCTGGAAGAATGGAATAGAAGAAGATTTCATAAGTGTTTAATATCTGCTATTCTGAATGGAGTTACTGTTCTTCGGGGAGAAAGGAGGTGGTTGAATGAATAAGAAGATTTTATTGCCTTTCATGGCTCTGCTAATGTTTTTTGCAGTAAAACCTTTGGTGGCAGCACCAGCAGTAAGAGTGCCGTATATAGCAGACGTGAGTCTCGTTATCACTGATCCAGGTGTAAGTTGGGCCATGGGTGATATTCTACAAGTCAGAGGGTTAATAGCGGTGGGAACCTTCGATAGTGCAGAGCTCGGTATTTTCGGGGCAACGATGTGGAAAAAACTTGACTACGCTTTCAACACGATGACAGGCAATGGGACCATGCATGGAAAATTTGTACTAACAGTCGACGGAGCTGGTACTTTTGAAGGTTCATTCCGTGACAGAATTACTGGTTATACTCATCTTGCTGGCACAGTTGTGGGGCATGGCACTGGGGCATTTGAAGGGGCAAAGACAATGGGAATATGGTATGGAGAAATAATAGATGGCACAATAGAAAACGTGTTAGAAGCTCAAATATTACTCCCTAGGGGATAAGGACCAGAAAAGTCTGACCCCCCACACAAGTGCAGATGTCTCCAGCACACCCCCATTTTTTGATGATAAATATACGCGCGCTCAAGTATGTTCTATATTCTATCCAAGAAATCTGGCGATACACTTGCCTAATTTGTCAACCACAGACCCCGAACTTAGCAACCGCTTGACAACGCGCGCGTATGTAGACGCTTCTGCATGGGGCTTTACATACTTGGTTGTCGCATATGGAGACTTTTGATTGAGAATTCATAACTTTTAATGTTGGAGTGCAAGGAATCAGGAAACAAGGGATTTAAATGGCTAGTGCTAGAGCTGAATCTGTTTTTGGTTTTCAGTTATGTCTTGATGAAAACAGAATGTTACAAGTTTTGCATGTTGATGATGAGAAAAGTTTCTTGGAATCCGCGAAACAGATCCTGAAGATGAAAGGAAATTTTGAAGTTGAGACCTCCACTAGCGTGGACGAGGCTCTTGAGAGAATTAGAGAAAAATCGTTTGATGTCATCATTTCGGATTACAGAATGCCTGAAAAGGACGGTTTAGAGTTTCTAAGGGAACTAAGGAAAAATGGGTACAGAATCCCGTTTATCATATTCACGGGCAAAGGCAGAGAAGAGGTTGCCATAAAAGCCTTGAACCTAGGAGCAGATCAATACATTAGCAAAATGGGGGATGTGGAAACAGTCTACGGAGAATTAAGCCACGCCATAAAAAAGGCTGCAAAGATAAGGCAAGAAGAAAAGGCGCTTCATGAGTCAGAGGAGAAGTACAGAACACTTGTTGAGCAGTCACTCCAAGGAGTAGTGGCAATTCAAGATTTCAGCATCGTGTTTGCGAATCAAGCTTTTTCAAACATTAGTGGATACACAATTCAAGAGCTGCACAACCTTAACCCGTATGAAGTGAAGGCAATGGTTCACCCAGGTGATCAGCCCCTTGTGTGGAGTAGATTCAAGGATCGCCTTAATGGAAAACAGGTCTCTTCACATTACGAATTTCGGGTAGTCCGAAAAGATGGGACAATTCGATGGTTGGAGATGTCTGCAACCAGAATAATCTATCAAGGACGACCCGCTGTTCAAGGAACCTTTGTGGATATTACAGAGCGCAAGGAAATGGAGGAGGCCCTTCGGGATAGTGAGGAGAAGTTCAGACTAGCCTTTGAGAACGCTAAAGATGCAATATTTTGGGCTGATCCTCGGAGTGGCTTGATCATCAATTGCAATAAAGCTGCGGAGGTTCTTCTTGAAAGAAGCAAAGCTGAAATCATAGGAAAGCATCAAACACATCTTCATCCAACTGAAAAAGTCAAAACTTATGCTAGCATGTTCAAGAAGCACATAAGACAGAATGGAGTTGTTGATGATGAGGCAGATGTCATAGCAAAATCAGGAGAGATAAAGCATGTGCATATCACAGCCTCCGTGACCCAGCTAGGTGGAAAGCCCGTTATCCAAGGTATCTTTCGCGACATGACCACGCGTCGATTAAGAGAAAAAGTGGCTCATAGAGAACAGATGACATTTGTGGAGTTGTTTAGAAGAAATCCCGAGGCAGCTGCCTACGTAGATGTAAATTTTAGAATTGTAGATGTTAATCCACGCTTTGAACAGCTCTTTGGCCACTGTTTGAATCAAATCAGAGGCAAGCTCATTAATGATGTCGTAGTCCCCGATGAGAAAATTGCAGAGGCAGAGATGCTAGACAAGGAATCGGCTAAAGGATATGTTTATCATGATACTGTCAGGAAGACAAAAACCGGGGCTCTTATCCCCGTATCAATATCTGCTGCCCCGATCACTATAGAAGGACAGCTCGTTGGTCATGTAGCCCTTTACAAGGACATTTCAGATCGCACAAAAGCCGAACAACAGCTGATAGCTGCACAGAAACATTTCGAAGCACTATTCGACCTCATGGTTGATCCAGTAACTGTCGTGGATAAAAAAGGAAAGATTCTAGAAGTTAGCCAAAAAGTAGAAGAAATGACCGGTTTCAAAAAGAAGGAATTGATAGGAAAAAATTTTCTGAGAATACCAATTGTTACCAAAAAAAGTAAAGCGACTATGTTAAAGAATCTGGCTAAGAGAATGATGGGAGAGAAGCTGGTACCATACGAGATTGAAGTCTTAACAAAAGGCGGTCAGAAACTACCGTACGAGATTAATGCTGCAAAAATAAAATTCAAAGGGCAACCCGCAGACCTTGTAGTGTTTCGTGATATCTCTGAAAGGAAAAAAATGGAGGAAAAACTGCGAGTCGTTGGTAGGCTAACAAGACATGATGTGCGAAACAAGCTTTCAACAATTCTAGGGAATACATATCTAATCAAAAACGATTTCTCGGATCATAATAAGATCTCGGAATATCTTGAATACATAGAGTCTGCTGTCGATCAGACAAAAGAGATTTTCGAATTCGCAAGAGATTACGAAAGGTTGGGCATCGAAGAACAAACTTACTTAGATTTAGGAAAAACCTTTGAGGAAGCCTCATCACTTCTCCCAAACTTGGAAGGGGTGAAAATAACGAACGAGTGCCACGGATTGAAGTTGCTGGCTGACTCATTGCTGAGACAGTTCTTCTACAACCTCATTGACAATTCCTTGAAGCATGGAGGCAAAATAAGTGAAATAAGATTTTTCTTCGAGAGAGGAAAGGATGAACTCAGAATAGTCTACAGTGATGATGGTGTTGGTATACCCAAAAATGAGAAAAAGAAGATTTTCTTAGAAGGCTATGGAAAGGGCACAGGCTATGGCTTATACTTAATAAGAAAAATCTGCGACGTATATGGCTGGTCTATTCAAGAGACCAACAGATTCAACAAAGGAGCTCAATTCACTATTGCCATACCGTCGATGAACAGCCATTTGCAAGAGAACTTCAAGTTTAACTAGGCGCATGAAGTATTTTTTATTCGCATTTGCGCCCTATTATCTCATCCTAATTATTGCCCGCGTGCGCATGCGATTGCAGCATGTGACAATAGCAGATGCAATAGGTTGAGGTGACCCTTAGGCTCTTCTTTTCATAAAGATTATTAAGATAACGGTTACTACTGCAACCACCATTCCCATCATCAGCAAGAACAAGGTTGTTGACCATATGGCAGGAGGATAACCTGTTAGAACAATGTTCTCGGAAGTCGAGGCTGTAACTGAGACCTGCTCATTGACGCTAGTCCTGACAACCGTAAGCCAGTAAGTGGTTGTATAATGCACAGAGATAATGTAGGTTCCAGAAGGTAGCTTAAACAGTGCTTTACCTGTCTCATCAGTTGTTCCTAGTCCTTGCCCTATCCCTGATTGGGTGTTCACGATGACGTATGCCCCGTGAATAGATCCGCCAGTGTTTCCATAGACTTGCACAGTTAACTGATACACTTGGGTTTTAATGGTGTAAAGGTCATCTGAATCCACATACACTGTCGTTTGACCGACTACCACATCTTTCCACAGAATAGTGAAGCCATAGTTTCCAGCAGAAACCCTGGTTAGATTGATTAAGCCATCGCTTGATGTGTAACGTGGCAGAGCATCTGTAGTGCCGTTCCTCCAAGTTATGTACACTTGTGCATTTGGCAGAGGATCGTCCACGTCGTCAGTTATTAAGAAAGTTGGATCATAATAGACAATGACTCCGATTACAAAAATGTGAGTTGCTTCTTCTATG